>NZ_JBEPPK010000031.1:0-1083 GCF_040547285.1 Hymenobacter sp. UYP22 | reverse complement strand
CGGTCTCTCAGGAGTATGTAGCCTTAGCGGATGGTGCCGCTGGATTCAGACGGGGTTTCTCCGGCCCCGCCCTACTCAGGAATCCTCTACCGTACCTAATCAGCTCGCCTACGGGATTCTCACCCTCTATGATCGACTTTCCCACGTCGTTCAGCTAAGATTAGATAATCAGATGTTGAGGTCCTACAACCCCGGTGTAGCCGTAACTACACTGGTTTGGGCTCCTCCCCGTTCGCTCGCCACTACTAGGGGAATCATATGTTATTTTCTGTTCCTCCGGGTACTTAGATGTTTCAGTTCCCCGGGTTTGCCTCTCAAATCCTATAGATTCAAGATCCTACTTCTTCAAAGTAGGGGGTTGCCCCATTCGGATATGCCAGGATCACCTTGTATGTGCCAATCCCCTGGCCTTTTCGCAGCTTATCACGTCCTTCATCGCCTCTGAGAGCCTAGGCATCCCCCGTGTGCCCTTTTCTACTTCTGTAGAGGCTCGTTCCGTAGAACAAGCCGGCAACAAGGGCTACGCACAGCGGCATAGCGTCTCGTTTTGTTACTCGTTTGTTTCTCTTTGTTAACCCTTTATGTCAAAGAACGTGTACCACCCCTACTGGGCAGTGCAGTACAATCGTACAACTACTCGTATGATTGTGTATTTGGTAACTCCATATGTAAGAATACCCGGTTGGCATTCATTACGTGTGGAGAATAACGGATTCGAACCGTTGACCCCCTGCGTGCAAGGCAGGTGCTCTAGCCAGCTGAGCTAATCCCCCATACTTTATACTCGACCTATTGTTGAGTAAAGTGGGCCTGCCTGGACTCGAACCAGGGACCTCTACATTATCAGTGTAGCGCTCTAACCACCTGAGCTACAAGCCCGGGTCGACTCGCGGAGTCGAATCCGTAAAAATATTGAATAAGAGGAAAAGACAACGACGGTGTGGTTACAGGTTATAACGAAATCAAGGGGAAGTGAGCCCCAGCTTGCCAACCGAGTCAGAACAAGCTCCAGAAAGGAGGTGATCCAGCCGCACCTTCCGGTACGGCTACCTTGTTACGACTTAGCCCCAGTTACTTGTTCTA
>NZ_JBEPPK010000030.1:0-1179 GCF_040547285.1 Hymenobacter sp. UYP22 | reverse complement strand
TTGTCGCGTCCGGCTAACTGTTGACAGGAATAAGGCAAGGGCCCCGCTCGGATTTTCCGGCGGGGCTTTTCGCTTGCTGATGGACTTGATTAGGGGTTAAGTAGTTCAGCGCCAGGTGGGGTCTTTCCTCGTTGTACAGGTGCACGGCCTGCCCGACCAGCAGACGGGCCTGGGCCAGGTCGTCGGGCCGCACGAAGAGGAATTCGTCCTTGAGGATGCCGTTGACGCGCTCGGCCAGCGCGTTCTGGTAACAGTCGTAGCCGTCGGTCATCGAGCAGCGCAGCCCGGCGGCGCGCAGGGCACTCTGGTAGGCATCGGAGCAGTACTGGCTGCCTCGGTCGGAGTGATGCAGGCCGCCGCTGGCCGCCGGCCCGGCGGCGCGTACGGCCTGGGCCAGGGCGGCCAGACAGCCCGCCGTGTGCAGGCTGGCGTGCACGTGGTGGCCCACGATACGCCGCGAGAAGGCATCGGTGACCAGGCTCAGGTACACGGTGCCCTGCCGGGTGGGCAGGTAAGTGATGTCGCTCACGTAGCGCTGGTTGGGGGCCGTGGGCGCAGGTGCGTCGTGGACCAGGTTGGGGTGGCAGCGGAAGCGGTGATGCGAGTCGGTGGTCTTGATAAAGCTGCGTTTTTTGGGCACCAGCAGTTGATGCTGGCCGAGCAGGGTGAAGAGCGCATCGCGCCCGTAGCTCACGCCCTGCACGCGCAGCAGCGGAGCAATTTTATGGTAGAGCTTGCGCGTGCCCAACCGCGGCAGGCGGGTGCGTACGGCCCGCACCTGCGCCAGCACGGCGTTGGCCCGCTGGGCTTGCCGCGCCTGGCGCTGGCGGCGCTGATAAAGGCCCTGCCGGCTCACGCCATAGCACTGGCAGCTGCGCTGCACGCTCAGCTTTTTTTCGGCCCCCAGGCGGGAAACGGCCGCTGGAAAGACTTTTTTGGCAGGGCGATGCCATGGTCCTGCTCCACCACTTGCAGCATGGTGCGCAACAGCAGATTCAGGTCTGTGCTGTCCTTCAACTGCTTGTCAAACTGTTTTTTCTGCTCGCGCAGCTGCGTTTCCAGCTGTTTGATGCGCTGTTCGGGACTCCGTTCCACGGGGCGGGCAAGGCTGGGGAAGGTAGCGCCAGCCTGCTGAGAAGTTACGAAATGGCTGGCATAGCGCCGGCACCAGCTCAACAC
>NZ_JBEPPK010000027.1:0-2846 GCF_040547285.1 Hymenobacter sp. UYP22 | reverse complement strand
CCCATATTTCTGCAGAGTGCGACGACCAGAAACAGCACGAAAAATAGTGTCGAGAGCTGCCGCATATATCACTCTGTCTTTCGAGTGGCTGCTGATGAGCTTCGTCATGTACTTGCAGAGCTCTATACAGCTGTTGTCATCTGCATCTCGCACATCCTGTCCCTTCCAAGAAGCATTTTGATAGCGCTCCAGCCATTTCTCTCGCAGTGTATTTGCTGCTGCACGGCTGTCTAGTATCAGATGGTAGTGAGGATGATAATTCTGCTCGTCTGAGTTGAAAGTTACTTCCAGCTTGCGCAGTCCATTAAGAATAGGAAGACCACTA
This sequence comes from Hymenobacter sp. UYP22, assembly GCF_040547285.1. Classification (NCBI taxonomy): domain Bacteria; kingdom Pseudomonadati; phylum Bacteroidota; class Cytophagia; order Cytophagales; family Hymenobacteraceae; genus Hymenobacter; species Hymenobacter sp. UYP22. The sequence continues at coordinate 2,521 of NZ_JBEPPK010000027.1, read as the reverse complement.
TTCCGACTCTTAGCATTCTGAAGCTGCTTGCAGATTTTGGAGAAGTTCTCCCCCATTCTCTCTACTACTCCCTCTAGCTCATCACCTGAGCAGTTAGGCACCGTTAGCGTTACAAACACCTTATCCTTCCAAGTGCTGAGAGTAGGCATGTACTGCTTTATCACCTTCGCAGTGCTTATCCTCGAGCAGACCACACACCAGCGATTCTTACAGTACTTGGTTACCAGCTCTCCTCCTTGAGAGTAAAGCAGCGACGAACAGTGCCAAGTATTCCAGTATGACTTTTTGAGTGGAGTGCCAGGCACATCTACCAACCTCCTTACTACAGCCCAGGTCAAGTACTTCGCTCGGGCCCGCTTCTTGAAGTTCTCTAGTGCGCCCGCAGGCGTTTTCTGAATCAGATTTACCGGCTTATTCGCCTTCTGTAAGTCGCTGATTCTCTGAGAGAAGCTAGTTATGCTAATGTATGAACCGGTACCGGCGCCTTTTGGCGGCTTACGGCCAGGTAAGGGTACAGCAATGCTGGACCCATTGGCTATGGTTACTCCCACTGTGTCGAATGGCGGAAGAATAAAGCTTGAGACCTCCTTCCAGCCGGAATAAAAGTACCCCGATTCCTCAGATTCAAACGAATTGAGCAAAAAAAAGCCCCGCATGGAGGTCTCAAGTCCAGGCGGGGTATTCTTTCGAAACAGTGGTTATGATGATTAACCAGTTCACAAATTTACGAAGACCACACCGTTTTCGATGTGACTCGGCCAACTTTTCTGATGCAGAAAAGCAACAGCCTTTTAGACGAAATAGTCAGAGATAGCTATGATGGTCGAAAGGTGAGAAGCATACACTCTACCACTTGAGCACTAGCTTCTCAAAGTCCTTCACAGTGAGAAACAGTGAAAAATATTTAACAATACTCGTTGCGATAAATTATAAGGTGGCTACCTTTCGTTAGCTCTCAAAAGCAAAAGACCCCGCCCCTAGGAAGGCGAGGTCTTTACCGAGGGTCGCGGCTCTTACTTGTCCAGATCGTCAAAAAACCGGATCAAGTTGAGCACCAGATTAAGCACGGGGACTACGTGGTGATACCACGGGTCCCCTTTCTTTTTTACTGGCAAAGCAGTTAAAGTACCCCTAATTGGGGAGGGGCTGCCCCTCAGCTTTAGTGCTTATGCTCGGAAGATATTTCTATCTAGCTCTCAGGACAAACCTTCTTTTCAGAAGTTTTCCACATAAGCGTAAAACACTAGTCCTTAGGCCCTTTTTTGCAATTCAGAAAGCCTAATACTGCGAGTTTTTTGCGGTGTATAGTGTAAAAAGCCGGCTTTTTATTCTCCACTAGAAGTCGTATTGCACAGATTATTAATTGAGCATTCCGATGAACCAGTACCAATGATCGGATTATCCACTTACGCCTGCAGGTTCTTAAGCGGGTCGTAAATCTTTAATTGATGTAGCATCTTGACGCGGTAGTAATCCTTGAAAAGTCTTTACTCTTGAAGGCATTGAAGTCTACTCAATAGGCGCGATGTAGCTCGCTAGCCGCGAAGCCTGGCGCTCCGAAAAAGGCTTTTAAAGTGATGGGTAGTACCGCTGCCCACCACCTCCTAACAAAAGGTTATCTGAGACTCTATCTACAGAGTAAATGATAGTATAAGGCCTCAATACACCTATGTACTACCTAGACTTCCACCTACTACCTCCACCAAATACTTTGTACCGACCATACTAACAGACAGTAATATCTCTCGTTATTAAGGGTACCTAACCCCTGCTCACTACTTCCCTAAATCCTCTTCGCTCACCGCGGAGGGGATTTTCTTTTTAGCGGTGGCCTGGCCAGTAGTCACCTTTTTCATTTCACCCCATTTTATAGAAAACCCACCCACTAGCGATATCCCCATCATGAGCTTTCCGCTGCTGATACCCACTCCTCACCTTTGTCATAATCGCGGCACAAATGGCAAAAACCCACTTTTCCCAAATAATATATAAGAGAAATAACCAATAAGAATGAAGAAGACCATGAAGAAACTGCTTCCCCTACTCGTAATAGTAGCACCAGCCTTTGTGAAGGCATATGACCGATACTGCGAGGCTCATCCAGTAGAGAAGACCAAATCTGAGCTGGAAAGCAAGCCCACCATCACTAAGAAGAAGTCGGTTCACACGCGCACCATCACGGAATCAGTGGAGGATGTCTCGTATGTGAAATAGATGCCGGCAGAACCGCGGATAACCTACCTGATACCCGTCTCTACCAGCCGGCGCAGCGCAGCGTCTGGCTGGTAGTGGGTCAGTACTTCACCCGTGTCTTTATCTACCCAATCAGCAAGGTCTTGATACCACTCATACACTGCGTCAAGCTTCATCTCAGCAGCCAGCGCATCGGCTTCCTCATCACTTACCTCTTTCTCAGCTCGCAAGCTCCCATATTTCTGCAGAGTGCGACGACCAGAAACAGCACGAAAAATAGTGTCGAGAGCTGCCGCATATATCACTCTGTCTTTCGAGTGGCTGCTGA
>NZ_JBEPPK010000026.1:0-3869 GCF_040547285.1 Hymenobacter sp. UYP22 | reverse complement strand
GGGGTAGCACAAGAGTAAGAACAGAAATTCCCGTTAGGGCAATTGAGCGAGCTGTTCCTCCAGGCTCGTCGGGTCGCGTAGCGGGCGCAGTTGCCCGGCGGCAATGCCCTCGGGCAAGGTGAAATCGTAGCGGCCCAGCATGTTGATGTGTTCGTGCAGCAAGGGCGAGAGCCGGGCCACATCACCTGGCTCCGGCGGTTCGGCCACGGCCTGGTGTTGTTCCAAGGCTTGTTGCAGATAACGCGTGTTCCACAGCACCAGGGCGTTGACGACCAGGCCGAGTGCCCCCAACTGGTCTTCCATGCCCTCGCGGTAGCGCTGGCGCAGTTCGCCTTTCTTGCCGTGGAAGACGGCCCGCGCCACGGCGTGGCGCCCCTCGCCCCGGTTGAGCTGCACCAGGATGCGCCGACGGTAGGCCTCGTCCTGCACGTAAGCCAGCAGGTACAGGGTTTTCTCGACCCGCCCGACTTCGGCCACGGCCCGCCCCAGCCCGGAGAGCGAGCCGGCCCGCTGCAGCGTGCGCATGACGGCCGTGGCTTTGACCTTGCCCAGTTTGAGCGAGCCGGCCAGCCGCAGCATGTCGTCCCAGTGGTCGGCGATGAGGCGGGCATTGACCACGTGGCGGCTCAGCTCGTTAAGCTCGCCGTAGTCATCCTCTTTTTCCAGCCGCCAGAAGCGCTGGTCCGGCAAGTCGGCCAGCCGGGGACTGAAGCGGTAGCCCAGCAGCGCAAACAGGCCAAAGACCACGTCGCTGTAGCCGTGCGTATCGGCCATGATTTCCTTAGGGTCCAGGCTCGTTTGCTGTTCCAGCAGCCCGGCCAGAATGAAGAGCGAGTCGCGCAGGGTGCCGGGAATGACGATGCCGTGAAAGCCCGTGAACTGGTCGCTGGTGAAGTTGTAGTAGGTCACGCCGCGCTCCGAGCCAAAGTATTTGCGGTTCCAGCCCGCGTGAATCGTGCGCACGGGCACCACGAAGCGCATGCCATCGGCCGAGGCGACTTCCCCGCCGCCCCATGCCTGGGCCAGGGGCAACCGCGCCTGGGCCTCCACCAGGCGGGCGTTGGCGGCGGTCAGCGTTTCCACCCGCAGGTAGTTTTGCTGCACCCACGAGAGATGCGGCAGCGTTAGGGCCGGCACCTCGGCGCGGGCCACCGTTTTCAGGCCGATGTTGCACGCCTGGGCCAGTAACACGGCGCAGATGCTCAGCGGCAGGTCCGGGGCAGCGGGCTGCCCATCGGCCACGTGGGTGAACGCCCGGGCGAAGCCGGTGAAAGCGTCCACTTCCAGCAGCAGAGCCGCCAGCTCGACCTGGGGCAGGCGCTGGGCCAGCTGTGCCCGGAGCGTGCGCAGTTGGTTGGACTCGGTTTGGGCGGCCAGCGCACTGAGGCTCACGTAGGGCTGCCCGTCTTCTTCGAGCACTTGCAGGGCCGTGTTGTGGGGCAGGTTCGTGCTCACGTCGGTATAAGCCGCAGCTAGCTGCTGCTGCCAGCGGGCCAACTCGACCTGCGGGTCGGTGGCCCGTTCCAGGGCCCGGGCCACCGAGTCGCGGACCTGCTCCCAGGCCTCGCCGCGCAGCAATTCGGCCCGCGGGTCGCCGTAGCGCTCGCTGCGGCGCACGAACACGTCGCGGCGGCGCAGCGCCTGGTGCAGGCGCTCCACCACGCAGAGCGTGTAGGCGGGCGGATGGACCTGGCCTTTGGCCGGAAACACCCGCCGGGCCCACCGGCGCGGCACCACCGCGCGGGGCGCACTCGCCCACTTCGGGCACCCCCGGCCGCCCGTTTCCTGGACCTGCAGGAAGCGCCAGGCATCGAGCAGGGGCTTGGCGGCGGGCGTGCCCTCCAACACGACCCCGCGCAGCAACGCCGGCAGAAAGCGCCGCACCGTGGCGTAGCGCGTGCTCAGGGCCTGCACCAGCGGGTCCTCGTCGCTGCGGGCCAGGTCCTGCACTGCATCCGCCGCTTCGCGCAGGGTGTCCTTGCTGAACCGGTCGAGCACGTGCTGGCGCAGGTCGGCGTCCGGTACGGCCTCGTCGAGCAGCAGGCGCACGGCCTGCTCCAGCACCAGGGCCGCCTGGTCCAAATCCTTGAGCGAGCGCAGGCGCTCGCGGCGGCGGGTGGTTTCCCCGCTCAGGGCCAGCGTGGCCATCAGTCCGTCGAAGAGGTCGAGGATATCATCGGTGGCCGTGCGCTCCAGGGTCTGGGCGAACACGAGCAACGTGGCCAGGCGGCGCTCCTCGCTCATGCGCAACAGGGTCTGGGCCCAAGCGGACTGGGCGTGCCGGGCCAGGCGCGCCAGCCGGGCTTCGGGCAAATCCTGCACGGGCACTTCGCTCACCCCCAGGGCCCGAATCTGGTCCAGGCGGCGCAGGGCGGCCACCAAAGCGGGGGCCGAAACCCGGGTGGGGGCCGTGCGCAGGACTTCCAGCGGGGTGAGGCGCTCCCCCGGCCCCGCTTGCACCAGCGCTTCGAGGGCCGCTTGCTGCGCCGGACTCAGCCGGGCGCGCAGCTGGCGGTAGAGGTGACGGCCCGTGCGCTCGCGAACCCGGGCAATCAGGCGGGCCAGCACCGTGACGCCGGGCAGCACCACGCGCTGGGCTACCAAGTGGGCGGTCGCCAAATCGAAGAGCACGCTCGGCCGCACGGTACTGGTAGCTACCTGGGCGTAGAGCCAGCGGGTGAGCCGAAAGGCCTGCCGCCCATCAAACGAGTGGTACTGCAGGTAGGCCTGAATCAGGGGCTGGTGCTCGTAGCCGGTGTTGAGCCGGTCCCGGTACGGTGCCAGCTGCTCCGGTGCCAGGCCGAGTTGGCTGGCCAGGGTCTGCACCACCACCGGGGGCACCTGCAGCGGGTCGACCAGAAAGGTGCCCAAAAAGCGCAGCGTCCCCAGCTGCACGGCACAGCCCAGGCGGGTATGGGGCAAGCGCCGCGCCGCCAGAAACTGCTTATCGGCCGCACTCAGGTAGAAAAACCGGGTGAGCTGCTCCGGGCTGGGGTCGGCGTGGTACTGACCGTAACGCGCGGCTTGCTCGTCACTGAGAAATTCGACGGGCATACGCGGCGCTTACTGGCTGGCCTGGCTGCCGCCCGTTGGAACGCCCAGGTGCGCGAGGTAGCGGTAAATGGTGGCCCGGCCGACGCCGAGCAGCTGCCCGATTTCGGCCGCCGTCTTGTCCTGCTGCAGGTACAGGGTCTTCGCGGCCTGCGCTTTCGACAAGGCCTCTTTGGAAAGCCCCTTCGGCCGGCCGCCCTGCCGGCCGCGGGCGCGGGCGGCCGTCAGTCCTGCCCGGGTCCGTTCGCGGATGATGTCGCGCTCAAACTCGGCCAGCGAGGCAAACAGGTTGAACATGAGCCGGCCCTGGGCCGTGGTCGTATCCAGGTGGTCCTGCAAGCTGACGAAGTGGATGCCCTTGTCCTGAAAACCGGTCACCAGCGTGACCAGGTCTTTGAGCGAGCGGCCCAACCGGTCCAGCTTCCAGACCACGAGCGTGTCGCCCGGCCGCAGGCGGGTCAGCAGGTGTTGGAGGGCCGGCCGCTCTTTTATGGACGACACTTTTTCCTGGGCTACCTCGGCGCACCCGTAGGCCTGCAAGGCATCGGTCTGCAGGTGCAGCTGCTGGTCGGGGGTACTGACGCGGGCGTAGCCGAAAATCATAGGCGGTATTCTCAGGAAGTCAACGGAGGCAAAGATAGCGAGCCGTTGATTCGTGAGAACAGCACATGAGACATTTATTGCTAGCCTCCGCAACCTTCCAAACTAGCGAGACTACTGGGCCGAAAAAACGCCCGTTTTCTGAGACACCCCGCCTGCCCAAAATCCGACCCGGCGGCCCTAACGGGAATTTCTGTTCTTACTCTTGCGCTACCCCT
>NZ_JBEPPK010000025.1:0-4376 GCF_040547285.1 Hymenobacter sp. UYP22 | reverse complement strand
GGCAACTGCGCCCGCTACGCGACCCGACGAGCCTGGAGGAACAGCTCGCTCAATTGCCCTAACGGGAATTTCTGTTCTTACTCTTGTGCTACCCCATCAACACGGCCGAGCGCAATTATTGGGAGCTGGCCACCGAACGCATTCAGGAGTCTGGGGCCAAAGTCCGGCCTGATTCGGTGCGCGGGGTGGAGGTGCTGCTGACTGCCAGCCCGGAGGCATTCAAGCGCCAGGCCGACGGAACCCCGCACGACTGGCACGGCAGCAAGTGGGCCGAGGCCAATATTGCATTTCTGAAGGACAAGTTCGGGGAGCAAAATGTGGTGAGCTGCACCCTGCACCAGGACGAGCTAACGCCCCACTTTCACGCCGTCGTCGTGCCCCTCACAGCCGACGGCCGATTGTCGGCCAAGGACGTGTTCAACCCCAAGACCCTGCGCGCCCTGCAAACCGATTACGCCGAGGCCATGAAGCCGTTCGGGATGGAACGAGGGGTAGAGCACAGCCGCGCCAAGCACGAGGTCATGCGCCACGTTTACGGGGCCCAGGAGCAAAGCCGGGGCGAGCTGGCCACGCTGACCAGGCCGGAGCCGGCCACGCGCCTAAGCATTGAGGGGCCGAGCGGGCTGGACTTGGTCAACCTGAGCAAGTGGCGGGCCGAGCAGGAGGCGCGGCTGAACGCGGAGTTGGCCCGGCAGCTCACCTCGGCCAACGAGCGGGCCAGCAAGGCCGCTAGCATTGCCCAGGACAGCGCCGGGGCCAAAGACCGGGAAAAGACCCTGGCCCGGCAGTTGGCGAGCGTGGAGGGCACCAAAACGAAGCAAATTCAGGTGCGAAAGGACGTGGAGGGGGGATTCACCCGCGCCTTGGTTCAGGTTGTCCAGGGCGAGACCTTGCCGGCGAACGTGCTGGAGTACGCGCACCAGGTGCGTGCCGGCATTAAGGCCGAGGCCGAAAAACACATTCAGCAGGCCCTAAAGGCCCCTATTCGCCAAGTGAGCGACTTAACTGACCAGCTAAAAAAGCTCCCAGGGTACATCTACCAGGAGGACGCGACCACCAAACAGCGCGAGTTGTGCCACACGGCCACCGGCAGCCGGTTCGAGTTGGCCGAGCTGAAGCCGGGCGGGGTATCGGTGAAGGAGGCTTACGACCAGGCCGTGCAGCGCACCGTGCAGCGCGACCAGGAGCAGAGCAAAGGGCAGAGCCGAGGCGGAGGAATAAGTATGAAGTGACTACCGAACGCAAGGCCAAGCCACCCTCCCGCAATTGCATTGCGGGGGGTGTCTTGTAAGAGTTAAGAGTCAAGTGCCATAACTCACTGATACTCAAGGGGGGTCTGTTTTAAGATTTAAAACACCTGTTTTAAACCTTAAAACACGCTGTTTGTACTTTTCCGCGATAACGGCTGAGCATTTTTAAAAATACACTACCCTTTCTGCAACGAAGTGTTTTAAAGCTTAAAGTGAGCTGTTTTAAAAATGGCTCACTTTTTTAAACGTATTGATTAAGTTTGTCTAGCAAAAACTCAAAAAGCTATGACAACTTGGTACAGAAAATTGACGGATTATCCTGAGAATGAGAACAATCCGTTTTCAGAGAAGGCCGTTTTAGAGATTAGCACCACAAAAAAGCGTCAAGCCATCAAGCCCCCAAAAACCAGCAATGGGGAAAATAAGTATTGGGTAATTGATAATAACGGCGAGAAAGTAGCTGAAAGTCTGTTTGTTAGGGAGGTAGAAGTAGACGAAGAGCAGTTTGCAAAAGTATTCCTGAGCGGTTTGCTCAACTTTTGGGAGCTTAGCCCACGTGGCATCCGGGTGTTCACCTATGTTCTCCGCCAGCTCCGTGCAGGTCGAGATGAATTCTACTTCTCGGCATCGGAGTGTATGAAATTCACTCTCTACAAGAGCAGGGGCCTTGTTACGAGCGGCCTAGCTGAGCTGATAGGGGCCGGTCTGATAGCCCGCAGCACGGACCCGTTAATCTACTTCGTGAACCCCCTAGTGGTATTTAACGGCAGCCGTGTAACGTTCGCTAAGAGCTACGTTCGCAAGCAGATACAAGATAAAAATCCCGGTCAGCTTGCCCTACCATTCAATCCCAGCCTAGAGCAGCTCCGCGAGATGGCCAAGACTACCCAGCTCTGAGGGCAATGAGGAGAAAATAGTGAGGTGAAACCCCTTCCTCACAGTCATTTGTTCTTTCATCTTTCCCCTATACTTCCCACCTTATGTCTGACTCAACCTTTTCCCGCCGCGATTGGCTTAAAACCACAGCTCTAGCTACTACACCACTGGTATTAGGGCCCTTATCTACGTTTGCTAGTGACGCTCCACCCAGCAAGACTCCACCACTGAGCGCAGCTGACATTGCTGCGATTGAAGGCGCAATGGGCAAGAAGGGAGCCTACACCGAGGCACAGGCCACGCACAGCACACCTCTACCCCGAAACGACTTGAAAATAACTATCAAGGGGGAGCCAGTGCCCATTTCGTTCGGTTTTGGCGGTTGGGTAGCCATCAAGCACACACTAGACGGTAAATCTTCCATGCTCATGAGCGACACCGTACTGTTGCAGGAAGAGGTAAACCCGTTAATGTCGGCGGCGTTAGCTAACGGCTTAGAAATCGGCGCTGTACACAACCACTTCTTTTATGAGGAGCCGCGCATTTTTTACATGCACATTCACGGCATGGGCAGCCCAGCCGAGTTAGCTCGCAAATTTGCAGCTACGCTCAAGGATTCTAAGTTATTGCCAGCTAATCAGCCTCAGGCCAGCAAGGGTACTTCTGCTGCTCAGTCGGGCAACAACGCTACCCCGGCTGCTGGACCACCTACTGGCAAAGAGCTATTTGATATTCCAGCACTCGACCAACTGGTGAAGTACCAGGGCACGGTGAACGGCCCAACATACAAATACACCGTAGGCCGCGCTGACCTGCAATCCGTTATGATGGGGACAGAAATGACCGCCGCCATTGGGTTGAATTCATGGGCCGCATTTGCTGGCAAGCAAGCTGACGCCCACATTGCCGGCGACATTGCTATGCTGGAACATGAGGTAAATCCAGTTATCAAAGCACTACGGGCACATAATTTAGAGGTCGTTGCCGTGCATAATCATATGCTTTTTGACCAGCCCCGCATGATATTCTTGCACTACTATGGCCGTGGAGAAGCCAAGCAATTAGCTACTGGCTTTCGTGCTGCTCTCGACCAGTTGGGCAAGGGTAAGAGTAGCATGAACATGAAGCACTAGTTGAGAACAAAAGGGAAAAAGACCTTAAGTTTGGGGGCTGTTTGAAGCGTAACCGGCTCTGCTGAGGAGCAACCGGCCAGGAATAGAACAGCCCCCAGACGCGCAAGCCAGCGTTGAAGGTTCACCCTCTGTTGGCCCAGCTCAGATACCACTCAGCGTTGAAGGTTCGCCCTCTGCTGAGTGGTTTTTTGGTTTTCAGGCATAGACCCCGCCGCGCTGTTTGGGGCAGTGGGGAAGCAAAAGAAGTAGACAGCGCGGCGGGGAAAATGCCAAAGAAAACCTATCCCCGGAACGGGGAGTATTTTGTATTTTCGCCTATGATAACGCAGTGCCAAAAATGTGGAAAAGACTACGAGCCGAAGCGCCGAGGGGGTAAATTCTGTTCAACCTCGTGCCGGGTGGTGCAGCACCAGCTCGTCAAGCGGGGGGTGGCATGGGGGAAGCCAGCGAGTGGAGACGAACGGTACTTGGCAGATAAATTGGTAGCGGTCGGACGGTCGGCCACGGAAGCACTGGTGCAGGTCGAGGGGTTGCCAGCAGCGGAGGCGTTCAGTCGTTTGCGGGCATTGGTGCAGGGATGGGCCGGGGTAGCTCACAACTCCATTATCGAGAAGGTGCAGTACAACGAGCAGCAGGAAATGAACGCTCAGGCCACCCGAATGAAGCGCGTCAAAGCCAGTAAATAAAGGTATTAGCGTAAGTGATAAGCGTAAGTTTTGCCCATCATGTACCCTGAAAAAAGCCCGTTAGCGTAAGTAATTAGCGTAAATAACTGGCCCAAAACTGCGCGAGAAAAACAACGGTATAACCCACTATACCGGACTGCGTCCGGTGTGGGGCTTGCAGCCAGCCCTACGCAGTATCTAGCCCCCTTCCCCACCGCCCCATGCCCTACGCCATTTGCCGAGTTGCCAAGATTAAGACGGCCCAGGCGGGCGCGGCCAAGACCGCCCACAACTACCGGCAGCGCGAAACGCCCAACGCCGACACCGAGCGCAAGCCCCTCAACCGGGAGTACATCAAGGGGTAGCGCAAGAGTAAGAACAGAAATTCCCGTTAGGGCCGCCGGGTCGGATTTTGGGCAGGCGGGGTGTCTCAGAAAACGGGCGTTTTTTCG
>NZ_JBEPPK010000024.1:0-6557 GCF_040547285.1 Hymenobacter sp. UYP22 | reverse complement strand
ACGACTCCAGTGGGGCGTGTGAGGCGTTGCGGCAAGCCCTAGAATGGAGCTATACTCCGGCTGCGGAAAAGGATATCAAGCGCTTGATGAAAAATACCTGTCGGTAAGCGCTGTTCGTGCCCCCTACCAACTAAGCGCAGGAGAACACAAGTAGCGCAAAGACTCGCCTTTCCCCCGGCAAAGTACCACAATTGGAAGCAAGGGGCAGTGGGGGCAAAAACTACCCTTATTCCGAGGTCGGGGGTATAACTAGGATTATGTTAAGGGACGAAAGCAAGAAACCAAAGGGAAGAATTGCACTTCCCCACTGCCCCTAAAATCCTGTTTAACCAGGCCTGGGAAAGCAGCCCGTTTCGTAAACGTTGATTCGTAGACGAATTTCGTAAACTCGCCGGGCCCTGCAGCGGCCTGCTGGCACCAGGTGTTGGCCAGCTGCCAAGAGTTCACCCAAAGGAGGGGTTCTTTGTATACTGTGTTCATGAAAGGTTTCTTGTTACAGCTTCAACGCCACCCTCAAGCTTCCATCACTTGCCGGACAGTGGTAGAGGACGGGGTGTTCCTGATACAAGTGGGGCGCAAATTCTTTAGAACGACGCCAGAAGAAACCGCGCAGATTCTAAGCACTCCGGGATTTGATGCTATGTCAGGTACTGAGCGATATAGGGTTATCATGGACGTCGTAAAAGCCCTCTCTTCGCTTGAAGAGGATAGTCTTGAAGAGGATCGTGCTGATACGATAACGAGCGAGACGGATACAAGGAAAACTACGACGCAGAAAAGACCCAGAACTAAGAAAGAAGGCTCTTTCTTAGAAATTGCTTTGACGCCTTGTCACTACACCTACGCCCGCAAACTGCGAGGCATTTCGCACTATGCGTTTTACGATATATTGACCACCGAGCCCCTTCAGCAAAAGGACTTGAATGGTTTTTCGCAGTGCGCCATTCTGCTCGATGCAGCTCTTATACTTACTCCGGCTTGGCCATCCATCGGCTGGCTCCCGTTGAGCGAAGACCGTTCGTGGATAAGTTATTCCTGGACAGCCCATGCCTTATTTAATCAAGATGAATGGGACAGAGGCATCCGTAACACAGAAGAAACCGAGTTCTTCCTGGTAACCGAGTGGTTTAACCCTATCGACAACGTGGCCTACAGTAAGCAAACGCCTGCCAAGCGAGAGGAGTTGAATGGACTTCAACGCTCAGGGCTAACTACACCACCCACTGTCGAGGAAAAACTCCGGTTGCATTACGGTTTAACCCCCACTGGGAACACAATACCGCGGCTTCCACTTGAACAGCAACCACCTTGGTAGGTAACGTCCATTTCAGTTCAGGAAAACGGTGATTTAAACAGCCCCCGTCTTTCACATAGGGGCCGAGAATGGCCTGCTAGCTGTTCTAAAGGTGCTGCTTTCCAGCGAATGAAACCAACAGCGGCCAGCAAATGTAATTACATTGTACATACATTTGCATCCATGAACACGCGCCTGATTCGGGTAGGCAATTCCCAGGGGATTGTGCTGCCCAAGAAGTTACTGCAGCAATACCACCTCACTGGCGAGGTGGACCTGCAGCCCACGCCTGAGGGCTTGCTCATCAAGTCGGTGGTGAAGCCCCGCCGCCAGGGCTGGGACGAGCGCTTCCAGCAGGCTATTGCCCAGGGCCAGGCCCCGGAGGGCGAACTGCTGGAGGGATTTTCGGACGAGGCCTTTGAAGAAACGGAATGGCAGTGGTAGCCGTGCAGCGCTTCGAGGTGTGGCTCGTCAACCTCGACCCGACCCAGGGCAGCGAAATCAACAAGACCCGCCCTTGTGTCGTGCTCTCCCCCGACGAGATGAACCGCTACCTGCGCACGGTGACCATTGCCGCCCTGACCAGCACCCGGCGCGACTACCCGTCCCGGGTGGACTGCACCTTCCAGGGCAAAGAGGGCCAGGTCGCGCTTGACCACATCCGCTCAGTGGACAAAACCCGCTTGGTACGCCGCTTAGGCGTACTGCCCAAAGCCACGGCGCAAGCGGTCTGTGACCGGCTGCAGGAGATGTTTCAGTACTGATACCCGTTAGGGGGCTATGGATTGTTTTATGCTGTAATACGCTACATGATAGCTATTTGAGTTTCGTAAACTAAACTCAAGGTTTTGTAATACTAAACTCACATGTCCTGAACTCTCCTACATTCGCTGTTAAACTAAACGTTTAACAAAACCCAATGAGTCAGCAAAAGGGAGAAACAGAACCGGAGTTAAGTATAACTTCTGCTGAGGGAGCCGCAACAGAACCCGAGTTCAGTATAACTCCTGCTGAAACGGCGACAACAGAACCAGAACAAAACACAACTAAACCCAAAGCCAAGGGAGGTCGGCCCCGCAAGGCCCCCGACACGGGGTTGTGGGCGATTCGCGGGGTGGACTTGGAAACCCGGGCCATTGTCGAGAAGACCGCGCAGCGCGCCGGCAAGACCATCGGCCAGTTTGTGAACGAAGACATGCGCTCGTTCTGCCAAGGCCAGCTGACTCAGTCGCAGCTGCCGGCCAGCCCCCGCGACCTGCAGGTGCAGGTGGAGCAGCTGACGCAGATGGTCGAGGGCATTGCAGCCCGGTTAGCCGAGCCAGCGCGGAAGAGCCTTTGGCAGCGCGTTTTCGGCAAGTAGGCAGGTAAGCCCTACTTTTTGGTGGCTGCGTCGAACAGCGGCCCGTTTGCGGGCTTTTTAAGGCCCAGGATGGTGAGCAGGAGTCCCGACAGGGAATGAGCCTTGGCGTGCTTGCCGGTTTTCAGGTCGTGGGCGAACTTGTTGCAGGCCGCCACGTGCGCCGCGCTGGCCAGGATGGTTGCCACCAGCTCCGGCGTGGTGATGCTCAGTTGCGTGAGCAAGCGCCTGGCGTTCTCCACCTGGTGCGGGGCCAGGCCTGCCGGAGAAGCTGCACCTGGCTCCAGGTCGAAAGGAATAGTTTCAGCTAGAGCCTGTGGCTTCACTGTGAAAGTGATGTTTTTGAAGGTCTTCCCGCGCTTTTCCAGCGTGTAGCTAACATTCAGTTCAGTATGCTCATTGATTTGCTTAACGGCTACGTCCAGTACCTTTTCTCGCAACTGGCTGATTCGCTCCATCTTTTCATTGCCCTTCTCATCAAGTAGCCCGAGCATCTTTTTGAAGTCCTGCAGGTCATACTTCTTCGTTTCTCCCAGGTCTTTCCACTGGCTGCAGATTTGATAAATACGCTTAGCGTACTTGCTAGTGAGTCGGAGCGCAGCAGCTAGTTCATAGCTAGTGAAGTTGTTTTTGAGTTGAAATAGATAGGGTAAAACGTACTTGGTTAGGTCAAATTCGATGATTCCTTCTCCCTTGATGTAGCGGATTTGCTGAAACATCCATATCTGCCGGTACTCTTTGGCATCTTCCACTTCTAGCATGCGGGAGCCCATATCAGCCGTGGCTTTATGCAGGTAAGCCCCATTGTATCGCTTGCCCGTCAGACTAGACAGTTCTCTGATATCCAACTGATAGATAGTGTCCTTCTCATCTTTCCGCAGCTTAGAGATGATGAAGAAAAATAGGTCTAGCTGCAGCTCAGTGTATTCGTAGCGGGCATTTGTGAGGGCATTATGCTGACGGATTTCTAATTCTTGGTTCATCAAGACAGGCATTTAGCTGATTCAACTGCAATTATAATTATTAAACCACCATCTAAAACAAAAGTGGTTTTTAAAGGTGGTTGTAGATACACGAAAGGTGGTCGATAGATACACGAAAGGTGGTTTGAAGTACACGAAAGGTGGTTTTTACTACACGAAAGGTGGTTTGAAATACACGAAAGGTGGTTTGAAGTGCTTGTAATGCTATGATTTTCAATAAGTTACGACCCCCTCAAATAGAACAAATACTTCAAATATCACAAGTTGTGTTTCGCGCGAGGAAAAAGCTTTCAAAACGTGTGGATAACCCTAGTCGGAAACAGAAAGCAAACAAAACACCCTAGAAGCCAGTGACTTGCGAATATTCAATTAATACTATATAATTGGTAATCAATAGTATATGATTGTTATTGTCGAGCTTATGTGCTTATTTACACCTGGGAGAACTTTCGCCTTTGGGGCCGTGGGGAAGCAAGCCCCGAGCATTATCAGCATCGGGTGTAACCTAGGCGCTACCGATGCCCGTAGGAAAGAATAAAATAGTAATTTACCCGTATGCTTCAAACCTGTCAGCACTGTGCTACTGTGTATACCCCCCGTCGCAAAGGAGGCCGTTTCTGTTCCACCAACTGCCGGGTAAGTGCCTGGGATAAGGCCCAAAAGTCAGAGGAAGCCCACTGGTTGTACCAGGGAGACGAATACTACCTAGCCCATAAACTAGACTTCTTAGGCGAGGAGGCAGGTAAACTTTTATCCTTGCTGGAAGGCTACCCAACCACTGAGCAGCTGACACAGATCAAAGAACTGCTTGGTCGGATGTGGGGTGAGCGGGACAACTCGGTGGTGCAGCGTGTGATACGACAGAAAGTAGTAGTGCCAGGAGGCACAAGCGTAAATCGTTAGCGTAGGTAAGCCCCTGATAGCGTAAAGTATAAGCGTAAAAACCCCGTCATAAGCGTAAAGTACAAACGTAAGCAAGCGTAAAGTTCAAGCGTTGTGTACTCACTAGACAATTTTGGGCAGCCTAAGCGCTGCGCTTTAGGCTGCCCAAAATTGTCTGTTCGGCCCTGCGGGCACCCGTTCTACCCGGTGGCCACCGGCACCCCCAGCCGGCCCGCTGGCCACCCTTTTCCCCTACCGCCCCCATGCCCTATGCCATCCTGCGCACGGCCAAACTCAAGACCGCCGGCAACCTCACTTCCCTGAACGAGCACCTGCAGCGGCTGCGGCCGACGCCCAACGCGGACGCCGAGCTGACCCCGCTCAACGTGCAGCTGGTCGGTAGCCAGGACTTAGCGGCCGACGTGCAGGCCCGCCTCGATTCAGCCGGCTGCACGGTGCGCAGCAACGCCGTGCTGGCGGTTGAGCACCTGATGACATTCAGCCCCGAATTTTTGGACATTCGCAAGGAGCCCGGCCAGTCGGGCAAGCCGGCCCAGCTGGTTGGCTCGCCCGAGGATGGGGCCAAGCTGGCCGGCTTCCGGAACCGGGCGATGGAGTGGCTGAGCGAGCGCTACGGCAAGGAAAACGTCGTGAACGCCGTGCTGCACCTCGATGAGCAGACGCCGCACATCCACGCCACGGTCGTGCCCATTGACGCGGCCGGCAAGCTCAATTGCCGGGCGATGCTGGGCGACCGGCAGAAGATGCGCGACATGCAGACCAGCTTTGCGGCGAAGCTTGCCTCGCTTGGGCTGCAACGCGGGGTGGAGGGCAGCCAGGCCCAGCACCAGGAGGTAAAGCGCTTCTATGGGCTGGTAAAGGAGCTTAATCCGCAGCTCGAGCAGGAAGCCCAGCGCCAGGTGGCCCAGCAGCGCATCCACCAGGCCGGGCAGCAGCACAGCCGCAGTGGTGGAGTAGGTATGTAAAGGCCATATCTTGCTTTTATTTTTAAGCTTATCGAAGCTGGCCTTTTAACCTTATCAGAATGCGAGCATGGCTATTAGTGGGCGTTTTGCTGTGGCTGCCTCTGGCTTCGCAGGCGCAGCGTGCCCTTGACTCAACGCCGAGGTATCTCGAATCCGATGCGCTACGGGCCAAAGACAGAATCAACGAGCGGCCGCGCTACGGTGGGCTTACCAAGACGGCGGCGCAACTGGAAGCCGACGAGCAGTTCATTGCGCATAGCCTGCGCAAGTATGGTACTGCCCAAGCCGCCATGCAGGCCCATGTCAACTTCGGTTGGCACTACTTGGCTACTGACCATGCGCCCACGGCCATCAAGCGCTTCAACCAGGCTTGGCTACTCGATTCCACGGCGGCTGACGTGTACTACGGCTTCAGTGCGTATCTGCAGCAACAAGGCCAGACGGAGGAAGCCGAACGGTTTATGCAACTCGGCAAGCGTCACGACAAAGGCAACGAAGCGCTGCTGAAATACTACGCCAGCCAAGCCTACAACCAGTCGTTGCGACGAGACTACCCTGGGGCCATTGCGACGAATGAAAAACTGCTGGCGCTGGCCCCCACCGATGCGTTTGCCCATGGTAGAACCGGCTATTGGTATCTGCTGCAAAAGGACACGGTCCGCGCCGGCCAGTACCTGAGCCGTGCCGTGCAGCTTAACCCGCAGGATTCGCTTTCCTACCTGAACCGGGGCTGGTTGCGCTACGAGCAAAAGCAGTATCCCAAGGCCGTGGCGGATTTCACGCAGGCTATTCGCATCAACGGCCACTACATCAGCGCCTATGCCAACCGGGCCTTGGCCAACACCGATGCGGGCAACCACGCGGCGGCCATTACGGACCTGAAACAATGCCTGGCGCTAGTGCCCTCCCGCGACAAAGGCCAGTTCTACTACCTGCTCGCGCAAGCCCAACTAAAAACCAACGACTCCAGTGGGGCGTGTGAGGCGTTGCGGCAAGCCCTAGAATGGAGCTATACTCCGGCTGCGGAAAAGGATATCAAGCGCTTGATGAAAAAT
>NZ_JBEPPK010000023.1:0-24061 GCF_040547285.1 Hymenobacter sp. UYP22 | reverse complement strand
CCCTAATCAAGTCCATCAGCAAGCGAAAAGCCCCGCCGGAAAATCCGAGCGGGGCCCTTGCCTTATTCCTGTCAACAGTTAGCCGGACGCGACAAGGCGAGGTGACGGTAATGAGCCGCAGCCTCCGGGGCTGCTTATGCCTGAGCGGCAGTATTTAACTTGGGCGAGCCTGCCTCCGAGGTGTTCAGACGCTCTTTTTCCTTGCGGCCGTAGGTATCCAGAATCAGCGGGGCGGCAATGTACAGGGAAGAGTACGTACCGAAGATGATACCCAGAATCATGGCGAAGGAGAACGAGCGGAGCGTTTCACCCCCGAACACGTACAGTACCACCATCACCAGGAACACCGTAGTGAACGTAATCATGGTGCGCGAGAACGTGCTGTTCAGGGCCGGGTTGACCACCTGCGCAAACGTTAGATTCTTGTTTTCCCTCAGGTATTCCCTGATTCGGTCATAGATAACGATGGTATCGTTCATGGAGAAGCCGATGGTGGTTAGCACGGCCGCCACGAATACCTGGTCCATTTCATAGTTCAGGCCAAACACCCGGGCAATGGGGAAGCAGGCAATAACCAGCAGCGCATCGTGGAACAAGGCCACCACGGCCGCCATGGAGTACTGCCACTTCTCGAAGCGGAACAATACGTACACGAAAATGGCCAGCAGCGTCAGGCCCAGGCTCAGCACCGAGGTACGCTTGATGTCGTCGGCAATGGTAGCACCCACTTTCGAGGAGCTTACCTTGGTTGGGTTGAGGCTGCTATACTTGCTGTTCAAGCCCTTGAACATGGCGGCTTCCACCTGCTTATCGGCGTCCACGCTTTCATCAGCAGCCATGTAGCCGGTGGTGATGCGCAGGCGGTTTTCAGCCCCGAAGGTTTTTACCTCCGTACCAGCCCCGCCGAAATAATCCTGGGTCAGCAGGTCGCGCACGTCAGAAGCCACTACCGGCTTGCTGAAGTTCACGATGTACTCGCGGCCTCCACGGAAGTCAACGCCCAAGTTGGGTCCGCCCTGGATGTACATCAGCACGAAGCCGATGACGATGAAGATGGTGGAGAAGGTGTAGGCAATTTTGCGCTTGCCCACAATGTCCAGGTTAATGTTCTTGAACAGGTTGTTGGACAGCGGGGTGCTGAAGCTCAGTGACTTGGCGCTGTTATTCTTCACCATGCGCTCAATGATGAGACGCGACACGTACACCGCCGATAGGAAGGAGGTAAACACGCCGATACCCAGGGTAATGGCGAAGTTCTGCACCGGACCCGTACCGAAGAAGCCCAGGATAACGGCAATAATCAGCTGGGTTACGTTGGAGTCGAAAATGGCCGTGGTTGCCCGCGAGTAGCCTTTGTTGATGGCGTCGGTGGGTTGCAGGCCGTGGTCCAGCTCTTCCCGGATCCGTTCGAAAATCAGTACGTTGGCATCTACCGAGGCGGCAATTACCAGCAGCAAACCCGCAATACCGGGCAGCGTGAGGGCAAACTGGAAGTTAGCCAGCACGCCCATAATCAGGAACAGGTTGAACAGCAGCACGGCATCGGCTACCAAGCCGGCGCGGCCGTAGTACACGGCCATGAACAGCATGATGATGCCCAGACCGCCAATTACCGAGAACAGGCCCTGGTTGGTAGCCTCGCGGCCCAGCGACGGACCTACTACGGCTTCCTCCACAATGCGCGTGGGGGCGGGCAACTTACCAGCCTTCAGCGTGTTGGCCAAATCCTGCGCTTCCTCAATCTGGAAGTTGCCCGAAATGCTGGAGCTACCCCCGGCAATTTCCGACTGCACTACCGGCGCCGAGTACACATAGTCATCGAGCACAATAGCAATCTGGCGGCCAATGTTGGCGGCCGTGAGGCGCTGCCACTTGCGGGCCCCCGTGGGGTTCATCTGCATGCTTACCTCGGCCCGGCCGCTTACGCCGTCAAAGTCACCCTTGGCGTCGCTGATAACTTCGCCGCCGATAGGAGCTTCCGTGGTGGTGCTTTTGCGGATGGGGTAGAGTTCCAGGTACTCCTGGCCGCTGATGGCCTCGGGCTTAGCCGCCCACAGGAAGGTCAGGTTGGAGGGCAGTACCGAACGGGTTTCGGGGCTACGGAGCACGGCATTCATGCGGGCCGTGTCGCGCAGGTTCACGCCCAGCTTGCCGGGCATCGTAAATAGGCTGGCCAGTACGTTCTTCTGGGAAGCCGAGTCGGTTTTAGCAGCGGTTTTGGTGTCCTTCTTGGCCAGCTGGCTAGCCAGGGAAGAAGAGTCGCCGGCCGTGGCAGCAGCGGCCGTAGTCGTGGTATCGGTGGTAGCCGCCGCCGTAGCAGGCTTCGTGGCCGCAGCCTCCTGGGCGTTGAGCACCTGGGCCAGCTGGTTCAGGTAGGGCGCAAACTCATCCTGGCGCCATACTTCCCAGAACTCCAGCTTGGCTTGGCTCTGCACCAGCTTCCGCACCCGGTCGGGGTTGTCCACGCCGGGCAGCTCAATCTGGATGCGGCCCGTGCCTTTCACCCGCTGAATGTTGGGCTGGCTGGTACCGAATTTATCGATGCGGTTCCGCAGGATGTTGAACGAGCGGCCGATGGATTCCTCCACCTGCTTGTTGATTTCGCTGATAACCTTATCGTTGGAGGCGTTGATGTCGATGGCGCCTTTGTTGATGGTGTTGGCGAAGATGCGGGCTAGCTTATCGTTGGGCGCTACCTGCTGGAACGACTGCGCAAACAGCGTGGTAAACGGCGTAGAGGTATTGGTTTTCCGCAGCTCCTGGGCTTGGGCCAGGGCTTTGTTGAACACGGGGTCCTTGGAGTTGCCGCTCATGGCGCGCACAATCTCCACCGGCGACACTTCCATGGTCAGGTGCATACCGCCGTTCAAATCCAGGCCCAGGCCCAGCTCCGACTGCCGCACATCCTTGTACGTAAGGGGGCCGAAAACCGGCGCCCGCCACACCGAATCGAGGTAGTGCTGGCGGGATTTTTCGTTGATCTGGCCGCTGCGCGAAGCATAGCGCGCCGCATCCCGCTGCACCCCCCTGGAAACGAGGGTTAGCGAGAGGAAGTACAAGCACAACGCCGATATCAGAACGGTCAGCGTGATGATGAGTCCTTTATTACGCATGAAAAAAGTAGGTTGGATAAATCCGGAAAGAAAGAAGCTGATGCGCCGGGTCGGGCCACGTTCATCTGCACACACCAACAACACGTCTGCTGTACCGCCTCAGCTGGCGGCAACAATCAACCATAAAAACGGCCCAGGCAACCAGCTAAGGAGCCTGCGGCGACAGCGCGGCCAGCAGCAGTAGCGCCCGGAAAACATCCGGCACGGCGCTGGGCCGAACCTGGGGACCGGCCGGGCTGGCTGGGTACCACTGGGGATTGGGCAGCAGCACGGGCAGCGGCAGCCACGCCTCGGCGGCTGGGGCCACGTACCAGCCCAGCGGGGAGGTGGCTTCGAGGGTTACCCGTTGCTTAATTACTGCCGTGCGGGGTGCCGCCTCTACGCGAGCCTGGTGGCCGGCTGGCAGCACCCGCAAGGTAGCCACAGCCTGGTGGTTCAGCCCCAGCACCATCAGCAACGTGGCTGTGATGAGGGCAAAACGCAGACGAGGCAAAAATGCGGTAAGGAAGCGCAACGGAATTGGGGTAAGAGCTACAAATATAGGTTTTTGACCCCGGCGCTGCAAAACTACCGTCGGGCCAACCCTAATCAGACAAAAAAAGAGCTTCCACCGGCCGGGGGGAAGCTCTTTTTGCAAACTCTGGTAGCAGTACTACTGGGCCGACTGGCCCTGAACAACCTTGCTGCGCAGAAAGGAAACCAACACATCCAAGCCCTTGTCGAAGTGGCGGTTGTTGGGGATGATGATATCCGCATCGTGCTTGAAGGGCTTGATGTATTTCTCGTAGGTAGGCGCTACGTGGTTGGTGTAGCGGTAGAGCACGTCCTCCAGGTCGTAGCCCCGCTCGTCCCGGTCGCGCACGATGCGGCGCTGCAGCTTCACGTGCTCCCGGGCATCAATGTACACCTTCAGGTCCAGCAGCTTGGCCACTTCCTCAAAGTAGAACACGAAGATGCCTTCCACCACCACAATGGGCGCGGGCCGGAACACCAGCTCGGCGGGCACCACGTTGGGGTTGTTGAACGTGTACTCCTGCCGACGCACTTCCAGGCCCTGACTAATGCGCAGCACATCGGCCGCGTAAGCCGCCGAGTCGATGCTGCCAGGCAGGTCGAAGTTGGTGACGCCCTGGGCATCTACCGTCTGAATTTCCCGGGGATGATAGTAATTGTCCTGCGAAATCAGGCAGATTTCTTCTTCGGGAAACGAAGCCAGCAGCCGACGCAGAAACGTGGTTTTGCCGGAGGCGCTGCCGCCCGTAATTCCGACGATGAAAGGGTGTTGCATGGGGGTGGGAATAGGCCCGTACCGGCGGGGCCAACCCTGCAAAAGTAAGAAATCTAGCTGAGCGCAGAGGCGAATACCTGAAATTGTAGCCCCAGCCGCTACGCCGCCTATGGTTCGACTGGCTTAAATGGTACTGCCGGAAAGCGGAACCAGCCCGATTTAATGGGAGCTAGTTGCCGGCAAGAAACCGCACCAGCCCCTGCACGGCGCGGCTGCGGTGGCTGATGGCGTTCTTCTCAGCCAGCGTCATCTGGGCAAAGGTGCGGCCGTCGCCCTCCGCAGGCTGAAAAACCGGGTCGTAGCCGAAGCCGTCCGTACCCTGGGGGGCTTCGGTGATGCGGCCTTCCACGGTTCCGGCAAATTCGTGCACCTCGCCCCTGGGTAGCACCAACGCTACCACCGTCCGGAATCGGGCCGAGCGGTTGGGCTGGCCCTGGAGTTCCTGCAGCAGCTTCCGCACATTGTCCTCACTGAGGCGCTGGGGGCCAGCGTACCGGGCCGAGTACACGCCCGGCTCGCCGCCCAGGGCCGTCACTTCCAGGCCGGTATCATCAGCAAAGCAGGCTACTCCAAAATGGTCCCACACGTACTGGGCCTTCTGGCGGGCGTTGCCTTCCAGCGTGGTCTGGGTTTCGGGTAATTCTACCTCACAGCCAATATCAGCCAGGCTAAGCAACTCAACGGTAGCGGGCAGCAGCGGCCGGATTTCATCCAGCTTGTGGGCATTATTGGAAGCAAAGCAGAGGCGCATGGGAAAGTAACTAAGTAAGGGAGCAGTTGAGTGAGGCGCAAGCAGGCCCGAGCGTGCTGGTCAGTAAGAGCGGGAACAGGCCCGATGAAACCGTCGAATTGAGCCCTCAAACTTACTCACTTCCTCTCTAGCGGAACATCAGCTTGATGGTATCCCAGGAGCGGGCCACCAAGTTGTCTTCGGGTTGAGCAGGGGTGGTGTGGTAGGTGCGGGTACCGGCCAGGGTGCGCACGGCCAGCCGGTAGGTGACCGGGCCGTAGCCGGCGGTGGCGGGCAGTATATTGTGGTCGGTATAGTGGTACTGTGCCTGGGCGTGGGGGCTGAGGCTGGTAATCTGGTCGAAGTCGTCGGCCGGGTAATCTTGGCGGTACACCTCGTACCCGCTGACGCCCTGCTCGGCGGTGGCGCTCCACTCCAAGTGTACACTGTTGCCCTGAATCTGGGCCCGGAACAGGGTAACGGTAGCGCCGTAGGTTAGCGCAGAAACCAATAAGCAGATAACGGCAAGGGTAGCAATACGGGGCATAGGCAACTGCTGAAAGGGCAGAAAGAAAACGTAGTAAGTATACGGGTATCCGGCCAGAACCCGGGTTAAAAAGGTGTTAAGTATCAGGCCAGCACCAGAAAAGGGCAGAATGACTTTTGAAATCCGGGCGTAACGTGTACTTTTGCAGTCCCTTCCGCAAAATCGGCAGGCAACAAGGTAAAACGGCCCTACGACCATGAAAAAAGACATTCACCCCGAGTACCGCGAAGTGGTATTCCAGGACACTTCCAGCGGTTTCAAGTTTGTTACCCGCTCCACGATGAACTCCAACGAGACCATCACGATGGAAGACGGCAAAACGTACCCCGTTATCAAGGTGGAAGTTAGCTCGGAGTCGCACCCCTTCTACACCGGCAAAAACGTTCTGCTCGACACGGCTGGCCGCGTAGAGAAGTTCATGAACCGCTACAAGAAAAAATAGCTTTTCGTAAGCTGTTCGCTACTAGCCGTTGGCTGATAGCTTTCTGCAAGAAACTCCCTTCCTCATCCGAAGGGAGTTTTTTATTTGCCATTTTTGAGCATTCATTTCTCCGGCGGTCCGCCCCGCCCGCCGGAGCTAACAGCTAACAGCCAGTAGCTACCAGCCAACATCCCATGCACGTTCTGCTCTTCGACGACCCCGCCATTCGCCCTCACTTGCTGCCGTTTACCTTCACCCGGCCCGTGGCGGCCCTGCGCTGCGGTATCCTCACGCTGGCCGAGAAGTGGCAGCACCGCTTGGGCGTAGAGCGCGTGGGCTACCTCACCGAAAGCTACCTGCAGGCCAAGTACCCGGCCGGCGACACCCAGGGCCCGGCCCTGGTTATCAACGGCGCCATCTGCCCCGATGACCTGCTGGTGCAGCAAGTGCAGGCGCTAACGCCCGGGGAGGCCTTGTTTGATGAGCAAATGCTGGTGGCTGCCCATTTAGCCGATGCCACCCAGGTAGCCGAGCTAATTCAGGAAGGCTTCCAGAAAACCCGCGACGTGCTGGAGCCGGTAACCGCCATTCAGGCCGTGTGGCACCTGTTTCTGCGCAACGGGGCCGAAATCCGCCGCGACTTTGATTTGCTGACCAAGGGCCGGCAGTCGGAGCCCGTAGGAGACAAGCACACCATCGTGTACGCTCCCGAAAATATCTTCATTGAGCCGGGCGTGAAAATCCGGGCGGCCATCCTCAACGCCGAAAACGGCCCCATTTACCTGGGCCGCAACTCCCAGGTGCACGAAGGCGCTATCATCAGCGGGCCGCTGGCGTTGTGCGAGGGCAGCCACATCAACGCCGGGGCCAAAATGCGCGGCGACAATACCGTGGGCCCGTATTCCAAAGTAGGCGGCGAAGTGGGTAACAGCATTTTGCTGGGCTACAGCAACAAGGGCCACGACGGCTACTTGGGTAACTCGGTAATCGGGGAGTGGTGCAACCTGGGGGCCGATACTAACACCAGCAACCTCAAGAACAACTACGCCCCTGTTAAAATTTGGAGCCATTCGGCTGGCCGCTTTGTAAACACCGGCCAGCAGTTTTGCGGCCTCATGATGGGTGACCATAGCAAGTGCGGCATCAACACCATGTTTAACACCGGTACGGTGGTGGGCGTAGGGGCCAATATCTTTGGGGCGGGCTTCCCGCGCACCTTCATCCCGAGCTTCAGCTGGGGCGGCGCGGCCGGCTTCGAAACCTTCAAGCTGCCCAAAGTAACAGAGGTTGCGGAGCGTGTAATGGCCCGCCGCCAGCTTCAATACGATGCTGTGGAGCAGGGCATCATGCAGCACGTGTACGACGCTACGGCCAAGGACCGGGTGTGGGAGCGGGCTGCGCCAGCGGCCCCGGCTGCGGGCGTAGAGTTGTAAGTAGCCGTTGCTGAATAAGCTGAATCAATGCGTTTTTCTGATATACCGGGCCAGCAGCAGGTGAAGCAGGTGCTCTTGGGCAGCGTGCGGCGCAACCACGTGGCCCACGCCCAGCTGTTCCGCGGGGCGGAGGGGTCGGCTACGCTGGCCCTGGCGTTGGCATACGCGGCGTTTCTGAACTGCGAGGCGCGTACCCCGGAGGCGGAGGATTCCTGCGGGCAGTGCGCCAGCTGTCAGAAAATCGACAAGCTCATTCACCCCGACCTCAACTTCATCCTGCCGGTTACCACCACCAAGGCCGTAACCAAGGATGCGGTGAGCAGCAAGTTTGCGGCTGAGTGGCGGGAATTTGTGCTCCAGAACCCCTACCAGGGCCTCAACGCCTGGATGCAGCATATCGGGGCGGAGAACAAGCAGGGCAACATTTCCAAGGAAGAAAG
Organism: Hymenobacter sp. UYP22; assembly: GCF_040547285.1. Classification (NCBI taxonomy): domain Bacteria; kingdom Pseudomonadati; phylum Bacteroidota; class Cytophagia; order Cytophagales; family Hymenobacteraceae; genus Hymenobacter; species Hymenobacter sp. UYP22. The sequence continues at coordinate 16,089 of NZ_JBEPPK010000023.1, read as the reverse complement.
CCTGAACCTGCTGCGGCTGGTGAGCCTTAAAGCCTTCGAGGCCCGCTTCAAGCTGGTAGTTATCTGGCTGCCCGAACTCATGCACCCCGCCGCTGCTAACGCCGTGCTGAAGCTGCTGGAAGAGCCGCCACCCGCCACCATTTTTCTGCTGGTGAGCAACGCTCCCGAGCAGCTGCTGCCCACCATCATAAGCCGGGTGCAGCCCGTAGTGGTGCGAGCCGTGCCCGAAGCGGAGCTGACCAACTGGCTGCGCGACAAGCAGCACATGCCTGAAGTGAAAGCTCGGCAGCTGGCCCAGCTTACCGAAGGCAACGTTGGGGCGGCACTGGCTGCCCAGGCTTCCGGCCAGGAAGAGCACGACTACTTTGCCCTGTTTGTGGCCTGGATGCGCACCTGCTATGCCAACAAAGTGGCCGACATGCTGGACAAGAGCGACGAATTTCAAAAGCTGGGCCGGGAAAACCAGAAAGAGTTTCTGCAGTACGCCCTCACGCTGGTGCGCAAGGTGCTGCTGTTCGGGTTGGATGCGCAGCTAGTGCCCCATCTGCCCCAGCAGGAGCAGGGGTTCGTGAAAGGTTTCAGCCCCTTCGTAACGCCCCGCAACGCCTCCCAGCTGGCCGAGGAGCTCAACGAAGCGCACTACCACATTGAGCGCAACGCCAACCCCCGCATGATATTCCTGGATATTTCGCTGCGGGTGGCGGAGCTGCTCCGCCTCTGAAAAGCTGGACGCAGCAAGCCCGAAAACCTTGTTTGCGGGCTGCAATCAAGCAAAATACAGTTTGCTAACTTAGTATAGCTGCTGCTAAACGGCGTATAGCCGGCTAGCTTGGCCGGGGCGCGTATCTTTGTAGAGGCGAAGGCCCGGGGCGGTTTCGGTCCGCCAAGTATCACGGTTTCTGAATTCGTTTCCAAGTTGAAGACTTCCATTCGTATTGGTACCCGCGGCAGCAAGCTGGCGCTGTGGCAGGCTCACCACGTAGCCGACCGCCTGGCGGCCGCCGGCCTCACGCCCGAAATCGTTATCATCACCACCAAAGGTGACGTGGTGCTGGACCGCTCCCTGGATAAAATTGGGGCGAAGGGCGTATTCACCGAAGAGCTGGAAGAAGGTCTGCGGACCGGCCACGTTGATATTGCCGTGCACAGCGCTAAAGACGTGCAAAGTACTATCCCCGCCGACCTGGAACTGCTGGCCTTTATGGAGCGGGAGCGGGTAAACGACGTGGTGGTGAGCTTCGACGCCACCCTCGACCTGCAGCGCCCCGACCTGGTATTAGGCACCAGCAGCACCCGCCGCAAGGCCATGCTGAAGCGCTTTCTGCCCCACGCCACCACTGCCGAGGCCCGTGGTAATCTGCAAACCCGCCTGCGCAAGCTCGAAGAAGGACAGTATCATGCTTTGGTACTGGCATACGCTGGCGTGCACCGCATGGAGTATGATGGTCTGATTCGCCACATTCTGCCCGAAAACCAGTTTATTCCGGCAACCGGCCAGGGCAGCGTGGCCATTGAGTGTGCCCGCAACCTGGAGCCCGCCCTCAAAGCTGAGTTGCACCGCATCCTCGACCACGCCGCAACCCACTTGTGCCTGGGCGCTGAGCGGGCATTCCTGCGCACGATGGAAGGCGGCTGCAGCATCCCCAGCTTCGCTCTGGCCACGCTCAGCCCCGATGGCGCGACTCTGCAGCTCCACGCCGGCCTTATCAGCCTTGATGGGCAGCAATTCCTCGAAGAAACCCGCACCGCCACCCCCGCCGAAGCCGAAACAACCGGCATCCAGTTGGCCGAAAGCATTCTGGCCCGCGGCGGCCAGCAAATTCTCGACGACATCCGGCGGGAGCGGGAGTAGCCAGTACTTTCTGCCTTCTGCGCATAACGCAGGACCTTACCACGCCTGAACAACTTGTTCACGCCTGCTAAGGTCCTTCGTTGTGTTCAGAATGACGGTTCTGTTGCTATTCTTTTTTGCCTTGGCCAAACAGCGCATACAGCACCAGCGCAAATACAGCCCCGCTGGTATCGGCCAGCATATCTTTCTGAGCATCCCAGATGTCGCCCTGGCTGCCTAGGAAGGCGGCGCCGGCGTTGCCACCGGCTACCTCGGCGTATACCCACTCAATTAGCTCGTAGCTCATGGCCACGGTACCAATCACGCACAGCGGCAGCAGGTAGCTTAGAAACCGGCTCCGAATCAGGTCGCGCTGGTCGGTGTACTCGATGAGGGCGTAGGCGTAGAAGCCCACCGAGAAGTGCGCCACCCGATCATACATGTTGCGCTTGAAGCCGAACAGGTTGTTAAACCAGTCGAAGGGTACTTTCTCAAACGTATAGTGCCCACCCACGGTGTGCATAAAAATGAGTACGCTCATGAGTGCATAAGCGAGATTGGAAAACCGCAGGCCCCGCACGTACATGACTACCAAAGCCCCCACAATCAGCAGAATCGGAACGTTTTCAGCCCACCACGTGCCCCGGTCAGCCGGATTGATGCCCAGGGCAACAAACTCGACGAGGTAAAGGGCCAACAGAAGCTTGGGAAACCAGTGAGTTGGTGCAGTAGTGGAGGGGAGAGGTTGGGACATAGTCGGGCGTGTGAAGAAAATGCAATGGCTTCCGCATACGTAAATGTGGGAGCTGAGCCGTAGGTGCGAAAAAAATAGTTTGACCGGCCACCCATTTACCGCAGGAACTTGAGAAGCTATATGATGCTGCCAATAGCAGGCGGAGGACTAAGGGCGCAACCTTCCCCTTCAAAAGCGTGTAGTTTTGCCCGTACAAACCCGTCTTCACTTCCTGTCATGCCTACTTTTCTGCTTCGGGCCTTCTGGCTGAGCTTGTTCATCGGTTTCACTTTCTCTTTTGCGCAAGCGGCCGGCAAGCCCCGCAAAAGCAAGAAAGATCAGGTTATTACCATCAGTACCCCCCAGGGCGACATCCGGCTGGTGCTGTTTGACGAGACGCCGCTGCACAAAGCCAACTTTCTGAAGCTGGCCGAAAGCGGCGCCTACAATGGCACCACGTTTCACCGCATTATTCCGGGCTTTATGGTGCAGGGCGGCGACCTGAACTCCAAGGACGACGAGCCCAGCAACGACGGCGCTGGCCGGGAAGATGAAAAGCGCATTCCGGCCGAAATTCGGCCCGAGCTTACGCACAAACGCGGCGCCGTGGCCGCCGCCCGCACCGCTGACGTTGTGAATCCGCAGCGCATGAGCAGCGCCACCCAGTTCTACATCGTGCAGAACCCCCAGGGCACGCCCCACCTCAACGGGCAATACACCGTGTTTGGACAGGTAATCAGCGGGCAGGATGTGGTAGATAAAATTGCCCAGCAGCCTGCCGCCGAGCGGAACCGCCCCGTCACGGACATCAAGATGACTGTGAAAGTGGAAAAGCTGAAGAAAAAGAAAATCACCGAACTCTACGGGTATCAGTACTAGGCCTTGGCCGTTGCTACCATCAGCTATGAAAATCCTGATAACCGGCTCCAACGGCCTGCTGGGGCAGAAACTGGTAGCCCTGCTCCGGCAACAACCCGATGTGCAGCTCCTGGCCACGTCTCGCGGGGCCAACAAGCTGGCGGCGGTGTATCCGGAGGTGCAGTTTGTGACATTGGACGTGACCGATGCCGTGCGGCTGGAGCAAGTATTCAGCTACCACAAGCCTACCCATGTACTGCACACCGCTGCCATGACCAACGTGGATGAGTGCGAGTTGCATCAGGAGGCCTGCTGGCAGCAAAATGTGGTGGCCGTAGCCAATCTGGTAGCAGGGTGTGAGCAACATCAGGTGCATTTAGTACACTTGAGCACCGATTTCGTCTTCAGCGGTGAAATGGGCCCACTGGATGAGAATGCCGTGCCTAACCCCGTTAATTTTTATGGGCGCAGCAAAGTAGCCGCCGAGCGGTTGGTGCAGGCCTGCCAAGCACCGTGGGTAATTCTGCGCACGGTGCTGGTGTATGGTACCGCGCACGCGTACGGCCGCACCAACGTTGTGACCTGGGTGCGCGACTCTTTGCGGGCCGGGAAGCCCATTAAGGTGGTAAATGACCAATTGCGCACACCTACGCTGGCTGAGGACCTAGCTACAGGCTGCTGGCTGGCGGCTCAGCATAACGCCACGGGCATCTACCACATTAGCGGGCCCGAGCTATTCACCCCTTACCAGATGGCCCTGCAGGTAGCTGAGCACTTTGGGTTGGACGCTTCCCTGATTACCCCCGTGGATGCCAGCACATTCACGCAGCCGGCCCAGCGCCCACTGCGCACGGGCTTTATCATTGATAAGGCCCGTAAAAACTTAGGGTATCGGCCGCACACCTTCGCGGAGGGCATTGCGTTGGTTGCCCAGCAAACGGCAACCCAGTAAACGCAAAAAACCCGTAGACAGCGTCCACGGGATTTTCACACACCTATTGCAACAACCTTGGATGTAGCGAAGCGCACCGCGAGCAGCCGCGTAGGCTTCGTACATGAATAATACTGTCATAGTCATCCAAAGACGACTCTGGCTCCCCAGACGGCTCAATCAGCCGTAGCGCCCTGTTTACCTACACTGGCAAAACAGTTGTAGAAGAAGTACTAAGCTGCTTGGGAGTTCCTTGCTGGCCGTTCCTTATGACAATATTAAGGCAGTTACCAAGGCTTGTAAAGGACACTTCCGCTACAAACGTGACATGTAATTACGGGCGAAATAATAGGCTTGTGAATAGATGTTATGGTATTATTATGTATTATAATTCTGATAAACAATTAGTTATAGAGTTGCGTGCAAAAGTTGAAATAAGGTGGATGTGAGCAATAAGTAGATTATGTGACATAGGAGGGGCCTTTAGGTAGGGAGGATAGGCGTTGCAGACTCAGTACTGTACCGACAATTGCCAGGCCCGGCCATACAATCAGCCACCAGCTAGTAGGTGCCTGACGGACAGTGGCTAACAGGCGTCCCCAACTCGGAGTATCAGCCGGTAGGCCTACCCCGAGGAAGGACAAAGTTGTTTCGAGCCCGATTAGAATGGCTACTGTTAACGGAAAGCGCACCAGTAAAACTGGTAGCGTATTAGGCCCAATGTGACGCCACAAAATGCGGTGGGTAGGAATGCCAGCTGCCCAGGCCGCTTCCAGATAAGGCTGCCTACTGCTTTGCAGGGTAGCCCCGCGCATCAGGCGGGCCGGTACCGGCCAGCAGGTCAAACTCAGCAAGGCTACTACTCCACCTATCGAAGGCGGGCGCACTGACGCCATAGCCACCACCAACACAAGCAACGGAATAGAATTGAGGAGGGCAATCAGCCCCATAACAATACTATCTACAGGAATTGGCCAGGTAGCGCCGTGGCGGTTGCGGCCCAGTAGCCAACTCCCCCCCAGGAGTAGCGGTACTCCAAGCCAAAGCCAGTAAACCGGGACGTAAAAAAGTGCTGCAACGGACAAGAGCAGAGTACTACCCACGCCCAATAAACTAAGTCGGCCGACCCGCCACTTGGTGTTGCCCCAGTAACCGGCTGCCCCGCCCAATGCAGCACCCAGCATCAGCGTGAGCATGGAAGCCGGAAGACTGACCAGCAGCACAGTACGCGCACCTTGCCATAGGCTTAGGCCTACATCGAGCCCCTGGGGGGTGGTGCCCAGCCAGTGCGAAGAGTGAAAGGGCGGCTGATTGACGTTAGCCAAATCGGGAGTGAGGGAATCAGTAGGGGCTGATAGCGCCGCCAGCGCAACCAGAGCCAGCCAGCCAATTGCCGCCCACTGCTTTCGGAGTAGCGCCGCATACATCATGCGGCTAGCCGGAAACGAGGGTCAAGGACAGAATAAAGGATATCGGCCATGAACTGGGCTGCTAACCGAACGAATGCCACCAGGCCAACGCCCCCCAATAATACCGGGAAATCCTGCTGTAGGGCCGCATCGGCAATCAGGCGGCCCATGCCCGGTAGGGCAAATATAACTTCAACCACCACGGAGCCAGCCACAATACTGGGCAGTAGCTCGGTAAGCAAGGTTACCAGGGGGAGCAATGCGTTACGCAGGGTGTGCCGCCAAACCGTACGCGCCTGTGAAGCCCCTTTGGCCCGGGCTGTTGCGGTGTAGGGCTGCGTGAACTCCTGTTGCAGAGCTCCATCTAACTGAATAGCCAATGCCGGAAAACTACTCAGCACCAGGCTTGCTACCGGCAAGGTGAGCTGATAGAGCATAATCCCAGGCTGCTGCCACGCTTCTGCTGCCACCCCCGAACTCAGCCCGAACGCCGGAAACCAGCTTAGCGCATCAGGGTTGGCGAACAGCAGCAATAACCCGAGGGCCAATAAAAAGAGCGGCAGACTTTGCAACGTGTGCGCCAAACGCAGAAACCAGCGGCGGCCCACCGGGCGGTAACTGAGAATGACCGTCAGGCCTACTGCCGCACTTACGCTGAGCAAAGCCGCTAGCAGCGTCAGGGGTAAGGTATAGTGCAGGGCTTGGGCCAGGAGTTCAGCTACGGGAGTGTCAGCCTGATAGGAATACCCCAAGTTACCGTGTGCCAGTTGGGTTAGCCAGGTATGATATTGGTTTTGGGCTCCGTGCCATTGCCAGCCCACTTGCGGGTGCCAAGTAGTGTAAAAAAGGGGGGTATCGAGCCCGTACCGATGTAGCAGTTGTTGCGTAGCCGCAGCTCGTTGCCCTACTTCGCTCGGGTGGGTAGCGTTTTCCAGCGTGTCCCGAAGCTGGGTTTCGGGGTCAGTAGTTGCGTGGCTGAGTAGAAACAGGACAGATACAATCAGCCACGCCGCTCCGGCCGCCCGGGCCATGTGCCACAGCAACGCCTGCCTCCGCATACAAAGGTTATTGAGCAGTTGGTACGGGCCGAATCCGGGCCGCTTCGTAGCCTGGTTTGAGGCCTGAAACCGGCACCCGCCCAATGGAACGGGCCGCGGCTATCCGATACTGCAGAAAATAAAGCACCTTAAACGGGACTTCCTCAGCCATTACCCTCTGAAATTTTCGCAACAACCGGGTTTTTCGAGTGGCGTCTTCAGTACTGGTAATTTGCTCAATCAGCCGGTCGGTGAGCGGGGTAGCGAAGCGGGTGGTATTATCGGCACCGATACCCCGGGTGTGCAGCAAAGAAGTAAAATCGTACGAAAAGGGGTTGCCTGAAAAGTTGCGGATAGACATTTCGGCTGTTCCCTCGCGCAACTGCCGGCTCAATACCGACTGCTCGGTCGGCCGCAACTCCACTGCAATTCCAATTTTTTCCGCTGCCGCCCTGAACTGTAGCGCTATAGTTTCGAAGGTAGGTTCACCAGCTCGGTAACTGATACCAAAACGCAGCAACTGAGCCGCGCCCGTTTTGCTTGGGCGCGCCCACTGACCGGTAGCGCCGCGCTGCCAGCCCGCTTGTTGCAGTAAGGAAACGGCCTGTTTTGGCGCGAAAGTGGGCAGTGGCAGGCTGTCGTTGTAGTACGGCTTTATGCGGGGGCTGATGAGCCCGACGCTGGGCATGGCTCCTCCCTGCTGGGTTGCTTTGATCAGGGCCGGTACATCGAACAGCAGACCCAGGGCCCGCCGGGTAGCTGCATCCCGAAATATGGGTTGCTGCACATTAAAGCTGGCCGTTGCAAACTCGTAGGAGTCGGCCGTATAAAAATTCAGACGTTTCTGGTCCTCTGCTGACTGCTGCAGCCGCGCAAATTCTGCGGCGGGCATCAGGGAAAACACGTCTACTTCACCCCGGCGCAGGGCCAGTGTTGCCGTAGCCGCATCCGGGATAATCTGATAAACGAGTTTAGTAGGGTAGGCCTGCAATTGCGCTGGCGCAGGTGCCAACGCATCCGCCCACCACTTTTTCTTCCGGCTGAGCGTGAGGTAGCGGTTACTCTGCCACGCCGTTACGGTATAAGGGCCACACCCCGGTACGTTTTCCGGATGCCGCGCCACCTGCAGAGCCTGGTAACGCTGAGCCAGCGCTTGCACTGCCGGCAAAATGGGTTGCCGCAGCATAGCTGGTAGCGGCACTGCCCGCAGTTGTTTTTTGGGGTCTAGTATGTACTCTGGTAAAATCGAGAAGTCGCCGGAGGTACGGATGTGTTCCGGCGACTGGCCCTGGCACACCAGCGTAAACCGGCGGGCATCGGCAGAGTCCAGCTGTATGTCCCGGATGAATCCATATACGGCCTGATCCTTCTCAATGGGCAGCCCCGGGCAGTTCATTACCTTAAGCGTCAGGGCTACATCCTGGGCCAGCACCGGTGAGCCATTATCCCAGGTCGCCTCTGGCCGGATACGATAGGTAACCAGCAGTACAGAGTCATTGGGCCGTTGCACAGTTGGAAACTCCTCGGCCAGCCAGGGTACAAAATCGTGAACCGATTCCCGGCCCACCAGCAAGCTGCAGTGCGTGAGGTTGGCTACTTCGTAAGCACTGGCGTTGCTGACAATCAACGGGTCCAGGTTCTCCGGGTCGCGGGCCCAGCGGATGCGTACTGTGCCCGGGTTGGGAGAGGAGGCTGGCGGCGTGCAGGCCGTCAGCAGCACGCCTGCTAAAACAACCAGATATAGCCTAGCAAAAAGCTGCTGCATGAACGGATAACCGCGTAAGACGTGAGTCCGGGCAAGTTACCACGTTTTATAAATACACTAGGTAGGTTCGCCTAGTGACCATCTCCCCAGCCACCAACTCCATGGTCGGATACTATGTGGCCATCACCCCAGCCACCTACGCCATGATCAACCGCGCAAGTAGTAGAGGAGCCGGAGTCAGTTGCAGCAGATGAGGAAGTGCCGGTTGCATCAAAGGAGAAACTGGCAAATTGCAGCAGGGCGAGGGTGATGAGCTCTAACATGGCTTGGAAATATTTGTGTGTCAGATGATTGAATGACACAAAGGTGGAGTCCAAACCAGCCCAGGTAAAGGAAATACAGGGTGTAATCGTGACCTGTATTTAAGACAAAATTTATAGCTACTATCAATATAAAATGTCGTTCTGTTAGGAGTATGGAAGGAATTTTAATTTTAATACTCGGACAATGTGTAACTATTTTGTGACATATGAAGACAGAAAATACGTATCTAGACGTCTACAAAGGTCTGTCAGGAATATGCAAAAGGTAAAGGCATAGATTGCCAAAATTGTGACATATAAAATGGCACCTCACTATTCCAGTTTCTTGCTTTAAAAGCCGTTAGACGCCCTGTTCTTATGGATGAATTGACAACATTAGTGCGAATTGTGACAGATAGACGGCAAGCAGTTTTGCCGTTTCTCGACTTTTCCGACAGAAATTCTTCTCAAAAAGATCTGCAGCTGGTACGGCTACTGGACAATTCTACGGTAGTCACCCAGACACAATTGGTGAAGAGCCTATACGGTAAAACCGATGCTAAAACGCAGACTACGTATCGAAAACTAAAGTCAAGAGTTCAGCAGAAGCTACTGAACCATTTGTACTTCTTGGATCAGACGGACCCGCGCCATATAGCCTCGAAACGCTATGAGCAGCAGTGCCTGGGGCTGCTGCATCAAGCTAAAATTCTGGCCGGGGAAGGCGAATACAAGATGGCAGAAAAACTGTTCCGCAAGTTTATTCGCGTAGCCGAAGATGCAGAATATACAGCCTATAGTGTGCTTGGTGCTCGTTTTCTTCGCATCATCTATGCCGAGATGCGGCAGCCGGCCAAGTATAAGAAAGTTATCAAGCAGTTGGCTGCTTATCAGGCACAACTTGCTTTGGAGGAAGAGGCGGAAGTGCTGTACGCCGATATCAAGATGGCCCTCAACCATAAGGTAAGGTCACGGAAGTTTCTGTTGCACCAGATGCCGGTTTATCAGCACAAGCTTGAGCAGATTCATAAGAAGGTAAAAAGCTACAATACGTTTCATTTCCTGTATGTTACCCGCCTCTCCAAGGAAGAGCTAGTGGGCAACTATGAAGAGATAATCAAGATAACCTCCGTCACGGAAAAGGCGCGCAAGCAGGGCAAAATCAATGATAAACGCTTCGATAAGCGCTTCAATAACTACATGAGCGTGTACGCGCACTTGCGCTGCCGCAAAGCGGTGAAGGGCTTAGCGCTGGCCGAAGAGTACTTCAAGGATTTTCATTATTCCTCGGGTAACTGGTTTTACTTTCTGGAAACGTACTTGCTGCTGGCTGTTCATGCCAAGCAGTACGGGCAGGCGTTTGAGCTGCTGCAGCAAGCCCGCAAAAACCCTTACTACCGAAAACAGCGCGTAGCAGCCCAGCAACGCTGGGAGCTGTATGAGGCCTACATACAGTTTGTGCGGCCGGAACAGTCGCCGGTGAAAATGCGCTACTTCACCCAGTTCGTGCAAACCGTACCGGACTACAGCCGGGATAAGCAGGGCTACAACGTGGCCATTCTGATACTACAGTTTCTGCATTTCCTGCGCCGCCGTGACATTGAAGGGTTGCTGGCCCGGCTGGAAGGACTGCGCAAGTATGAGCAGCGCCACCTCCGCGACCCAGCCACACTACGCAGTCAGTTGTTTTTCCGAATGCTGCTGATGACGGTAAAGGAAAATTTTGTGCTAGCCGTATGCGAAAAGAAAGCGGCCCCGCTACTAGAACGGTTGAAAGCCGCCCCGCAGCCGGGCGAGGCCTACGGGGAAATTGAAATCATTCCCTATGAGGATTTGTGGGAGCTAACGTTGGGTATTCTGCGACAAAACCAGATGGAGCAGGCGGCCATTGAACACGCCGAGCGGAACCGGACGTAAGCGGAAGCTACGGCTGGTTGGTCAGCAAGTGCTGGGCAGATTAACCCCTCCGTTTACCGTTCTTCTCGTTTCGGGGCGGATTAAGGTATTACCACCACGGTGCGGCTCACGCAGTGACTACTGGGGCAGGCGTCGGGGCCGTTGCCGCGCAGGCTCATGCGTACGGCGTACTGGCCGGGGCGCCGGAAGGCGTGCTGCACTTGCGGGCCATTGGTAACGTAGCCGTCCCGAAAATCCCAGAGCACTACCACATTCTTGCACAAAGGCAACTGGGAATCCAAGGCATCAAACGTAACGGCTTGGCCAACGCGCACAGTGTCGACAGCTCGAAAGTTGAGCACGATTTCTTTGGTAAAATCAACCGGAATAAGCTTCTCGGCAGTGCGCACCTCACCCGTGGCTTCCTCTACTACGTCTAGCTGAATGGTGTAGCTTTTGCGCAGTTGGTAGCAATGCTGTACTACCGGGCCGGTAAGCTGGGTGCCGTCGCCCATGTTCCAGCGGAAGGTGAGCGGCCCGGCCCCAGGATCAACGGCGCGGCGGGCATCCAACTCCACGCACATTTCCATAAGGCGGGGCTGGGGACAGTCTGCGCTGAGCGTATCGCCGGCCTGCTGGGCTACGGCCCGGCTGGCCAGTAGCAGCAAGCCGCACAACACGCGCAGGCTGCGTAGCAAGAAGGCCTGACTGCGCGGAAAGATAGATAGCAACGTACAGGGCCTTAAAACTTGTTCAGGCGTTGAAATACCTCCCGCAGGTAGGTCTGGCCGATGGGAATGTGCTTGTTATCGAGGATGATGGTGTTGTCTTCGATGGTTTGCACGCGCTTCAGGTTAACAATAAAGGAGCGGTGTACTCGCACAAACAAAGAGGCGGGAAACTTTTCCTCCACGGCCCGCATGGTGCTATACACAATGAGCTTGCTCTGGCCCGTCACAATGTGCACGTAGTCTCCCAGGGCCTCCACGTAGCGTACCTCATCAAAGAGGACCTTTACCAGGCGGCTATCCACTTTTACAAAGGTGAATTCCTGGTTTTGGGGAGCCTCAATGGCATCCGTCCCGGTGCTGTACGCTTGCACGGTTTCCAGGGCTTTTTGAGCCGCTTTCAGAAACCGGGCGTAGCTGATGGGCTTCACAATGTAATCCAGCACATCATGCTCAAATGCTTCTACCGCGTACCCCTTATTGCTAGTGATAAGCACCACCAAGGGCGGATCCTGCAGGGTGCGCAACAAATCCAGGCCCGACATCAGAGGCATCTCCACATCCAGAAATAGTACGTCGATGGGTTGCTGGCGCAGGATTTCGGCGGCGGCAACGGCACTTTCGCAGCTGGCTACATGGTGCAAAAACGGCGTATTGCTCACGCAATTTTCCACAATCTGAATTGCCAAAGGGTCGTCGTCAACAACGAGGCAGCGGAGCGGAGCAGAAGTTTCAGCCATAATGCCAAAGGTACAGGCTAACCCGAAAAAAGCCTATTGTTTCAGCTGGGCTTGCGGCAGCCGTTGCCGTAAAATCGGGTAGAGCGCAAGTAATTGCAGGTGAATTTGTTGAGCTACCGCAGGCACGTTATCTGGCAAGGGCAGGTCCGAACGTTTGGCTTGCTCTTCCAGGTATTCCAGCTGATCAGTTAAGGCAGCCAGCCCGAAATAAGCTACCTGACCTTTAAGCTTATGCGCAACCTGGCCCAGTGCGGCGCCTGATGCCTGCTGCAACGCATCGGCCAGCGGTGGGGCCTGCTCCAGGAAGGTGCGCACAATCTGCTGCACAAAAGCCTCGTTTCCGCCTGCTAACTCCTCCAGTAGGCTCCAATCGGGCTGGGGCGGGGTTGCTGAAAGTAGAGGAGGAAGTTCAGGTACCGTAGGCCCCTGGCTCGTGGGCAGGCGCGTTGGGGCAGGCAGGTCGGGGGCTGCGGGGGGCAAGGCGCGGCCGGTGAAGTAGGCTAGTCGGGTGTAGAGCACGGCCGGGTCGAAGGGCTTGGCCAGCGTATCGTTCATGCCAGCTTCCAGGGCCAGTATCCGGTCTTCGGGCAGGGCCGAAGCCGTGAGGCCAATGAGCGGCAGAGCGGATGCATCGGGGAAGAGGCTGCGCAATTGCCGGGCGGCCTCATAGCCATCCATTTCGGGCATTTGAATATCGAGTAGTACGGCATCGAAGGGCTGCTGCCGGGCGGCCTCCACCGCCAAGCGGCCGTTGGCGGCAATCGTAACCTGCACGTTCCAGGCTTCCAGCGTTTTGCGGGCTACCAGCTGGTTCAGGTCGTTATCCTCGGCAACCAGCACCCGTAGCGGCGGCTCAAAGGCAAGCAGTGGCCCGGTTGTCTCGGTGCGTACGGTGGAGGCTTCAACGGGCAGGCAGGGAATCTCAAACCAGAAGGTAGAACCCGCGCCTTCCTGGCTTTCTACCCATAGTCGGCCGCCGTGCAACTCCACCAGGTTGCGGGCAATGCTCAGCCCCAGGCCCGTGCCGCCAAACTGCCGGGTAGTGCTGGCGTTGGCTTGGGAGAAGTCCTCGAAAATGGCATCCAGCTTATCAGCGGCAATACCGATACCCGTATCCTGCACGCCGAAGCGGAGCATTTCAGGGGTGTCGCTCGTGGCAGGCTGCCGCCGCAGCCGGAGGGTAACGCCCCCGTTGGTGGTGAACTTCACGGCGTTGCCCACCAGGTTCACCAGCACCTGGTTGAGGCGCACCACGTCGCCGAGGATGGCGGCGGGTACGGCCGGGTCAATCTTGGTGTGGAAATAAAGGCTTTTGGCCTCGGTGGCAAACCGGAACATGCGCGCCACCCGCTCCACCAGCTCTGGCAGCCGGAGCGGGGCCTGTTCCAGGGTGAGCTTGCCGGCTTCTATCTTGGAGGAGTCGAGGATATCGTTGATGATAACCAGCAGGTTGTTCGACGACGACTGGATGGCCTCCAGAAACTCCCGCTGCTCCCCGTTGACGGATGTGTTGCGCAGCAGGTGGGTCAGGCCAATTACTGCATTCATGGGCGTGCGAATCTCGTGGCTCATATTGGCCAGAAACTGGGCCTTGGCCCGACGGGAAGCCTCGGCCGCGTCGCGGGCCACTACTAAATCAGCGTTGATGTGCTCAATTTCCGCTTTCTGCTGGCGGAGTTCGGCAGTCCGCTCGCGCACGGTGTTTTCCAGCTGCAGCTTCTGGCGGCGCAGAGTGGCGGTGCGGGCCTGGGCGAAGGCGTAGGCCAATCCCGCCGCCCCCAGCAGCACTAACGCTGCAAACCACCACGTGCGCCAGAACGGGGTGGCAATGCTGAAGCTGGCGGTAACCGGGACTGACCATTGGCCCTGGTCCCCAAGCCGGGCCCGTACCTCAAACACGTACTGACCGGCTTCCAAACGCGGAAACTGCGCCTCGCCCACGATGGTAGGGTTGCTCCAGTGCTCTTGGTAGCCGCGCAGGCGGTATTGATACTGCATGCCAGCGCGCCCCGGCAACAAGCTGATGCCCCGAAACCGGAACGACACCCGATGCTGAGTGGCTGATAATTCACCGAGTTGCTGAAGCTGGCGGGTAGCTCCATCTACCTCGCTAGCCAATAGTGCGGGCCGGGGCGCAGTAATGCTAGGTAACAGGTCTGGCTCGTCGGTGCGCAGGCGTAGCAAGCCGTTGCGGGTTAGAATCCAGAGGCAATAATCGTCCCAGGCCACGGCTGCCTGTGGTAGCAGGTCGCGCACCAGCGGGTTATCGGGGAGCGTAGCCGGGGCAAAGTGCCGGCTGGAATCGGCGAAGCTGATGGCGTTGCGGTGCACGGCTACTATCCGCTCCCGCCGGGCATCATATCGGTATCCGCCGTGGTAGCTTGTACCCCAGCGTACGGACAACAGAGCGTAGCAATACGGTGAAGCCAAGCCTTGCGCATTGCTGTAGGTCTGAAACTGACCGTTGAAATAACAGAGTATGCCCGCGCCTTCCGTGCCAATCCATACCCGGCCTGCATCATCCGTAAGCAACGCTGACACATCAATGCCGCCTTTAGAAAAACGATGATACTGGAACCGACCATTACGCCACACCGCTAGGCCAGTATCGTGGGTGCCAATCCAAACGGCCCCGCTCGTATCGGCTGTTAACGCATAAATGGTGTTATGCAGCAGCCCGTTAGCCGTTGTAAAATGCTGAGCAGGTAGGGTAGAGTCGGCCGGTAAGCGGTACACGCCATCCAGAGCCGTTCCTACCCAAACGTCGCCGTTGGGATGCTGGGTAAGCGCCGTTACTGTCAGGTCGGTGGGTACTCGCCGGACTAGGCGTGGATGATCCAGCCTATTCTGAGCCGCTCGCTCCTCCATCTGCCAGAGACCGTGCCCGGCGGTGCCGGCCCAGATAGTATAGGGTGTTAGCTTCTTAAGATGCTTCTTAAAAAGCTGCTCTGCCCGTTTGGAAAAAGATGGCAGCAACACGGTGGGAGCATACGGCAGGCGTTCTGCAAGTCGCCGAACCGCAGCACCCTTTTTTGCTCCCCGACCTAGAATGGCGAAATAGCCATCGGACATTCCACTAAAGCCGGCTCCGTTGCTGGCCAGCGCAGTTAACCTAGGAGATAATGCAGGAAAGAATGTTACGTGCCTATCCGACCAGCGCCACAGACCCTGGCCAGCGGTACCTATCCAGAGGTTATGCTCCCGATCCAGCAGAACACACTGCGGCACCGTACCTGGCGGCAGCAGGTGATATAAGCCAAAAGACGGCTCAAAACCGGGCGGTTCAGCGTAGGGATAAAGGGGCTTTCCATATTCCCGGAATGCCGTGTCCGGCGGCATGATACCGGTACGCGGGCGTAACGGAGCGTTTTTGGCTGCCGCCGTTACTTGTTGAAACCGTTGCTCATTTAACCGGGATATGCCGCCTTGGTAGTATCCTACCCACAGTTGTCCGGTCCGCGGATGCACGGATAGCTGGGTCACAAAGTCCTCGGCCAGCCCATCTTTGGTTGTAAACGTGACAAACTCCGTTCCATCAAACCGCACCAGGCCCTCAGCGGTGCCAATCCAGAGGTAGCCGGCTTTATCCTGGGCCAGAGCGTAGATGAACGGCTGCGGCAACCCCTCGGCGGCCCCGAACTGCTTCAGGAACTGCCGCTGGGGCAGGTGCTGAGCAGTGGCGAGGTGCGCAAACAGGCAGAACAGGAGCAGCAGACGGCGTATCACAGCGGGCAAGATACGGGAGCTTCCGGGCTGTTGCGGATTTCCTCGGTGGAAGCTGATCTGGAAACGTTCAGTTGAGTTTTTAGCCCGCAGAGGACGCAGTGAGTAGCGGGGGGGGGGGGGGGGGGCGGGGGGGGGGGGGGGGCCGGGGGGGGGGGGGGGGGGCGGGCGCCCCGCCGCCCCCCGCCCCGCACAG
>NZ_JBEPPK010000022.1:0-37857 GCF_040547285.1 Hymenobacter sp. UYP22 | reverse complement strand
TCATTCCGAGCGGAGTCGAGGAATCTCGCGTGCTGATGTTGCAGAAGTTACTCTGACATCAGCACGCGAGATTCCTCGACTCCGCTCGGAATGACGGTCTTCATGCGTCACCTTATTACTTCCCTCCTAGCTTCTAACTCCTAGCTCCTACCTTTGCAGCATGAATTTGCTATCTGCCGAGAACCTCGGAAAAAATTACGCCGACCGTTGGCTGTTTAAGGAGTTGAACTTTGGGCTGCAGCAGGGCCAGCGCGTGGCCTTTGTGGGCATTAACGGCACCGGTAAAACCACCCTAATGAAGGTGCTGGCCGGCATTGAGCCGCCCGATACCGGTGAGGTGAGCGTGCGTAAAGGCATCCGGGTGACCTACCTGGGCCAGAACCCCGACTTCGATGAAACGCTGACGGTGGAGGAAACCATCTTCGCCAGCCAGAACGATACGCTCAAGGCCATCAAGGAGTACGAGCACGTAGTAAACGACCCCAACCACGACCCCGACGACCTGCAGCGGGTGATGGAGCGCATGGACGCCCTCAACGCCTGGGACTACGAGGCGCAGGTGCAGCAGATTCTGAGCCGCCTGGGCATTTTGGGGGAGTTGCTGACCCGCAATATCAGTATGCTCTCGGGTGGGCAGCGCAAGCGCGTGGCCCTGGCCCGCGTGCTCATTGAGGAGCCCGATGTGCTGCTGCTCGACGAACCAACCAACCACTTGGACCTGGCCACCATTGAGTGGCTGGAAAACCGGTTGTCGTCGCCGAACCTGACGCTGCTCATGGTCACCCACGACCGGTACTTCCTGGACAAAGTGGCCAATGAAATTGTGGAGCTGGACAAGGGCCAGATGTACCGCTACCAGGGCAACTACGCCTACTTCGTGGAGAAGAAGGCCGACCGGGAAATGCGCGAAGCCACCGAGGTGGAAAAGGCCCGCCAGCTGTTTAAGAAGGAGCTGGAGTGGATGCGCCGCATGCCCCAGGCCCGCGGTACCAAGCAAAAAGCCCGCATCGATGCCTTCTACGTAACCAAGGAAAAGGCCAGCACCAACCTGAGCAAACAGCAGGTGGAGCTGAGCGTGAAAACCACCCGTCAGGGCGGCAAAATCATTGAAGCCAGCCACCTCAATAAAGCCTTTGGGGAAAATGTGGTGCTGGACGATTTCAGCTACGTATTCAAGAAGAAGGACCGCATCGGCTTAGTGGGCCCCAACGGCGCGGGCAAAAGCACGCTGCTGAACATGCTCACCGGCAAGCTCAAACCGGACAGCGGCACCGTGGACGTGGGCCAGACCACCGTGTTCGGCTACTACACCCAAACGGAGCTGGAATTCGACCCCTCGCAGCGCGTAATTGACATTGTGAAGGAAGTAGCCGAGGTAGTAGAACTGGCCAACGGCGACGTGCTTACAGCCAGCCAGTTCCTAAGCTTGTTCCTATTTCCGCCCGCCCAGCAGTACACGCTGGTAAGCAAGCTGAGCGGGGGCGAAAAGCGCCGCCTGCAGCTGCTGCGCGTGCTTATCAAGAACCCCAACTTCCTGATTCTCGACGAACCGACCAACGACCTGGACATCGGGACGCTCAACATTCTGGAGGATTTCCTGCTGCATTTCTCGGGCTGCCTGCTCATCGTCAGCCACGACCGGTACTTCCTCGACCAGCTGGCCGAGCACCTGTTTGTGCTGGAACCCGGCGGGGCCGTGCTCAATTTTCCCGGCAACTATACGGATTACCGTGAGTACCTGGCCGAACGCGAAACCGAAGCTGCTTTGGAAGCCGCTGAGAAGGAAGCCAAAGCCGCCCGCGCCGCCGCCA
This sequence comes from Hymenobacter sp. UYP22, assembly GCF_040547285.1. Taxonomy (NCBI): domain Bacteria; kingdom Pseudomonadati; phylum Bacteroidota; class Cytophagia; order Cytophagales; family Hymenobacteraceae; genus Hymenobacter; species Hymenobacter sp. UYP22. The sequence goes on along the minus strand of NZ_JBEPPK010000022.1, from coordinate 36,046 downwards.
AGGCCGTGGCCGCCGCCCCGGCTCCCGCGCCGGTAGCCGCTCCTACCCCACCGGCACCGCCCAAACGCAAGGCTACCTTTGCCGAGAAAAAGGAATACGAAACCCTGGAAAAGGAAATCGAGAAGCTGGAAGCCCGGAAGGAGGAACTCATCGAGAAGCTCAACTCCGGCAGTGGCTCCCACCAGGAGCTGGCCGATTGGGCCGCTGAGCTGAAACGCACCGAGTCGGCCCTCGACGACAAAGGCATGCGCTGGCTGGAGCTGGCCGATTTCGTGTAAGCCCTCCAAGCGGACGCCGAAACCAATTGGTGCTGACTTTGTAATTTACCCAGCCTCCTACCCGGGGGCTGGGTATTTTTTTCACCTTTCTTCTCCCACATCAATGAAAAACCTTCGTCTTTTCCGCGTGCTGATGCTGTTGTTCGTCGGTATTCTCTGGGCGGCTGGACACAGCCAGGCTCAGGACGCTGCCAAGGAAAAACCCAGCCCGGCGGCTACGACCACCGGCAAAATCGGCAAGGCCACGGTTACGGTAGCTTACAGCAGCCCCGCCGTGAAGGGCCGCACCATTTGGGGCGGACTGGTTCCCTACGGCCAGGTATGGCGGGCCGGCGCCAACGAAGCCACCACCTTCACCACCGACCAACCCCTGACTGTGCAAGGCAAAGCCCTGCCCGCCGGCACCTACGCCTTGTTCGTCATTCCAACGGAAAAGCAGTGGACCATCATTTTCAACAAAACGGCCAAGCAATGGGGCGCTTTCAAGTACGATGAAAAGCAGGATGCCCTACGCGTAATGGCTACCCCGCGTAAAGCTTCTAGCATGGCTGAGCGCCTCGTGTACGAGGTAACGCCCCAGGGCCTGATTTTGCGCTGGGAAAACCAGGAAGTGCTAGTTGCGCTGAAATAGCCCGCCAGCAAGAGCACAAAAAAGCCAGCAGATGCATCTGCTGGCTTTTTCGCGTTAGTGGGGTTGCGTCTGAGCTACGGCCGCGGGGGCGGGCTGGTATTGCCGGGCGCCCCGCACCGTTTGGTTGAAGGTGAACTGCACCGGCCGCTCATCGAAGAATACCACTAGTCGCAGCTTGCGTGCCACATCCATCCGCGGAAAAAACACCTGCCCGCGTATCCCCTGCCCTGGCTCTAGTGTGTTCTTACGCAACACTACGGCTTCCAGCGCCGTCGTCTGAGAGTACAGATGGTCGGCTTGCTCGGCGTGGTCGAGGCGCTGGTTGTCGAAGTAGGCCTGACTGTCCTGATGGCGAGCATCCCGCTCCGCTATTTGCTGGTCGGTTTCCTTTTTCTTGATGCTGGATACGTCTTCGGCAATGTTGGCCACGCTGGTCAGAATTTCAAACCAGCTCACGTTATCGGCCTTGCGCTCATGCTCCTTCAGTTTGGCCTGCAATTGGCCCAGTCGCACTTCCGGGTCGGCGGCCAGGCGGCGAGCCTCAAAATACTGAGTCGGCACGCGGGTACTGTCGGCCAACGTATCGGGCACGGCCATATAATAGAATGTCTCGGGGGCAATGAGAACGGGCTTATCGGAATAGTTCAGGTAAGCCACCTCAAACACCAGCTCGTTGTCATCGGCTCGGATGAAACCAGCCCGCACGTACACACTATCGGGGTGACTTACTACGCTGGTGGGATGCCCATTCACCCAGGGCCCGTTGGAGCGGGCCGGCTCCACGGCCAGGAAGGTGCTGGCCCCGCAGGCAGATAAGAGCAGGGCCAGCATTCCGGTTAATAGCATAGAGAACAGATGGGTAGAAGTAGTCATTGGCATCGGATAAGTGAACTAATGAGTAACAGAAACGGCCGGACCAACCAATGGTCCGGCCGCTGCTAGTGCCGTTGCAAGAATAGTTCCAGTTTTACTTACTTTATTTCAGCGGGCAGTTGAGCGGTACCATCATCAGCCACCGGAAACGGCCAGCAGCGCCGCACCGCCGCCAGTGAGATACGCCCGAATACGTGCGGAAAGTACGCTTGGCGTCGCTCGGCCCATTCCCGCTCCACCCGGATACCCGCAGCCTCCAGCGCCGCTTCATCCACTTCCAGCAGCACTGCGCCAAGGCTGGCCCGATAGTACAGCCGGGCCGTTTCCAGCACCTGGGTCAGCTCAGAGGCGTGAATAAACCCTTCGGCGGCTAAATCGGCGCTTTCAAAAAACCCGGTTTCCTGCGCCCGGTGCCAATCGGCGGGCTGCGCAATACGGTAAAGCATGTGAGAGGTAAAAGGTGAAAAGTCAAAAGTAAAAGCCCAAACGTGAGCTTTTACTTTTGACTTTTCACCTTTTACTTTCCAATTAAGCTTTCCACACTTCCTGCTGCACGGCTTTGCCTACCGTGAGTACCAGGCGCGTGGGATTGGGTACCAGCGTGAGGCGGGCTTCTTTGCCGGAGTATTTTTCGGAGTCAATCCAGACGCCTTCCTTGGGCGTAGGCGTACCGCTGGTGTTCACCGGCAGGTAGGCAGTGGGCAGCAGCACGTCGGTGTCGGAGCCCAGGTCGTTGTGCACTTTTTCCAGGGCGGCTTCCAGGAAAGCGCCGTATTCGTCGTTGAAATCGTCTTCGAGGTCGTGTAGCTCTTCCTCTACATCGTCGTAGCGGGCATCATCGTAGGTGAGCTTGTGCAGCTCGGCTTTCTTCTCGATGAGGGCCACCAGGGCGCGGTTCAGCTCTTCCGAATTCATACTAGCTAAAACATTAGGTTAGGGTGCAAAGGTGGGGAGGAATTGGCAGTTTCCCGCGCCTTCCGCTGCCCCTACCTACGCAGAACCGGCGGCCATGGCTTGCTGTTGAGCCGCAAAGTGCAGGCGTGGGGAATCATTTGCGGTAAACCAGTATTTTTACCCCAACCAACACTTCCACCCGCCACCCAAGCCGTTCCTCTATGGAAACCATGACCTCGCCGGCCGTCCAGGCCCATCCCGCTCACGACTTTCTGCCCCTCAATGGCACTGATTACCTGGAGTTTTACGTGGGCAACGCCAAGCAGTCGGCCTACTTTTACCAGGCCGCTTTTGGCTTTGAGCTAGTGGCCTACGCCGGCCCTGAAACCGGCCAGCGCGACCGAGCCAGCTACGTGCTCCAGCAGAACAAAATCCGGCTGGTACTCACCACGTCCCTCCTGCCCGACTCCGACATTACCCGCCACGTAGCCCAGCACGGCGACGGCGTGAAGGTGATGGCTCTGTGGGTGGACGACGCCCGCAAATCCTTCGAGGAAACTACCAAGCGCGGTGCTAAGCCCGCTTTCGAACCCTACACCGTATCGGATGAGCACGGCGAGGTGACCATGGCCGGCATTTACACCTACGGCGAAACCATCCACACCTTCGTGGAGCGCAGCAAGTACTCGGGGCCTTTCCTGCCCGGCTTCGTGGCCAAAACCAGCAACATACCGCAGGGTGCGCCCGTGGGCTTGCAGTTTGTGGACCACTGCGTGGGCAACGTGGGCTGGGGCCAGATGAACGAGTGGGTGAAGTTTTACGAGGACGTGATGGGCTTTAAGCTGCTCATTACCTTCGACGATGACGACATCAGCACCGAGTATTCGGCCCTGATGAGCAAGGTGGTTTCCAACGGCAACGGCTACGTGAAATTCCCCATAAACGAGCCCGCCGAAGGCAAGAAAAAGAGCCAGATTGAAGAGTACCTCGACTTCTACCACGGAGCCGGCGTGCAGCACATGGCCCTACTTACCCACGATATCCGCCAGACGGTAACCGAACTGCGCCGCCGGGGCGTGGAGTTTTTGCAGGTGCCCAACACCTACTACGACGACCTGCTGGAGCGTGTGGGCCACATTGACGAGGACCTGGACAGCATCCGTGACCTGAACCTGCTGGTGGACCGGGACGAGGAAGGCTATCTGCTGCAGATTTTCACCAAGCCCGTAGAAGACCGCCCCACCGTGTTCTACGAAATCATCCAGCGCAAAGGCGCCAAGTCGTTCGGCAAAGGCAACTTCAAGGCCCTGTTCGAAGCTATTGAGCGGGAACAGGCCCTGCGCGGCAATCTGTAAATCACACGGTAAGTAGTCCTACGAATGGCCCGCAGGGCTTCGTAGGACTACTCCCGTTGAACGGCGTACATTGCGGGAGTCAGCAACGGAAGTGGTCCTACGAAGCCCTGCGGGCCATTCGTAGGACCACTTCATTTCCGATAAAACCTCTTTTCTTTACTGCCGTTCTCCCGAACTCAGTTCATCTCCCAAAGCACCCACGTATGGCCCTTACGCCCGACATTCAAGCCAAGATCAACTCCTGGCTCACCGACAGCTACGACCCCGACACCCACGCCGAAATTCGGAACCTGCAGGCTCAAAACCAGGAAGATTTTCTCTCGGATGCGTTTTACCGCAACCTGGAGTTTGGCACCGGCGGGCTGCGCGGCATCATGGGCGCGGGCTCCAACCGCATGAACCGCTACACGCTGGGCATGGCGGCTCAGGGCCTAAGCAATTACCTGGTACAGTCGTTTCCGGGCCAGGAAATTAAAGTGGCCGTGGCCCACGACTCGCGCAACAACAGCCGACTGTTTGCGGAGCTGGTAGCTGGTATCTTCTCGGCCAACGGCATTACGGTGTACCTGTTTGAAGCCCTGCGGCCCACGCCCGAGCTGTCGTTTGCCATTCGCCATCTGGGTTGCCAGAGCGGCTGCGTGGTGACGGCCTCCCACAACCCCAAGGAATACAACGGCTTCAAAGTGTACTGGAACGACGGCGCCCAGGTAGTGGCCCCCCACGATAAGAACATCATCCGGGAGGTAGAGGCCATTCAGTCGGTAGCCGACGTGCGGTTCACGGCCGATAACTCGCGCATTCACTTGGTTGGTCAGGAGCTGGACGCGGCCTATCTGGCCCAGGTCAAAGCCCTCAGCATCAACCCCACCGCTATTGAGCGCCAGCATGATCTGAAGATTGTGTTTACGCCCTTGCACGGCACCGGTATTACCATGGTGCCCCCGGCCCTGGCCCAACTGGGCTTCACCAACGTGCACATTGTAGAAGCCCAAGCCACGCCCGACGGTAACTTCCCCACCGTACAGTCGCCGAACCCGGAGGAGAAAGTAGCCATGCAAATGGCCCTCGACCAAGCCAAAGCCCTCGACGCCGACCTGGTGCTGGCCACCGACCCCGACTCGGACCGCGTGGGTATTGCGGTGAAGAACAACCACGGCGAGTGGGTGCTGGTAAACGGCAACCAAACGGCGGCCCTGCTTACGCATTACCTGCTCTCGGCCCGCAGCCAGGCCGGTAAAGCCACCGCCCAGGATTTTATCGTGTACACCATTGTCACCAGTGACGTGTTGGGCGATATTGCCCGCCAGCAGGGCGTGATAGCCTACCAGACGCTGACCGGCTTCAAGTACATTGCCGGCATCATCCGCGACCTGGAAGGCCAGCAAAACTACATCGGCGGCGGCGAGGAAAGCTACGGCTACATGATTGGCGACTTCGTGCGCGACAAGGACGCCATTTCGGCCTGTGCCCTGCTAGCGGAAATGGCCGCTGTAGCCAAGGACCACGGCCGCACTTTGTACCAGGAAATGGTGCAGATGTACTGCACCTACGGCTTCTATAAGGAGCACCTGATTTCCCTGACGAAGAAGGGCCAGCGCGGCGCTGAGGAAATTCAGGAAATGATGGCTGAGCTACGGGCCAACCCACCCCGCGTTATTGCCGGCTTGCCCGTAATTGAGTTGCGCGACTACAAAACCGGCCGCATCCGAGACCTGCGCACCAACTTAGAAACTGAAACCGGCCTGGAAAGCTCCAACGTGCTCCAGTTCATTCTGGAAGATGGCAGCAAGATTTCGGCTCGCCCCAGCGGCACCGAGCCCAAAATCAAGTTCTACTTCAGCGTGCGTCAGCCCCTCAAATCCCCCGTTGATTTCGACCTGGCCGACAAGCTGGCCGGCGAGAAAATCCAGCGCATCATTGACGATATGCAACTGAAATAATTTCTGAGTTGATAAGACACCAAGAGCCGCTACACTGAGTGTGGCGGCTCTTGGTGTCTTATACCACCCCAATTAAAAGCGTGTTTGGGAATTTGAAAAGAACGTCATGCTGAGCGAAGTCGAAGCATCTCTACCGCTTCGTCTGCACCGATCCAGAAAAACGGTGAAGATGCTTTGACTTCCCTCAGCATGACAGAAACGACGGTTTCATCAAATCCCAAACATGCTCTTAGTTACGATGCATCTTCTACCAAACTTTATGACTAATACGAGGCTTGGTTTAGCAACCCGCGTAGGACGCGGCTGCGGCTGCTAAGGGCACAAACTAGTTAACAAGTTGCGCTAATATCACTCCTGATAAAGGCAAATGGTTTACCCGCGTTAGCTTTACCATTGGTTCAGTTCGTCTGTTTCTTCTTTCATCACTTGCTGCAAAATGAAATTTTTCTACACTATAGTTTTCTCAATTCTATGCATCACCCATCTCTCAGCGCAAAGGCTAACCTCTGATTTTTTAGTTACGTCGGCCGGCGACACCCTACGAGGGCAAGTATCTTTCAACAAGCGCCTGCAGGAGGTGCGACTTAAGCTACCCAACCAATCTGGCCAGACCTTTACGCCCACGCAGGCTATTGCGTACGGCGACGAAACCGGACCAATTCGCGTCAGTAAAGCCGTACACCGCCAAGCAGCACCAAAATTTCTAGTTCCCTTGCTGCGAGGCCCGGTTTCCCTGTATTCCGGTGAAAATGCTGATGGCGAAACCCGATACTTCCTCCAGCCTGTCGATTCGGCTTATGTGGTTGAAATTCAGCCACGCACGCCGCGTCTGGCCTACCTGCGGGTGATGCCCGGCTGTGCCAAGCTGGACTTTTCGAATCTAATTATTGAGAGTCTTTACCGCTATAATGCTGGTAGCCTGCAACAGTTGGTGCAAACCTATAATACGTGCCGATTTCCGCAGCAGGCAAGTAACAAGCTCACCACTTTCGGGGGCTACCGCACTCATTTCGGGGTGAAGGCAGGATTGAACACTACTCGTTTCAGCGAGGAAGTTACTGGCCTGGGGCAACCAAAGGCCAAACTGGGCCACCAGGCCGGGCTCTTTCTACTGGTTAGCTCTAAACGTGCCTGGGGTCTGCAAGCGGAAGTAACCTATGCCAAAATCAACAGTGAGTACACGCCGGTGGCTATATATAATGGCTATGCTACTTACACAACTACAAGGGCCGTCGAGATAAATTACTCGCAAATCCAACTACCGTTTCTGTTTCGGTACACTTTGCCAACCACAAGCTGGCGACCTTATGTAAACGCGGGGCCGGCCTACTCCTTCAACTTCAACCGTAAGTCGGCAGAAATTTTCCAGGATTCAGACAAGCCTACCCCCGTACGGCGCCCGCTCAAAATTCCCATTAGCAATAGTATAGGGGCCGCCGCCGGCGTAGGAATTTTGCTACCCAAGCCCCAATTATCGGTGGAAGGCCGCCTGGATTATGTTTTCGATCCGGCACGCATGACGCTTCGGCTGGACGTCGGCTTAGCGTTTTAACCTCATGTATTTTGCGGGCGAGCCGTGCTTGTCAGCTTCAAACTCCTAAAACACAAAGTTGAACGAGGCCTGGCCTAGCAACCCGCGCAGGTCGCGGCTGCGGCTGGTGAGGGGCACGAAGTAGCTGGCCTTGGTATCGAGCAGAATGTGGCGGGTTTTGATCAGCTCCACTCCCAAGCCCAGGTTGAGGTTGGGGATGAAGTCGTTCTTCTGGTCATCGTTGCGGTTGAGGATGAAGCCACCCACTTGGTAGCTGGTGTACAGGTTGAGGTAGCGGCGCCGGCCCCGCCCGAAGTTGCGCGGGTAGAAATCCTGCCCGAAGTTGATAACGAACAGCTCATTCACGAAGGCCGAATCCGTCTTGTTGGTAGTAGTGGGTTTGTACACGCCCAGGTTGAAGTAGCTCTTACCCCGCGTGAACAGGTACTTGATGGCGTAGCCCTGGTAGGCCGGGCTGGTGAGGCCGATTCTGGGGTTATCGAGGCGCAGGTAGGCGTACTCCATTCCCGGCATGTTTACAAAGCTTACGCGCCGGTTGCCGGTCGGGAAGCTGATTTCATCAAACAGCCGCAACGACACGTAGGCTTGCCCTTTATGGCTGGTGAGTAGTTGCTGCTGCTGTTGCAGTTGGCGCAAGCGGGTTTCGCGCTGCACTACCTCATTCTGCAGGGTGGTGCGCTCCTCCAACGGCAACTTCTCTTCCCGCGCCCGGTTTTGCGCAGCCGCTAGCCGGGCTGCTTCCGCCCGCTCATCGGCCCCCAGCTCCTGCAGGCGCGAGGTAAGGTTGTGGGTATTCAGGTTGTTTTCCAGCACGTAGCCCAGCCCGGCTACCAGTGAATCAAGTCGGGGCAGCTCGGCGGCGGGCAGGCTGAACTCAGCGGTGAGCTGCTCGGGCGTTTCCTCCTGCTTCTGCACCCGTACGGCCCGACGCCGGATAAAGCCGGTCAGAGCCGTGCGCGCCTCCGCATATTTGGTAACGCCCACGCTCAAGCGCTTTTGGGTTTCGTAGGATTCCTGGTCCGGGCTGGTTTGGGCCTGAGCAACCAGAACCGAGCTTACTAGGAAAGCACTCAGCACAACCCGGTGGGCGGAGCTGCATGCGGCAAGAATTGAACGAAGTGCCATGTGGGGGTACGCCTACGGGTTGTGGTGTAAGCGTCGGCAAGTTGCGCTGACCTGGCGTGCATTGCCGCCCTGAATTCCGCATTATCCGACTTTTAACGACCCAGTAGTTACCACCGAAAACCACACCCCAAACACCGTTAAGCACCTATCAAGGCAACTTCTATCAGACTTTTCAGTTTGAATAAAACGGCACCCATTCCTGCGGATTTGCGCCAGTTGCGCTACTCCCGGCGCTTTTCGCGGCGGCCATCCAGCAGCAGCAGCACAAGCACCAGAAACACCGCTACCGAAATGCTCCACCAGGTGATGCCCGGCAGCCCATTGTAGTAAGGCATGGCCGGTGAGTAGCGCCCCAGCAAACTCAGCCCCGCAAACAGGATAACGGCTACCGTAATGGCGGCCAGTATGCTGCGGCTCACTAGTTGGTCGGCTTTGCGCAGCAGTAGTTGGTAGCCGCTCAGCTCCACGCGCACCCGCAAGTCGCCGCGTGATATTTTGCGCATGATCTGGCGCACATCGGTGGGCAGGGTTTGCAGCAGAGCCAGCAGCTGCGTGCCAGTATACAAGGCTTCGCTCTGGATATTTTCCATGGAATACTGCTCCCCCACGATGCGGGCCCCGTACGGCCGCACAAACTCAAACGTGTTGAAGCGCGGGTGCAGCACTTTGCCAATCCCTTCCAGAATCACCAGGGCCCGCAGAATAAGAAATACCGCGCCGGGCACCTGCAGCTTGTAGCGATAGATGATGCTCTGGAGCGCGTCAGCCAAGTCCGACATGCTCATCTCCTTCACGTCGAGCAGGGCAAAATCCTCAATCAACTGGCTGAGGTCGGCCTCAAAGGCGCGCATATCGGGTATCTCGGAGGTAATGGCCAGGCGCCGGAAATTCAGGGCCATGCTGCGCGCATCCTGCCGGGCCATCCCAATAAACACGCCGGCAAAAGCGTACTTCTGCTGGCGCGTAAGGCGGCCCACCATTCCAAAGTCAATGAGTACCAGGGTACCATCGGGGCGCACCAGCACATTGCCGGGGTGGGGGTCGGCGTGGAAGGCCCCGAACTCAAATATCTGGGTCAGGTAAATATCCATGCCGGTTTCGGCTACTTTCTCCGGGCTCAGCCCCCATTCCAGCAGTTGGGGCTTATCCGTGATTTTGCAGCCGCTCACAAACTCAATTACCAGAATGCGGTTAGTGCTTAGCTCCCGGTACGGCCGCGGAATGTAAAACGAGTCGTAGTCTTCGTAGAGCTTGCGAAACTGCTCCATGCTGCGAGCCTCCGAGGTGTAGTCCAGCTCCTTGGTCATGCTCCGCTCAAAGGCATCCACAATATCCTGGGGGTTGCTCAGGCCCTGGCGGCGCAGGAACGGGGCCGTCAGGCGTACCAGCTCGTGCAGCAGACTCAGGTCGGTGCGCACTTTTTCCTGCACATCGGGGCGCTGCACCTTCACTACCACTTTCTCGCCCGTAAGTAGGCGCGCGCCGTGCACCTGCCCAATGCTGGCCGAACCCAGCGGCACTTCCTCAAACTCGCTGAACACCTCATCCAGCGGCCGGCCCAGCTCCTGCTCGATAATGCGCCGGGCCTGGGCCACCGGAAACGGGGGCACGTTGCTTTGCAGCTTCTCAAACTCATCAATCAGCGCCTCGGGCAGCAGGTCAGCGCGGTTGCTAAGGGCCTGGGCCAACTTAATGAAAGTGGGCCCAAGCTCCTCGATAATCATGCGGATGCGCTGCCAACGAGTGGTTTCAAACACCGCCTGCTCCCCCTCCTGCCAGGAGCGCCGCCGGCTGTTGGGCACCAGGCGCCGCAGGGCCGTACTCGTCACCACATCCTCAAATCCGTAGCGGATCAGTACCTCGGCTACCTGCCGGATGCGCGTGAGGTTGGAGATGGTATTCTTAAACATGCATCACGGATTTAAACGGATTAAGCAGATTTCACGGATTCGGCTGGCGCGCAGTTCAGCTTACGGTGCGCACAAGATCAGCGACCTATCACGTATTACTTCTCCTTAATCTGCGAAATAAGTGCATAAAAAAGCTCCACCCGCTTTGCCACGGACGGAGCTTTTAAAAAAACGGGTAGGTATTCCTTAGGCGTTACTTTCTGCCGATCCAGCACCGGCACTTTCCGGCTTGGCAGCGCCAGCTTTACCGGCAGCAGCCTTCTGGGTTTTGGTAGCGGCCGTGCCAGTAGCCGTAGCGGCTTTTTTCACGGTGCCGGCCGCTTTGCTGGCGGTACTAGCAGCAGCACTCTTGGCCGGAGCGGCCGTTTTAGCCGCCGCTTTCTTGGCGGGAGTAGCCGCCGCGCCCGATGCCTTCGAGCCTTTCACGGTGCGCTTCAATTCCTCCACATCAGCATTAGGCGCTACGCCTACCGTTTTCAGCAGCCGGGCAGCTAGGCCCTGGGCCTGCTTTTCCAGCTCCTTACGCTTGGCGTCGGTGTTTTTCTTCAGGTCGTCCATGATTTTGGCGCCTTCCTGCTCCGACAACTTGCTTTCCTGCACCAGGGTGTCAATGCTTTTCTGTACCCGCTCATTGGTGAGCGACACGAAGCCGACGCCGGCGTTTATGAACTTTTTAAACAGATCTTCCATGAAACTGGGCAGTTAGAGGTAAGGGTGAGAATGAAGTACAACGAAAGCGTAAAGACAGCAAAGCAGCGAAGTAGTATGCAAGCATACTACTTTCAACAAACCTACGAAAACCCTACTATATAGTTGAGTCTGAGTACATATTTTTCTTTTTCAGCCAGCTTTCTGGAGAGCAAAGAGCTTTGTTTGATTCATTTTCACCATTTCAGGCCGCTTGCCGGGAGGCGGGTAGTGCCGCATTGGCCCACACCTGTCGCGTAAACTCGGCCACCTGATCGAGGGCGGTGCGGGCTTCGGGCAGGAAGCGCCAGAACAGGTGCCACCAGTGTACCAATCCTTCAAACACTTGCAGGGTAATGGGGGTACCGGCGGCCCGGGCTTTGGCGGCAAAGCGCTGCACATCGTCGCCTAGCACCTCGGCATCAGAAATCTGGATAAGTAGTGGGGGCAGCCCCCCCAAATCGGCCTGCACGGGCGAGAGGAGCGGGTGGGCTAGCGGGGTTTCGGCGGCATATAGCGGGCCCCAACCTCTAATTTCCAAGGCTTCCAGTACCTGGCTTTCCTCCTGCGCTACCCGCCGCACCTTACCAACCGGCAGGAGCAGATCCGTCCAGGGGGAGAGGCCGATGGCGGCGGCCGGCAGCGGCTCAGCAGCATCGCGGAGCGTTAGGAGCAACGCCAGCGCCAGCCCACCACCGGCCGAGTCGCCGGCTACCATAATATTGGCCGGGGCATAGCCCTGCCCGAGCAGCCAGTGATAAGCCAAACGAGCATCATCGAGGGCGGCCGGAAACGGGTACTCGGGGGCTTTGCGATAGTTGATGGCCAGCGCCGTAACGCCGCAGCGCTGGGCCAGCGTACCCACCAAAGCCCGGTGCGTGTTCAGGGAGCCCAGCACGTAGCCCCCGCCGTGCAGGTACAGCACTACCCGGCTGGCGTCGGCGCCGGCCGGTCGTACCCACTCGGCAGGCATCCCTTCAATGTCGGCATCTTCCAGAAAGACGTTCCAGGGCATCAATTGCCCAAAGGACATCAACTCAAAGGCCAGCCGCATGGCCGGCAGCCGGGGCCGGTGGCGGGCCAGCGGGCCGGTACCGGCCGTCAGGAGCTGCTTGAGGAGCAGGTGTTGGGTGGAAGGCATGGGGGGAATGGTAGACGGAACGGGGCAAACAGAGCGACGGGTACTGTTGGTACTAGGGCCGCTGCGGGAGAAACAGCCGGAAACCTATTTATTCTGGCTAAGACGGTGGCCTTTGTAGCCCCGAATAGCAATGGGAATCCAGCCTAATACGGGGATGAAGAAGGTAAGGGTGAATGGGTTGCGCCACAACATGCGCCAGTACGTACCGGGGCTGCGCAAATCCAGGTCGAAGTCGCGGCGGCCGTTGCGCATGTACTGGCGCTCAAACTCCCGAAACAGGGCGGGCCAGGCCCAGGGCAGGAAAAACGGGAAGTACCGCCAGTTTTCCTTGATGCGCTGCCACAGCTCCTTCCACTGGTAAGGGTGCTGCCCGTACTGGCGCACGGCGGCGTCCAGCTCCGTTTGCATCCGGGCACGCACCTGGTTGGAAAGGTCCTCGTATTCGGGGCGGGTCAGCTCATCGGTGGTTTTGTTGGTCAGCTCGTAGGGCTTGATGCGGGAGCCCAGCACGAAGGTGAGCTTGGCCGGAAAGGCCATGTAGAAAAACCACGGCTGCAACAGCACCAGCAGAATTACGGGCCCCATTGGAATGAATGGAATACCCACTTTTTTGCTAAGCCGGTTTACCCACGCCCAACTATAGGTGTAGGGATTAAGGTACTCCCCGTTGATGGTGTAAAACGGGATGATATCGGTGCGGTGCAGGATGCCCATGCGCACGGTGCTGGTAGCCAGCCGCTGCAGCCGGTACTTGTTGTTAAACCCCTTCCCAATGCCAGGTACACCCTCGGGGTACAGCATCAGGTTGTGGTCGTTGTAGTACATCATCGTCTCGAAGTTGAGCGTGGTGGCATCCACGCAGCCGCAGCGCTTCCAGAAGTCCTGCACCTGAAACGGGTTCATTAGGGCCGACTGGGAGAGCATGGGCGCCGACAGCGGCCGGGGCAGGTCGCGCAGGTCGGGCAGCACGCGCCACAAATGCGAGAGGGCCACCATGGCATCCCAGGGGAAGGCCATACCCGAGTGGTTGGAGGCGAAAATCAGGGGGCGCTCGGGGTTGTTACGCTGCGGATACTCTTCGAAGCCCACCAGCTTTGAGCGAAACCACACCCGGTCCAGGAGCTGCAGGATATTCCGGTCCAGGGTTTCCACAAACTGCTCATCAAAATGGTCGGAGTAGATGTGCTGGTTGGCCAGAATGGCGGGAGGCGGCTGGGGCAAGGCAGCGGGTGGGTGAGCCATGAGTGGGCAGGCAGAACGGCAGATGGGACGAAACCCGCCGAATGGCGGCGCTTCTAATGTACTGCTTTTGTTTACTCCGGGGTTGCGCCACCAGCACGCTATGCGTCTAAATCTGCCGCTTCAGGCGCACGGTGGTGTTAAACAGCTCCCCATCGGGGCGGCGGAGCACAAAAAGCAGGGCCCGGCCATCCTCGGAGTGCAGCATCCGGTTGAGCTGGTTTAACGAAAGGAACTCGGCCGGAATTAAGTTTACTGACATGATTTCGTCTCCGGCTTTAATGCCAGCCTGAGCTGCCGGGCCCTCTGGCTCAATGCGCAGCACTTTGTAGCGCCGGTAACTAGGCCCCAGGGCCAGCACATCAAAGCCGCACATATCGTGCTCGAAGGGCTCCTTAAACATGACGTTGGGACGGAGCAGCAGCACATTATGCGTGTAGTCGATGATGATGTTGAAGCGTTTGAGCAGCTCAAAGCCCAGATTACCGTTGCGGGGTGCATCGGCGCGGTGGGCTACATCGGCGGCATCGGGGAAGGAGGTAAGCAAGGCCGGCATGCGGTAGCGGCCCAGCTGCAGGGCCGCTACGCGGCCCAGGTAACCGTTGATGTTGCCATTCAGGCCCCGGCCCAGGGGCGTGCGCAAGCGGGTTTCGGGCAGGACCAGCCGTTCATCAGAAGTGGTTTCCAGGGAAAGGGCGTGGCCGGCCCCGGTATCCAGCACCAGCCGGAGGGGCAGCGTGAGCGAGGCACTCAGCTGCACCGGCAGGGTTACGTACGACTTGCGGCCTTCCATATCCAGCGGAATGCGGGCCCATCGTTTACCGCGCGGCGCAGCGTAGCGGGTGGGGCTGCGAAAGGTAAGCTGCTGCTCAGCCGGGTCAATTTCTACTACGAAGCTGCGAAATACATCGGCGCCCAACAGGCCGTGGATGGGCATACCCACGTAGCCCGACAGGTTCAGCACATCCTCCGATAAGATAAGAAAGGGCAGCTCGGGCGCCTCAATGGCGTTGGAAAGGCGCACGGCCACCGAGGGTATCCTAAATGCCTCCAGGGGCCGCTCCTCCCCGGCCCCGGCCACCAAAAACCGGCCTTGCAGGGCTACGTTTAACTCCTGCCCCACGTAGGGGTCGGTGATGAGGGAAGTGCCGATACCCGTATCCAGCAGAAAGTTGTAGGGTCCCTTGTTGTTCAGCCAGGCTTCTACCACAATTAGGTTGCGCTGCAGCAGAAAGGGCAACTTTACCTGCCGGGCGCCGGCTTTGGTAAACCGAAATGCTTCCGGCTGCGCTTGCACCGAGCCTACGCACAGCCCAACTGCCAGCAGCAGGCAACCGGCCACCCGGCCCCAGCCCGCAAACAGCAGCAGAACGCGCATTTTCAGCACCATAACCAGCGTAGAAGTACCCTGGTAATTTACTGAAAATGCTCCCTATTTGCGCTTCTCCAAACAAGAAATATTCCTGTTTCTAAAGGGAGCCGCCGCTGTTTAGTCCCGGGCTTATTCCAACTCCTCCCACTGGCTCTGGGCCCCGTAGAGCAACTGCCCACCCCGGATATGCAGCGGCGACGCTACGTTGTTATGGTAGAGCTGCCCGGTGCCCAGCCCCTGCGGAAAACCGGGGGTAGCGCACAAGCCCGCCAACTGGCTGATGGCATTCAGCCCCACATTGGACTCCAGGGCGGAAGTGAGCCACCAGTTAATGTGGTGGGTCTCGGCCAGGCGCATCCATTGCTGGCTGGCCTGCAGCCCGCCCAGCAGGGTAGGTTTCAGGATGATATAAGCCGGTTTGGTTAGGGCCAACAGCTCCTCCTGGCGGGCGGGCTCCGTCAGGCCAATCAACTCCTCATCCAGCGCCACCGGCACCGGCGACAGGCGGCAAACCTCGGCCAGCTGTGGCCACTGCCCCGCCTGAATGGGCTGCTCAATGGAGTGCAGCTCAAAGCAGGCCAGCTGCTCCAGTTTGCCCAGGGCCTCCTCGGGCCCAAAAGCACCATTGGCATCTACCCGCAGAGTGAGGTACTCGGGCCCGGCCACAGCCCGTATTTCGGCCAGAATGGCAAGCTCCGTGGCAAAATCGAGCCCGCCAATTTTCAATTTCAGGCAGGTATAGCCCTCGGTGAGCTTCTTCTCGATTTGCTGCCGCATAAAGGCGGCGTCGCCCATCCATACCAATCCATTGATAGGAATACCGGCCTCCCCCCGGCTAAAGGCCGTGTCGTACAGCTGGCGCTGGCCGCCGTGCTGCCAGTCGAGGGTAGCCGTTTCGAGGGCAAAGCGTAGGGCCGGCCACTCGGGGCCCACCAACTCCAGGGCTTCTTGGGGCAGCAGCTCCCGGAGCTGTCGGCGGTTAAACTCCCGCACGAACCCATCCAGGGTAGCCTCAAAATCGGGGCGGTGGTCGGGGCTGAGGCCAGCCAGGGGGGCGGCTTCGCCCAGCCCTATCACGTGGGGCTGCTGGGTGTGCTGCAGGTGCAGGTAGTAGGCCGAGTGCTGGGTGAGAGCTCCGCGGGAGGTACGGGCCGGGAAGGTAAAGCGTAAATCACGCCGGGAGTAGCGCAGCTGCAACATAAGATAAGGGCAGGAAGATGGGCAGATGGCAATATACGCGCCGCCGGAAAACACAGACGCCGCTGCCGGCCGGAAGAACCCGGCTGGCAGCGGCGCTGCACTAAGCGACAGAACCGGCAAAACCAGTTCCGTCGTCGTACTCAGAGGAGACGTTATTCTGCGGCGGTGCCCTGAGTGCCGCGTCCGCGGCTAGCTTGGCCCCCCTTACGGCCAGCTGCACGGGCTTCCTCTGAGGTAAAACGGTGTCCGCGGCCGCTCAGGTGAGAAGCGCGGCCGCCTTCACTGGCAATGCGGCGTTGGGTGGCGGCATCCATGGCGGCGAAGCCACGGGGGCGCTTGGTTACGGGCGTTTCGGGAGTAGCCCGAGTGGTTTGCTTGGCGTTCATAGCGGGTTGGTTGATTGGAATGGAAAGGTCAACTGCTGGCAATGTCGTCCTGGTACGGTGGAATGTTGCTCTTTATCCCGACTTTGGGCCCCGAATACCAGCTTATTCGTTTAAAATACCACTTTGTACTGATGAGCTAGTCCGTATATGTACTGAGCAGTACGGGTTCCTTCGGCGCCTTGCTTCTTGTCAAGGCAAGCGCCAAAAACTACTGCTCCGGTTTCGCGTTATGCAGTGTAGCTCCTGAAATATTCCCTGCCCATGTCCGCTTCTCCAGCGCCTGCCTTTGCCTCACCCGTTTCTGCCGTTGCGGCTCCTGAGGCGGGCCGCTACACCACCATCCGCCACCAAACAGAAGCCCTGTGCCGCCCCCTGCTCCCCGAAGACACCGTGGTGCAGCCGGTTATTGATGTCAGTCCGCCCAAGTGGCACCTGGCGCATACTACCTGGTTTTGGGAAACATTTCTGCTGCGGGAGTATCTGCCGGACTACACCGTTTTTCACCCGGACTATGCCTTTCTCTTTAACTCCTATTATAACTCCCTGGGCTCCCGCGTAAACCGCGCCGACCGGGGCACCCTTTCGCGGCCGGCCCTGCACGAGGTGTACCAGTACCGGGCTTACGTGGATGAGCACATGCAGCGCCTGCTCACGCAGGGCGGCTTGCCGGAAGCGGCGCGGGAGGTGTTTGAGCTGGGCCTGCAGCACGAGCAGCAACACCAGGAGCTGCTGGCCACCGATATAAAATACATCCTGAGCACCAGCCCCCTGGCCCCGGCTTACCAGCCCGCCCCGGCCCCGCAGCCGGCGGCAACCGTACCGCCGGCTAGCTGGCTGCCGGTAGCGGGCGGGGTGCACCGCATCGGGTTTCAGGAAGAAGGTTTCTGCTTTGACAATGAGCAGGCCCCGCACGATACTTACGTGGCCGACTTCGAGCTGCAGAACCGCCTGATAACTAACGCCGAGTACCTGGAGTTTATGGAAGCCGGCGGCTACCGGGACTTCCGGTACTGGCTGGGTGAAGGCTGGGACTTGGTGCAGCAGCAGGGTTGGGAAGCACCTTTGTACTGGACTTTGCAGGAGGGCCGCTGGCACCGCTTCACGCACAGCGGCCTGCAACCCGTAAATCTGGCGGCTCCCGTTACGCACGTCAGCTTTTACGAGGCCGACGCCTACGCTCATTGGCGCGGCCACCGCTTGCCCACTGAGCAGGAGTGGGAAATTGCCGCCCGGCAGTTTCAGCCCACCACCACCGGGAGCACCTTCCTGGAAAGCAACCGGCTCGACCCGCAGCCGCTGGCCCCTGACGCCCCCGCCGACCAGTGCCATCAGCTGCTGGGCGACGCCTGGGAATGGACCTACTCCGCTTACCACCCCTACCCCGGCTACCAGCGGGCGGCCGGTGCCCTGGGCGAGTACAATGGCAAGTTCATGATCAACCAACTAGTGCTGCGGGGTGGGTCCTGCGCTACCCCGGAAAGCCATATTCGCATCACCTACCGCAATTTTTTCCAGGCCGACAAGCGCTGGCAGTTTACGGGTATCCGTCTGGCCCGCTGAGCTAACACCCCTCTCACTCGCCGCTTGTCTTCCCTTCCCGCTCCCATCATGTCTGTCCTTCCGTTCGCGCCCCACCCCTCCATGCCCACCGAATCAACTTCGGCCCCTGTGCCCGCCGCCAGCGCCGACCTGGCTCAGCACGTACGCGCCGGTCTGAGTAAGCCATCTAAGGCCCTCTCATCCATGTATTTCTACGATGATGAGGGCAGCCGGCTGTTTCAGCAGATTATGGCCTTGCCCGAGTACTATCCCACGCGCACCGAGTTTGCCCTGCTTACCCGCCACCAGGTCGCCATTGGCCAGGCCCTGCGCCCCCAAAACCCCGATGAGCATTTCTTTCTGTTGGAGCTGGGAGCGGGCGACGGACTGAAAACCAAGATTCTGCTGCGCCAGCTGCTGGAAAGCAATGCCCGGTTTACCTACGTGCCAGTGGATATTTCGGAGGCGGCCTTGAATGGGCTGGCGGCCAGTCTGCGGGCCGAGCTGCCCGAGTTGCGCGTGGAGCCGGTGGTAGCCGACTATGCCGACGCGCTACGCCTGATGGCCAGCCGGCCCGGTCGCAAAGCCGTGCTGTTTCTGGGGTCCAACATCGGCAATTTTTTTCCTGAAGACCGCCACGCTTTTCTCAGCAACCTGGCCCGCCCCCTCACCCCCGACGACCGGCTGCTGGTGGGCTTTGACTTGCAGAAGGACCCGCGCCGGATCAGGGCAGCCTATGACGATGAGCAGGGCGTAACGGCGGCTTTCAACTTTAACCTGCTGCACCGCCTGAACCGGGAGCTGGGTGCCAACTTTGCCCTTGCGCATTGGCAGCACTACACCGATTATGACCCCATGAGCGGGGCGGTGCGGTCATTCCTGGTAAGCACCCGGGCCCAAACGGTACAGTTTACCGCCCTAGACTGGCAGGTGGAGTTTGCCGCCTGGGAAATGATTCACACCGAAAACTCCTATAAGTTTACCCGCCCTGGCATTACTGCCTTGGCGCGGGAAGCGGGCCTGCAAGTGCAGCAGATTTTCACGGATGAGCAGGACTTCTTCGCCGACGTGTTGCTGCAACCTGCCTGATACGGGGTTTCTACTTGTTCAATCTTTTGCATAACACGAAGGGAGAAGCCCGGCTGTTCCCTTCGGCGGTTTCGTAAATATGCCCGAACTTCTTAGTCTGGCCTCCGGCTACGGCACATTCCTTACTCCGGCAGTAGCTGCCGAAGCGGCCATTCGCAGTATACAGGCCGGGCAGCTGCCGGTGGTTCCGGCGGCGGGGCTGCCGCTGTTGCAGGAGGCCATTGCCGGCCGGTATCAGCAGTTGGAGGGCACCAGCGTGACACCCGGGCAGGTGGTAATAACGCCCGGTGCTAAAGCCGCCCTGTCGCTGCTGCTGGCGGCCGTGCTGCGGCCCGGTGATGAGGTGCTGCTGCCCACGCCCAACTGGTTTGGTTTCTGGGAGCTGATTACCCAGGCCGGGGGCGTGGTGCGGGAACTGCCGCTTTCCTCCGCCGATGGCTACACTTTGCACCCGGAACAGGTACGGGCCGCCCTCACGCCGCGTACTCGGCTCCTGCTGTTTTCCAACCCCAACAACCCCACCGGCCGCGTTTACCAGCCCGAGGAACTAGGGGCTCTGCTGGCCGTCACCCAGGATTTCCCGAACCTCTACCTGCTCAGTGACGAGATATACGACCTGATCAGTTTTGCCAGCAAGCCCACGCCTTCCCTGCTGGAATTTCCGGACCCTCGGGGCCGGCATTTAGTAGTCAATGGCTTTAGCAAGTCCCTGGCTCTCATTGGCTGGGGCGTGGGCTACCTGGTAGCCCCCGAGCCGCTGGCCCGGCAGTGCGCCGCCCGGCTGCATGCTACCGGCGGGGCCGTAGCGGTGCCGGCTCAGCACGCGGCCTTGGCCGTTACGCAGGCTGCCGCCAGTGTGGCCAGCGGGTTGGTTAGTCAGCTGCATACCAATCGGGCCCTCATGCTGGCTCACCTGGCTACCTTACCCGGCGTGCCACTGGTAGTGCCGGAAGCAACGTACTACTTCTTCCCTGATTTGCGGGCTTACTTACCACCGGCCCCTAGGCCCCAGGCAGCGGCTGACCAGCTGGTGCAGCACTTGCGGCAGGCAGGGCTGGAGGTAGTGAATGGCAGCCTCTGCTGTGCGCCTGGCTTTGTGCGGCTCTCGTACGCGGTGCCCGAGCCGGTGCTGCATGAGGCATTGAACCGGTTGAGCACAGCATTGCGGCAGCTGGATCCAAACCTGGTTGGGTGAAGTAGTGTTGCGGGGCCCCACAAGCGGCGTACTTCCTCGTACCTTTGCGGCGGTTTTTCCTGCGTTGCTATGTCCCGTTCCGCCTTCCGTGCTCATCTAATTCCTACGCTCAGCCTGGCGTACCCCGTTATGCTAAGCCAGCTGGGCCACGTGCTAGTAAACGTGTGCGACAGTATGGTGGTGGGCCAAACCGGTAAGATTCCGCTGGCGGCCGTATCGTTGAGCGTAAACGTGAGTACGGTGGTGATGATGCTGGGCCTGGGCACTACCATGGGCATCACGCCGCTGGTAGCCGCCGCCGACGGCCGCCGCGACGTACCCCTGCTGGGCCGGTTGCTGGTAAACGGCGTGTGGCTGAGCGTTCTGGCAGGAATAGTCCTGGCCCTATTCGGCCTGTTGGTTCCCTTCATCTTGCCCCACCTCAACCAGCCCGCCCCGGTAGTGGAGCTGGCCACGCCCTGGGTGCGCGTGATGTTCCTGTCCTTTCTGCCGCTCATGGTATTCCAGGGCTTTAAGCAGTTTGCCGAAGGGCTGGGCCTCACTCGCCAGGCCATGCTGCTGTCGGTGCAGGCCAACGTGCTTAATGCAGTGCTGTGCTATGGACTAGTATTCGGGAAGCTGGGCTTGCCAGAAATGGGCATGATGGGGGCCGCCTGGGCTACTTTTATTGCCCGCGTACTCATGGCCATACTGATGGCTGCCTACGTGCTGCTGGCTGTGCGCCTGCGCCCCTACCGCCAGGCGGCCGCCCTCAACCTGCTGCCCGATGCGGCGGGCTTACGCCGGCTGCTGGGCCTGGGCGCACCCATTGGAGTGCAGATGACCTTTGAAATGGGGGCTTTCAGCTTTGCCGGCCTGATGATGGGCTGGCTGGGCATTACCCAACAGGCCGCCCACCAAATTGCCATTAACGTGGCTTCAGTTACCTACATGGCGGCCAGCGGCATTGCCGCCGCCGCTACCATTCGGGTGGGCAAGTACATGGGCGCGCAGGATGGGGCCGGGGCCCGACAGGCGGGTTTCATGGCCTACCTCATCACCTTCGCCTTTATGAGCCTGATGGGGCTGGTGCTGATTCTGGCCCGTCACCATATTCCGCAGTATTACAACCACGACCCGGCCGTGGTGAAGCAGGCGGCGGGGCTGCTGCTTATTGCGGCGGCCTTCCAGATTTCGGATGGTGTGCAGGTAGTGGGTCTGGGCGCCCTGCGCGGCCTGGAGGACGTAAAAGTACCCTCGGTGGTAGCCCTGCTGGCCTACTGGGTTGTGGCTCTGCCCCTGGGCTACGTGCTGGGCTTCCGGCTGGGCTGGGGCGCTACCGGCGTGTGGATAGGCTTACTCACTGGCCTTACGCTGGTAGCGGGCGTGCTGCTGGTGCGCTTCCGGAACCGCCGCATAGGGTTGCCGGCCTCAGTGAACGAACCCGCCCTGGCTGCACGTTAAGCGCCTACCCGGCCGCTGGTCTGGTTGTTGCTCCTTTGCTCCTACGTCTGACTTTGCCTTCTACCTGCTCACTTGTAGCGCCGCATGCTGTTTTCTCTCGCCCCGCTCTGGCTGTTTAGCCTGTTATCTGCCTCAGCTGCCCCAACTATTGCACCGGCCCAGGCTCCGGCCAAACTGCCTCCCCTGGCCTGGAGCGCCAACCGCCCCCTCACCTGGGACGACTTTAAGGCCCGGCCCAACACCGACCGCCTGGAGGCCCTTACCTCCTCCACTATTGACGCCAAGGTGGGCTGCGTTGATTACCAGTTTTCGGCGCAGGTGAAGGCCGTTTTCACGCCCTCCGAGTCGTGGGTGCGCAACGCGGCCCGGGCCACGCCGGCCCTGCTGCGCCACGAGCAGCTACACTTCGACCTGACGGAGCTGCACGCCCGGTTGCTGCGCCAGAAATTCAGCCTCCTGAAGCTGGATTGTGAGCACCTGCAGCCGGCCTTCGGCAATATCACCAAAGCGGCCTTTCTGGCCTGGCAGCGCGAGGAAGCCCGCTACGACCAGGAATCCAACCACGGCCTCAACACGGCCCGCCAGCAGGCCTGGGAGCAGCAGGTGCAGCAACGCCTAGTACAAACCCAGGCTTTTGCGCTGCAGTAGGTAAATGAGTAAATGAGCGAATAAGTGAGTTTTCTTATTCGGATTAGGGTCTGAAGCCAGGCATTAGCCAGCTTCGCAACTTGGGGTTGTTGCTCGGGTGATGCATATTGCCGCGTCCGCGTCACTGGCATAGCGGCTTCACTCATTCGCTCATTTACTCACTTACTAATGCTCACCTGGGCTGAATTTGAACAAGTAGATATCCGGGCCGGCACTATTCTGGAGGCTCGGGAATTTCCCAAAGCCCGGCGGCCGGCCTACCAGCTGCTCCTGGATTTAGGCCCGGAAATCGGGCTCAAGAAGTCCAGCGCCCAGATAACCCACCACTACACACCCGCCGAATTGGTGGGCCGGCAAGTGCTGTGCGTCGTCAACTTTCCCCCCAAGCAAATTGGCTCGTTCATGTCCGAAGTGCTGGTTACCGGCCTACCCGATGCTGAGGGCCACATCGTATTAACCGCCCTGGCCGGCTCCGTACCCAACGGCAGCCGCCTGATGTGATTTAGTGATTTAGCGACTTAGTGAGGTTGACGTTCTGTTTGCACCATCTATGAGGATTGAACGTCAACCTCACTAAGTCGCTAAATCACTAAATCACCATTTCACCTCACGGGTGCGGAGGCGGGGTGCTGGACGTGGTGAGTTTCACTTCGCGCAGGGACAGGCTATCCACCACGGCAGAGTAGATATTGTCCAGGTCTTTGTCGTGGGTGGCGTAGTAGCGGTAGCTCTGCACGAAGGTGGAATCGTCGATTTCGTGGCGCCAGTACAGATCCTTCTGGGCCTGACGAAACAGGGCCCGGGAAGAATCCTGGGGTAGTGCAGCCGCTTCGGTGCGGGCTTCCAGCAGGTGCAGCTCAATGAGCAGGCTCACCATTTTATCCTGGGGCAGCAGACGGGGCGGCACCGGCACTTCCTCGGGTTTCTGGCAGGCCGTAACTACCAGAGTCAGCGCCGTTAGGCAGGTTAGTACGCGGCGGGAATATCGTTTCACGGTAGCAAAGTTAGGAGGAAGCCGTAGTTTAGGCGTAATGAAACCTGCCGATTCGCCCTTCCAGCAACTTGTGCGCAAGCTCCGCCAGATGGAAATCCGCATCCTCAAGGCCGTGGATGCGCAGTTGCAAGGTGATTTTCATTCCGTATTTAAAGGCACCGGCCTGGAGTTCGACGATGTGCGCCTGTACCAGTACGGCGACGAGGTGCGGGCCATCGACTGGGCCGTATCCAGCAAAGGCCACGGCACCTTCGTAAAAACCTACAAGGAAGAACGAGAGCAGCAGGTAGTGTTATTGCTTGACGTAAGTGCCTCCCAGCAAGTAGGTGCTGAAGGCCGCCGCAAGCTGGATGTGGGCCGCGAAATTTGCGGGGTGCTGGCCCTGGCCGCCGCCCGCCAGGACGCCCAGCTCGGCCTGCTGGCCTTTTCCGACCAGAAAGAGTTTTATCTGGCGCCCGGCAAAGGCACCCGCCATGCCTACGCCCTTATCAAGCGGCTGTTTGCCCTGGAGCCGCGCAGCCGCCACACGGCCGTGGCGGCGGGCATCAAGCAGGCCCTGGGCCTACTCAAGCGCCGCACCATTGTACTGCTGATTTCTGATTTTATTGACACTGACTACGAGCGGGAGCTGACCATGCTGGCCCGCAAGCACGATTTGGTGGTGCTGCAGCTGCTGGATAAGCGGGAGCAGGAGTTCCCGCCCCTGGGTATTATTCCGCTCCACGACCAGGAATCGGGCCGCACGGTGTGGGTGAACACCTCCTCGGCGGCTTTCCGGGACCGGTACCGCGCCACCTATGAGCAAAACCGGGAACAGATTGGCCAAATCTGCCGCCGCCACCGCACTGAATACCTGTCCATTGCCACTGATACTGACTTCGTGCCGCAGTTGGTGAACCTGTTTCGGCGGCGTAACCAGCGGGGGGGCCGTGGCTGATTTCCGTAGTAGCTCCCGCCCGACCCTGGCAGCGGTGGTGCTGGCCCTTGCCAGCCTAACCACCGCTGCCCAAACTCCACCAGCCGACAGTCTGCCGCGGGGCCGCTTTCAGCGGGCCGGCGTGCGCGTGGGCGAAGTGCTGGAGTATGAGCTGACGTATGAGCATGCGCCGGAGCTGGCTGTCATCTTCCCCGATTCGGCGGCCAACTTCGCCCCCTTTGAGTATGTGGACCGCCGCTACTCGCCCACCCGCACCCGCCAGGGCCGCAGCCTGGATCGGGCCGTGTACCGTCTGCGCACGTTCAGCCTCGACTCGGTGCAGGTGCTCAGCTTGCCCGTAACCCTGCTGCGGGGCCGCGACACGCTGCTGCTGCCCACTGCCCCAACGCGAGTGCGGCTGTTGCGCACGGTAGCACCTACCACCGTGGTGGGGAGCGCGCCGCAGCTGCGCCAAAACGTGCGGCTGCTGCCCGTAGAGGCCCGGTTCAACTACCCGTATTGGCTGGCGGCTCTGGCGGGTTTGCTAGTGCTGACGGGCGGCTTGGTGCTGGGGTTCCGGCGCAGCCTGCGGGGCCGTTACCGCCGCTACCGCCTGCGTAAAAACCACGCGTACTTTCTGGCCCAGTATGCCCGCCACATAGAGCGTTTTACCCTATCCCGTTCCCTTACCAACATGGAGCGGGCCATTACGCTCTGGAAAAATTACCTCTCCGCCCTCGAAGACAACAACATCAGCAGCCTGACCACCCGCGAAATTGTGGCCCATTACCAGGACGATACCGACGTGAGCCTGGCCCTGCGCCTGGCCGACCGGGTTATTTACGGCAACCAGGTTTCGGAAGATGAATCGGAAACGGACCTGGCTTTTGTGCTGCTGCGCACCTTTGCCGAGCGGCAGTTCCAGAAGGTGTATGCCGTGAGCTAAAGCCCTTCGGCCGTTTTGAGTGCAGGCCGGAACCCGGGTGAAGTACTACATAGCAACCCTAGGCGCTTCCACTCACCCGAAACGGCTGCCTAGGTGCTGGCCTTCCCCTGCCTTACCCGGAGAAACTGTGCTACCCGGGAAACTGCTTACTTTTGGCTTCTTCTCTTCCCAAGTTGCATGCTCTGGCCTACTGCCCTGACTTCTTTCCTGGATAGTGTGCGCTACAGCACCCTGGCCGGCTACAGTTGGGAGCAGCCGCGCCTGCTGCTGCTGCTGCCACTGGTGCCGTTGCTGTTTGTGCTGCGCTGGGTGCTGGCGCGCCGCCGCCGCTCCCGGCTGGGAGTGGCCTTCGTGGCCGGGCAGCTCCCCCGCGACTGGAGCACGGTGCTGCGTTTTGTACCAGATGTGGTGCTGGCCCTGAGTTTGAGTTTCGGGATTGTGGCCCTGGCCCGCCCCCAACGCACCGACGAGCGAGTAGTGCAAACCGGCCAGGGCATTGACATTCTGCTGGTGCTGGATGTATCGGGCTCCATGGAGCTGCAGGATTTGCGCCCCAACCGTCTGGAAGCAGCCAAGCGCGTGGCCCGCGAGTTTGTGGATGGCCGCCGGGGTGACCGAATCGGGCTGGTGGTATTTGCCGGCGACGCTTACTCCCTGGCCCCCCTCACCACCGACTATGACCTGCTGCGCGACGATTTGCAGGGCCTGCGCCTGGGCATGATTCCGAATGATGGCACGGCCATCGGCACCGCCCTGGGCGTGGCCACCAACCGCCTCCGCGACTCCCGCTCCCGCACGAAAGTCTGCATTTTGATTTCGGATGGCGAAAACACAGCCGGCTCCCTTGATCCGCTTACCTCAGCCCAGCTGGCCCACGCCTACGGCCTGAAGATTTACACCATTGGCCTGGGCCAGGATGGGACTGTCCCCTACGGCACAGATGCGGCCGGCCGCCCGCGCTACGTAGAAACCCGCCTCGACGAAACCACCATGCGCCAGATTGCCCAGGCCGGCGAGGGCCGCTTTTTCCGGGCCACCGACAACGCCGGGCTGCGGCAGGTGTTCACTCAGATTAACCGCTACGAGAAGTCGGAAATTAAGCAGAACCGCTACCGCAACACCCAGGATTATTACCGCGTGTATCTGGTGTGGTGCGTAGGGCTGTGGCTGCTGTGGCTAGGACTTAAAAATACCTTTCTCACCAACGCTCTGGAAGATTAACTTCGTGATTCAGGAAAATATACACCGCATTCAACAGCAGCTTGCCGGTACTGCCGCCCGGTTGGTAGTGGTTACCAAAACGCACCCCGTGGAGCGCCTCCAGGAAGCCTACGAAGCCGGGGCGCGCATTTTTGGCGAAAACCGGGTGCAGGAAATGGCGGCCAAGCAGCCCGAGCTACCCGCCGACGTAGAGTGGCACCTCATTGGGCACCTGCAAACCAATAAGGTCAAATACATTGCCCCCTTCGTGCACACCATCCAAAGCATCGACAGCCTAAAGCTGCTGCTGGAAATTGAGCGGCAGGCAGCTAAGCACAACCGGATAATTGAGGGGCTGCTCCAGTTTCATATTGCTGATGAGGAAACCAAAACCGGTCTTTCTCTGCCCGAAGCCGAGGAAATGCTACGTTCTGAGGAGTTTCGCGGCCTGCACCACGTGCGCCTTACGGGCGTAATGGGCGTGGCCACTTTCACCGATAACGAAGACCAACTGCGCCGGGAATTTCGGGCGTTGCGCGGCTACTTCGATAAGCTCAAAGCCCTGTGCTTTGCTGATGACGCAGCTTTCCGGGAGGTTTCCATGGGTATGAGCTCCGATTATGCCCTGGCCCTGCGGGAGGGCAGCACGCTAATTCGGGTGGGCAGCGCTATTTTTGGGGCCCGCTAACGGCTGTTTTTGGTTGTTGGGTTTTCGTTGTTGGGCCGCTACTGCTTTTCAACGGATAACCAGCTTACGCGCCTCAGGCCGCTGAGAAATCAACCACCACTAGGCTCAAAAAACCAGAAACCAACAAAAAAAACCACCCATGACCGCACGCCTCGTTCTTCAACTCGCCGCACTACTGGGCGCCCTCAGCGTGGGCATTGGGGCCTTTGCCGCCCACGGCCTGCGCGCTATGCTCACTGCTTCCAGCCGCCTGGAAACCTTTGAAACGGCCGTGCGCTACCAGTTTTATCACGCGCTGGCACTGCTGGCAGTGGGCGTGCTCTGGTACGTGAAGCCGGAGCTGAACCTGGGCACCGTGGCCTGGCTGTGGCTGGGCGGCATCCTCATTTTCAGCGGTTCTCTGTACGTATTGTGCCTCACGGGTGTCACCAAGCTGGGGGCCGTTACGCCCATCGGCGGGGTGCTGTTCATTGCCGGCTGGATAGTCCTGCTGCTGGCGGCCCGCCAGTTGTAAAAGCGCAGCCCTCAACACATATAAAAAAGCGGCTTACCAATGCTGGTAAGCCGCTTTTTTGTTTACTGATCCTAGGATCAGCAACTACTAGGAAGCCTTCTTCTTGGCTTTGATTTTGTTGTCACCAACTTTCACTTTCTGCTTAGCGTCTTTTCCGTCAGCGGATGCATCTACATCAGTAGCTGCGGGGGCCGCCGAAACGGTAGCGCCGGCTTCTTTCACATCACCAACCAGGGCCACCATAGCGTTGCCAGCGGCTGAGTTCGACTCCACCGTCAGTACTTTGTTCTGCATGCCGAACTTACCGGCCGAGTTGAATTTGGCCGTGATAGTACCCGACTTGCCGGGCATTACTGGCTCCCGCGTCCACTCGGGGGTAGTGCAGCCGCAGCTTACGCCGATATTGGAAATGATGAGCGGCTGAGTGCCTACGTTCTTGAACTTGAACGTATGCTCTACCACGTCGCCGGTTTTGATGGAGCCGAAGTCGTACTTCATTTCCTCAAACTGGATTTGCGGGCCGGCCACTTTGGTTTGGGCATTGGCCGGTTTTACGGCGGCCGTCTGGGCCTGAGCCGCGAGGCCCATCACCGACAGCGACAGAGCCAGAAGAAGCGCTTTTTTCATGAGTTGCGTGCGTTAAGAAGTAAGCAAAAATACGAGTTTGAGCTGCCCGGCCAAGTTGCGTGCCAGTTTTCCCCGTGGCGCGTGCGGGCTGCGTGAAGCGTAACGCACACGCAGCCAATTTGGGTTCTACTTTCGTGCTAAAACGTTGTCATTCCGGACGAAGCGAGGAATTCAGGGTTGCGCTGGGCTGCTGATCTGGCCTGCTCAATTCGTCCGGAATCCTAGCTATTCTTCAGCAGCATCTCCAATCAGGTTTTTGTTGAAGTTGAGCAGAAACAGCTTTTCTGAAGAGCGGGTAACGGCGGTGTAGAGCCAGCGGGCAAACTCGGAGTTTACCATGTCCTCCTTCAGAAAGCCGTGGTCGACGAATACGGCCTGCCACTGCCCGCCCTGCGCCTTGTGGCAAGTGAGAGCGTAGGCAAATTTCACCTGCAGAGCGTTCAGAAACGGGTCTTTGCGCAGGGCGGCGGTGCGCTCCTTCTTGGTTTCAAGGTGGGCATAATCGGCGCTGATGGCCTCGTAGAGGGCCTTGTTTTGGTCGGCGGGCAGGGCGGGGCTTTCGGTGTGCAGCGTATCCAGCAGCAGCTTGATTTCCATGTCCGGCTCATCGGGGTAATCAACCAGCCGCACGCGGGCATCGGCAAAGCGGAAGCCAAATTCCTCGGTAGTCCGCAGAATTTTGACCACTTGCACAAAGTCGCCGTTGGCCAGAAACCCGATTTCCGAATCCTTGGGCAGCCAGTAGTAGTTGTTGCGCACCACCATCAGGTAGTCGCCCGACTCGATTTCATCCTCCGCCTCAAACAGAATGCGCCGGATGTACTGGTTGTACTGGTTGGCGTTTTTGTTGGAGCGGCAGATGATGGTGCTGTTCTCGTGGCCGAAGTTCTTGTAGGCCCAGCGCAGCCCATCCTCCAGCTTGTCGCCGCCCATGGAGAAAATATCGGGGTAGCCTTTGGTGAAAAACTGAATGACCGGCTTTTCCTCCCGCAGCTCCTCCCGCAGCACCGTGGCGTTCATCAGTATCCCCGACGACTCGGCCTGGCGCATTACCTGGCGCAGCTCCACGGAGTACACCTCGGCCCGGAAGCGGTGGCGCAGCAGTTCGGCATCGAGGGCGGGGCTGAGCAGCTGGCCCACTGGCGGCAGCTGGGCTGTGTCGCCGATGAGTAGCAGGCGGTTGGAGGATTTCTCGAACACGTAATTCATCAGGTCGTCGAGCAGGCCATTTTCTCCGAAAGCCTTTTCGTCGGAAATCATGGAAGCCTCATCCACAATGAACAGCGTATCCTGGGCGCGGTTGGGCTGGCGCTGAAACGAGAGACCCTGGGCGGGTGAGCCGCTGGTTTGGCGGTAAATTTTTTTGTGAATGGTGCTGGCAGCTACGCCCGAGTAGGTGCTCATTACCTTGGCCGCCCGGCCAGTGGGCGCCATCAGCACATATTTGCGGCCCATTTGGTGCAGCCACTGCACCAGGGCACTTACCACGGTAGTTTTGCCGGTGCCGGCGTAACCGCGCAGCACAAAGGCTTTGCGTCCCGGCAGCGCATCGCCCAAAAAACCATCCATCTGCCGAAACAGCGTGGCCTGGTCCTGGGTGGGCTCGTAGGGGAAATAGTCGCGGACGGAAGGAGTTCGGAGGGAAAGCATAGCAGGGTATTCAGCAAGAACAAAGCTACGCCGCTTTAGGCTCCCGAGGATGCATCTGCGTACGTGTACTTGTTCAGGCGGCGTAACTAGCCCGGATTGCAGAAAGCAGAACCGCTACCCCCACTACTCCGTGGGCAGCGTGATGATGAACTCCGTGCCTTGCCCCGGCTCGGAGGCCACGCTGATGGTGCCGCCGTGGCTGTGCACAATATCACGGGACAAGGACAGGCCCAGGCCGGTGCCTTCGCCAAGGGGTTTGGTAGTGAAGAAGGCCTCGAACACCTTGCGGCGCACCTCCTCGGGCATACCGGAGCCGTTATCGTGCACGCGCACCTGCACCGCGCCAGGCAGCAGGCGGCTGTCAATGCGCACTTGGGGCTGGTAGTTAGTTTCACCGGCCTGCTGGCGCTGTGCTACGGCATAAAAGGCGTTGGTGAACAGGTTGAGCAGCACCCGGCCCATATCAGGTGGCACCACGGGCACGGGCGGCAGGCCGGGGGCCAGGTTGGTTTCTACCCCTACCGCGGCGGCGGAGGTCTGGAGTTCCTGGTGTTGGCGGGCCAGCTGCAGGTACTCCAGTACCAGGGCGTTCAGGTCGGTAGAGGTGCGCTGGGTGGTGCCCGTGCGGGCGTGTTCCAGCATATCCTTAATGATGCCCGAAGCCCGCATGCCGTGCTGGCTGATTTCCTGCAGGTTTTGCCGCAGGCCCACTAGAATCTCATGTTCCAGGGCCGGCGAATCGGGCTGGTGGTCCATATTGTCTACCAGAGAGGTGCTCACCTCGGCAAACCGCTTCATGAAATTAAGCGGGTTCTGCAGCTCGTGGGCAATACCGGCTGATACCTCGCCCACGAAGGCCCATTTCTCCGACTGTACCAACTGGTTCTGAGTTAACCGTAGCTGGGCCAGGGTGCGGCGGTTGGTTTGCAGTTGGCGGTACACCAATATGCCCAGACCCGAAATCAACACCAGTGCCACCACGCTCAGCAGCAGGAGTTGGTTACGCTGGCTCAGGCGCAGGGCCTGCACCGTTTTTTCGTGCCGCAACTGGGCAATCTGGGCTTGTTGCGCTTGTTCTATTCGTTCGCCCTCGTACTGCGCCAGTAGGTTGCTGCCCTGCATACGGTTCAGAGTGTCCTGCAGCGCCAGGTAGGCCAAGCTGTAGCCCTGGGCCTTGGCGGCTGAACCGTGGGCAGCCTCAAAGCGCACCAGCTCCCGTAGGTATTTGGGCCGCAGCATCTGAAAGTTGGCGGCGGTGGCCAGGGCGTAGCCTTTTCGTAAGTGCTGGGCGGCTAAGACGTAGTTCTGCTGGGCGGTATAGTAGCGGGCCCACGTGGCATCCAGGGTAAACTCGCCAGGGCGGCCGGTAATATCCATCCGCAGTGAGTCGGCAAGCTGTTGAGCCCGGGTGAGCAAAGGAAGGGCGGCCGGGCTCTGCCCCTGCGCCACCAATAGCTGGCTTTGCAGCACCAGGGCATAGGCCGTATAGATGCCGGAATTCAGGGAGTCGGCCCGGGCTGTACGCAGGGCTTTGTTGATGTACTGCGCGGCGGCGGGCAGGTCGTGCAACTGCAGGTACAGGTTGGCCACTGCATGCTCCGAGTAGAAGCGCTGCAAACCTGCAATCTTGGACTTATCGTTCCAGCGAGCAGCTTGGCGCAGGTAGTACAGGGCTTTCTGCGGGTTGCCCCACTCGGCGTATGTATTGCCGGCCACCATCAGCTCGTTGCTGTACATGCGGCGGTTAAATTTCTGCAGCAAATCGGCCGCGTGCAGGTAGTGGCTGATGGCTTGGTTGTAGTCGCCGCGGTGGCGGTAGGTACCTCCCAGCACCACGTAACAGGCGGCTTCATTCTCACGCAGCCCTTGTACCTGATACTGCAGCAGCTTGCGCTTGAAGTAAATAAACCGTTTATCGGAGTCGTGCAGCTTGTTATAGATGGGGGCCAAATCCATCAGCAGAAAAGGCGCGGCCTGCCCCGACTCGTCGAACAGCTCAATAGCTTGTTGCATGGCGGCCAGCGCCTCCGTATACTGCTCGCGCTGCCACAAGCGCAGGCCAGCCTGCATTTCCTGGTAAGGTGCGGCGGTGGGAAGCTGCTGGGTGCGGTCATTCAGGCGCAGCAGCTCGGCCAGCATTTGGGTAGCCTGCTGCCGACGCACTGGCTCGGAGAATTCCGTAATGCGGAGCAGATGAGCCAGCCGGGGCACCCGGGCCGTATCGGCCGATTGTTGCTTTACTGCGTGATAAAGGGAATCATAATCGGCGTTCCAGTACTGGCGCTGCGCCAGCGCCGGGCTACTGAACACCAGTACTAGTAATAGCACGCTAATCCATTTCATACCTACTTAATTATGGCCTAAAAAGCCACACGTATAGTCCCAAGGTGAGAAGAAAATAGCAGATTTCAGTACCTACATATAAATCGGTTAAACGGGTGGCTCGACTACGGCCATAGTGGCCGTGGCTTTGGCAATCAGCAGTTCATCACACCACACTTCGGCCTCGCAGAAGTGGAGGCGCCGGCCAGCTTTCAGCACCCAGCCCACAGCCCGCAGGCGCTGCCCAACTCCGGGGTGAAGGTAGCTGGTTTTTAGCTCAACCGTAACTACGCCCGTACCTTCGGGCACCAGCGTAACGGCCGCAAACCCAGCTGCCAAATCGGCCATGGTAGCTACCAACCCCCCGTGGGCAAAACCCACGTGCTGCAGGTGCTGCTGCTGCAACTGCAACTCAGCCTCCACGCGCCCCTCCTCAATCCGGGTGAGGTCGGCCCCGATATGGTGCATGAAATGTTGGCGGGTAAGCTTGCGGCGGATGCGGGTCTCCAGGGATTCAGCAGTCATATGGCAGTAAAGTTAGCTAGGCTGTGCGGACATTAAGCAAGCCTATATAACGCCACGTCATGCTTCGCCTCCGGCTCTGCAGGACGTTCCGCTTAGTGGTAAGAAGCGTGACTGTCCACACAGCCTAGTGCGCAGCTAGAAGCTAGGCCCCAGCCGGAAAGGAATGCGGGAGCCAGGAGGCAAAAGAGGTTGCGGATAATTTCTTACCTTCTGACCGGCCTCCTTCCTCCTGTAGCCCAGCTTCTTCCTTCCTAGCTCCTCTTCCATGCCTTATCTTGATTATCTACTAGCTGGTGCCCTTGGCCTGGCGCTGGCCGCGTGCTGCGGCTTCCGGGTATTTGTGCCGCTACTGGCGGCTTCTCTGGCCTACCGCACCGGCTACCTTACGCCCGCACCCGGCTTTGCCTGGATGGGCAGCTGGCCCGCTGTGGCGGCGCTGGGCACCGCCACTGTAGCCGAAATTCTGGGGTATTACATTCCGGTGGTGGATAACGTGCTGGATGCCATTACCGGCCCGGCTTCCTTTATTGCGGGGGCAGTACTCATGACCTCCGCCCTGCCTGATATGCCGCCGATGGTGCGCTGGGGGCTGGGCATTTTGGTAGGGGGCAGTACGGCGGGTATCATTCAAACTGGCACCTCCCTACTGCGCGCCGGCTCCACGGCCACCACGGCTGGCCTGGGCAACCCCGTGCTGGCTACTCTGGAAAACCTGCTGGCCATTGTGGGCTCCGTGCTGGGGCTGCTGGTACCCGTGGTGGTAGCGGCCCTGGCCGTGGGCATGGTGCTGTGGGTGCTGAGCCGGCTACGGCGCTGGCGCCAACGGCGGGCGGCCCGGCGGCAGGCCCACCTAGCGGGCCTGCGTACTACACCCGGCTAGGCTGCGTTTGGAAGGAAGCTTGTAGTTTTAGCCCCCGGACAACTTTCTTCCATGCATTTTTCCAACGCCTCCGCCCCCGACTCCCTATTACAGGCCTACGCCGGCGTAGCTCGGGTGCGGGTGTGCGGCCTGCTGGTGCAACAAGGCGCGCTGCTGCTCACCGCCCACCGTGGTCTGCTCCCCAATAACCTGCCGTTCTGGTCGCCGCCTGGCGGGGGGTGGCAGTTCGGGGAAACCCTGCGCCAGTGCTTGGAAAGGGAATTCCGGGAAGAAACCGGGTTGGCTGTACACACGGGCCGGTTTCTGCATCTGCATGAGTTCAACAGTCCGGGTTTGCAGGCGCTGGAGCTATTTTTCGAAGTGCAGCCCCAGCAGCCCAACCAGTCTCCTCAGTTGGGCCAGGACCCTGAGCATACCCCTGATGCCCAGCTGCTGACCCACTTGGAGTTCGTTACGCCCCGCCAGCTAGGCCAACTGCTGCCCACGCAAGTGCATCCCGTGCTGCGCGACATTATCAGCACCGACGACGTATTCATTCCCCAAATACGGTTTCAGTAGGCCTCGCTTTCGTACCTTTAGAAGCCCAAAAAGCGGTTCAATGCCGCTCCGGCCGTTTTTTCTGCTTGCCTGATTCCCGCT
This sequence comes from Hymenobacter sp. UYP22, assembly GCF_040547285.1. Classification (NCBI taxonomy): domain Bacteria; kingdom Pseudomonadati; phylum Bacteroidota; class Cytophagia; order Cytophagales; family Hymenobacteraceae; genus Hymenobacter; species Hymenobacter sp. UYP22. The sequence continues at coordinate 1,648 of NZ_JBEPPK010000022.1, read as the reverse complement.
GCCTATGTCCACCGCTCTTGCCCCGATGCCTCCGGTTGCCCTGCACCGCCTGCGCGACGAAACGCTGGACCTCCAGAATCCGGCGGCGTACAACCTCTACCTAACGGCCGGGCCGGCCGGCCTGCGCCTGGGGGTAGCCGACGCGCGCCGCAACAAATTCGTGGCGCTGGACGAGTATGCCGCCCCTGAAGCCGACACGTCATTAGCGGCCCAGATACAAGCCCTGACCCCGGAGCACGATTTGCTGAATGTTTCGGGCTGGAACCGGGTCCGGCTGGCGGTACAGAACCGTGCCTTCACCCTACTGCCGGCCCCGCTGTTCCGCGCCGGCGACGAGGCGGCCTACCTGCGCCTGCACCACGCCTTCAGCCCCACGCAGGAGTCGGTGCACCACTACACCCACGCCGGGCTGGATATCAGCAGCGTATTTGCCGCCGATGCCCAGCTAACTTCCTGGTTTGCGCAGCAGTACCCCACCGGCCGCCTCGTGCATCAAACCAGCGCGCTGCTGCAGGGCGTTACGCACCAGAGTGAGCCAGGCGGCGCGCGGCGGGTGTACCTGAGCATTGGGCACCAAGAGGTTACCGTACTGGCTTTGCGCGGCAAGCAGCCGGAGTTTCTGAACGTGTTTCCGTTCGGTACCCCCGAAGACCTCATTTACTACACCATTCTGGTCATGCAGGAGCTGCAGCTCAACCCCGACCAGGATTTGGTAATGGTGTGGGGCGACCTGATGCACGACTCTGAATTGTTCACCATTCTGCGCAAGTACATTCGCAACCTGCGCTTCGGCAACCGGCCCTTCGATGTCGGCTACAGCTACCGCCTCAACGACCTGTTTGAGTACCGGTATTTCGAGCTGTATGCCCTGCACCTGTGCGAGTAAGTTGTACTAGCGAAGTGCGGGAAGTAGCTGAAAGTTAGCCGATTCAGCTACTTCCCGCACTTCGCCATGCGCCCATTTATCCATTTACCCACTGCTCCATGCGCGTTGCTTTGTTTCCGGGCTCCTTTGACCCCTTCACCAATGGCCACCTGGATGTGGTACGGCGCGGAGCGACCCTGTTCGATCAGGTTATCATTGCCATCGGTAACAACAGCAGTAAGCAGCGCTACTTGCCCGTGGAGCAGATGATACCCCTGATTGAGCACGTCTTCCAGGATGAGCCCCGGGTAATCGTGCGGTCGTACAAGGGCCTCACGGCCGATTACGCCCGGGAAGTAGGCGCTAAGTTCTTACTGCGGGGCTTGCGCAACACCACCGACTTTGAATACGAAAACACCATTGCGCAGGCCAACCGACACGTAAATCCCGAGTTGGAAACCGTATTTCTCATCACCTCCCCGGTGCTGGCCGCTATTAGTAGCACCATCATCCGTGAAATTCACCGCTTTGGTGGCAACGTGGATGATTTTGTGCCATTCTCCCTTCCTGCTCCCCCGCAGTTGTAGGCTAAAGAATCCGCACCCAGAGCAGACGCGGGGGGGGGCGGGGGGGGGGGGGGGGGGGGGGGGGGGGGGGGTGGGTGGGGGGGGGGGGGGGGGGGGGGGGGGGCGGCGGGGGGGGGGGGGGGGGGGCGGGGGGGGGGGGGGGGGGGGCGCGCGCACCCCACACCCCCCCACCCCCGCAGGCCCAGCGGACAAAAAA
>NZ_JBEPPK010000021.1:0-38196 GCF_040547285.1 Hymenobacter sp. UYP22 | reverse complement strand
CGTGTCTGGAAAACTGGCTCGCTCTGCATTGGCTCGCATTTACGACACTCCTGCTGCGTAAAATCAACAAGCAACCGACTTCCTAAACAGCTTCTCTGGCAACCAGCAATTGTCAACTAACAACCCGCAACTTATTTTTCCGGGTATTGCGGATCAAGCTTTACCAGGGCGTCGCGGAGGGTGCGGGCTACCACATAGGCTTTGTACCAGTTCTGGTCGGCGGGCACGATGTGCCAGGGACAGGCGGCGGGGTTGCAGTGCGCAAACACGTCTTCGTACACTTCCTTATAGGCCGGCCACTGGCTGGCTTTGTGGTCGTCGGCGGCCTCGTATTTCCATTGCTTGGCGGGGTCGGTACGGCGTTCCTCCAGCCGCTCCCGCTGCTCCTCCTCCGATACATGCAGGTAGAATTTGAGCACCGTGGTACCAGCCTGCTGCAGCAGCTTTTCAAACGCGTTGATGGCCGTGAACCGTCGCCGGGCCTCTTCGGTGGTAATCAGCCCATTTACCCGCGTAATGAGCACATCCTCGTAGTGGGAGCGGTTGAACACCTGCACCATTCCCTGGGCCGGCACCTGCTGGTGCACCCGCCAGAGGAAGTCGTGGGCTAGCTCCAGCTCGGTGGGCTCCTTGAAAGAGTGTACCTGCACGCCCTGGGGGTTGATGCCACTGAACACCCGCCGAATCAGCCCATCCTTGCCGCTGGCATCCATGCCCTGCAAAATCACCAGCACACTCCGCTTGTTCTCGGCATACAGACGGTCTTGCAGGTCAATCAGCTCCTGGCGCAGCTTTTTCAGCTCCCGAAGCGTGGTGTTTTTGTGGTGGCTTTCCGGGGCCCGCGTGGGCAGTTTTTTGAGGTAGAGGGCAGGCATAGCGGTGGAAAACAGGGGTTGAATGTTGCTGAAAAATGGGGCAGTTTTACGCGGACACTCCAGTACCACTCATCTACTTCCCTACCCCATGCTGCAAAGACTGCGCACCATTGTATACCCCGTAGGCAACCTGGCAGAGGCCAAAGCCTGGTATAGCCAAGTGCTGGAACAGGAGCCGTACTTTGATGAGCCATTCTACGTGGGCTTCAACGTTGGTGGCTATGAGCTGGGCCTCGACCCTAACGGCCCCGTAGCCGGGCAGTGCGGCCCCTCAACGTACTGGGGCGTGCCCGATGCTGATGCGGCCTTCGCCCGCCTGCTGGCGCACGGCGCGCACCCTCACCAGCCCGTGCATGATGTGGGCGGCGGCATCCGGCTAGGCACGGTGCAGGACCCGTTCGGCAATCTGCTGGGCGTCATTCAGAACCCGTATTTCCAGTTGCCTACCGTCCCCTAGCACATCTGCGGTAGCCAGGTTGGGCCAGTACATGCCAACGCGGTAATTTGCGGCCTTCACTCCTCTGTCTGTACCGCTTATGCTCACGCCGCCCGGCGCTCCGCTTGCTTACCGCCCCCAGCTGAATGGGGTGCGGGCCATTGCCGTGTGGGTGGTCGTGTTCCAGCACTGGGCCGCCCCGCCCATCATGATGGGCGAAATGGGCCGCATGGTTTTTTTCGTCCTTAGCGGCTACCTGATTTCGGGCATTGTCTGGAAGCAGCAAGCCTACCCGGGGGCACCGGGGCCCTGGCGGCAGCGGATGGGCACATTCTACCTGCGCCGGCTGCTACGCATCATTCCGCCCTACTACTGCGCTTTGGCCCTGAGCGCCTTGCTGCCCTTAGCTACTGTGCGGGAGTACCCCACCTGGTTTATGCTGCCAGCCGCCAACCAGCTGTTCTACAAGCTCCAGCACTGGGGCGAGGGGTGCGGCCACCTCTGGACGCTGGCCGTGGACGAACAGTTTTACCTGCTGTGGCCGGCGCTGCTGGCAGTGGTGGGCCGCCGCCCGCGCTGGCTATTGCTCGTGGGCCTGAGCGGGCTGTTGTTCCGGGTGGGTTGGAGCCTGCTGGTCACGCCCGGCTTTGTGCTGCTGCTGCTGCCCGCCTCCCTCGATTTATTTGCCGCCGGCACCTTACTCCGGCTGCTGGAAAACTCGGCCGCGCTAACCCGCTGGGCCCGGGGGCGCTTTGTGCTGCTGGCCTGGGCCGTGTGGTGGGCGCTGTGGGGCAGCCTGCATTCATTAGATGGCGGCACCATCTGGCTGATGGTGTTTCCGGCGGTAGGGGCCGGGGCCGCCTTCCTCACGCTGGCCTGGCTGCTGCGCGTGCCCGAGGCGGCCCGGCGGCTGGGCCTGCTGCACCCGGTACTGCTGTGGCTGGGTCAGCGCAGTTTCGGCACGTATTTGTACCACCTGCTGTTACCCGTATTCTGGCAGCGCGTGGTGTACACGCTGTGGCCCGCTGGCTCCCCCTGGCGCGAAACTTTGCTGGCTCCCCTCCCTACTCTGCTGGTTCTCACGCCCCTGCTTGTGCTGCTGAGCGCCGCCTCCTGGCGCTTTATCGAAGGCCCGCTGGACCGCCTGAAACGGCACCTGCGCTACGCCTAATCAGGCAAAAGCAGACAAAACGCCATTACCAATCCTGCTTGTCGGGTATTCGTCAGACTTTTTGTCCAGTTAATAAGTGTAACTGGAGCAGTTGCAGTTTGGTACGGGATTTGAAATACTCCCACCGTAACTAGAAAGGACCTTTCGTATGAACCTGATCAGCAAAGATTTCATCCGTACTATCATGCCTCACCTCGACCTGATGAACACCTTGGGTGGCGGTATTGCACAGGCTAGCATGCGGGTTGATAAGCGCGAGAAGGGTGTGGTGGTGCGCATTGCGGCGCCATCCGTCAGCCCCGATAACTTTCATGTAGTCCTTAATGAAAACACCCTGACGGTATTTGCCGAGTTCCGGCACTCGCCCGAAGACCAATTGGCGGCTCCTTTGTTCAGCCGCGTACTGCAGCTGCCCGCCGGCCTCGATGCTACCCGTATCGACGCCGTGTTTGAGGGCCAGGAGTTGCAGGTCCGGATTCCGTACCAGGACAACGCCGAGCCCCGCGAAATCACCATCAAGCAGCGCTAACCCGCCCGACTTGCCTTACCTGCCTATAACGCCGGGACCGACCGGCCTCTTGTTTCACCTGCCACTGCTGCCCGCAGTGGCTTTTTTATTGCCCGTTAGGGGTTGAACAGGGGCCAGAGCAGCACAAAGGCCAATGCCAGCGCCACGTAAAACCAGCCCATAATCTGGCCCCGGTAGCGCCGGGGCAGGCGGTTGCTCAGCACCAACACCGCCACGACCAGCACGGCCAGGTACAGCAGCAGAAATACCACCGCTTTCACCCAGTTGCTCACAATGGTGTTTTCGGGCTGCATCTGGTCGGGCATGCCCATGCCGGAGGTAGCAAACTTGAGGGTGTAGTACGTCACTACCTCAAACACCACAAACAAACCCGCCCCCGCCCAAAAAGCGAGGGGGCCGTTTTTCTGTTGCACATCAGCCATAGCACTGGTGAAGTTGTGAGGGGGTGAAGTTGTGAGTTTGACACCTTATAAATTGGTGCGGATGATGCGGAGTGAAACCGGAGCGGCATAGCGGTGGCATGTTGCGGGCAGCAGGCCACCTACTCCATTCCACAACTTCACCCTTCACAATTTCACCACCTTACCGCCGGCCCAGTACTTCCGCCGTGCGGGTGCGGATGTAGAGCTCCTCGACCTTGGTGCGGGCCCAGGGCGTGCGGCGCAGAAACGTGAGGCTGGATTTGATGCTGGGGTCCACAGCGAAGCAATTGATGCGGATGCGGCGGTCCAGCTCCGGCCAGCCGTAAGCGGCCACCAGATACTCCAGAATCTGGGCCAGGGATACGCCGTGCAACTCCCGAATCAGGTGGCCGGATTCGTCGCGCACATCCTGGGGCAGGTTTGATAAATCAGCCATACGTTCGAGCAGATAAGATACAAAAGTGCAAAAACGCCCAGGCATTTAGCTACTCAGCGCCAGCTTTTCGAGGCTTTTGGGCACCAGAAACGGACGTAGCCACGTTACCTTTGGCAGTAATCGGTCTGTTTGTATGCGCGCAACCCGCTCTTCTCCTCGCTCCGTAGCCGCCCCCAACAGGTGGCGGCGGCCGTTGCTGCTGGTCATGCTGGCGGGGCTGCTACTGGGCGCCGTGTGGTACGTGCGCCACCAGCGGCAGGTACACCGCTACGCTCGGCGCGTATATGCTTCTCTTACCAGCGGCTCGCTCACGGGCCGCGAGAAAACCCCTTTGCTGGAAGGCTATTCGGTTCACGGTATTGATGTATCCTCCTACCAGGGGCGCATCAACTGGCCGCTGGTGGCCGACCACCGGGTGCGGTTTGCTTTCATTAAGGCCACAGAAGGCGTAACCCTGCGCGACAGTCGGTTTCAGGGCAACTGGCGGGGGGCGCGGGCCGCGGGTATTTACCGCGGAGCCTACCACTACTTCCAGCCCAACTACGACGCTACCAAGCAAGCCAACTTATTCACCCGTACCGTGCCCCTAGCCTCCGGCGACCTGCCCCCCGTGCTGGACGTGGAGCACGCCGAGTTTCACGATGTAGCCCAGATGCGCCGGGGGGTAGCCACTTGGCTACGGCTGGTGGAGCGGCACTACGGCGTGCGGCCCATCCTCTACTCCAACTACAGCTTTTACAAGCGCCACCTGGCCGGCCATTTCGATACGTACCCGCTGTGGCTGGCGCATTATGAAGTGGCCCAACCCGCATTGCCCCGCGAAAAATGGATTATCTGGCAGCACTCCGATGAGGCCTACGTACCCGGCATTCGGGGTGCGGTTGATTTCAATGTGTTTCAGGGCAACTTTCAGCGGCTGCTGGCCCTGCGGAGTCCGGCCCGGGGCCAAACGCCCCCCCCCAACTAACTCCGATTGTATTTATGCGCATTTCCTGGCGGCTTACTACTTCCTCGGCTTTACTTGCTGGCCTGCTACTTACGGGCTGCGCGGGTGGCTCCGGTGCCTTTACCCAAAGCGGCAAAGCCTCTTTCTACGCCGATAAGTTTGACGGCCGCAAAACAGCCAGCGGCACCGTGTACCGGTCCGAAAAGCGTACCGCCGCCCACAATACCCTGCCGTTTGGCACGGTGGTGCGCGTAACCAACCCGCGCAACCACCGCTCCGTGAAAGTAACCGTAACCGACCGGGGGCCCCACGCCAAAGGCCGGGTTATCGACCTCTCCAAGAAAGCGGCCCGGAAAATTGGTATTATCGAGGCCGGCGTGGCACCCGTAGAGTTGAAAGTGGTGCGCAAAGCCCGCTAGTTTTCCCCGGTTTCCTTTACCCTTATTGCCCAATGCGAATTCGAAAGAAAGTACAATGGACGCAGCCGGCCGAGGCCGACCGGTTTACACAACTCGGCATTTTTGTAAAAGCCGCTGAAGCCCAGGGCTGGAGCGAGGCTGAAATTCAATTTGTGATGGACGAGGTGGTGGAGGCCCGCGACGAGGCCGAGGTGGCCCTCATCTTCCAGGATTATACCCAAACGGCTCGCCGCTAAACCAACACCGGCTGCCCCGGCCCAAAAGCCCGAGCAGCCGGTGGCTGGCCTGCGCATAGTGGTGTGCGAGAGGCTATTTTTTCTTGATTTTGACTTTGCCCTTGCCGTTTTTGGCCAGCTGCATCAGGCTGTCCTGCTCGGCCTTCATAGCCATAGTAGTCAGGCGGCCCGTCAACGACATATAGTCGCCTTCTTTTAGTACGGCAGTAGTGCCGTCGGGCATGGTTACGGTGCCGCTCGGGGTAATTTTGGTGCCATTCACCACGCTGGTTTCGGCGCCCAGGGCCTCGGTGTGCGCGTCGCGGGTTACTATCACTTTGCCCTCTTTCATCATAAAGCCATCCTTCATGGTCACACCTACGGGCGTGGCAGCCTTGGGCCGGGGCTGAACCGGGCGACGAGGGGGCAGTTTGGTCTGGGCTTCAGCCGTGAGAGTGGTCAGGCTCACAAATAGCAGAGCCCCGGTGAGAGTAGGATACCATTTCATACAGAAGAGGGGGGAGTTGGTGGAAAATAGTTGATGAGAGAATGGATTTGCGGTTGAGCGTAGCAGAGCTACAAATTACGGAACTGCCGCCGATTCAGCCGCGCATGAGCCGGTAACCCCGCACCGAATGGTTTCGTTTCAAAATAGCCGGAGCGCATTTTTTCAGGTTGTGGTCCGGCCCGTTCCCCTCTCATTCTGCCCTCTCCTGCACAGCCGTGGACTACAAAGACTATTACAAAACCTTAGGTGTTGAGAAAACCGCCACCAAGGACCAGATCAAAAAAGCCTACCGCAAGCTGGCCCGCCAGTACCACCCCGATGTGAACCCCAACGACGCCGAAGCGGAGCGCAAGTTCAAGGAAGCCAACGAGGCCAACGAGGTGCTCAGCGACGACGAGAAACGCCAGAAATACGACCAGCTAGGGGCCGATTGGCAACGCTACCAGCAGGCCGGTGCGGGCCGTGGCAACCAGGGCGGCGGCTTTGACTGGGGCCAGTATGCCCAAGGTGGGGGCTACGGAGGCGAAGACCCATTCGGCGGAGCTGATTTTTCCGATTTTTTCAGTTCCATGTTTGGGGGTATGGGCGGTGGTAGCAGTGGGGGCAGCCCCCGGCCCCGCGCTGGCCAGGACTACCAGGCCGAATTGGAGCTGAGCCTGGAAGACGCCTACCACGGCGGTCCGCGTACCCTCACCGTAAACGGCAAAAGCCTGCGCATCACCATTCAGCCGGGCGTGGAGGACGGGCAGGTAATTCGGCTGCGCGACCAGGGCGGCCCCGGCCGTAGTGGCGGCCCGGCTGGCTCCCTCTACATTACCCTGCGCATCCGGTCCGATGCCCGCTACTCCCGCGCCGGCAACGACTTGACGATGGACGTACCAGTGAGCATATACACGGCCTTGCTTGGGGGCGAGCAAACAGTTGATACCCTGTCGGGTCCGGTAAAAATTACCCTCAAGCCCGAAACCCAGAACGGCACCCGGCTGCGGTTGCGGGGCAAAGGCTTTCCGCTGTACCGCCAGTCTGGGCAGTTTGGCGACTTGTACTTACGCCTGAGTCTGACGCTGCCCCAAAACCTGACCGAGCAGGAAAAAACCTTGTTCCGCCAACTGGCCGACCTCCGCAACTAAGCCTTCCTTACTCTCTTCCATCGACGCCTGACCTATGGAAACTCACATCATCACCATCACCTACCACGATTGTGCAGCGTGGTACGGGCTCAGCGAAACCGACGTGCGCGAGTTTGTGGACCTTGGCCTGTTGCAGCCGGCCCCCGATGTGCCCAATGCCCTGCAGGAGGAACCCTTGCATGTAGCTCGCTTGGCTCGCCTGCACCACGACCTGGGCTTGAACAAAGACAGTCTGGGGGTGATTTTGGCCATGCGCCAGCGGCTGGAGCAGATGCAGCAGGAACTGCACCAACAGCGCGCCCGGGTTCACCAACTGGAGGTATTTCTGCGCGGATCAGGCCCGCTGTTAGACGTAAACTTTCGGTAAACAGGGCGCCAGCAATGGATGACACGTTCCGAAATGTTGCATTATGTAAAGGTAAAGCTCCACTGTGAGCACAACCTTTCTTGCTAGTTGGGGTATAAAAGGCCAATCTGGAAAGCAGATAGTTCCTCATCAGCCACCTTTTTTTTTTCGAATATGCCTCCACGCATTCCCCTCCCGAAGGTGCTGGCGCTGGGCCTCGTTGCCTGTGCTGCCGCCCCTCATTTCTCGCACGCCCAAACGGCCGACCGCAAAACCGCCATTGGCATCAACGTGAGTGCCATGCAGTACAAGGGCAACTACGGCTCTGACTACTGGGACTGGAGCGAGAACAAGTATGCCCCCGGCATCACCTTCAGCCGCTACATTTCCAAAGGGTTGGATGTGCAGTTGAGCGGTAACTACGTGGAACTCAAAAAAGACACTCCGGCTGGTGCTCCCTTCTTTGGTAGCAACTTCGCCACCAACGTGGTAAACGTAAACCTGGGCCTGAAATTCAAGCTACTGGGGGAGGATTCTCCCGTGCGGCCTTACTTGCTGGCCGCTCCCGGCCTCACCTACACCAGCCGCGAGGGTACGTTCAACCGCAATGGCGTAAGCACCAACATTGCCAACGACAAAAACCACTTCGACCTGTTCGGCGCGGCTGGTATCGACTTCCACTTGGGTGATGCCGTGACGCTGTTTGTGCAGACCGGCCAGCACGTGCCGCTGAATGCCAACATCGACGGTGTTGAGCCCCGCGACGATAACAAGTTCGACGACCGGTTCCTGCAGCACACGGTGGGCCTGAACGTGAACCTCGGCAAAATGAAAGACGAGGATAACGACGGTGTATCAGATAAAAAGGACAAGTGCCCCGGCACTCCCGCTGGTGTAGCTGTAGATGCTAACGGTTGCCCCCTCGACGGCGACGGTGACGGTGTGCCAGATTACCAGGATAAATGCCCCACCGAAAAAGGCCTGGCGGCGCTGGAAGGCTGCCCCGACCGTGACGGTGATGGTGTGCGCGACGGCGACGACAAGTGCCCCGACACCCCCGGCAAAGCAGAGCTGCAAGGTTGCCCCGACTCGGATAACGACGGTGTAATCGACCAGAACGATAAGTGCCCCAACACCCCCGGCGGTGTAGCCGTGGATGCTAACGGTTGCCCCTTGGACAAAGACGGTGACGGTGTTCCTGACTACCAAGACCGTTGCCCCAACCGCCCCGGTCCGGCCTCGAACAAAGGCTGCCCTGAAATGAAGGTGGAAGAGAAGAAGCGTCTGCAGGAAGCCACCAAGTACATCCAGTTTGAGTTCGACAAGGCTACCCTGAAGCCCGTTTCGTTCCCGACCCTGGACGGCCTGGTAAAAATCCTGAACGACTACCCCGATTATTTCCTCGGTATCTCGGCCCACGCTGATAACAAGGGCGACGACGCCTACAACCTGCGTCTGTCGGATGAGCGTGCTGCTTCGGCCCGCGCCTACATGCTCCGCAAAGGCATCCCCGAAGACCGTATCGTGTCGCATGGGTACGGCGAAACCAAGCCAATTGCTCCGAACACTACGGAAGCCGGCCGCGCCATGAACCGCCGCGTAGAGTTTGACGTGTACCTGCCTGGTGACCCGAACCCTGCCGAAACCAAGTACGGTGCAGCCCCCGAAATTCCGGCCGCTCCAGTAAAAGCAGCGCCCGTTAAAAAGGCTCCTGCCAAAAAAGCCCCAGTACGTCGCAAATAAGCTGCGCACCCGGTAAAAGTAAAAGAGGCCCGCTCAGTTGAGCGGGCCTCTTTTTTTTATGTATCCCATGCAGCTGCTGATTACGGTTCAGCCCGATGTTGACCGGTAGCGGCAAGCTAATGAGTTAAAACTATATCCTGCATATCCGCATGAGGCCGTTACAGCGCTAGGCTGTGTGGACAGTCACGCTTCTTACTACTAAGCGGAACGTCATGCAGAGCATGTGGCGCCTTGAGCCAGTGACGAAGCATCTCGCGTGCTGACGTTGATTTACCATTGCAACGTCAGCACGCAAGATGCTTCGCCTTCGGCTCTGCATGACGTGGCGTTATGTAAGCTTGCTTACTGTCCACACAGCCTAGTATAGTATAGCCATTCTTTGGTGCGTTGACACTGAGCAATTCAGAGGGGTAAGCCGTCTGCTCCTTACACCAAATCTACGGCCAGGGCCAGCAGCAAACCAGCCAGAGTAGCCAGCAGCTTGCGCACGTTTAGGCTATGGTCGGGGCTGGTTTCAAAAAGGATGGTGGTAGATACGTGCAGGAAATTGCCAGCCACTAAACCCAGCAGGCCCGCATACAGCCCGCCCGTCAGCAACTGCTCTAACACCACGTAATTGCTCACGATAATACCCGCTGGCCCAGCCACCGCAAACAGCAGCAGATACGGCACAGCCCGTTTAAAGGAGCCCAGGCGCAGCAGTAACGCCGCCATCAGGGCAAATGCCGCCGGAATGTGGTGCAGTGCTACCCCCGCCAGAATAGCGTAGAAATTCTGGCTGACGTCGCCAGCCTCCGGGGTTTTCACTAAAATACTGCCTTCCAGAAAGGAATGCAGCACTAGAGAGAATAGCAGCAAAAACGGCACCCGGCCGGCGTGCTCGGTGTGGTGGTGCACATGGCCGTGCTCCACACCCTGCGAAAACACTTCCAGTACCATCTGACCGAAAAAACCCGCCAGCACAAAGTAGCCCACCCGATGCCCCGGCAACATTTGCAAAGCCTCAGGCAGCAGGTGCGTAACCGTGAGGGTGAACAGATAGGCCCCGCTGAAAGCCAGCAGCGGCTTCATCCAGGTTGTGCGCGCGGTGGGCAGCAGGCGGGTAAGCCAGCCGGCTCCCAGCACGGTCAGGAACAGCGCAGCAACAGCAAACCACATAGGCAAAGGACAGTTGATAGAAACATGAGGCACTACCGGCGCGCAGCGAATCAGCTGGCTGCGGGCCCGAAAGCGCCGGACTACTTTTTGAGCACAAAAATCATTCGGGGGCTGGTGGCCGGGTCGAACGGCCGCAGTTGGTAGTCGCCCAGCACCTCGGCCAGGCGCAGTCCCGCCATCTGGAAGTATTCCTCAAACCGCTCCTGAGTTAGGGCCCGCACCCGTTCCTCAAAGCATTGCTCCTGCCCTTCTTCGTCCTGGAAACGGATTTCCTTCACAATGAAGTCGTTGTTGAAATGCCGGTACAGGTGAAAATCGGTACCATCCACCGTTTTGGTTTCGTGGGCTACCAGGGCCCGAATGGCTTGTTCTGTGTTCAGAAAATCAATAACCAGCTTGCCCCCAGGCCGCACTACTGCGGCGGCGTTGCGCAGGGCTACCACGTTTTCGGCCTCCTGCTGAAAGTAGCCAAAGCTGGTGAACAGGTTCAGCACCAAATCAAACGGGCCGTAGGGCAGCGAGTCGCGCATGTCGTGTACCTGAAAGTGCAGCTGTTCGTGGGCAAACTGCCGGGCTGCCGCAATGCTCTGGGGCGACAGGTCTACGCCCGTCACCTCAAAGCCCTGTTCGCTGAGGTAGCGAGCATGCCGGCCTTTACCGCAGGCCAAGTCTAGCAGGCGGGCATCGGGCTTGGGGTGCAAATGGGCCAGCAACCGGCTCAGAAATTCCTGGGCTTCCGCATAGTCGCGGCTTTGGTACAGGCGATGGTAATACGGCGAGTCAAACCAGGTACTAAACCATTCGGCGGGTTCTGAGGGCATAGCGGGAAGCAATCGAAAACAGAAAAAGGGCGTTGACACGCCCTTTTTCTGTTTTTCAGTAACAAATACGGGGCTCCATATTTGCAATAATGTTGCAAATATGGAGCCCCGCTCGTTTAAATCAAAGCTGAGCAGCAGGCTTAGCAGCTGGGTTAGGCTCCAAGTCCATCTGACACACCGGGCATTTACCGGGTTTGTCGCTGGCGCTACCCTCGCACCCCATTGGACAGATGTAGGCCGCTGTAACTACCGGCGTAGCAGCCGAGTCGGCGGGAGCAGTAGTAGTTGCTGCCGAGGACGTGGCAGTTTGCTCGGTGGCCGTTTTGGCCTCGCAGCCAGCTAGTAGCACCACTGCCAACAGCCCACCAAGGCGTCCTGCTTGTTTCAAAAAGTGTCGTTTCATTGAAGCAGCTTACTTCTTAACGTCCGTCGTGTTGTTGGAAGTTGCGCCCTGGTTGGTAGCCCCCGTGGTGCTGGAGTTGTTCTCGTCCTGCTTGGGGTTGGTGCGTACACTCTGGCGGGCTTCGGGGCTGTTAGTTTCAGTGGCGTCCATTGCATCGGCGCTGCGGGCCCCCTCGGCGGTAGTGCGCTTGGCCTGGTTGGGCTCGTCCAGAGTTACTTCCGAGCTAATCGGCTCCTCAATGGCACCGCCTTTGTGCTGGCTGGGTGCCTCGGCGGTGTGCTGGTCAAAGTTATCGGACGAGCGGGTGCCGGGCTCAATCATATCCGTCGATACCTTTTTGTCGGGGCGCCAGTCGGATGGTTCGCTGCTGCAGGCGTTCAGGGCCAGCGTGGCTACGGCCAGGGCGGAAAGGGCGAGTTGCTTGGTCATGAGAAGGGTTCAGTTATCTAGTATCGTGAGTTCAAAGGCAGAGAAGAAGTGCTTACCCGCCGGGCAGCAGGTTTTTGCGCCGCAACATAGCATCAAACAGCTTTTGGTCGTTGGCGGAATTGAAAATCCGGTCAGGCACCTGCACGAAGATGGGGGTGTCAAAGGTTTTGGCCACCCATAGGCGCCAGCCTTTCAAATCCTGGGGCATTTCCGGGGCCTTCAAAGACAGCAGATATCCATCGGCCTCCCGCTGTACGTGCCCGATCATGTCCCAGGTTAGGCGCATGCCTTCTTTCTCATTACGGCGTAGCACAATCTGCTTGTTGTCAAACTCATACGCTAATTTTTCGAACAGCGGCTTGGTTTGCTCCACTTGAGTTACACCCGTTACCTGGGCCGAGCGGAACAGTACGTAAGCCAGCGTGAGCAGCAACGCCACGGCCACCCACCACCAGGAAGGCCAAATCAGGGCGGGTATCAACCCCACCGCTAGCGGAATAAGGGCGTACCACCACTCGCGCCGCCACACCCGGCCCATGGCTATCTTGGTGTAGGTGTCGGTGTCGAGCTGGTGTTTTTTGGTCCGGATGGCCAGCGGCGAAGCGGCCTGTTGCTGCTGTTGTTGCCGGTAGCCGCCGCGTTGGTTGGGGAGTTGCATTGTAATTGGTTGTTGATTGTTGATTGCTGTTTGTTGTCTGCTGGTTGCTGCCAGCCTACACGACTAACACTTAGCAGCCAACAACTAACCATCAGAAAGCTTTCAGGCTCATATCGAGGCTGCGGATGGAGTGCGTGAGGGCGCCCACCGAAATGTAGTCGACGCCGGTGGCGGCTACTGCGGCAATGGTTTCCTCGGTGATGCCGCCGCTGGCTTCCAGGGGGAAGCGGCCCGCTACCAGGGCCACGGCCTCGCGTAGCTGGGCCGGGCTCATATTGTCAAGCATAATCCGGTCGATGCCGCCGGCTTCCATGGCCTGCTGCACTTCACTCAAGGTGCGGGTTTCTACCTCTATAGGCAGTTGGCGGCCGGTGCGGGCCAAGTACGCCTGCGAGGCTTCAATGGCCTGGCGAATACCCCCAGCGTAATCCACATGGTTATCCTTGAGAATAATCATGTCGAAGAGGCCGTAGCGGTGATTCACTCCTCCCCCAATCAGCACGGCCCATTTTTCGCAGAGGCGGAAGTTGGGGGTGGTTTTGCGCGTGTCCAGCAGCCGGGCCTTGGTGCCGACTAGCAGGCTGGTAAGGTGGGCTGTGCGGGTGGCGATACCGCTCATGCGCTGCATGCAGTTGAGCACCAGCCGCTCAGCCGTTAAAATACTCTGGGCCCGGCCTTCCACAATAAATGCCACGTCTCCGTGTTTCACACGGGCCCCATCTGCCAGGCGCTGCTCCACGCGCAGGTCGGCATCCACGGCCCGGAAGATATGGTGGGCCAACTCTACCCCAGCCAGCACCCCCTCATCCTTGATGAGCAAGTGGGCGCGGTTGCGGGCCTCGGCCGGAATAGCCGACAGTGCCGAGTGGTCACCGTCGCCAATGTCCTCGGCCAGGGCAGTACGGATGAAGGTATCGAGAGCTTCGGGGGTGAGATACGAGGGGGTTTGCACGGTGCAAAAATAGCAAAAAGGGGCCGTTCCATTGCCCTTGGCTTCCAAACCAGATCTGGGTAATCATCGGGCACAAAAAAAGCGCCGTGGATGATTTCCACGGCGCTTTTGCTTACTGGCGGCTCCCACTGCGGGGGTAACTACTCCTTGGTAAAGTCGATGGTGGCAATTTTTAGAGTACCGCCTGCCTGTTTCATTTTCACAAACATGCGGTACGCGCCATCTTTCCCGGTGTATTTGCCCACGGCATAGGGCGTGCCTTCATTGCTGCCGCCGTAGTGAATGAAGTCAAAAGAGGCCGGGGAGTGCTTGGCGAAGAAGTCCCGCATCACAAACTCGGCCTGCGTGGCGCTGTAGCTCTGCTTGTCGCCATCAAAGCCCAACTCCACGGTGGGCGCAAAGTACTGAGCCAAATCACGGGAAGAAGAACTGCGGATAGCGGTGCGCACGGGCCCAAAAGCCTCGCCCTGGGCCATGGCCCCGGCGGTTAGCAGCAGGTTGCACACCAGCGCAAGGGCCAAAAAGAATGTACGTTTCATGCTAACAGTATAGGTTCGTCATGCAGGGTGCTAAAATGGTGCCAAGCTGGCGGATTGCCCGGTGGCCGGGCCGGGCGGGTATTTCTCTGCCACCAAGTTAGGCAAAACGTGGGCGTTTCGCCGCATCTGGCCTATCTTTGCCGCTATGAACAAACAGGTATTGCTGGTTATTCTGGACGGCTGGGGGCTGGCGCAGAACAAGGAGGTTTCGGCTATTGATCAGGCACGTACGCCCTTCGTCGACTCTCTGTTTCAGCGCTTCCCGCACAGCAAGTTGCAAGCCTCCGGCGAGGCCGTAGGCTTGCCCGACGGGCAGATGGGTAATTCTGAAGTAGGCCACATGAACATTGGGGCTGGCCGCGTGGTGTACCAGGACCTGGTGCGCATTAATAAAGCCATTCGGGAGCGGAAGCTGGCCGCTATGCCCGCCCTGCTGAAAGCTTTCGAATACGCCCGCCTTAACAACAAGCCCGTGCACCTGATGGGCCTGCTCTCCGATGGCGGGGTGCACTCCCACATCGAGCACCTGAAGGCCCTGTGCACCATTGCCCACGACCAGGACGTGCACAATGTGTTCATTCATGCCTTCACCGATGGCCGCGACACCGACCCCAAGGGTGGGGTGAGCTACGTGAACGACCTGGAGCAGCACCTGCAGCGCGGAGCCAGTGGCCGCATTGCCTCCATTGTGGGCCGCTACTACGCCATGGACCGGGACAACCGCTGGGAGCGGGTAAAGCTGGCCTACGACCTGCTGGTGAACGGCAAGGGCACGCCCTCCCAGAACCTGATCCAGAGCATGCTCGACTCCTATAAAGAGGGCGTGACGGATGAGTTTTTGAAGCCGATTGTGAAAACCGGGGCCGATGGGCAGCCGCTGGCGACCATTCAGGAAGGTGACGTGGTGCTGTGCTTCAACTTCCGCACCGACCGGGGCCGGGAGATTACGCAGGCCCTTACTCAGCAGGATTTTCACGCCTTTCAGATGCACCGCCTGAACCTGCACTACCTCACCATGACCAACTACGACGCCACGTTTACCGGCGTCACCCCCATCTTCGAGAAGGACAACCTGGAGCAGACTTTGGGGGAGGTGCTGGCAGCCAACGGCAAAACCCAGATCCGCATTGCCGAAACCGAGAAGTACCCGCACGTGACGTTCTTCTTCTCGGGCGGCCGGGAGGTGGAGTTTGCCGGGGAGAAACGCATCATGCGCAACTCGCCCAAGGTAGCCACCTACGACCTGCAGCCCGAAATGAGCGCCTACGAGCTGCGCGACGCGCTGGTGCCGGAGCTGCAAGCCAAAACCACCGACTTTGTGGTACTGAACTTCGCCAACACCGATATGGTAGGCCACACCGGCGTGTTTGCGGCCGCCGTGAAAGCCGCCGAGGCAGTGGATGAGTGCGCGAAAGGTGTAATTGAAGCCGCCTTGTCCTCCGACTATGCCTGCATCATCATTGCTGACCACGGCAACGCCGACATGATGATCAACCCCGATGGTTCGCCCAACACGGCCCACACCACCAACCTGGTGCCCTGCATCCTGGCCAGCAACGACTACCAGGGCAGCGTGGCTGATGGCAAGCTGGGCGACATTGCCCCTACGGTACTGCAACTCATGGGCCTTTCCCAACCCGAGGCGATGAGCGGCCAGAGCCTGCTCCGCCCGGAATCTACCCCGAATGCATAAGAACACTGCCGCGCTCCTGGGCGTGTTGCTGGGACTGGCAAGCTGCGGCCCCGGCAACACGGCCACCGTGCGCCCTAATCCAGCCAACCGGAAGCCGGCTTACTTCAATCTGCTCGGCTTCCTGGAGCAGCAAAGCACCTTGCTGGGCCAGCGCCGGCCGGCCGTGGAAAAGCAAGTACTGCTGCGCGACGGCCAGCAGGAAACCACCCGCGTGCAGCCAACCGACTGGACCAAGGAACTACAAATTTTTCAGCAGGCAGACATCAATAAGCCAGCTTTGCGTGGCCTGTACGCCGTTGATTCGGCCACTTTGCCCTCGGGCCTTGTACAGCGCACCTACCGCCGCCAGCCCGGCACCGACCACCCCGTAGAGCAACTTACCGTGGTTAGCCAGGGCAATGTGGTGCAGGATATTACCGCTTCCGTGGCTCAGGATAACCCGCTGGTGTACTCGGCCAAAACCGTGGAACTGCACTGCCAAAATGGCCAACTTGCCAGTTACCGCGTGAACGGCGTGCAGAAGCTGATTCTGTTCGATTCGGTGCGCTACGCGGTGCGGGGGCAGGTGCTGTAGCTTACTCCAGATAAGGCTCAACGTGTACCGTGCTGAGGCGGCCGCTTTGGTATACCATCGAAACGTAATTCGTGCGCTCCGAGTCGCCAATACGCACTTTATCGATGGTACTGGTGGCGGGGCGGTGGGCCGAAGCTAAGCGGGTGCGCAGGCGACGGCCGTAGGCGGGCTCAAAGTTCACAACTACGGCGTCGCGCAGCAGATCCTTTTCCGGAGCGCGATAAAACTGGAATACGTTGCCTTGGTGGCGCACCAGCAGGATGGTATCTATCTGCCCGGCTTCGTAGAGGTTGCGGTACGGTTTGCGCGCTGTTATGTGGCCACCATTCCGGAGTAGGTCCTCCACCGTGGGCTCTTCGCCAAAGGGCTGCCCGGCCAAGGAGTCGTTGGTGAGTCGGACCAGCCGGGTAGCCACGGGCGGAGAAGCAGGCTTGGCGGCGCGCGTAATCTGGGTCGAGGGTTTGCGGTTGGGAGATTTACCCGTTGTTGGCCCCGTACCGACGGCACCCCACCACAGGGCCACGTACAACGTGGCCGCAAGGGCAGCTTTTCCGGTGGCAACTAACAACAAGGCAGGCATGGGGCTTTTTTTCAGCCCTATACGCGAAAGTACGGCCCGCGGCTTGCTGGGCTGCGAATATTTCGCTCAGCCAGTGTACTTTACCCCGCAAATCCGGTTACTGCCCCATCAACGTAGCCAGCACCCAGCGGCGGCCGCCGTGGTTGCGGTGCTCCCCGAGGTAAATTCCCTGCCAGGTGCCCAGTGCCAACTCGCCGCGCGCAATGGGTACCTGCACGGCATGGCCCAGCAGGCTGGCTTTCAGGTGAGCCGGCATATCGTCGGGGCCTTCCAGGGTATGCCTGAAGTACGGGGCGTTTTCGGGGGCCAAGCGGTTGAAGAACTGCTCGAAATCGTGCCGCACGGTGGGGTCGGCGTTTTCATTGATGCTGAGGCTGGCGGAGGTATGCTGAATAAAAAACTGCGCCATACCCACCTGAATCTGCTCCAGCTCGGGCAGCTCGGCCACCAGCAAATCGGTAATCAAATGAAAGCCCCGGCCTACTGCCGGCAGCCGCAACCGTTTCTGAATAAAGTGCATTGTGGGAGAACGAAGGAATGAATGGTAGGATGAAATAGTGGAAAACCTGTCATCCTGAGCGAAGCGAAGGACCTTATCACCCGAATGTAATAAGATCCTTCGCTCCGCTCAGGATGACAGGTTTTCCTTGCCTCCCTACTCTTCCTACGGATTCACCCGCTCGTAGGCCCCAACGTCGGGCGTGGAGCTGTTACGGGGGCGGTTGAGCAGGTCCCGGGTGAGGCCCGGCAGTGGCAGTCCTTTGTTGCTGGCCGGCGAGAGGGTATCCAGCTGGAAGTCCAGCGTTTTGCCTCGGAAGCGTATCGGCGTGCTTTTGAACAGGTAAGCGGGGCCTTCCGTGGGGTTGAGGATATTGTTGTTCTTGCGCTGCCCTAAGGTGCCGGTATTGTCGTAGTCCTTGGTTTTCAGCACGCTATTGCTGATGCTGATAGTACTGGGGTATAACTCTCCGTTGGCAAACGCCAGCTCATTCCCATCCTTGTTGGTGCCCCACACGATGCTATTGCGCATGGTTAGGCGCGGGGCCACAGCCGGCGTAGGCACTCGGTTGACTTCAATAGATGGCGCTAGCAGCACGGAGGGCTTGTCGTGCAGCAGGCGGGGATAGTTGGCCACCGTCACGTAATCCAGCTGGTTCACGTTGCCGATGCCAAACACAGCATATTGCTCACAGTTGGTGATGAGCGTATTGCGCACCACAAAGTCCCCGTATATTCCCAGCAGAGCGGCTCCCTCAATCCCGAAGCCACTGCCCACAGTGGAGATGTTGGTAAACAGGGAGTTTTCGACCAGCACGCTGGGGTGGGGCTGATAGTTGCGGCGGTTGAAGAAGAACAGGCCGTAGTTACTATTCTTGATTTCCGTGAAGCGCACCACATTGTCGCGGCTCAGGGTATCAAACTGGATGCCGCCCCACTGCCCGGGCACTTCGCGGTACTGCTCCTCGCGCCGGTCGCCCTGGAAGCGCACCAAGTTGCGGTCCTCGGGCTTCAGTTCCCCGGTAGGCTGAAAGGCCGGGTTACACAACAGCCGCCCCTGCACCACCAGAAAGGAGCCAGCGTGGGAATAAATCCGGGCCCCGGCTTCAATGGTAAGCGTGGCCCCACGCTCTACTAACACCGAGTTATAAATGACGTGGGGCTTGTCGGAGCGCCAGATGGTGTTGCGCCGGATGCGCTCGGCATCATGGAAATACGCATTCTGCCCGTAGCTCACCACCTTCACCTGCTGCTCATTGCCGTTGGTGCGAAACTTCAGGTCGTCGACTACTAGGAAGGGTTTGAGGTCGGAGGGGGTGGGGTCGATAGTGGCGCGCACCAGCACCAGCAGGCTGTCCTTGCCCCTGATTTCCACGTCGCGGGCCGTGGAGGTGGCGTCGCCGTTGATGAGCAGGCTATACGTGACACCTGGCCGGTTAATTAAGCTGATTTCGGCTACCCGCACGGCCCGGGCATTGCGGTTGTACACCCACAGGCGCTTGCTCACGGTGCCCACCGAGGCGAATACCGTATCAAACTTCACTGTGTCCTCGGCAAACTCCAGCTTGGCGCTGCTATCCGTGGTAATCAGGTCTTCCTTGGGCTCACAGCCAGGCAGCACCACTACCAACGACGAGAGCAACAGAAGAAGCGGGAGTAAAAAACGCATAGATACCAACCTACAGTAAAACGTCATGCTGAGCTTGCCGAAGCATCTTTACCGGTAGTAACTCACTCGTTACAACGAAGCGGTAGAGATGCTTCGGCAAGCTCAGCATGACAAACGTTGATCTGTTCGGATAAATTACACCACGCCTTCCTGCAGGCGCTCGGCGCTTTCGGCAATGCGCAGCTGCTCCACAAACTCGTCGATGTTGCCGTCCATTACCGACGACAGGTTGTACACCGTGAGGCCGATGCGGTGGTCGGTTACGCGGCCCTGGGGGTAGTTGTAGGTGCGAATTTTATCCGACCGGTCGCCGCCGCCAATCATGCTCTTGCGGGTCGCGCCTTCGGCTTCGTTCTTTTTGGCCAGCTCAATTTCGTAGAGGCGGGAACGGAGCACCTGCAGGGCTTTATCGAAGTTTTTGAGCTGGGACTTCTGGTCCTGGCACTGGGCCACGATGCCGGTGGGCAAGTGAGTGAGGCGCACGGCCGAGTAGGTGGTGTTTACCGACTGCCCACCGGGGCCCGACGACATGAACAGGTCTTTGCGCACCTCGTTCATATCAATCTGCACGTCCAGTTCCTCCGCCTCGGGCATTACCACGATGGAGGCTACTGAGGTGTGAATACGGCCCTGGGTTTCGGTAGCCGGCACCCGCTGTACGCGGTGCACACCCGATTCGAACTTGAGCTTGCCGTACACGTCCTCGCCTTTCACGGCCAGAATAATTTCCTTGTAACCGCCCGAGGTGCCCTCGGTGGCATCTACCAGTTCCATTTTCCAGTTCTGCTTTTCAGCGAAGCGCATGTACATGCGCTGCAAGTCGCCGGCAAAAATGGCCGCCTCATCACCTCCGGCCCCGGCCCGGATTTCCATGATGATATCCTTGCTGTCGTTGGGGTCTTTCGGGATGAGCAACTCTTTAATAACGGCTTCCAGACGCTCCTGCTCGGGGTAGAGCAGTTCCAGCTCATCCTTGGCCATCTGGCGGAAGTCCTCGTCCTTCTCGGTGGCAATGACCTCCTTGGCGCCGTCGATATTGGCCAACACGTTCTGGTAGGCCTTGTACTCGGTCACGATTTTGCCGAGGTCTTTGTATTCCTTATTGAGGGCCTTGAAGCGTTTCATGTCGCTCATGGCTTCGGGCTGGGTGAGCTGCTCGCTCACGTCCTCAAAGCGCTGTTGGATGGCCTCCAGTTTATCTAGCATCTTGCCTTCAGAAAATGTATTAGGAGTGCAAAGGTAAGCAAACGCCGCCGAGGATATATACGGCTGATGCTCTTGATACAGAACAGCCTTTTGCCGCCTGTTGCGGCTTACCGCTGTTACCCGTACAGCACCCGTAGAAATCGTAAATATTTCTATATCTAACTGTTGGCCGTTTCAAATAATTCCTACTTTGCAGCCATCAAACCCGCGCTTATGGTCCGGCCTCGTGCTATCCATGCTCTGAACTGCGCACTGCCAATTGCTACAATTGGTACAGGGACAACCGTAACTACAACCCGCTAAGCGGGCCGCGGAACTCCTTTTCACCTTCCACTTCGCAGCCCGCTTCGCCGGTACGCTCCACACAGAGGAGCCGCCGGCCCGAAGCGGGCTTTTTCTTGTCCTTTATGCAGCTGAACGCTATGCAGGTGTTGAAATTCGGGGGCTCGTCGGTGGCGACGGCCGAGAACATGGGTAAAGTGCTGGTACTGGCCGAAGCCGCCGCCCGGCAACGCCCCACAGTGGTAGTAGTATCGGCGCTGGGCGGGGTGACGGATACCCTGATTGCCGCCGGCCACCGCGCCGCCACCGCTGATGCTTCTTACCGGGACCTGTTGCGGGAGCTGGAGCAGCGCCACCTGGAAGCGGTGCGCGGGCTGCTGCCTATTACTGGCCAGAGCGGGGTACTCAGCGTGGTAAAAACGCATTGCAATGAGCTGGAGAGCCTCTGCGACGGAGTATTTGCGCTGGGCGAGCTGTCGGCGCGGACCTTGGACCGGCTGGTGAGCTATGGGGAGTTGCTGTCGTCGCGGCTGCTGGCGGCGGCGCTGGCAGCCCGAGGCACGGCCAACCAGTGGCTGGACAGCCGGCAACTCATCTGCACTGATGCACGCTACGGCCACGCCGCCGTAGATTTTGCCCGCACCAACCCACTGATTCAGGCCGCCGTGACGGGCGAGGTGGCGCTGTACGTGGCGCCCGGCTTCGTGGCCAGCGCCCCCGACGGTAGCACCACTACCCTGGGCCGGGGCGGCTCCGATTACACTGCCGCCATTTTCGCCGGGGCGCTGGGTGCCGAGCGGTTGGAAATCTGGACGGATGTGAGCGGCATGATGACGGCCGACCCACGGCTAGTACGCGCCGCCCGGCCCATTGCCCGCATTAGCTACCAGGAGGCCATGGAGTTGTCGCACTTCGGGGCCAAAGTGCTGTATCCGCCTACTATCCAGCCGGTCATGCGCGCGGGTATTCCGCTCTGGATCAAGAACACGTTTGCCCCCGAGGATGCCGGTACGCTGGTAGAAGTGAGTCCGCCGGCCAACCACGCGTTTGTGCGGGGTATTTCCAGTATCGGGCCCATTTCGTTGCTGCGGCTGGAAGGCAGCGGCATGGTGGGCGTGCCGGGTTTTTCGCGGCGGTTGTTTGCGGCCCTGGCCCGGGAGCAGGTCAACGTCATTCTCATTACCCAAAGCTCCTCGGAACACTCCATTTGCGTGGCTGTGAGCACCCCGGATGCCGACCGGGCCCAGCAGGCCGCCAACCAAGAGTTTACCCACGAAATGAGGGCGGGCCTACTCGACCCGCTGGACCGGGAGGATGAGTTGGCCATTGTGGCCTTGGTAGGGGAGCAGATGAAGAACCACCCTGGTATCAGCGGGCGTCTATTTGGGGCACTGGGGCAGAATGGGGTAAACATTCGGGCCATTGCCCAGGGCTCCTCGGAGAAGAATATTTCGACGGTAATCCGTCAGCAGGACGTGCGCAAGGCTATCAACGTGCTACACGAAACCTTCTTCGAAGCTACCACCCGGCAGGTGAACGTGGTGGTGGCGGGCGTGGGCAACGTGGGCCGCAAGCTGCTGGAGCAATTGCACCGCCAGCAACCCTGGCTGCGCGAGAAGCTGCACCTAAACCTGCGGGTGGTGGGCCTGGCCAACAGCAGGCATTTTGTACTGGCTGAGGAAGGCATTGACCTGGGGGCTTGGGAAACGGCCCTGGATACCGGAAAGCCCCTGAATTTGGAGCAGCTCACGCAGGAAGTACTGGCTCTGAATCTGCGCAACACGGTGTTCGTGGATGTAACGGCCAGCGCCGAAGTGGCGCAGGTGTACGAGCAGCTGCTGACCCGCTCGGTGGCCGTGGTAGCCTGCAACAAGGTGGCCGCTTCCGCGGAGTACCAGCGGTATGCCCGGCTCAAAAGCCTGGCCCAGGAGTTCAACACGCAGTTTCTGTTTGAAACCAACGTGGGCGCAGGTCTGCCCATCATCGGGACGCTGAACGACTTGCTGCGCAGCGGCGACGAGGTGCAGCGCATGCAGGCCGTGCTGTCGGGTACGCTCAACTTCGTGTTCAATAACTACGACGGCACCCGGCCCTTTGCGGAAGTAGTGCGCCAAGCCCAGGCCGAGGGCTACACCGAGCCCGACCCCCGTCTCGACCTGACCGGTGTAGACGTGGCCCGTAAAATCCTGATTTTGGCCCGGGAAGCTGGCTATGCGCTGGAAATGGAAGAGATACAGAACGAATCCTTCCTGCCCGCTGCCTGCCTGGAGGGCGACGTACCGGCCTTCTACGAGCAGCTGGCCGCCCACGAAACTCACTTCCGTAGCCTGTATGATGCGGCGGCGGCTCAGGGACGGAAGTTGCGCTTCGTGGCCAGTTTTGCCGAAGGGCAGGCCCGCGTGGGGCTGGAGAGTGTGGCTCCCGGGCACGATTTGTACAGCTTGCAGGGCAAAGACAACGCCGTGCTCTTCTACACCAACCGCTACGTAGAGCAGCCCTTGGTCATCAAAGGTGCCGGAGCCGGGGCCGAGGTTACGGCCTCCGGCGTATTTGCCGATGTACTGCGGGCCGCGCATTAACCTCACCCCCGGCCCCTCTCCTCGGGGAGAGGGGAGCCAGACGATAGAACCGTTGAACGTCTATCCTTAAAGTAAGGGATGCTAAACGGTAAAATCGTTGAACGCACCCCTCTCCCCGAGGAGAGGGGCCGGGGGTGAGGTCCCCCGACGATGCAGCTTTCTTCCTTCCAGTAGTTTTTACCCGCTAACATGCCGCTTTCCACTGATTCCGTCTCCCTCCTCGCTCCCGCCACTGTGGCCAACGTAGTGTGCGGCTTTGATGTGCTGGGGTTTGCCCTGCGTGAGCCCAACGACGAAATGCACCTGCGCCTGACCGATGAGCCGGGAGTCCGCATTATTAACGAGGATGAGTTTGATCTGCCGACTGAGCCCACCCGCAACGTGGCTGGGGCGGCTTTGCTGGCCATGTTGCGGGTCGCCCCGGAAGTAACGGGCGTGGAGGTGCGCATCCGCAAAACCATCCGGCCGGGGAGCGGCATTGGCAGCAGCGCCGCCAGCGCTGCCGGGGCCGTGGTGGGCCTCAACTACTTACTGGGTAACCAGTTCAGCAAGGCAGAGCTGGTAGGGTTTGCCATGTACGGGGAGGAAGTGGCCTCCGGGGTGCGCCACGCCGACAACATTGCTCCGGCCATTTACGGGGGCGTCACGCTCATCCGGTCCACCATTCCCACGCCTGACGTAGTGCCACTGGATGCCCCGCCCCTGTTCGTGACGGTAGTCCACCCCCAGATTGAGGTCAAAACAGCTGATGCCCGCCGGATACTCAAGCAGGACGTACCGCTACGCGACGCTATCCGGCAGTGGGGCAACGTGGGCGCGCTGGTGGCTGGGTTGTTGAAGCATGATTACGCCCTCATTGGGCGGGCCCTGGAAGACGTGATTATCGAGCCCGTGCGCAGCATCCTGATTCCGGGCTTTGAGCGGGTGAAGGAGGGCAGCCGCGCCGTCGGGGCTTTGGGCGGGGGCATATCCGGCTCCGGCCCCTCCCTATTCATGCTCAGCCAGACCGAAGCCACCGCCCAGGCAGTAGCGGAAGTGATGCGCCGCACCTACGAGCAGCTGGGCCTGGCGCATTTCGTGTACCAAACTACCATCAACCCTACGGGCTGCCAAAATCTGCCGGCCTGAAGTAGGCTGTCGAGACGTGACACTTCGTGTCGCATCGTTGCTGATGCTAAACGCCATGCAGAGCGTAGCGAAGCATCTCGCGTGCTGACGTTGCGATAGTATCAGTCATCAGTATGCGAGATGCTTCGCTACGCTCTGCATGACGTGCTAACCACCTTGAACAACTCCACGAAGGGCCTCGCATCCCCCCACAACTCAACCGATATGCACTACTATAGCCTCAGCCGCCAATCGGAGCCCGTTGATTTCCGGACGGCTACCGTGGCGGGGCAGGCCCCGGATGGGGGTCTGTATTTCCCCGAAACCATTCCGCGCCTCCCGACCGGGTTCCTAGAGCAGCTTCCCCAACTATCTGCCGCTGAAATTGCGCTAACCGTCCTCCGGCCCTACGTAGGCGACACGATACCGGAAGCAGAGCTAGCCCGCATCTGCGCCGAAACCGTGAATTTTCCGCTGCCGGTGGTACCTGTAACGGAGCGTATCAGTGCGCTGGAGCTGTTTCACGGGCCCACGCTGGCATTTAAGGATGTGGGGGCGCGGTTTATGAGCCGCTGTCTGGGTTACTTTTCCCGCCACGAAACCCGGGCCGTAACGGTATTGGTGGCTACCTCCGGCGACACTGGTGGTGCCGTAGCCAGTGGGTTTCTGGGCGTGCCGGGTGTAGAAGTGGTGATACTGTACCCCCAGGGCCGGGTGAGCCCTGTGCAGGAGCAGCAACTCACGGCCCTGGGCCAGAATGTACGGGCCCTAGAGGTGCACGGCAACTTCGACGACTGCCAGCGGCTGGTAAAACAGGCCTTCCGCGACGAGGAGCTACGCCGGCGCCGCCCGCTTACCTCGGCCAACTCCATCAATGTGGCCCGCTGGCTGCCCCAACAGATATATTATCTGGCGGCGCTGGCCCAGTGGCCCCACGCCAAGCCGCCAATAATAGCAGTGCCCAGTGGCAACTTCGGCAACCTGTGCGCCGGGCTGCTGGCCTACACCTCCGGGCTGCCGGTGGCCCACTTCTTGGCGGCCTGCAACCAGAACGATGCGGTGCCCCTCTACCTGCAGTCAGGCCAGTACGCTGCCCAGCCGGCCGTAGCCACCCTCTCCAACGCCATGGACGTGGGTGACCCGAGCAATTTTGGCCGTATTCTGGAGCTGTTTGGGCATCAATATCCGGTGCTGCGTGAGCTGCTGAGCGGTTACTCGGTATCGGATGCGGAAACTACGACTACTATTGCGCGGGTTTTTCGGGAAACCGGCTACGTGCTGGATCCACATGGGGCCGTGGCCTATCATGCGCTGGAAGATTATTTGCGCCAGCACCCGGAACAGCGCGGCATTTTTCTGGAAACCGCCCACCCCGTCAAGTTTCCGGCAGCTGTGGAAACTGCCACTGGCCAAGTAGTGCCTATTCCCGCTGAGCTAGGGGAGCTAATGCAGCAGCCCAAACAAAGCACCCTGCTGGAGCCGGAATACGACGCCTTGCGGGCATATTTGTGGGAGTAAATGCGTTGTCGGCTGTTACGATAATCCATCATGCAGAGGCGCAGCCGAAGCATCTCGCGTGCTGCTGTCTGAATAGCTTGGCAATGTCAGCACGCGAGATTCCTCGTTGCACTCGGAATGACGTCCAGCTACTAATTAGTCTCTTGATTCCTCCCCACCCATGCGCCCACTTTCCCGCTTCCTGCTGCTTCTGCCCCTGCTGGCCGCCTGCCGCCCCGACCAGGTGGAGCACCTCAGCAACACCAAAGAGCTGGCTGTGGAGTCGGCGAACTGGGAGGTGAAGCGCATTATGCCCGCCGATTTGCTCCGGGCCACTCGCTGGGCCGGCGACTCTCTCACGCGCACGGCCGAGCGGGAGCTACGCCAAGTACTAACCCAAAAACTGGCCGAAGGCGGCGTAGCGGCGGCCCTCCCCTACTGCCGGCCCGAAACCCTACCGGCCCCTGATTCGCTGGCCAAGGTCTTGCAGGCTTCCTTGCGCCGCATCAGTAACCGGCCCCGCAACTCGGCAAATAAAGCCCCCATTTCTGCTGCGGAGTTGAATCCCGCCGACACAACCCGCCGCGTAGCCCGGCTCAGTGCTGAAGTATTCACGTATCAACGCCCTTTGGTGCTTAACGACCAGCTCTGCCTGCGCTGCCACGGTACCGTTGGGCAGGATGTTTCGGCCGCCGATTACGCCCTCATTCAGAAGCAATACCCCCAGGATCAGGCCACGGGCTACCAGCTGGGCCAGGCCATGGGCGTGTGGCGTGTGAGCCTGCAGCGCCCCGGCGTGGCTGAGTTCTGGACGATGAAGACGCGCAAGGTGATGAAGAAGCGTAAGCCGCTGTTCTAATTCATGGCGTTTCTACCTACCGAAACCCTTGCCCGGGTGAGACGTGCTGTACGCCGAGGCGAGTATTTTCATACTACTGAAGTACTACTTGGCTTGCCCATTCTGCAGCCTAGAACCAGCAACCCAAACGCGCCGCTTTTCTCCATCACTGGCATTGACGGCATCTTTCCAGAGGAACAATCTGTCATTGGCAGTCTTGTACTGACCCCCGATGCACTTTACCGGGAGGTTGGGAAACAAGCTGACTGCTTGGCGCTATCCAGTACAACCCCGCTCCAATTCCATATAGCAGAGCTGACACTACAAACGCTCAGGACCAGCTTGATTGACATTCCTGTACAAACCGACAACCGGATTCAGGCGGGTTCCTGGCCATCTTGCTTTGTACGGCTACGGCAGCCGCATGAGCAACAGCGTCTTGTGCAGCTGCTGCAGACTTGGTATGAGCAACGTATTCCGCTCAAGGAATCATACCAAGGTCAGCGCACCTTCCTGCTCAACCCGAATATGAGCTACGAGGAAATTCAGGCGTTTAAACAGCGCTACGGCGTCACCCTCTACAACTAACTCCAACCTTACCCACTGTTTTCCAGTTTGCGGTTGATATGACAACTGCTGACTCACCTCAACTACCCATAATTATAGTTGGCGCGGGCATGGCCGGGTTATCCTGCGCCTGCTACCTGCACCGCGCTGGCCGGCCCGTACTGCTACTCGAAGCCGCTGATGCCGTTGGCGGGCGCGTGCGTACTGATATAACGCCGGAGGGCTTTCGGCTTGATCGGGGCTTTCAGGTGCTGCTCACGCGCTACCCCGAGGTGGAGCGCCTCATCGACTACGGCGCCCTGAATCTGCAAGCCTTCCGCTCCGGGGCCGTTATCCGCCTGCCCGATGGCCAGGAAACTACCCTGCAGAATCCCCTGCAACAACCCACGGCTGCGTTTTCAGCGCTTACCTCCCGCATCGGTACCCTGCCAGATAAGCTGCGTATTGTGAGTATGGTGCAGCACGTGCGCCGCTTTACCAGTGAGCAGCTGCTGAGCCGTAATTCCAGCAACCAGTTGTCTACCGTGGACTTACTGCGGCAATACGGCTGGAGTGAGCAAATCATTCAGAACTTCTTCCGCCCGTTTTTTGGGGGCGTGTTTCTGGACCGTAGCCTGAACACCGCAGCCAATTTCTTTGAGTTTGTGTTCAAGCAGTTTGTAGAGGGCGAAGCCGCCATTCCGGCCCTGGGTATGCAGCAGATTCCGGAGCAGCTGGCCGCCCGCCTGCCCGCCGGCAGCCTCCGCCTGCATACGCCCGTACGCTCCATTGAGGGCACCACCGTGCACCTCAAAAGCGGCGAAACCCTGCAGGGCGCGGCAGTAGTAGTGGCCGTTGATGGGGAAGCGGCGGCCCAGTTGCTACCAGCCGCTGTGCCTGCCCCCGTACAGTGGCGGCGCACTACTTGCACCTACTTTGCGGGTCCCGCCTCCCCAACTCGTGCCGATAAGCTGTTGCGCCTGAATTCCTCCCCAACCGCGCTGGTCCACAACGTAGCGTTTCCGTCGGAGGTGGCGCCGGCCTATGCCCCGGCCGGGCAGCGGCTGATATCCGTCAGCACGCACGGAGAGCATGGTCTGGCTGAGGCCGACCTGACGGCCCGGCTACGGCAGGAGCTAACCGAGTGGTTCGGGCCGGCAGCGGCCCGGTGGCAGCATCTGCGCACCTACGATATTCCGTACGCCCTGCCTGTATACCCCGCCGGGCAGGCAGCACGTCAAACGCTCAAACTCTCAAATGGCCAGTACCGCTGCGGCGACTACGCGGCTTATCCTTCGCTCAATGCCGCCCTGGCTTCCGGCCGCGAGGTAGCGGACATGATTCTGAGCGCGTAACTTTTCCCCTTTTGCACACCGCAACGGGCGACCCGCCCTACTGCCGGGCCGCCCGTTGCGGTGTTATGCGTTGAAATCCAGCTCCACCTGCACGGGGCAGTGGTCGGAATGCACCACGTCGTGCAGCATGTCGGCGTGGCGAATATGTGGTGCCAGGGCATTGTCAACCAGCAGATGGTCGATGCGCCAGCCTACGTTGCGGGCCCGGGCCCCGGCCCGGTAGGTCCACCAGGAGTACCGGTCCGGCACGGGGCCGTGGTGGTGGCGGAAGGAATCAGTGAAACCATCGGCCAGAAAATCCCGGAACCACTGCCGCTCCTCAGGCGTGAAGCCGGGGCTGTTCTGGTTGGTTTTAGGGTTGCGCAGGTCTATTTCGGTCTGGCAGCAGTTATAGTCGCCGGCAATAACCAATGGGGCTACCCCGGCGGCTTGCAGTTCCCGCACATAGCGCCTGAAAAAGTGCAGCCACTCTACCTTGAATGCCTGCCGCTCCGGCCCGCTGGTACCCGAGGGCATGTAGGTGTTCAGCACCGAGCAGTGGGCAAAATCCAGCCGCAGCACCCGGCCTTCCTCATCGTAGCAACTCTGCCCGCAGCCCTCCACCACCGCCAGCGGCTTTTCCAGGCTGAACGTGGCCACGCCGCTGTACCCCGGTTTCTGGGCCGGGTGCAGGTAGGCGTGGTAGCCCAGGCGCGTCAGCGCCGACACATCCAGCGGCTCCCGCCCGGCCTTAATTTCCTGCACGCACAGCACATCCGGCCTGGTTTGCGCTACCCAGTCCGCCAGGCCCTTACTGAGGGCTGAGCGGAGGCCGTTGAGGTTGTAGGATATGATGTCCACTTAG
Organism: Hymenobacter sp. UYP22; assembly: GCF_040547285.1. Classification (NCBI taxonomy): domain Bacteria; kingdom Pseudomonadati; phylum Bacteroidota; class Cytophagia; order Cytophagales; family Hymenobacteraceae; genus Hymenobacter; species Hymenobacter sp. UYP22. Next base: position 8,792 of record NZ_JBEPPK010000021.1, on the reverse strand, counting down.
TCTTCCTGCGAATCGAAATACTCCAGAATGTGCCATTTGAGCATACGCTCCTGCTCTTTGAGGTTGGCAAACGGCAACGGCTGCAGCAGGCGGTAGTGGGGCCAGCCTTCCTCATCCACCCGCTCCAGCTCATAAAAGCCCGAGAAGCTGAACAGCCGGCAGGTGGCAATATGCATAAGGTCCTGCTTCTGCTCCTTGGTAAACGGGCCGGCCCCCTGCCCCAGTTCCTGCACGCCAATCAGCAGCAGCAGAGCATTCATATCGGGCTTTTTACCGAAGCGGGCGCGCATCTCGTTCATCAGCTCCCACCAGCGCTGCTCAAACTGGGCTTCGGTTTCCTGCGGGTCCAGCATGGCTTAGGCTTCGTGCAGATGCTCGGGCGCGGGCGAGGCGGCCTCCTCTTTCAGCGCCTCCCAGTACTCCACGGCCCGGCGGAAGTGCGGAATTACAATGCTGCCCCCAATGAGGTTGGCAATGGCAAACACCTCGTACACTTCCTCGTCGGTGAGCTTCTCCTCAAAGCACTTGCCCAGGTGATACTTGATGCAGTCGTCGCAGCGCAGCACCATGGAGCAAGCCAGGCCCACAATTTCTTTGGTCTTGACGTTGAGGGCGCCTTCCTGGTAGGTATTGGTGTCGAGGTTGAAAAACCGCTTGATGACTTTGTTATCGGCCGCCAGGATTTTTTCATTCATCCGCTGGCGGTAGTCGTTGAATTCTGCAACGAGGCTCATAGGGCAGGCAAGTAACCGTGAAAAACAACTCCCGGAGCTATTCCGGAAGTCGGGTTTAAACCTTAAAATTAGGGAGAAGTTTGCCGCCTTTCAGGTGCACGCCGCTATTCTGTGACTTTATCCATTACCAACTATGCCCTTGCCCGCTCTGCTCTCCGATTTTGTGAGCCTACTGTTTCCCCAAGTGTGCCTGGCCTGCGAGGATGTGCTAGCCCGGGGCGAGGAACATATGTGCACCACCTGCCGGGCTCAGCTCCCCTACACCGACTATCACCGCCTGCCCTCGGAGCAAAACCCTTTGGCCCGGCGGTTCTGGGGTCGCCTGCCCATTCAGCATACACTCAGCTACCTGCGGTTTCAGAAGCACGGCCGGGTGCAACACTTGCTCCACCAGCTCAAGTACCGTGGGCAGCAGGAAGTAGGCCGGGTGCTGGGCCGCTGGTACGGACAGGAACTCCACGAAACCAGCCTCCACCCCGCCCCCGACTTGGTGGTGCCCGTGCCGCTCCACGCCCGCAAGCTGGCCGAGCGCGGCTACAACCAAGCCGATAGCTTTGCCGAGGGCCTGGCCCTGGGCCTACAAATTCCGTGGGCGGCCGAAGCGCTCAGTCGTACCACTTATACCAAGTCCCAGACTCAAAAAAACCGCATCCAACGCTGGCAGAATGTGGAAACCGTGTTTGCCGTGGCCCAGCCTGACCTCATCCAGCAGAAACACGTGCTATTAGTCGATGATGTACTAACTACCGGCGCTACCCTCGAAGCCTGCGCTCAGGCCTTGCTGGCCGCCGGAGCCGCTTACGTTAGTATCGCCACCATTGCCACCGCCGACCGGTAGTTACGCCAGGCAACACTCGGCGTATCGCACGGTACTCAAAAAGCCAAAAGGCCACCTCGTTTGAGGTGGCCTTTTGGCTTGTAGAACGAATCCGCGAAATTCACTGAATCCGTTTAAATCTGTGATTAACGGTTTGAGCCGGCGTTAATCATAGCGCAACGGAAACCGATGGTTGCCGTGGCTGAGTCCTCAGCCATGAAGCGCCGCGTACCGGGCGAGAGCCAGTAGGCTACATCGCGCCACGAGCCGCCTTTGTACACGCGTACGTGGTCATCGATAAGCGACTGGTAGCCTTTCTTGTCGTATTTCTCCGTGGGGTCCAGGAAGCCGTTCCGACGGAAGGGGTTCAGATCCTCCACGTCCTCGTAGGAAAGCGGACGGTAGATATCCTGCACCCACTCGTTCACGTTACCCGACATATTGTACAGGCCGTAGTCGTTGGGTGGGTAGTTGTAGATATACTCCGTGATCATGGCACCGTCGTTCAGCGAGCCGGCAATACCAGCGTAGTCACCACGGCCGCGCTTGAAGTTGGCCAGGAACTGACCCATGCCTTTACCATAGGGGTTCCGCACTTGGCGGCCATCCCAGGGATAAATACGCTTGTTCTCCTGGTTCTCGTTGCCAGTTTCCTGGGTGCCGATGAGCGCCTGAGCGGCGTACTCCCATTCAGCCTCTGTAGGCAGGCGATAGTTGGGCAGGGTGTTGCCATTCTCGATGGCAATCTTGGTGCCGCCGCCGTCCTCAGAAGTGCCTTCAGCCGCGTCGCCGCTGTCGCCTTTCTTCTTCTTTTTCTTGCCAAACAGGCCACCGCCGCTGCTGCTGCCGCTGTCACCATCTTCACCCGCCAGACGCTCGTTTACTTTCGAGGTCCGCCACGTGCAGTAATCGTTGGCCTGCAGCCAGCTTACACCCACTACGGGGAAGTAGCGGAAGCCGGGGTAACGCAGGTAGTAGTCTACGTACGGGTCGTTGAACGACAACTCGCGGGCCCACACCGTCGTGTCGGGCAGAGCCGACTGGTAGAACTCCTCGGAGGAGTCTTTGCGCACGTAGTGCAGGTATTCCAGCCAGTGGATGTTGGCCACCTCGGCCTCATCCATGTAGAAGGATGCCAGCGTTACTGTACGCTCCAGGTTGTCGTGGGTCATGGCAATGTCCTCTTCGGCGGAGCCCAGCACGGTGCGGCCACCTTCGATAAACACCAGACCGGGACCATCCGGGATACCCTGATAATCAGACACCTTCATGCCTTCCTCGGTATTGTACTCAATGCCCGTGGTGGAGCTGTACTTACCGGGTTTGGTAGCCGTGGGCGGACCGCCCTTACAAGCGGCCAGTGCGCAGGCTCCCACTACAGCAAAGCGCAGGTACTTGGAAAAATTCATGATCAAGTTGAAACTACCTGTGAGAAAAGCGTTTAGACAAGGCAAGTCGGCTGCAATAATACAAAATTTTAGAAGGCGGGGCAAGGAATTGTCGGGTAATTCCGGCGTTTTAGCCGGCGCCAGGCCGCTTCCAGCGAATCGAACTCCCGCAGAGCCAGCGAAATTTCGTGCGCTCCACTCAAATCGGCGCTGAACTGGCTGAGGCTCATATCGTAGCTGTACCCCAGCCGAAAGCTGCCCATACTGACCCCGGCAATAGCCGCTAGCACCTGCTGAGGCCGCCCGGTACCAGGCAGTGGAACACCCCGATACACAGCTCCCACCGTGAGGGGCGTAGCCGTAAAGTACAAACCAGCTTCTGCGCGCTGGGAGCCCCCTTGCCGGGTATAGCTCACGGTGGGAGTCAGACTGATTTCCTTGGGCTGCTGCTTAACGGTTGTCCGCACAAAGTATACCTTATAGCCTCCTTGCAGATTAAGCCGCAGAGGCAGTGTGGCTTGCGTAACGAAACCAAGAGTCGGCTGGTTCACGTGGTGGGCGGCAGCACCTACCCAAAACTGCTCCGTGTAGAGCAACCCACCTACTCCGGCCGTTACGTAGTGCACCGGCTTGTAGTCGGCTACCTCCAGGCTAAGGTCCCGTACAACACCATCATCAGAAAGCTGGTCGCCAAAGACCAGGTTGCCATAGCTAACGCGCTGCAGCCCGTAGCTGACCGAGGCCCCGCCGCTCAGATTCAAGTATTCATTCAAGCGCACGTGGTAGGCGTACACCCCGCCGGCCTGAAAGCGAGTATAGCCCACGCTGCCGGTTCGGTCGTGGTTTACCAGCAAACCAGCGGCGCTGTGCTGGTCCCGAAACCGATAATCGGCGGCCAGTTGGCTGGTTTGGAACGTGCCGGCTAGCGTAGGGAACTGGTTACGGTAGCTCAGCGTGATGCTGTAATCATCGAGCAGGCCGGCGTAAGCCGGATTCAGCTGCATGCGGTTGGCGTAAGGCTGCGCGAAGTACAAGTCCTGCGCGCTGGCCGAAGCCGCCGCTACCCATAGCGCTGGGAGCAGCCAGTGCTTCCGGGAGCAGAGCCGTTGAGGGCAAAGACGATATCTGGCGCGAGAAACCCACATAAGCTGCCTGACTAACGGCTGACGACCGTATTTTGGTACGTGCCCGCCACCTGATCTGGGCCTAAAATGGCATTTTCTTTCCTGATTCTCGGCACTATCCGCCGCATTTGCCGCGTTCAAGCAACTTTGGGCACGCTTTTTTACTCCAGCTGCCAAGGGCCCGTGGGGGTTTCTCCTACTTTTACCTTAGCTGCCTGATGTGCTGGCAGCTCTGCTCCGGCACCAGCCTGCTGGTTTTTGATCCTCCTTTTCCTCCTTACTCTTATGCGTAGATTCTTTGTCGGACTGCTGATTTTCCTGGTCATTCTGGTGGCGGGGCTGGCCTTGGCACCGGTGCTGTTCAAGGACAAGATCAAGGCGGCTTTTGATAAGCAGTTGGCCCAGCGCGTACGGGCCAACGTGGAGTATGATCCCGCCAACGTGGACGTGACTTTGCTCAGCTCATTTCCGGATTTGGCGCTACGGCTCAACCAGCTGCGCGTGATTGGGCAGGATTCCTTCGCCCGGGATACATTGGCTTACTTGCCCGAAGTGCGGGTGGGCCTGGATGTAATGAGTGTACTCAGCGGCAGCCAGATCAAAATCAAAAATGTGGTGCTGGAGCAGCCCGACATCCATGTGCGGGTGCTGAAAAGTGGTCGGGCCAATTGGGACGTGTACGTATCAGACTCGGTGGCTGCGGCCAAGGGCCAGGATACCACGGCGGTTAACCTAGCCATCCAGGGCTGGAAAATCAATAACGGCCGCCTGCGCTACGACGACCAGAGCATCCCGTTCGGTATGCAGCTGCGGGGTGTAAACCACTCCGGCTCCGGCGACTTCGCCCGCAACATCTTCGATATGGTGAGCCAGACTACCGCCGAGAGCTTCTCCATGCAGTACGCGGGCACGGAATACATAACCAACAAAAAGCTCGACGCCGACGTGACCATGGCCATGAACCTGGAGAAGATGCTCTTCACCTTCAAGGATAACCAGGTGAAGTTGAACGACTTCCCGGCATCCTTCCAGGGCTCCATCGGCCTGCCCAACGCCACCGACATCACCTACGACCTAACGTTCAAGGCCCTCGAAACCGACTTCAAGAACATTCTGAGCCTAGTACCGGGCGCGTACACCAGCCAGTTCAAGGACATCAACGCGGCCGGTAAGGTGGCGTTTGATGGCTATTTTAAGGGCGTGCAGAATGCCGTAAAAATGCCCGGCTACGGCGTGAACCTGCAGGTAAAGAATGCCAGCTTCAAGTATCCGCAGTTGCCCCAGCAGGCGCGCAACATCAACGTGGATATGGTGGTGGATAACCCTTCGGGCTTTACCAACAACATTAAGGTAAATGTGAAGCAATTCCACCTCGACCTGGGTACCAACCCCATCGACGGCAATGTGGCTATTGATGGGCTGGAGCCAATGAAGGTGGATGGCCGGGTAAAAGCCAACGTGGACCTGGCTGAGATGATGAAAGTGTACCCCGTGCAGGATTTGCTGCTGCGCGGCAAGCTGTTCGTGGATGGCACGGCCAAGGGCGTCTACTCGAAAACCCAGATGCCCGTGGTGCAGGCCAAAATGAACCTGACCAATGGCTACGTCAAGAGCAAGCAGTTCCCGGCCCCCATCGAAAACCTCACCCTCAACGGCACCGTCACCAACCCCACCGGCCAGCTCAACGATACCCGTGTAAGTATTCCCCAGTTCCGGATGCTGCTGGACGGGGAGCCCTTGGAAGGCCGGGTGGCCACCCAGGGCGTGGACAAGATGGCCTTCGACGCTGATGTGAAAGGCACCGTGGACCTAACTAAGCTCACCCGCATTTTTCCCCTGCAGGGTATGACCGTTACCGGCCGCCTCAACGGGAATGTGGCCGCCAAAGGCAACATGGCCGACATTGAAGCTGGCCGCTACCAAACCGTAGTTGCCTCTGGTACCGTTAACGCCCAGAACATCACGTATAAGAGCACCGACCTGCCTCAGGGTATGAAAGTAGCCCGGGCAACGGCTACGTTCAACAACAACCAGATTGCCCTGCAGAATATGACCGGCGCTGTCGGCTCCTCCGATGTTGCGGCTTCCGGCACGCTGTCCAACTATATGGGTTACCTGTTTACGCCCGGCCAACCGCTACGCGGCAACCTCACGGTGAACAGCTCCCGCTTCAACGTGAACGAGTGGATGGTGGATGAGGTAAGCGGGCAAACCACTGCCACCGGGGACACCGCCCCCGCCACGGCCCAGGGCGTACTACAAATTCCCCAGTTTCTTGATCTGACGCTGAACTCCACCGTTGGGCAGGTAGTGTATGACAATCTAAAGCTGGATAATGTAAAGGGCACCGTAGTAGTGCGTGATGAGGCGGCTACGCTGTCTAACCTGACCTTTAATACCCTGGGCGGCTCTTTCGCCACCAACGGCAGCTACAGCAGCAAGAATTTAGCTCACCCCAAGTTCAACTTCGGCCTCAACATCAAGAACCTGAACTTCCAGAACGCCTTTAAAGCGTTCAGCTCAGTTAAGGCGCTTATTCCGCTGGCTTCGCAGGTGGAAGGCGTTTTCTCCACCAACTTCAACGTGAGCGGGGAAATGGGCGCGGACATGATGCCGGTGTACAGCACCCTGACGGGTAAAGGCCTGTTTGAAATTGTGCGGGCCGCCGTAGGCAACTCCTCCGCCCTCACCCAAATCAGCAACTTAACCCAACTGCAGGAACTCAAGCGCTTGGTAGTGGAGAATAAGGATGTGGCGGCCGAAATGCTCAACGGCAACTTTATCGTCAAGCCCTTCGATTTCACAGTAGGCCAAATCAAAATGACGGTCGGCGGCTCCAGCAACGTTAGCGGCAACTTGGAGTATATAACGGCGCTCAACGTGCCCACTGGCCAAATAGGCAACCAGCTCAACTCGAAGCTGACGCAGTTAACCGGTGTGCAAAACCTGAAAGGTACCGACCGAGTAACGCTGGGCCTCAACATTGGCGGTACTATGAAGAACCCTGTTGTGAAGCTTACCACTGGCAGCGTAAAAGCGCAGGCCAAGGACTTGGTGCAAAACATCGTACAAGCCAAGGTAGATGATGCCAAACTGAAGCTCCAGGCCCAAGCCAAAGTCGCCCAAGACAGCATACAGCGAGAATTGCAGCGCAAACAGCAAGAGCTAACGCTAAAGGCCCAGCAAGAAATAGAAAAGAAACGTCTGGAAGCGCAGGCCAAATTGCAGGATAAAGCCAAACAAGGTCTTAATAACCTCATCTTCGGCAAACCCAAAACCCAACCGGCCAAGCCCGTTGAGCAACCCAAAGCGCCAGCGGAAGAACTAAAACCTGCCCCTAAAGTAGATACTACCAGCTCAGGGCAATAGAACTATAAAAAGGTAGTCACACCGGCAAATTGGCCGGCTTCTTGCCCGATAAAAGCAGCTGGTTGTGTATATAGCGCACCAGCTGCTTTTTCTTCCCACTCTTACACCATATTATGTTGCTCCGCCCTTTTCTCTACACAGCTCTCCTAGCGGCCCCAGTGTACTTTGCTAGCTGCAGTAAAGACAGCGACTCATCGGATAGTGCTAAGCTAGAGGTTCGCCTTATGGATGCCCCTGGCGACTTCCGCTCCGTTGTGCTCGATGTACGGCAGCTTGAGGTGCACACCAAAGAAGCTAGTTCTACTGAAGGCTGGTACACTCTCCCTTTCCAAACCCAAGCCATCAATGTGATGGAGTATGTGAATGGGAAGTCAGCCTTACTTACAAACGCAGATTTTTCGCCCGGCACCCTCACGGAGGTTCGCCTCTTGCTTGGCCCCGACAACTACGTTATCGGCCGCGACGGACAGCGCTATGATCTAAAAACCCCAAGTGGGCAAAGCTCCGGAGTTAAACTCAAACTCGATAACGTGACCTTGCGTGACCGGGAAACGTATCAACTCCTCCTCGATTTCGATGTAGCCAAATCCATTGTAGAGCGAGGAAACTGGAAGCCCAATAATGATAAGAAAGAGCGTTATTTGCTCAAACCGGTCATTCGGGTAGTTGCCCAAGATATCCGGGGTGGCTTACGGGGCACCGTAACTCCTGCTGCTGCGCTGCCTCAAATCCTGGCAATTCGCTCCTCTATTACGGTAGCAGATACCTTTAGTACATCGGCTGATGCGTCCGGCAGTTTTCAATTGGGAGGTCTGCCCTCCGGCACATACCGAGTTGAGTTTTATCCTAGCACTAACGCTCCATCGGGCCAGGCTGCCTACAAGAATATCATCCGCAGCAATGTCACCGTTGTAAATGACCAAACAACTGATATCGGCCAGACCAGCCTAAACTAAAACGTAGACTAATAATGGAGAAGCCCTACTTAGATATCTAAGTAGGGCTTCTCCATTATTAGTCAAGGGTAAGCTGCTACGAGCAGTTATTAGTCTACTCTCTTACTACTCGTTTGTTTATAGCCAGTTATGATACGGTATAGTAACCCTATCTTCTCCAGCAACGCTTGAAGTGTAACAGCCGGGCCGGTGCTAGGAAACTATGTAGCTGCTCAACAACCTCAGCTAGACTATTTACTGCCTAGCTTGCTCAGCGAACAAACGACTCTAGCCACCAAGCAAGGCAAGTAGCAGCGCAACCTAACAGTCGGCCCCTACTTACCCGTCACCGAGTCCCCGTAACAGGTAGACGAATGGCCTGCGGCAAGGCGGGTTTCTGCCAGGAAGCGTTTGGCCCGGGTCCG
>NZ_JBEPPK010000020.1:0-105555 GCF_040547285.1 Hymenobacter sp. UYP22 | reverse complement strand
CGAAAAAACGCCCGTTTTCTGAGACACCCCGCCTGCCCAAAATCCGACCCGGCGGCCCTAACGGGAATTTCTGTTCTTACTCTTGCGCTACCCCTGGTAGCCGGTCTTGCGCCGCTCCCGCCCGAAGCGGAGCGGTACGCCCTGCGCGGTGATGAAAGCAGCCGTGTAGGTGCGTGCGGGGTCCAGCGGCTGGCCCTGCACGTACACGGTCTGCAGGCGGCTGCCTGGCGGGTTCTCGATCTTAAAGTAGGCTTTCAGGCCCAGAGCCCGCTTCACGTAGCCCCCCATCTGGTGCAGGGGCTGCCCGCTGTAAGTGCTTTCCAGATTGGCTTCCAGCAGTTGCCGGACTTCGGCCCCGGTCAGCTGCACGGTTTCAACCTCGGGGTCCATGGGCACCATGTTGTAGAGGTCTTCCAGGCGCACCGGACCGGGCGGCACGGGGGCCCCGTAGCGCCAGCCGTTGGAAAAGTACAGGTCGGCCGGCACCCGGGCCCGCAGGCTTTCCAGCAGGAAATCATCCATGGGGCATTCCACTGCGGTACCCCGGTGCAGGCCCGTAGTCGTGACGCCCACCGTTTCCCGCAGGTAGGCATAGGGCAGCAGCGCCGCGTCAATGCGGGCCTGCAGGCCCGGGTCAGGCACCAGGTCGGCCGTGACTTCGCGCAGTTCGTGCTCGTGGGCCGTGACGCGGCCCCCTTCTAGGGTCAGCGTGAGGCGGCCTACAAAGGAGCCGTGGGCGCCGGACTGGATAACCAGGCAGTCGCCGGCACGGAAGGGCTCATAGAGGCGGTTGTGGGTGTGGCTGCTCAGGCATACGTCCACGCCGGGGTGCGCCTGCAGCAAGGCTACATCCTGCGGAAAGCCGCAGTGGGAAAGCAGTACTACCAAGTCCACGCGTTCAGCCTGGCGTAGCTGGGCCACGTGGCGCGGCAGTTCCAGCGTACCATCGGTGAAGCGCAAGCCCTCGCCGAAATGGGCAGGCATCGTTTTGTCGACGATAGGACACGCAAGCCCGATAACCCCGACGCGCAGCCCGGCCGCCTCGTAGACCTGGTACGGAGCGTATACCAAGTCCCCCGAGGTCTGGTCATACACGTTGGCCGCCAGCAACGGGTAGTTCAACTGGTCAACCAGCTGGCGTAGCTGGGCGGGGCCGTAGGCAAAATCCCAGTGGGCCGTCATGCCTGCCACCCCCAGCTCGTTGAGGATGGGCACTAGGATTTCGCCCTGGGTGTCTACCACCGGCCGGGTACCGTGGAAGGTGTCGCCCCCATCGAATAGCAGACTCTCCGGGTACTGCTGGCGCCACTGCTGCAACAGCGTGGCAATGCGGGCGTAGCCCCCACAGGGCCGGTACGTGGGGCCGGCGGGGCCGTAAAACAGCTCCTGGTGCAGGTTCAGGTAGCCATGCACGTCGTTAAGCTGGAACAGGGAGAGGGTGGTGGGCATAGGGGCAAGGAAAACCAGGTTCATGAGCCGGGCCGTAGCCCGCGTGACTTCTTGCTAACGTACTACGACTGCGCGTCCGGAGTTTTACGGGCAAAGGTTGCCGTGAGGAATGGAATCCTGTGCCGTGGTTATCCCACGCCGCTCGGCAAGGGCGGGGAATACTAGTGGCTAAGGCAACGATATAGCAGCGTGCTGTTAACCCGGGAGGTGGAGGAGGAGCGGATGCAAATAACCCCGGGCGTATCCAGCCCATCCGGCACGGGCAGGCAGTACATGCGCCGCCGGATGACCAGAGCGGAAAGCACCGTCAGGCCCCCGATGGCAGCCAGCGCAACCGGCAGCCCGAAGGCATCGGCCAGCAGACCCGTCAGCAGGGCCCCGATGGCGTAGCCCGCATCGCGCCAGAAGCGGAAGATACCCACGCTGTGTGCCCGTTGCGGGAGGGGCGAGTACTCGGCCACGGCGGCCAGAAACGTGGGATACACCAGCGCCGTGCCCGCCCCCAGCAGCGCCGCCAACAGCAGAAACACGGGGTAGGTATCGGTGAAGAGCATAGCCAGCAGCACCGCGCCTTGCAAGAGCATGCCCCAGAACAGCAGGTCTTTCTTACACAGCCGGTCAGCCAGCGGGCCAGTGATGAGCTGGCCCAAGCCCCACACGGCCGGGTATACAGCCGCCACGGTGCCAATCTGCGTCAGGGTGAAGCCCTTACTGGCCAGCAGCAGCGGCAACAGGCCCCACACCATGCCGTCGTTGAGGTTATTTACCAGGCCGGCCTGCGTCACCGAACCCAGGTTGGGGTGCCGCCAGCTCACGTCCCAGAACGAAAGCGGCGGGCCGGCGGGGGTGGCCGGGGCCTGCGCGGCTTCCAGGGCCACGTGGTGGCGGGTGTCGCGCACCAGCAGCGAGCCCAGCAAACCCAGCACCGCCAGCCCGATGCCGAGGTAGAACGGATAGGGTCGCAGGCCGTACTCGGTGGCCAGCCAGCCCGAGGCGAAGGCCGTGGCCGCCACGGCCAGGTAGCCGGCCGACTCGTTCAGGCCCATAGCCAGGCCGCGCTGCTTCGGCCCCACCAGGTCAATCTTCATCACCACGGTGCTCGACCACGCCAGGCCCTGGTTCAGCCCCAGCAGCACATTAGCCGCGATGACCCAGCCCCACGAGGGCGCCCAGAGTAACAGCAGCGGCACCGGCAGCCCAAACAGCCAGCCGATGAGCAGCAGGTTCTTGCGCCCAATCTTATTGGCCCAGACCCCGGCATAGTAGTTGGCTACGGCCTTGGTGAGGCCAAAGACAACGATAAAGGAAAGAATAGCCGAGCGGGCCACCAGGTGGAACTCCTGCTCAGCCAGGCGGGGCAGGATGCTGCGTTCCAGCCCCACCATCCCGCCCACGAAGGCGTTGATGAGCACCAGCAGCGCAAACTGGTGCCAGTTTTCACGCAGACCGAGTTGGGGCGTTGCCATTGAGTTGATAGGGCAAGGAAGCAGGAAGTTAGGGATGCACCAACGCCCAGCCCTGCTGCTGCCGGATAATTAATTCGCCGTTGCCGGTGGGCACGTAGGAAATGAAGGCAAACAGCTCGTCCGGGCTGATCTGTCGTTCCTTCATCGTGTTCTGGCATTGGGCCAGCAGTACGCCCTGCTGCTGCAAGGCCCGCAGCTCGGCCTCGTAGGGCTGGCTTTTGCGAAACACGTCGGTGCCGCCCCCGAACACGACCAGCTCCAGTTGCAGCTTGCCCAGCAGGCGCGGGTCAGCCAGCGCGTTTTTCATATTGCGCAGCGTCTGCCTGATAAGCTTCGGGTCGTCGCTATCGAGCTGGTACACGGCCCGGTACCGGGCTTTTTTTGCCACCGCTCCCACGAAGGCCGGCTTGTCCGGCACGGCCGGGGTTTGGGCGAAAACCGTCAGGCTAAGGCTGGTCAGGAATAGCAATGCCAGCAATGAACGCAGAGAAAGCATAGGGCAAAGGGAAATAAGCAGTGGTTAGAACGCGTAATCCAGCGCCACGGTCAGGTGGTGCAAATCAACTTTGTTGATGGCCCGGGCAGGCAGGTAGGAAGCCCGGTTGGCCCCCCACTTGGCCGCGTACAGCGTGCGCAGCCGCAAACCGTCGGCCGCGCCCGCAAAGGCGTGCGTGGCGGTGAGGTTGAGCTGGTGAAAGTCCGGCAGGCTGTACTTGTTGAGCCGTGCTTCCCGCGACAGGCGGAAGTAGCCGTAGCCCGCTTCCAGCCGGGGCGCGTGCGGCCGCTGCCAGGCCACGGTGGCTCCCAGCGCGTGCACGTCACCGGCTCCTTCGATACGCTCGCGGGGCAAGGTGGTGTAGAACGGCTCCCGGCCCCACTCGCGCGGAAACAAAAACCGCCCGTGCGCCGTGAGCCGGGTATACTGCGCCGCGTACTGCCAGGCCCGGTGCTGATAGGCCAGGCGCCCGCTCAGGGCGCGGGCCTGCTCGCCGGGCTCGTTATACCGTTGATTGGTTGGCCCACCGGCTTGGCCGGTCAGGCTGCGCTGCCACAGCAGTTGGCCGCTGGCCGTCCAGCGGCCGGCGGGGCGCGCAAACGTGCGCGTGCCTTCCAGCCAGCTGGCGGCCAGCAGCCGGGGGGCGAAATACTGCCAGGCCTGCACGGTGGCGTGCGGCCCGAGCGTGCGCCGCACGCCCAGCACGGCCAGCCCGGGCGTGGGCACGCGGCCCAGGTAGGCGGCGCGGCTGCTGTCGGGGGCTACGCCCATCGAGTAGCGGCCCACAGCCTCCCCGAGAGTATACCACCGGTCCAGCGAGCGGGGGGCCACGTGGGTAAGCCAGCCGCCCTGCACCGTGGTGGTAGGGCCGGCTTTGGCCACCGCCCATAGGCCCTGCACGAAGTTGGGACTCAGGCGCGAGTCCTGGGAGTTGAGTAAAGGTGTGTCCAGGTGCTGGCGGCCGTAGGTGAGCTGCAGACCCGCCCGGGGCTGCCAGCTAACCCAGAGCTCCTCCACCTGGTGCAGAATCTCGCGGTGGTGGGGATGCTCCTGGTCGAAAAGGCCCAACTCGTAGCGGCTTTCCGGGCGGCCGGGCTCGGCGGCCAGGGCACTGGAAAACAGGTTTTTGAGAAAAAAGCCTTCCACGCCCACCCGCAGGCCGTGCCAGGCGTGGCTTTCGTAGCGCAGGCCGGCGCCCACGCCCTGGGCGTAATAGTCGGGGGCCGCGCCCCGGTTGCGGGTGGCCATGAAAACGGTGCGGGCGTGGGCGTGGAACTCGCCCCGGCGCAGGGCCTCGCCCAGCGAGCGGGCCGCCACCGAATCGGCTTCTTCAGCTGCTTGCATTTCAGCCATTTGTGCTTGGGCTACTGCCGGAGCGGCCGGAGCCGGGTGAGCCAGCAGCGTATCGGGGGCCAGGGACTGGGCCACACTGAGCCGGGCGCTGGCCAGCAGCACGGCTCCCAGCAGAAACCAACGAGTCATCAGAAACGGGATAAGGAGAGCCGGCGGCGAGGCCGCGGTAACTACATGGGCAGCCGCTCGCGCAGGGCGCTGTAGGTCCAGGTGCCGGCCAGCGCGGCCAGAATCAGCACGGCGGCTGAGGCCACGCCGCTGCCCAGCTGGGCAAACAGGGGGCCGGGGCAGGCGCCGGTCAGGGCCCAGCCCAGCCCGAAGATGGTGCCCCCGATCCAGGTGCCGTGGTTATACTTCTTGTCAGCCAGCTTGATTTCCTCGCCGTTGATGGTCTTGAGGTGGTTGCGCTTGATGAGCTGAATGGACAGCATGCCCACTACAATGGCCGAGCCAATAACGCCGTACATGTGGAAGGCCTGGAAGCGGAACATCTCCTGGATGCGCCACCAGCTGATGACTTCGCTCTTGGTGAGAATAATGCCGAACAACACGCCCAGCACCAGGTATTTAAGATTTTTCATGTCAAGTAACAGAAGAAGAAGTTAAGAGCGTACCGCCAGCAGGCGCACGACAGTGGCCGGACCCGAGTGGAAGCTGCCTTCGTGCAGGACGACGCCCAGCTCGTGGTTTTCCCGCACCGTCAGGTCGGCAAAGTCCGCGGCCAGGGTGTCAGGGGCGTAGAGCAGCTCGGCCGCCGTGGGACCACCGGAGGGCAAGCCCAGCTGCCGGGTACTAAAGGCTTCCAGAATCAGGTGCCCCCCGGGTGCCAGGCTGCGGGCGGCGGCGGCGTGCACGGCCCAGCGGGCCACGGGCGGCAGGTGGGCGTATATCAGGCCGATGGCATCATAGGCGCCGGGCTGCTGCCAGCCCAGGCTGGTGATATCGGCCACCTGGTAGTCCAGGTGTACGCCCTGGGCTACGGCCAGGCGCTGGGCTTTGGCGCGGGCCTCGTCGCTGAAGTCCATGGCCGTTACCTGCCAGCCGCGCCGGGCGGCGTACACCGCGTTGCGGCCCTCGCCCTCGGCCAGCAGCAGCAGGCGGCCGGGCGGCAGCTTATCCAGCTGCTGACGGAAGTAGGTGTTGGGCTCGGTGCCGTAGGCGTAGGCCTCGCTTTCGTAGCGGGCATCCCAGAACTCGGCGGCAGCAGGCAGGCTAGTAGGCATGGGGCGGTGGGGAAGGATTAGAACAGCATCGGGTAAAACACCCAGGTCATGAGCAGGCCGCCGACAAAGAAGGCGATAACGGCCACCAGCGACACCCACTGCAGGTTGGAGAGGCCCGAAATGGCGTGGCCCGAGGTGCAGCCGCCGGCGTAGCGCGTGCCGAAGCCGACGAGAAAGCCGCCCAGTACCAAGAACACCCAGCCTTTCCAGTTGGAGAGGTTTTCCAGGGCAAACAGCTCCTTGGGCAGCAGGCCCGAGAAATCGGTCAACCCCATCTGCGCTTTCAAGTCGCGCACGGTTTCGGCCGAAATGGCGATGGTGTCGGGGTGGCCCAGCAGCTGGTAGCCCACGTAGCCGCCCAGGCCGATGCCGAGCACAAACCACAGGTTCCAGATTTCAGCGCGCCAGTTGTAGGTCAGAAACGGGATGCCGGCCGGCACGCAGGCGGCGCACACGTGGCGCAGCGAGGAGCTGATGCCCAGCGCTTTGTTGCCGATGAGCAGCAGGGCCGGCACGGTCAGGCCAATGAGGGGGCCGGCGATATACCAGGGCCAGGGCTGGCGAAGTAATTCAAGCATGAAGTCAGAAAGTCAAAGGGAATAGAGCTCCGGCCCGCCTGCAGCAGCGGCCGGCCGGAGTCCTTGATAAATCAGGAGGGGAAAAGGAAGCGGTCTAGCGGACCAGCTTTTCGGGCCAGTCCAGCACGCCCCCCAGCAGGTTGGCCACGGTAGTGAAGCCGGCCCCGGTGAGCTGGGCTGCGGCCGTTGCCGAGCGGGCCCCGCTACGGCAGTACACGTAGGTGGGCCGGGTTTTATCCAGGGCCGCTACGCGCCGGGCGAAGTCGGGCGCGGTGACGTCGAGGTTGACCGCGCCGGGCAGGTGGCCGCCGGCAAACTCGTCGGGCCGGCGCACGTCCAGCAGCACGATACCGGGCTGACGCACGGCGGCAGAAAAGTCAGCGGGCTTCAAGTCCTGATAGGCTTTGGAAGCGGAATTAAAAAGACCAAACATGGCGGGAACAGAATTAGAGAGTGAAGGCAGGAGCGTAGCTGCCACCCGGCCAGGGCTGGGCGGCGGCACCCTCCGGCGGAATTAGTGTGCGGCCGCAGCCGACTGGAAGGATTTCACGGCTTCGCTCAAATCCAGCACTTTGGTGCCGGGCAGCGCGTCGGCCACGATGCTGGAGCCGGCCGCCGAGCGGTAGCCGCCGGCGCAATGCACCACCACGGGCTTATCGGTCGGAATCTCACCAGCCCGCTCGCGCAGCTCGGGCAGCGCAATGTTGAGGGAGCCAGCAAAAATGGGCTCGTCACGGTGCTCGGTGGCGTTACGAATGTCCACGATGGTGTACTGCTCGGGATGCTGGCGGAACTGCGCCACGTCCAGCACGGGCATGGTGGCCTCGGTAGCGGGCGTGCCCACCAGCGCGCCCTTAATCAGCGGCTCGTACCCGATTTTGGCCGTTTTCTGAATCAGGTCTTCGAGCGTGGCCTCGTCGGCCGCAAGGAGATAGAACGGCTCCTCGGGGCCGACAATCGAGCCCAGCCAGGTTTCAAATTTGCCGCCCTGCTGAATGTTGATAGCGCCTTCAGCGTGCCCTTTTTTAAACTCGGCCTCGGGACGTGAATCGATGATGACCGCACCGGTTTCCAGCTTTGCGCCGGCGGTCAGGCGCGGCACCTGCTGCACGCTCGGCGCGTAGTCGGGCGCGCCGGCTTTGTTGAGGGCCACGTCGTAGCCGAAGTATTTGGGGATGAAGGGCTGGTCGGCCAGCAGCTCTTTCACGAACTCCGCCTCGCTCAGCTCCCGCAGCATGGGGTTACCAAATTTCTCATCGGCAATCGTGCTGCTGTTGGCGCCGCTCAGGGCCTTGCCGCAGAGGCTACCCGCGCCGTGGGCGGGGTATACGAGCACCGTGCCGGCCAGCGGCATGAGCTTGTCGCGCAGCGAGTGGTACATCTGCCGGGCCAGCTCCTCGCGCTTGGCAGTCATGTTGCCGGCACTTTCGCGCAGGTCGGGGCGGCCCACGTCGCCGATAAAGAGCGTGTCGCCGGTGAAGACGGCTTCGTCCTTTCCTTCTCGGCTGAGCACGATACTGATCGAGTCGGGGGAATGGCCGGGCGTGTTCAGGGCCCGGAACGTGAGCTTACCGACGGTGAACTCCTGCCCTTCGTCGAAGGCTTCGTGGGCGTAATCGGCTCCCAGCAGCTTACTCACGCGGATGACGGCGCCGGTGGCCTGGGCAATTTCGAGGTGCGACGACACGAAGTCAGCGTGGGGGTGGGTTTCGATGATGCTGACGATTTTGGCGTTGTTGGCCTTCGCGTAGTCGTAGTAGGGCTGCGGGTTGCGGGCCGGGTCGATGAGCACGATTTCGCGGGCCGACTCGCTGAGGATAGCATAGGAGAAATGGGCCAGGCCCTTGTCTTCAAACTGTTCGATTTTCATGACGTAAAGCGGTTGGGAGGTGAGTGGAAGCGAGAAGAAAGCAACGCAGGAAAAGGAGTAAAACGAGAACTGCCGGGGGGAGGGTCAGCGGCTTAGGAGGTGAAGACCAGCTCGCGCAGCAGAATAAACGTACCCATGGCCAGTGTGAACCAGCCGAAGGCCGGCTTGAGCTTAGCGCCGGGAATGAAGCGGGCCAGGTAAGTACCGAGGACGATGCCCCCGAGGGCGAAGGCCAGGAAGCCCGCCAGAAACGACCAGGCAATGGGCGTGCCCGCGCTGAGGTCGCCGGTGAAACCGATGAGCGAGTTCAGGGCAATGATGGCCAGCGAGGTGCCCACCGCCAGCTTCATAGGCAGGCGCGCGCCCAGCACCAGGGCTGGAATAATTAGAAAGCCGCCGCCGGCGCCCACGAAGCCCGTGAGCGTGCCCACCACCAGGCCGATGCCCAGCACCAGCGGGTAATTGAACGCGTGCTTCTGGTGCAACTCCTCGTCGAGCACGACCTCGGCCTGCTTACTGCGAATCATCGACGTGGCGGCTACGACCATCAGCACGGCAAAGGCCACCAACACCAGCAAATCTTTGGTGAACACGATGCTGCCCACGGTGAACAGTTCGTGCGGGATGGCGGGCATCAGCAGCTTGCGCACCGCAAACACGGCCAGCAGCGAGGGCAGCAGAAAGACCACGGCCGTTTTCAGCGACACCAGCCCCTTGCGGAAGTAGCCCCAGGCGCCTACTACGGAGGTAGAGCCCACCACGAACAGCGAGTAAGCCGTGCTCAGCACCGGGCTCACGCCCATCAGGTACACCAGCACCGGCACCGTGAGAATGGAGCCCCCGCCGCCCATGATGCCGAGCGAAAGGCCGATGAAAATAGCCGCGAAGTAGCCGAGGTAATGTAACATGCGTGAACGGGTGAACGTATGTAGTTATGAAAGGTTGTTCATGTATTTTAGCAAAAAAAGCCGGCTTCCCTACAGGAACGTGCAGCCGGCCAGGCACTGAATCACGTCCACCACTTCGCGCATCTTCAGGGCGTAGAAGATATTCTTGCCGTCGCGGTGGCTGCTCAGGATGCCCTTAAGCTTCATGCCGGTCAAGTGGTGGGACACTAAGCTCTGCTCGATATTCAATTCTTCGCTGAGTTCGGTCACGGACAGGCGCTCCTGGTTGGCGAGCAGCTGCACAATGGCGATGCGCGTCGGATGGGCCGTGGTCTTGAGAATGAACGCCACCTTCTCCATCTTCTCAGTGGTCAGATTCAAGTCGGCAGGAGCGGTGGCAGTGGTCGTTTTCATAAGGTGCTACAAATGTATGTTCATTTGTTCATGTATACAAGCTTGCCTTCCTCTTTGGTTCCAAAAAAATTCTTTTCACATGTCAGTTTTCTCGCATAACCGGCCTGGCGCCTCTTTCTCGCGGTTTTTAGGCGCGTGGCGCGGAGTGGCGCTGGGCAGTCTGGTACTAGCGACGGCCTGGGGCATGAGCAGTTGCCAGGGCTCCACTTCCCGGCCGCCTGTTCAGTCAGCCAGTGGCTCATTCACTATTCTGCACACCAACGATATCCACGGCCGGCACCGACCCTTCGCCGTGAGCCCCGGCAATGCTACCGCGCAGACCGGCGACGCGGGCCGCAGCCCGTCCTCGTTTGAGCGCGCCGGCCAGGTGGGCGGCTTTGCCCACCTGGCCACGGCCGTGCAGCGGGTCCGGCAGGAGCGGGGTGCCGGCAACGTGCTGCTGCTGGATGGGGGCGACACGTTCAGCGACGACCTGCTGGCCAACCTGACCAAGGGCGCGGCCAACATCCGGCTGATGAACGCGCTGGGCTACCAGTTCATGGCCCTGGGCAACCACGACTTCGACTACGGCACGGCCCGCACCCGCGAACTGCAAGAGTTGGCCCGCTTTCCCATGCGCGGGGCCAACGTCACGGAAAAAGCGACGGGCCAGACGTTTCTGGGCGAACCGGCCCAGGTGTTTACCGTGGGCGGCCTGCGCGTGGGCGTGCTGGCGCTGGCCTACCACAACACGGCCCAGACCGGCAACCCCGATAACACCCAGGAGCTGACCTTCGGCAGCGGCCTGGAGGCGGCCCGGCGCTACGTGCCCGGCCTGCGCGCCCGCGCCGATGTGGTGGTGATTCTCTCCCACCAGGGCACCAAGGTGGATGAGTTGCTGGCGCGGGAGGTGCCGGGCATCGACCTGATCGTAGGGGCGCACTCCCACGACCGGATTGCCCCGCCCCGCCACATTGGGAATGTGTGGGTAGTGCAGGCGCTGTCGGACGCGGCCGTGCTGGGCCAGCTTACCGTGCAGGTGCAGGAAGGCAAGGTGACCAGCGTGGAGGGCATCGCGCCCACGCTCTGGACCACGGAATACCCCGCCGAGTCGAAGATAGCGCAGCTGGTGGACTCGCTGCGGGCCCCGCACAAAGCGCAGCTGGAAGCGGTGCTGGCCACGGCTACCGGCCGCATCGGGCGGCAGTACAAGTCGGCCAGCCCGTTCGACCAACTGGCCGGCGAGCTGCTGCGCGAAGCCACCGGCGCCGAGCTGGCTTTCCTGCCGGGTGTAGGCTACGGCGTGTCGCTGGAACCCGGCCCCATCACCCGCGAAATGCTCTATACCCTGCTGCCCCACCCCTCCAAAGTGGTGACGCTGGAGCTGACCGGCGCGCAGGTGCTGGAGCTGCTGGAGCAGACGGCCACCAACCAGAACCCCGGCAACGACCTGGCCCGCGTGGGCGGCCTGCTGCAGTCCAGCGGGCTGGACTGGACGGGCGACCTGAACCAACCCACCGGCCAGCGCGTGCGCGGGGTGCAGGTAAACGGGCAGCCGCTCAACCCGCAGCGCCGCTACCGGGTGGTCACCCACAACGGCATGCTCAGCGGCATCCACCGCTACACCACCTTCGCGAAGGGCCAGAATATCCAGAAGCTGGACAAGGGTGTGACGGAGGTAGTGGAGGCGGGGATGCGTAGACGCGGCACCGTGGCGCCGCCCACGCTGGCACGGGTGCAGGTGATGGCGGCGAAGTGAGCGGCTGGTTCCTACAAAATCAGCGTTAGACGATTCGGCCGGAGGGTCATGATGTCCTTCATTCGTGCTCGTTCGTACAGAAGGCCTCACCCCGTTTCCCTTTCCCTATGAGACACCTGGAGCAGCATCGCACGCATCGGATTGGTTGGTTACGGGCTGCCGTGCTCGGGGCCAACGACGGCATTATCTCCACGGCCAGCCTGGTGGTGGGCGTGGCTGCCGCCAGCGCCACGCGGGAGAGTGTGCTGGTAGCCGGCGTGGCCGGGCTGGTGGCCGGGGCCATGTCCATGGCGACGGGCGAATACGTCTCCGTCAGCTCGCAGGCCGATACGGAAGCGGCGGACCTGGCCCGGGAGCAGGCCGAGTTAATCAACGATGCCGACGCGGAGCACCAGGAACTCACCGCCATCTACGTGGAGCGCGGGGTGGAACCGGACCTGGCCGCGCAGGTGGCCGAGCAACTGATGGCCCGGGACGCGCTGGGTACCCACGCCCGGGAGGAGCTGGGCATTTCCGAAACCATGAGCGCCAACCCCATTCAGGCGGCGCTGGCGTCGGCGGCTACGTTTACCGTGGGCGCGGCGCTGCCGCTGCTGGTCATTCTGGTGGCCCCGGCGACTTATCTGAGCTGGACGGTTTCCATTACCTCCCTGTTGTTTCTGGCTGCGCTGGGCGGGCTGGCCGCCTACGTAGGTGGGTCCAGCGTGCTGAAAGCGGCCGCCCGGGTAACCTTCTGGGGGGTGCTGGCTATGGCATTGTCGGCCGTGGTGGGCAATTTTTTCAACGTAACGCCCCAGGGCTAACGGGGACTGTCGGCAGGGTACAGTACCCAACAGTTTAGGTGGCCGGTAGCAGCCGACCGGACCGCTATTGACGAGGGCAGATAGTATGAAACCGGGGGCATATCCGGGGGCGGGCTGCAACCCTTCAGCGGGTCGCTGTGCCTTTGCCCCGGTTGCGTTCCGGCAAAAGTGTGCACCTTTGCACCTGGTCCCGTTGGTCTATGTCTCGTCTGCTGACTCATCTGCTGTTGCTGCTCTATGCGGGTATTTACCTGCATTGCCAGCCACTGCCTGCCCGGGTCCTGGCACCGCCTACGGACTATAGCAGCCAGCAGGCACCACCTCAGACCGGCCTCTGCAAGAAGAAGCTGCAGACCGTACAGGCGGACCCGCAGGCCGACCACGCGCCGGTAGCGAAAGCCAAGCTGCTGCCGCTCGACCTCGCGCTGGGCGATGACTTTCCGGCCCTGTATTTCGGCTTCCTGATTCCGGCCGACGAGCCCACGCTCAACCCTGCCCGCGGCCCGAATGCCGGCCCCGAGCAGTCGTTTGCCAACCACCCCAACAAGGCTCCGCCCGTTCGCTTTTCTTAGGAAAATGCGCAGTGGAGCCGGGTTTGTACCCGGTTAATTGCCCCTGCCAGTAGGGGCGATGACCGGTTTTTTTATGCCCTGACCGGCCTGCCACCTTGTGTGGCACCTTTCTGCTGCCCCGGCCACCGGCCACCGAACAGCCCCGCTTTTTCCTGAGAGCCCCAGCAAATCTGCCTGTCAACTGGCCGGCTACGCCTCTGCGCGCCCGGCCCGGATTTCTGTCCTGACTTCTCTCAGCCATGTTTTCTTTTTGTCATTTATCCCAGGGGCTGGTGCCGCCGGGCCGCTGGCTGCTGGCCGCCACGCTGCTGCTGGCGACAACGGCCAGCCACGCCCAGGTACCGGGCCGGCCGTTATCCTTAAAAGAAGCCCTGGAGCTGGCCCGCACCCAGGCCCCGCACCTGCAAGCCAAAGCCTACCAGGTGCAAGCCGCCGAGGCCGACCTCACCCAAACCAAAACCCAGCGCCTGCCCTCCGTACGGCTCAGCGGGCAGGTGAGCTACGGCTCCACGAACGCCGTGGCGGGCACCATGCTGCCCATCGGCACCATCATCCCCAGCAGCGGCTCGCTGAGCGGGGTCAACTCCTACAACGCCGTGTTCGGCAGTATGGGCACGGCCCTCGTGGAGTGGAGCCCGGTCACCTTCGGGCAGTACCCGGCCCAGCGGGCCCGCGCCGAAGCGGCCCGCGGCTACGCCCAGGCTGATGCCGACAACGAGCTGTTCACCCAGCAGCTGCGGGTGGCCCAGACCTACCTCGACCTGCTGGCTACCCAGAGTTTGCGCCAAGTGCGTGAGCAGGACGTGCGCCGGGTAGCCGTACTCAAAAAGACCATCACCCGGCTGGCCCTGAACGGCCTGCGCCCGGGCGTAGACAGCACGCAAGCCCGTGCCACTGAGGCCCAGTCGAAGCTGGCATTGCTCAGCGCCCAGGAGCAGGAAGCCGACCGCCAGGCCCGCCTCTCTACCCTGCTGGGCCAGCCCGGCACCACCTGGCAGCCGGACACGCTCTACAACCACACGCTACCGCCCGCGCTGGTGCCGCCGGTCGCCCCCCACCCCACGCTCGGGCTGCAGCAGCGGGCCGTGGACCTGGGGCAGGCCCGCGAGACGGTAATCCGCCGCCAGTACCGGCCCCGGCTTTCCCTGCTGGGTGCTACCTGGGGCCGGGGCTCCGGCCTGGGCTACGATGGCCAGACCGACTACGGGCTGGGCGGGGCCGCACCCACGCGCTTCAACTACGCCGTGGGCGTGGGCGTGGTATTCGACCTGCTCGACTGGCCCCGCGTGCAGGCCCAGGCCAAGGCCGAAAACCTGCGCACCCAGGGCCTGCAGGCCGAGCACCGCCAGCAGCAGCTGGAGCTCAGCAACCAGGCCACGCTGGCAGAGGAGCGCCGGCAGCTGGCCGCCGAGCGCGCCCGCCAGGCCCCGCTGCAGCTCGCGGCCGCCCGCCAGGCTTACCACCAGAAGCTGGCCCTTTACAACTCGGGCCTCGCCACCGTGGTCGACCTGACGCAGGCCCTGTACGGGCTGCAGCAGGCCGAGCAGGACCAGGTGCTCACGGCCAACGCCGCCTGGCAGGCCGTGCTGTTGCAAAGCGCGGCCGCCGGCGACTTCTCCTTCTTTTTCACCCACGTAACCCCCTAGCCGCATGTACGAACTTATCCGGTCGGCCCTGCAGCGGCCCCTTACCGTGGTGGTGGCCATGCTGGCCATCCTCTTTTTCGCCTTCGCCGCCGTGCGCGACATTGCCGTGGACATTTTCCCGAGCATGGACGTGCCGGCCATCTACGTGGCCGAGCCCTACGGCGGGCTCTCCCCCGAGCAGCTCGATGGCTTCATGGCCAACCAGTTCCAGAACAACTTCCTCTTCGTATCCGGGGTCAAGAAGATTGAAACCAAGAGCATCCAGGGCCTGACGCTGATCAAGCTCTCCTTTTATCCCGGCACTGACATGGCCCAGGCCGCGGCCGAGGTGGCTACCCAGGTGTCGCGGGCCACGGCGTTTATGCCGCTCGGTACCTTGCCCCCGCAGGTGGTGCGATTCGACGCCAGCTCCCTGCCCGTGGGCCAGTTGGTGCTGGAAAGCGAGAAAAGCTCCCTGACCCAGCTGCAGGATTTGGCCGCCAGCCGCATCCGGCCCATGTTCACCACCATTCCGGGCGTCACGTCCACGGCCCCGTTCGGCGGTAACATTCGCACCATCGTGGTCAAGGCCGACCCGGCCAAGCTGCGGGGCTACCAGCTCACGCCCGACGACGTGGTCAAGGCCATCGTCAGCAGCAACCAGCCCTCGGCGGCTGGCAACGTGAAGATGGGCGACGTGGCCTACATGGCCCCGGTGAACTCGCTGATTGAAAACCCGGCCGATTTTCTGGACGCGCCCCTGCGCACGGGTTCTGGGCCGGGTGTGTATTTGCGCGACGTGGCCACGGTGGAAGATGCCGCCGACGTCACGACGGGCTACGCCGTCATCAACGGCAAGCGGGCTATTTACATGCCCGTCATCAAAAAGGCCGACGCCTCCACTCTCAAAGTAGTGCAGCAGGTCAAGGATAAGCTGCCCACCCTGCGGGCCCTGCTGCCCGAGGACGTGAAGCTCAGCTACGCCTTCGACCAGTCTACTTACGTGGCCAACTCACTCAAGAGCCTGGTTACGGAGGGCATCCTGGGCGCGGTGCTCACCGGGCTGATGGTGCTCTTGTTTTTGCGCGACTGGCGCAGCGTGCTCATCGTCATTACCACCATTCCGCTCTCGGTGCTCTCGGCCGTGATTCTGCTCAAGCTCTTCGGGCAGACTCTCAACATCATGACCCTGTCGGGGCTGGCGCTGGCCATCGGCGTGCTCGTGGACGAGGCCACGGTGACCATCGAGAACATTCACCAGCACCTGGAGCGGGGCAAACCCAAGGCCCACGCCATCTGGGACGCGGCCCGGGAAATTGCCCTGCCCAAGCTGCTGATTCTGCTCTGCATCCTGGCCGTATTCGCGCCCGCCCTGATTATGGAAGGCGTGCCGCGGGCGATGTTTCTGCCCCTGTCGCTGGCCGTGGGCTTTGCCATGGTGGCCTCGTTTCTGCTCTCGCAGACGCTGGTGCCGGTCATGGCCAACTGGCTGATGAAAGACCACGCACCGGCCGCCGGCCACGGGGCGCACAGCCATGAAGAGCCGGAGGGAAAACCCGGCTTTTTCGCTCGCTTCCAGGCCGGCTACCAGCGCCTGCTCGCCCGAGCCCAAGGCCGACAGCGCGGCGTGGTGCTGGGCTACCTGGCCTTGTCGGTAGTGGTAGTGGGAGCGGGGTTTGCCGTCATCGGCACCGACATCTTCCCCCAGGCCAACAGCGGGCAGTTTCAGCTGCGGCTGCGCGAGAAGGTGGGCACCCGCCTGGAGAAAACCGAGCAGACGGTGGCGGCCGTGCAGGCCATCATCAACCAGGAGGTTGGCCCCGACAACGTGGAAATCTCCTCCACCTTCGTGGGCACTCAGCCGGCCAGCTTCGCGGTTAACTCCGTGTTCGTCTTCACGGCCGGCCCCCATGAAGCCCTAATGCAGGTGGCCTTGAAAGAGGGCGTGCACGTGAACCTGGGCCAGCTCAAGGAGCGCCTGCGGAAGCGCATCCAAGAGGCCCGGCCCGGCCTGCAACTAAGCTTTGAGCCCATCGAGCTGGTGGAAAAAGTGATGAGCGACGGGGCGCCCACGCCCATCCAGGTGAACGTGGGGGGCAAAAACCTGAAGGAAGCCGCCGGCCACGCCCGCAAGGTGCTGGCCGAGCTAAAGCGAATTCCCTACCTGCGCGATGTGCAGATTGCCCAGCCCCTGCAGTACCCGGCTTTGCGCATCGACGTGGACCGGGAGCGGGCCGCCCAGTTCGGGCTCACCAGCCAGGAAATCACCCAGTCGGTGGTGGCGGCCACCTCTTCCTCGCGGTTCACCAGCAAAAACCTCTGGCTCGACCCCAAGTCCGGCCTGGGCTACCAGGTGCAGGTGCAGCTGCCCGAAGACCAGCTCACCCAGCTCCAGGATTTGGAGGCGCTGCCCGTCAAGGCCGGGCAGGCCCGCCCTACCATTGGGGAGGTGGCCACCGTCTCGGCCCGCATGATGCCCGGCCAGATTGACCGCCAGGGACCTTACCGGCTGGTGAGCATCACGGCCAACGTGCAGGACCGGGACCTGGGCACCGCCGCAAAGGCCGTGCGTAAGGCCCTGCAACAAGCCGGCGAGCCCCCCCGCGGGGTAGTGGCCAACCTGGTGGGCCAGCCCCAGCTGCTCGAGGACACCATGAGCAGCCTGCAGACCGGGCTGGGCATGGCCATCGTGGTCATTTTCCTGCTGCTGGCCGCCAACTTCCAGTCGTTCCGCCTCTCCTTGGTGGTGCTCTCGGTGGTGCCAGCCGTGGTGGCCGGCTCCCTGCTGCTGCTGCTGGCCACCGGGGCCACGCTCAACCTGCAGTCCTACATGGGCATGATTATGTCGGTGGGCGTGTCCGTGGCCAATGCCATTCTGCTCATCACCAGCGCCGAGCACCTGCGCCACGAGCACCGCGACGTGGGGCTGGCCGCCCGCCTGGCCGCCGACACCCGCATCCGGCCCATTTTGATGACCAGCATCGCCATGATTGCCGGCATGCTGCCCATGGCCTCGGGCCTGGGCGAGGGCGGCGACCAGATTGCCCCGCTGGGCCAGGCCGTCATCGGCGGGCTCATCGCCTCCACGCTGGCCTCGCTGCTGGTCCTGCCCCACGTGTTTGGCTGGGCCATGCGCCGGGTGGGCTACGAGTCCCTATCCATGCTGCCCGCCCGCACCCGGCAGGCTGCTTAACCTTCTCTTTTTCCAGACTGACTACTTATGAATGCCTTCCTGAAATTGATTGCCCAATCGCCCCGCTACACGTTCCTGCTAGCGGCGGGCCTGCTGCTGAGCGGCGCGCTCAGTAGCTGCTCGTCTGGTGCTTCGGAACCTGCGGCCGAGAAGCCCACGCCGGCCGCGCCGGCCGCCGTCACCACCTTCCGGCTGAGCGCCGCCCCGGCCGTGCGCCGGCTGCGGTTGCCTGCCGAGCTCAAGCCCTACGAGCAAGTGGACCTGTTTCCCCGCGTGGGCGCTTTTGTGAAGCAGGTGCTGGTGGACCGCGGCTCGCGCGTGAGCAAAGGCCAGACCCTAGCCGTGCTCGAAGCCCCCGAGCTGGCCGCCCAGCTGGCCCGCGCCCGCTCGCGCTGGCAGGCCGCACAGGCCAAGCTCTCCGGCACCCGGGCCAGCTACGAACGGCTATTGCGCACCAGCCAGGAGCCGGGCACCATCTCGCCCAATGACCTGGAGCGGGCCCGCGCCGAAATGCAGGCCGACCAGGCCAACGTGCAGGCCGCCTATTCCGAGCTGCAGGCCAGCCGGGAGCTGAGCAATTACCTGGTAGTACGGGCTCCGTTCAGCGGCACCATTACGGCCCGCAACGTGTCGGCCGGGGCCCTGGTGGGGCCGGGCGGGGGCCAGCCGGGCGCGCCCCTTTTCTCGCTGGAAAACAGCCGCACCCTGCGCCTGGAGGTGGCCGTGCCCGAAGCTGCGGCCGGCCAGTGGCTGCAGCCCGGCGCTTCGGTGCCGTTCACCGTGCCGGCCTTTCCCGGCCAGACCTTCACCGGCGTGTTCCGCCGCAATGCCAGCCGCCTGAGCCAATCGGTGCGCTCGGAGTTGGTGGAGATGGATGTGCCTAATGCCGACGGCCGCCTGAAAGCGGGCATGTACGCCCAGGTGCTGGTGGCCCTGCCCACCGAAGCAAAAGCCGTCGCCGTGCCCACCTCGGCCGTGTTTGCCACCCCAGACGCGCCCAAGCAGGCTCAGGTAGTGCGCGTGCAGCAGGGGCGGGCCCAGTGGGTGCCCGTGCGCAAAGGTCAGCTGCTCAGCCGCGACACCGTGGTGGTGTTTGGGCCGCTGCAGCCCGGCGATGAGCTAGTCCGGGAAGCCGGTGAGCAGGTGCCCGACGGCCAGCCCCTCACGGTCGCGAAGGGCAAGCCCGCTGGGGTTTGATATATGAACGTTTTGTCATTTGTTTAGTGTTGCGCTCTTAAATCCTTTGACCATGAATCGTAAGAA
Source organism: Hymenobacter sp. UYP22 (assembly GCF_040547285.1). Classification (NCBI taxonomy): domain Bacteria; kingdom Pseudomonadati; phylum Bacteroidota; class Cytophagia; order Cytophagales; family Hymenobacteraceae; genus Hymenobacter; species Hymenobacter sp. UYP22. The sequence goes on along the minus strand of NZ_JBEPPK010000020.1, from coordinate 86,625 downwards.
TCTTCTCCAGTGGCTGCCGCTGGCTTTGTTTGCCCTCGTTTTGTTCACCCCGCTGCGCACTCCGGTTCTGGGTGGTATTCAGCGCGGCCTGCTGGCCACCGGCCTGTGGAAGGCCGAAGTGCCGGTAGCCACGGGGGCTTCGGCAGCCGCGCCCATCACGCCGACGGGCGGGACGGCCACCTATCCGCATAGCCTGCCGTTGACCACGCTAGATGGAAAATCCGTCAACCTGAGTGACCTCAAAGGCAAGGTGGTGTTCGTCAACCTGTGGGCTAGCTGGTGCCCGCCCTGCGTGGCCGAGATGCCCGGCATTCACGCATTGTACAAGAAAATGGACCCGAAAAAGGTAGCCTTCGTGATGCTCTCGCTGGATGAGAACCCCGCCAAGGCCCAGGCGATGCTCAAGCGCCAGGGCTATACCTTCCCGGTATATTTCCCCGCCGGCCCCCTGGCCCCGCCATTCGACTCCAACTCCATTCCTTCTACGGTCATTCTGGGCCCGGATGGGCAAGTGGCCGCCCGCCACGACGGTATGGCCGAGTACGACACGCCCGAATTTAAGGCGGCCCTTGATGACCTGGCCAAGCAAGTGAAAAACTAGCTCACTCAGGTATATTATGTAATTCGACCGGGCAGCTTCCGATGGGAGGTTGCCCGGTTTGCGTTACCTGCCGCACTATCCCCTGCGAATTCCGCGGGCTTTTTGACCTTCTTATGCCGTTGGGTAGTACCATCACGCTAATCTGACTCGGCATCCTGCTGTTGCAGGAAAGCCCAATCCTCTGCCGAAAGCTGCTGCTGCATAAAGGCCGTGTACCCAAGGTCGCGGCGTTCCAGCACGTGTCGTCGAAAAGCCCAACTGCTATTTGCCGCCGCGAAACCGGCGACAGTCATCGCCTGATGCATCCGGGGCGGCAGCCCGGCCAGCCAGTGCTGAAAGTCGGCCTCCGTGAGGTGGCCATCTGCTAGCTGGTGGTAGCGGTACGCCGCATTGCCCACGCGCAGCAGCTGCGCCTGCTCGGCGCGTTCTGTTTCCGGCAGTTGCTGCAACGCCTGCACCTGCTGTTCGTGCAGACGCGGGAGAGGGTGCCGGGGAACTAGCAGGTCGTCAAGGCTCATCGCAGCACAAGATGTTACTCGGCCTTGTTGAGTGGCGTTTTACGAGCGTTGGGGTCGGCTGCACACTCCTGATACACTAGCTTGGCAATATCTAAGTACGGCACTTTCAGGGCTGCAGCAAGCTTGTGTAGCTCATCCTGGGTCATGCCGCCCGGCTGGTCGTGGCGCTTATCGTAAGTGCGCGGATTGATGTTCCACAGGGCGACAATATCCTTTTTCAGCATCCGGGTTCCGTCCAGCAGTTCCGCCAGCGTCGAGGCTTTGATGGTCAGGTCGGTATTGTCTAACGTGACCTTAAAGGAAATGGGCGCGGGCGCGGAAGTGGATGCCATAAGGAGGATGAAGGGTAATACCAGCCGGAAAGTTACCTCTTTGCTTGATGCGCTGGTAAATTCGTCATTGGGGAGTACGGCAAAATATGGCCCGTTGGCGCAGTTGCCCTAACAAATTATCTCACTCGTTGCTATCGGACCTCAACTGCTGTCTGTTTCCGGCCGGCACTGTATAAATAAGTAATCGCCCCACCATTCCTTGGCGAACAAAATAGGGGCAGTGGGGAAGAAAAAACTGGCCCAACTCCCAGTGTGCGGGGGATGGGCCAGTTTGGCTAGACTGTCGGCGGGGAATGGGGCGTGAACCGGAAATCATACCAGCTGCGCACCTCTGCTAGTGTATGCGCTACGAGATAGGGAAAGGCGTGGCCCTCAATGGGCGCTATTTCGACGTAGTACCGCTGCGCCCCGTCTGGCTGCTGCCACAGGGTCACGGTGCCGTAGCCCTGGCCCTGCTCCGGGGTGGCCCGCTTGCCGGAATGGTAGGCGTATGAATCGTGCGGGTAGGTGCCCAAGTTCAACTCTACCGGCTCCCACGGGCATTCCCCGCTGCCGCCCATCTCTTCCTCAAACGCAAACCACCGGAGTAGCCCGCCCTGCGCCACGATGCGCCCCCGGTATTGCGCGGGCTGGGGCTTTATTTCAGCAGCCAGGTCGCTCAGCGTCGCGTACTCGTCGGCCTGGTCAGTGGCCGTGAAGGGCACCCGCCCCGGAATGCGAAACGGGCCGGGGTGCTGGGCGGTCACGTCCTGCACCTGGTCAACGGTGCCGGCGACGAGTTCAAGAATCCGCGGTGCCCCTTCGGCGGGCACTTCCAAGTACAAGAAGTCAGTAAGGTCTTTCCAGTTGCCAGCATCGGCCCGCTGCGCGGCATCCTGTTGGTCGGTGCCGGCAAACTCTTCTATATCATAGAAGCCATAGAAATCGGACAACTCGCCCCGGACTACAATAAGGCTACCGTTCTCGCGGTGCTGAAAATGGTAAACTGGCTGGTTGGAAGCGGGCATTTCTGGGCTGGTCTTTTTCATCGGAGTAAGGACTTGGGTAGGGACTAATAGAGGTAGTTGGGGTGAGCGGCTGGGCCTAACTCACGGGCTTCTTTCTCAAGCTGAGCGTCTTCCCATTTCTCGCTCTCGGCAATGGCCCGGGCCTTCCACTTCATCAGTTGGGCCGCGTCAGTGGATTTGCTAATCAGGTCCTCGGCCTTCTGGCGGCGCTCCGGCGTGAAAGCCGGGTGGTTCAGCACGCGCCGTAGGTTGCTGCGGGCTGACTGTACCATCAGCATCAGGCCAGCATTGGAAAGCGTGGCAACGGGGGCGGGAGTGGGGGCGGTCAGCATAGAAAGAGGGCTAAAGGGTGAGCAGCTTTGCTATACTTGTTAAACGTAAATTATACCTAAATATATGCACTTCGTACATTTATTTATGCGTTTTTTATCAGTGAGTTTCTGCGGAACGGGCACGAAAAAGCCGCCCGGTCGGGGGCGGCTTTCTTACCGGGAGCAACTAGCGCAGCTGCTCGGATTTCATTAGAACAACGGTGCCGACTACTACATCAATCGGGCTGTACTGCTCGGGCGGGTAGGTATCAAACCAAGCGGCCGTAGCCAACAAATTGAGCGCGGCCCCGCTGTATTTGCCGTTGTCGTCGATTACCAGAATATAGCCGGCAAGCGGGCCGTGCTGGAAATAGTGAATGTCCAGCGTATCAGCGCCGATAAGGGGCCGTAGCTGGTCGAATTTGAAGGTTTTGCCTTTGCTCGGGCGTATCTCGGTCAGGCTCCCATCCAGCCCCAGCACCGTGGCGGTGTCCTCAGTCGGCACCATTGCGGTACGCTGGGCCAACAGGTACTCGCCTAGCTCCCGGACGGTAGAGAATACGCGTTCGGTGCCCTCGATGCGGAACGGGCCTAAGTAGTATGCCGGCGTCGTCACCACCTGGCCGCGGGCGGTTACGCCGACCGTCGTTGCCAACAAGGCATCGCCGCGCTGGGTGACTTGCAGAAACACGGTAGCGGGGAGCTTCTTCCACCATGCGGCCACGGTCAGGTCGGCACCGGCACCGCCGTAGAACATCTGCACATTGGACAGATTGAAAAGGTGCGGGCCAACCAGAACGATAGGGTGCGCGGCGAGCTGGGGAACGGAGGTAATTTCCATATCAGAAAGGGGTTTAGGTGCGTTTCCTACTTACTTATTAAACGCAAATCACACCAAAATAGATGCATTTTATACATTTTTAATTGCGTATTTTATACCTCATTTCCCCCACTGCCCCGCTGGAATGGGCAAAAAAAGAGCGCAACAACCGGGAAGGCTGCTGCGCTCGGCAGTTTGCTGCAAGCAACTACTTACACACTATGGCCCTTTCCTTCCTAACAGACTTAGGTGTAGAGCTATTAAACAATCTATATCGGACTAGAAGCCAAACCTATCGCCATCGCCGCTATCAAAAGAGCGCATGATTTTGTCTTCATCATCCTCATCATCGTCATAATCCTTCTTTTTAGCCCGTGGTAAGTCTTCAAAGGCTTGTCTTCTATTTTTTTCATGCTTAGGCTTCATTTTAAAGAATCCTCCTGGCATGAATAGACTACCGCCTGTGTAAACCATGATTTCGCCTGTCAAAAGCCCTGAGCCCTTTAGAAGCACCCACTCGCCAGATATTATGTCCTTATATGGTATCGGAAACAATTTGGAGCCATCACTAAATTTAATCTTCCAATCACCGCCATTCGGTAGTTCAATCTCACTCTCTGCATCCACTAACTTCCACCCTCCATTGGGGTGAGGGATTAACTCGTCACCGCTTGCAAAAACATACTTGTATTTTTTAGAATCCAAGAGAACCAGTTTTCCTTGCGAATCACCTTCAATCTCAATTATCCGTCTTCCCTTTTCATCCTTGACGATGCTGTTTGCGTTTCTCATAAATGCTATTATTCTTGGATGAATTGTGGTTAAAGAGAAAAGTCGCTTTTTCTCAACAACAAATGCCTGTAATGTTTATGTGACAATCTAGTGCTAAAGCTGGAACATAAGCTACCGTCAGCACACTCTATGCTCATCGCGTAGGGATGCTGGTAGTGATTGGAACACCGGCAACGGGCAAGCCCTGCTCGGTGCGGATGCTGCGGCGGGGGCCGCTGGGCACCCTGGGCTCGAACCAATCCCGGTAGGCCGTAGTCAGCCGGTCAGCGACAACGGCCAGCCGTTCCGGGCCGCGCTGCCCGGCGTCGGCAGGGGTACGCTTAATCCAGATGTGGCAACTGCCGCACCCTACCTGGTAAGCGTCACCCATCAGTTCCCGGATTGCGCCGGCCAGGTCGCGCAAATCATTCTGGTGGCTGTGGGCCTGCACATAGCGGCGCGCCTGCTCCAGCAGCTGCTTTTCGGCCTTATTGCGGGGTTGCTGCTCAATGGCTAAATATGCCTGCTGCGCAGCGTAGGTAAGGGCGATGGGGGCGAATTTCTCGGCTTGGCTCATCGGGGTACTGGTTAGGGATGAAGAAGCGGCCGGGCTAGTCAGGCCCGGCCGGCGGCCTAGCGCTGCGGGGCGATGGCCAACGTGCGCGAGAGGTGCAGGACGTGGGCGTTGTGGAAGGCCTCGGCAAACACGCCGCGCCGGAAGTCGCCGGCCAGTTGGCCGACGTCAGCAAATTCGTAGCGCAGACCCGTATCACCCAGCGGCACCAGGTACTGGTCAGCCTCCTCGGCATTGAAGCCGCCCACGTTGCGCCCGTCGCTCAGCAGCAGCGAAACGCCGGGCCGGTGGTCGGGTCCGTCAACGAACGTATAGGTTTCATAAATCAGCCCTACCGCCTTCTCAAAGGGGTAATACACGGCCTCGCCGACGGCTAAATCCTTATATTCTGGCATGGGTAGGTAGCATAAGATGGACAGGAGAAGGGAATCATACGAGAAGCAAGGCGTATTGGCCTCCCTGCTCCTCGCGGGTCATGCGCAGGCCCTCGCGGGCTATGTCTCGGGTCGCCCGAACCAGCTTTAGCAGAGTCTCATACGCCTCGGGCGTGTCTATTTCCATCATCAGGCGCTCGGCTACCTCCTCGGTCAGCACCTCGCTGTTAATGCCTTTACCAAGCTGCTGCATCATCACCTCCACGTCGGCGATGGCGGCTATTATCCGGTTGCGGTACTGGTTCCAGCTGGGGTGCTGAATGGTGGGGGCTTCGCTGGCTTTCATCAGGAAAGAGACTAGAATTAGAGCTAGGGCTAGAATTATGGCTAGGGCTAGGAGCTTTGGGGTAGCAGCGGCTTTGCTGCTACCCCGGCCCTGAGAGCTAAGCGGCGGCCAGCCAGCTCAACTCTGCGGCAGCGTACTCGCGGCCGATGGCGTCAAGCTCGGGTGCTGCCTCGCTCGTGGCGGCCACCATCACCGCGCCGCGCTCCGGCTGCTGCAGCTGCTCGGCGGGCTGCTCCTGAGCCTGCGGCTCGTCCGGCTCGGTGGTGTGACCCAGAATCAGCTCGGCGGCTTTCTGGGCCTTGCTGGCGGCTTTGATGACTAGCTGCTTATCATTTCTCAGCCGCTCCAACCAGCTTTGGATATAGGCCACGGCGTTTTCCTCGGTCTGCTCGGTCGCAATGCCGGCGGCGGCACTCAGGAACGAAGCGCCCATTTCGGCGGTCAGCTCCTCGCGGGCATAGCTCAGGCTCTGCTTGCCTTCGCCGGCGGTCAGGTCGGCGCGGTCAAGGCGGGCCTTGTGGCCGGTGCTGTGGGTCAGTTCGTGGAAAAGGGTTTGGTAGTAGCCTTCCGACGCGGTGAACGTCTCCGGCTTGGGCATATTCACAAAGTCCAGCGAAGGGGAGTAGTAGGCGCGCTGGTGCAGGTGCTGAATAGCGGGCTTACCGTCCCACGCCTCCACAATACCTTCGGCTACCTCGCTGGGGGTGAATTCGCGCTTCTCCACTTTGGGCAAATCAAACGCAATGCCTTCGATATCCTCCACCGAAAACACAGTGTAATACTTCAGAAAGGGCATTTTCTCCTCTTTGCCGGTTTGCTTGTTCTCGCGGGTGGAAACGTTGTAGTACACCACCTGATGGCCTTTGGCACCCTTACGGACATTACCGCCCATTTCGAGGGCCTGCTTGAACGTCATGAAAAACGGCAGGGCACCGCTGAAATGCAGCAAAAACAGGTTGACACCACTGTAAACGCGGCCGGTGGCGTAGTTACGGGGCAAGCCGTAAACCGCGTTCCACGGCTTGCGCCACGGAATGATGCCGCCTTCGAGGGCCGAAATGATGCGGTCGGTTACAATCTGGTACACGTCGGGGCGGGCGGTGGTGGCCTTGCTGGTGGCTTTCTTGGCGGCGGCTTTCGTGGTCTTTTTCATGATAATCGGTTGCTGCTGTGTGTGTTGTTATATACTTATTAAACGCAAATCATGCCTTTACTGTTGCATTATATACATTTATTAACGCGCTTTTTACATAGATTTATGCCGCCTTTTTCCCCCACTGCCCCAATCGTTTCCCGATTTCGTTTGGCAGCATTGGGGCACTAATTCTGGTATTTGGGCGGGAGGGAAAAAGCGGGCCTGCAGTCGTAATGACTAACGGGAGTGAAGACAGCAGACTTGCTTTCCGGCGTGGCCCGTTGCGTGAGGGATAGGAAGGGTTTAGTCCGAAGGACCGAAGGCGTAGCCGCAGCCCTGGATAGCCCGGCCCGAAGGGACACGCCCAACTGCTGAATCCTTGGCTTATAAAAGCTATTAGTTAGCTGCTTCTAGCACCGCTGCTACTATTGAAAAACTACTCTCACGTCTCAGAAACGGGAAATTAGTGGCAACAATAAAAAATAAACCCTCCCTACAGCCGACACAAAAAAGCCGCCCTGAGAACCAGGACGGCTTTTCTTAACCGGCATTAAAACGGCGAACTCGGCGCGGTAGCCGGGCGCTTCGCGCCCGGCTACCGCGTGATTTCCTGGGTACGCTGCGGCTGGGCCATTTCGTAGCCCTTGCTGATTTCCCGGCGCTCAGCCCGGTCGCTGCTGTGCTCAATCACGCTGCTGCCTTTCTGGCTGGCCACTGCATCGAGCGTTTGGCTGACGCGGGCAATTTCAGGCTGGTCTGTTCGGTACGAAACCGTCATCTCAGAGTGGCGGATGCCCTGCGCATCAGTGGTGCTCTGAATGTCGCCGGTCTTCGCTCCGCTGCCGGCCACGGCTTCTTTCACGGCTTCAGCCTGGCCGCGGGCACCCGGCGCGGGCGCAACCTCGTCCACTTTAATAACTACCTGCTTCTCGTCGCCCTGCGGCGCGGGTACTGCTTCGGCGGCCCGGGGCTCCGGCGACCCCTCGGCTGCCGGCGTGGCCGATGCCTGGTCCATGCTCCGGTCGCGGTTGTGGGGCTGAATGGCGGCGGCCTCGGCGACTACCTGGCGCGCTGCACGGTCGGCCTCGCTCTCGCTGACGCTAACGCCGGCATATACTTCCTGGCCGGCCTCGGCCCGGGCGTTGGTGTTCGTAATGATGGCGTGGATGATGGCAATATCGGGCTGGTCGTTACGATAGGTCATATCGAACTCCGCGCGGCGGATGCCCTGCTCGTCAATCGTACTGCGGATTTCGCTCGTCTTGTAGCTGTACGAGCTGTTATCCAGCACCTCCTTCCAAGCCTCGGCGCGGCCGGTGGTGTTGGGGGCAACTTCGTCAATCTTCCACGTCGCGGTTTTCTCCTCAGCTGCCGGCACGGTGGCCAGCGCCGGGGCTGGGTTTCGTTCGGCGTAGCGCGCCCGGTCACGGTTCTCCTGCTGCTCGGTTTCATCCACCTTGCGGCCGGTGGGGGCGGGGTTATCGTTGATGTACTCTTTCAGCAAAACCAACCCCGCATCTCGGGCGTGCACAAACTGCGCGGTGTGCGCGGCGGCTTCCTGCTCGGACTGGTAGGAGCGGAACGGGCGCGGGTCCGGCGCTGTGTCGGCACTGGCGACGGCCGCACCCAGCACGACCTGATTGAATCGGCGGTCGTCCGCCTCGCGCTGCTCTTGCGCTTCCGGGGTGTTCTCGCGGCGCTGCTGCTCCTGCTGGCGCGCCAACTGGCGCTGCTCCTGCTCCTGGCGGTGCTGCTCGGCGAGGCGCTGCTGCCGCTCCGCTTCGCGCTGCTGCTCGTCGCGCTGGGCCTGGGAGCGGATTTGCTCGGCATTCAGGCCCTGCCGGGTTAACTCCAGGTCGCGGTTCCAGTCCTTTGCCACCGGGTAATCTACCCGCAGAAATGTCTCCTGCTGGCGCTCCGGCTCCGGGCGTAGCTGTTCGCGCTGCCGGTATAGCTCGTGGGTCAGCACCTCCAACTGCGCGGTGTCGGCTTTGGCCACCGACAACCGTAGCACCGTCTCACGGTCGGAACTGCGCTGCACCTCCAGGGCAATGGTGGGGCCGGCTTCCTGGGTGCCGTTCATCTGGCCTACCCGGTCGCTGAGTTGCTGCACCTGCTGCGCGCCGGCTTCAGCCGAGTCGTGGTGATAGGTCACTTTCAAGCCCGTGTGGTACTTGTCGCTGGTGGCGTGCCACTGCACCGGCCGCGTCGGCTCTTTGTAGGCTTCCTGCTCGGCCACGGGCACCAGCGGCCGGGCCGGGTGCAGCTCGTTCAGGTAGTTCATGTTGAACTGCCGCCCCCCGGCGTCGCGGTCGTTGGCCAATACGACCTCCCGGGGCTCCTGCTTGTCAATCACCCGCTGAATCAGGGCTACCTGGGCCTCGGTCGGTGTGCCGCTGGTGGCAATGTAGATGGTGTTTTTCTGGTCCTGGCCGCTTTTCAGCTGGTGGTGGGACAACGAATCAATGGCCGACTCGCTGACGATGATGCGCTCTACCTGAGTGCCTTTCCCCTCGGTGGGGTGGGATACCCAAATACCGTTTTTAGGCAATGGAAGCAGGTTTTTGTAGTGCTCGTTCTTCTGCTCGACGCTGACCAGCCCTTCGGCGTTGTATAAGGGAAAGGCCGTGTTCTTATGCTCGTTCTGCTGCGCGGTGAAGATGCGGCCCTGAAAAGCCGGGCTGTCGATAGTCTGGTCCTCGATGCCCCGGCCGTGCAGGTACGTGCGGTCGGTCAGTTCCCGCTTCACGCCCAGCACCTCGGAAATCAGCCGCGTCCGGCGGTCTTCCTCGGCCTGGCGCTCGTGGTCAGGGTTGCCAACGGGCAACGCGTTCAGCCGGGTCACGTCGGCGGCCGGGGCGTAGGCACGAGTTGGGGCAGGCCCGTCATTCAGATACTCGCGTAGCTGCTGGCGGACCTGCCCCAAATTAAGCCCGTGGCCATCACCGCCCCGGGTTTTCGCAAAATCAATGACGCTGCCCTTGTCCCGGTCGTCGCCGGTATTGAGGTACACCTGATGGTCGTCTTTGCGCGTGACGATGAGCACCTCCCCGTCTTTTTCGAGCTGGTGCCAGTCGCCGCGCTTGCCTTCCTTTTTTATCTGGTAGCCCTGCCGCTCGGCGTAGTCTACGAGGTCAATATCACGCTTGAACCGGTCAAGCTCGTTGGGGTCGTTCTCACGGTGTGCATTCATCGCGGGTAGCTTACTGGTGGTCTTAAATGACCAGTAGCTCCGGGCGGGGAAAGAAAAGCGGTGAGAAGTACCGCTCGGCTACCAGGAAGGCTATCCGGTCGTGGTTACGGGGTAGGGGATTCCGCGCCGCCCGTGGGGGCTTCGGATTCGGGAAGGGGAGGGTTGCCACTGTCAAAGCATTTGAGCTGCTGCTGAAAAGTGGTCAGGGCTTCTACCGTAGGAAACAGGAAGCGGGGACTCTGGCTGTTGGGGGGGATGCGGATTACCTCCGTATCGACGGCCAGGCTGCGGAGCAGGCGCTGTAGTAAGCGCGGCTCTTCGCGTTTGAGGGAGTTGTTTTTCAGGCCAACAATGCTGGTGTAAGGAAGCTCGTGCTGTTCGCAGAACGACTTCAACTCCCCCTTAGCCAGCATCAACAGGCGGAATTGGGCGTAGCGGATGGCGTCGGCATAGGGGACGGAAAGCTTTAGGTCGGGGAAGCCCAGCGGGGCCGAAATGTGTGGAGATGGTACCATGTAAACAGTTGGTGTTATAGTGCAAAAGGTGTGAGTGGACAGATGCTTACGCAAAGAATCCACAAAGACACAAATTGCAGCTAAACGCTGCAAACAGGTAACTCAAAAAGCCAAAATAGTACGATTAGCCGCCGGTCAGCTTGATGGGTGCTGAGGCTGCGGAAACGAACTAGTGCGGCTAACGCAGAAACTTTTAAGAAGTTTAAAAGAATTACTTTAGAAATCTTTCAGAACTTTATCAGAACACAGGGCGTAAAGCATCGCCAGTATGCAAGCTGCCCTGTTCTTCCTGCTGGTACTTCTACCCCTCGCGGCCCTGTTGGGGCTGGTGTGGTGGCGCTTCACCGGCAGCGGGAAGGGCAAGCCGGAGGTGCTGGTAGCCACCAGCAATCACCGGTCGGTGCGCTCCTTTCACTATGGGCCAAAGCCAACGCCCACGCCGGCCGAAGCCGCGCCGCCCGTGTCAGCCGACAACCCCATCTCGCGCTTGATGCCCGAAGAGGATTTCCGGGCCAAGGAGGAGCAGGAGCTACAGGCGGAAGCGGACCGCATGGAAGCCGACCAAATCACGGCGCGGGAACTGGCGACTACGGAATCTGCGGCGGATGCTGCAGCTGAGAATGAGGCCGCTATGACGACAGCAGAGGTGCCGGCCACTGAGGAGGCAGAGGCCACGCCGACCGATGGTGCGCCACCGGTAGTCTCTTCGGTTCACGCGCTAGGTACGGCGGCAGTGTCGGTTTTTGATAGGCTTGGTATCGACGAGCCGGAAAGCCCGACCACTACGGGCATGGAAGAAGCGGCAGTTCCAACTATTGAAACGGCCTCTACGGCTGACACTGCGCATTCAGCCCCGGTAGCTGCGGCAGATGATGCCGTGCCGGAATCCCTCTATGACAACCCGATTACGACGGCTGCCCCGACCAAAAATGACCAAGCCAATCAGCTGAAGCAGGTAGAGCTACGCCAGCGCAAGCGGGCAGCCCTCGCGGCCAAGAATGCCAGCCAGAAAGCGGCGCTGACGGGGCTGTATCCCGGAAAGTAAGCCGGCCCGGCGGCCGGCACCCGGCCTACTTACGAGCAACTACTCATTCTCATTTCTACCCTCCCGCTATGCTACCTCACTCATCCCCGCTACCCGCCGCTCCGGCCTTCCCACTTCTTCCAGTGCCCGCCCCATCCGCCCCCAACTGCTTTTAAGCACCGGGCCAGACCTGTCTGGCCCGGGCGATGCCGCGTGCCAGCCCTACGCCAGCCAGCCAACTGCTGCGCTGCGCCTAATCCGTTTTCCACCGCTTCCGGGGAGATAAGCGCCCTCACACTCCATTTCCAACACCCTTTCTCCCATGTTCACCAAACCCCTTTCCCTGGCCAAGAAATTGGCTGTTGCCGGACACGCCTACCAACCATCCAATGCAGAAAAACGCGCCTACGCCGTGCTGACGGCCCTGGCGTTGTCCAACCGGGCGGCTTTTGCCCAAAGCGGTAGTGCCCAAGGTGCCCTCGAAGGAGTGCAGGAAACCGTCGTGGGCATTGTGCAGGTCATCTTCGCCATCGTGCTGGTTATCGGCCTGATTCGCGTGGTCATGAAGTTCGTGCAGGGTGCCCCGGATGCACTCGGCTCTTTGGGCTGGCTCGTCGGCGGGGTAATCCTGTGGTTCGGTTTCCAGCTGTTCAAGGACGATTTGGTAGGGGCCGTAGGCGGCGGCGAAGGTGGCGTACGCTAAGCCCTGATTTTCCGCTCTCATGCGCTCCTACAAGTCTATTGAGCGACCAGCCCAGGTCCTGGGCATGAATATTCAGGACCTGGGCATCATGGTTGGCCTGTTCATCGGTTCCGTGCTGCTGCTCGGATTTCTGGGGATGGCGGTCAAAATCCCCCGCATTATCTACCTGCTCGTCATCATCGTGGAACTGGGCCTCATTATGGGCCTGCGCTACCTGAGCCGCAAGCAAGCGCCCGGCTTTTTGATGGGGTGGCTCTCCTTCACCTTCATTCAGCCCCGCCGCCTGGCCGTGGGGCCTTTACCAACTCCCGCTCATGACAAAAAAGCCAAAAACCACCGCGTTTAGCGCGGTGATGCCGGTGCATAGCTTCGAGGGCGACAAGGTCGTGTTCAAGGATGGGCGCGTCGGCGTGGGCTTCCTGGTCGAGCCGGCCGAAATGGAAAGCTGGACCATTGAAGACTATGAGGCCTTCCAAGCCGCCCTCGTCGGGGTGCTGCGGGCACTGCCGGTGGGCAGCATCGTGCAGAAAACGGACATCTATTACGACCGGCCTTATCGGGAAGACAAAACCCAGCAGACCTACTTTGAAAACAAAATGAACAAGCACTTTTTCGAGCGGCTGGTGCTGTTCCAGAAGTCTTACCTGTTCATCTCGTTTGCGCCGGCGGCGGTAAAGTCGCCCAAAACCAATGCGGTGAATGCCCTGGTGGCCCGCGCCGGCGAGGCCGTGCTCAAGAATCCGTTTGCGCAGCTGGTGCAAACCCTGGAGGTGGCCGAAAGCGGTGCGGTCGAATTCATTCAGGGCATCAAGAACCTGGGCGGCGTCACCTTCGAGCGGCTCAGCAGCCAGGAAATCCACCAGCTGTACCTGCAGTACTTCAACCTCAATTTCGACGGCCAGCCCACCCGGCAGGAGCGCGAGATGGGCAACGATATGGGCACGTTCAGCGTGGGCGAGCAGAAGGTCAATGTCCTGTCGATGGTGGGGCAGGGCTCGGACGCTTACCCGGCCGTGAAAAACAGCTACGGCGTCACCGCGCCGATGCTCTACCCGCTCACGCATATTCTCCAGTGCCCGCACGTCCTCACGCAGGCCCTGATGATTCAGGATACCCGCGCTGAGCTGAGCAGCCTGGATACCGACCGCAAGCTAAATGCCTCGCTCTCCTTCCTGGCCACTCAGGATAACCACCTGCGGGCGGCGGAAGTCGAGGAGTTTACCGCCGAAGTCCGGGCCGAAAACAAGCAGATTGTGGGCCTGCATCTCTCGGTTATGCTGTGGGATACCAACGATACCAGCCGGCGGGAAAACGTCGAGCGGGCCACGGCCGCCTTCCGCTATATGTTCGGCACGGAAAGCGTCGTGGAAAGCTACCTGGCCCTGCCGGTATTCTTCGGCCTGCTGCCGGGCAACGCTAACCAGGTACCCGACCGCTGGCTGACCACCACCGCCGACCGGGGGGCCTGCTACATGCACTGGACCGCTACCTACAAAACCGACCCGGTAGGAGAATACCTCACAGACCGCTTCCGCAATCTGGTGCAGGTGAACCTGTTCAACACGGCGCTGGACAATCAGAATGCCATGGTTATCGGGCCTTCCGGCTCGGGCAAGTCCTACACTTTCGGCAACCTGATTGTGCAGCGCTACGAGAAGGGGGCGCGGCAGATTATCATGGACGTGGGCGGCACCTACCGCAACGTGCTGCAGTCCCTGAACGGGGAGGATTTCGACAACACCTACTTCGAGTACGACCCGCAGCGCCCGATTGAGTTCAACCCCTTCATCGTGCCCCGCGACAAAGCCAACGGCAACAAGTGGCTCTACAACGATGAGAAAACCAACTTCCACCTGGCCCTGATTGCCGCCCTCTGGAAAGGGGGCAAGGACACGGGCCTGGATAAGTCGGAACGCACCATCCTCAGCCGGTTTCTGATTGAATACTACGGGTATCTCAACGAGCACGACAAGCTGGGGCAGAAGGATGAGGAGTTTCCCGGCATGGAGAGCTTCTACCGCTTCGTGGAGCGCTACGACGCCGATATGCAAAAGCCGGTATCGGTGCCCGGCGAAGGACAGGAAGCGGACCCGCTGGACGGGGCGCGCCGGCAGTACCAGAAAAACATGAAGTACATCGACATGCACCAGTTTTTCCTGGTGCTGGGTCAGTACATCAGTGGCGGGCGCTACGAGCGGGTGCTCAACGCCAAGCGCGACGTGGATTTGAGCGAGTACCGGCTCATCTGCTTCGACCTGGCCAAAGTGCAGGCCGACCCCGACCTATACCCCGTGGTGGCCATGCTCATCACCGAGCTGAGCCTGGATTTGTTTCGCAAGTTCCCGGATGACGTGAAGTACATCGCCCTGGATGAAGCCTGGACGATGCTCAGCGGGGTACTCTCAGAGTTCATCGAATCCATGTACCGCACGATTCGAAAAACCAACGGCTCGGTGACCATCATCACCCAGGGCATCACCGAGATTACCAGCAGCAAGATTGGGCCGGCCATTATCAACAACTCGGCTACCAAAATCATCCTGCGGCACATCAACCCGGACTCGCTGGCCCAGCTGCAGGCCCCACTCGGCCTCACCGGCCACGAGATGGATTTGATTAAGTCGGTGCGCTCGACTGATGCCCTGCGCGAGTTCTTCATCAAGCAGGGAGCCAAAGGGAAGGTATTTGCCCTGGAGGCCTCACCCCAGCTCGATGCCATCCTGACGTCCAAGCCGGTGGAGCGCAACCACCTCAACAAGCTGGTAAAGTTCTACCAGCAGACCAACCGCCGCCCCAAAGTGGACAAGGCCGGCCAGCTCGTGGTCGGCACCGATGGGGAGATACAGTACGAGGACGTGAAAGTGCAGCGCCTCGACTACGCCGTGGACCAGTTTGTCGAAGATAAGCAGAGCCGCAAGCTCGGGGGGAAATGATGAGCAACTTTCTAATGGTGGCCTACGGCATCGACCCGGGGTTTCTGCGCGCCTGTGACCAGACCTTAGCCATTGTACTCACGGCCTGCCGGTTTCTGACGCCCTCGCTGATGGGCATCGCCCTGCTCTACACCATCGGGCGCGGCTTTATCAGCGGTAGCGGCCTGGCAATGGACTGGGGGCCAATTATCAAGGCTACCTGGATATTCTTCCTGCTCTTTTTCTACCAGAGCCTGATTGATACCCTGGGTACCGGCATTGCGGCCTTTACGGCCCTGTTCTCCACCGACCAGTCCGCGGCCGAAGCCCTCAGCGCCCTGACTACGCCGCCGGCGGTGGCGGCAGCGGCCAGCAATGACAATATCGGGATGGGCGACATTGTATCGGGGGCGGCCGCCATGATTAGCAGCATCTCCGACACGCTCAGCTCCTTCACCTTCTCGGGCATTATGACGCGACTTTTCACGGCTACCACCGTGCTTATCGTCCGGGAAATAATGACGTTCCTGCAACAGTTCATCCTCGGCTTCCTCTACGTTTCCGGGCCTATCGCCATGACGCTTTCCGTCATTCCGGCCTTCGGTCAGCTGGCCATGAAGTGGCTGCAGAACTTCATCGCCGTGCAGATGTGGGGGCTCACGTTCGTGCTCCTGGATACCATGTACGGCTTTTTTGCCGATACCCAGCGGGTCGCGGGCGGCATACTGGCCAGCGGCGGGCCGGCCCAATCGGTGGATGACACCAAGTTCATGCTCATGTCGGTGGCCTTCGTGATGCTCTACATCATCGTGCCCTACCTCACGTCCCTGTTCATCGGCTCCTCGGCCGTGCAGGGATTCGCCGGCCAGATGGCCGGGATGGCAATGGGCGCGGCGACGACGGTGGCCGGAGTGGCGGCTCCCGGTGGGGGCGGTCTGGCCTCGGCCGTGGGTCGGGCAATGGGCAATGCTGGCGGCGGCGGTAGCAGTAGCGGCAGTGCTGGCAGCGGCGGCGGCACAGGTAGCCCTAGTGGCGGCGGCAGCGGAGGTGGCGGCGAAGCAAGTAGCTCCGCCTCCTCGGGACTGCCCTCCATCACCATGTCGGATGCCCTGAATCCTTCCTACCGGCAGCGGGCCTCGGGCCTCTGGACTACCTAAATCCCCTCTTCTGAAAGGGTCTTTTCTGCTGCTCACATGATGGAGCGGTAGGGAAGAAAATGCCCAAACGACCTGATTTCACCCTTCCAGCCTGACCTTCTAACCAGTTATAAGATGGATTCCGCCAAAGATTTGAGTACCTCCTTCTCCACCATGCGCAACCTGGCGCTGGGGAGTGTTTTAGCCCTGCTGCTGGTCGCCCTGGCCTCGGGCTTCCTGGTGTACCGGGCCTACGAGAACAGCGGTAAGCGCGTGTACGTCGTCTCGCAAACCGGCTCGGTAGCGGCCCTTTCGGCCGGAACGGATGCCCACACCGCCTACGAGGCTCGCAACCTGGTGCGCCAGTTCATGCAAACCATGTTCGGCCACGACCAATACACTTACAAGGCCAACCTGGATGCGGCCCTGCCGCTGATTGAGGGCCGTGGGGGCCGACGGATTTACGAGGGCTTCACGCGGGGCCAG
The DNA here is from genome assembly GCF_040547285.1 of Hymenobacter sp. UYP22. Classification (NCBI taxonomy): domain Bacteria; kingdom Pseudomonadati; phylum Bacteroidota; class Cytophagia; order Cytophagales; family Hymenobacteraceae; genus Hymenobacter; species Hymenobacter sp. UYP22. The sequence continues at coordinate 69,867 of NZ_JBEPPK010000020.1, read as the reverse complement.
GTGCTGCAGAACTACGAGCGGTACGCGGCCCGCAACGTCGTGACGGTGGATAGTGTGCTCGTGGACATGAGCAAGCGCCCCTGGGCCGGTCAAGTCTACATCAAGCAGCGCATTTTCATCGGCGGCCAACAGAAAGAGCCGCTGCCGCTGGCTGCCAAGTTCAACCTGGAAGAAACCAACCGCTCGGATGCCAACCCCTACGGGCTGCTGATTACCAACTTCGACTACATCCCCTACACGCCCACGCTGACGCGGGAAGAAACGGAGTTGCTGCAGTCGCAGGAAGCCGACCGCCAACGTCGCCTGCAGGAAGCGCAAAGTGGCCTGGCCCCGGCCCCCGATGAGGCCCCGGCTCCGGCGGCTACCACTCCCGCGCCGGCTGGCCCGGCTCCTCGCTAACCCCTAAACCTGATGTCAATCATGCCTACCTATATCCTGCCGGCCCTGCTGGGCCTGCTTTTTTCCGCTGCCGGGGCCTCGGCCCAAACCGCCCGCACCCAGCGCCCGCCCTCCTCGGTGGTGGTGGCCAATGAAACTCTGCTGGACGTGGCCGTTTCGGACAGCTCCACTACCTACCTCGTGTTCGGTGGCCCGGTGTCGCTCGTCGATGTGGGCATGGCCAATAACTACCTGGTCAAAATCGAAGCAAATGCCGTGTTCGTGCGTGCCAAACGCAAGAATGCGCCCCCTACGCCCATGCTCATTCGCTACGGCTCGAAGTATTGGATGGGGCGTCTCGTGTTTGTCAACCGGCCGGTTCTGCAGCTCTACGACTTTCAGAAGGACGGGGCCCTGGGCATGAGCGGCACCGGCACGGCGGCCGGCTCGGCCCCGGAAAACGAGCTGGCGCTGGACAAGGAGCTGGCGAAGAAAAACGAGGTCGAGGGCAAGCTCAGCAAGCTGCGCAAAGCCAAGGAAGAGCATCAGGCGGTAGCCGTGGTGGATAATGACCTGGTGCTATCGCTGGCCAACGTGCGCAACGACAAGGATTTCACCTACCTGCGCTTCAAGGTCATCAACAAGACCAACATCGACTACAACGTCGATTTCACCGATTTCCAGTTGGTGGAAAATGCTCAGAAGAAGTTTCTGGCCCGCAAAAAGAACGAAGCGCGCCGGCCGCTGGCTCCCTCGGGCGGGCTGGCCAATCAGATTATCACCGGCCGCACCACCGGCTACCTGACCTACGCCATTCCCCTGTACGCGGCCACGGAACGCGGCTACCTGGAAGTAACCCTGCGCGAACTCAACGGGGCACGGGTGCTGGTGCTGCCGGTGCCCTCGCGGGTGATTAACCGCGCCTCCACCATTTAAGGCCGCCGGCCCCTATCCCTATGGAACCCATCACCTCCCAAAATCAGCCGGCCGTTCGACCGCCGAGCCCCGAAAATGAGCAGGAGCAGCGGCCAGCGGCCGTGGTTGAGAAACGTACGCCCACCGAAATCCTGCGTACCAACTGGATGGCCTTTGCCGGCCTGCTGCTGGTGCTCGTGGTCGGTGGCCTGTTCTTATGGCTTAAGTCCGCAAAGGAAGCCGCCCAACAGGAAAAGGAGCCGGTAGCGGCTGCCTCGGCGAACATTGAGCCGGAAATTGCTTCGCCCGAAACCTCGCCGGTTTCGCCCGTCGCCTCGCCTTCAGCCCAAATCGAGGCCCAGCGCCGCGCCGAAATGGACGCCAAATCGGCCCCGGCGACCCCGACCGATGAAGATGTGGTCGATGTGTTTGCCGTCGATACGACCGGGCAGGCGCTGCGGCGGCGGCGGCGCGCTCAGGCTTTCGCTCAGGCTGCGGCCCGTCGGGCCGAGGCCGCCCGCGTGGCCGCGGCCGACGTGGATACCATCGAGACGACTATTCAGGACCCAAGCACCGGCTCTTACCGCTCAGAAACGCTGGTGGTGCCCCGTCGCCGTATCACGGCCAGCGGCGGCGGCGGCCGGCGGCGCACCTCTTCGGCTGCCCGTAGCCTGGTGCCGGCGCGGGACGCGGACGGTACCCCGTTTGAAACCGACCCGGACGTGTTGGCGATGCTGGCCAGCTCCCCGCCCGAAACCCGCGCTGCCTACGAGCGCATGACGGGCAAACGCTACCGCGACCCCAACCAGACCGCGCAGCTGCTGGCCACCCGGATGAATGCCCCCGGCATGGATGGCTTCAATACCGTCAAAGTGGGCAACTCCTCGCGCCTGATGGCGCAGGGCAACTACCAGCAGCAGCAACAACTTACCCCCGACGTGTTTTTTAAGTGCGTCATCAACGGGGAGCAGAAGGTCCGCACCGGCTCGGTGGTCATTCTGCGCCTGCTGGAAGATGCCGTGGTCAGCGGCGTGACCTTTCCCAAGAACATGGTCTTCGCGGCCGTGGCCACGGTGGGCAATAACAACGTGACGCTGGAAGTCAACCGCCTCGGCCCAACGCGGGTCGATGCCGACATCTACGACTTCAATTACATGCCCGGCATCATGATTGACCCGGTGAAGCGCATTGCCAAAGATGCCTCCATGGCCGGCAGCGACCTGCAGCAGCAGACCACGCAGGAACTCAGTACCGCCATCGACCGCTCAGCGTCGGCCGCTAACTCGGTGGTGGGCGTCGGGGGCCGCGTCGCGGCGACGGTGCTCTCCCGGCCCAAAACGCGCACCAAGCTGCGCGACGTGCTGCTCCCCGATGGCTACCCCATCCTGATTACCACGGCGGCGGCCGGCCAGCTGGGGCCGGAAGCCGCGAGTGGCCGCTGATTCCTTTCCGTTCACTTAAAAGCTTACGACTATGAAAAAGCTCCTTTTGCCCGCTTTGCTGGCCGTTACGCTGGTTTTCTCCACTAAGGAGGCCTCCGCGCAAGCCGTAGTAAATGACCCGCTGCACATGGGCATTCACATTGGCGACTTCGCCAAACGGCTGGCCCAGTGGACCGAAACCGTCAAAAACTACCAGGTAGTAAAAGATGCCCGGCAGATTGCCGGTGTCACCAAGGATATTACCGGTCAGGTAAAGGACATTACCGACCAGACGCTGCAGCTACAGCGGCAGGTGCAGGCCGACTTACGGAAGGTGCAAAGCATTCAGGATTTGCGCCTCTCCAATCCGCAGGAGCTGTTTGCGCGGGCGCTGTCCATGTCTGGCCGGGGCCAGAGCAACCAGTACATGCCGGTGTTTCAGAAAGCCGAACGCCTGCGGCAGGCCCTGCAGCTCAACAACCCGCAGCAGGACCTGAACACCGTGTACGACGTGTTTTCCCGCTTTGGCGCGGGGGCCACGGCCGCAGGCGGCCGCATGAGTTCTTCCCAGTATCAGGCCAAGCGCGAAGAAGCCGCCGTTTCGACATTCGCCTACGAAGAAATGATGCAGAAGAAGAAGATTGCTACCGCCTTCGGCTACTACAAGATTGCCGACGAAATGACGCAGCAGAGCATTGAAATGAATGCCACGCTCAAGAATCCGGGCCGCTACGCCATGACGGAAGGCGAGCGGATGGCCGCCCTCAACTCCTCAAACGACAACATGATAAAGGCGATGCAGCTGCGCCAGGAAGCCGACCGGCTGTTGGCCGAATCCTCGCAGCCCGGTCCCTCGCGCCAGGCGGCGGAGCTGGTGTACGCCGACGTGTTGGTTCAACAGTCACTCATTAAAATGGACCGCGCCCGTCCCCGTCGCTAAACCCGCATGAAAAAGCTCCTGCTTGTGGCGCTTGTACTGGCTGGGGCCGGCATATCGCCGGCCCTGGCTCAACGCCACGTTAAACACATTTCCAGCTGGGGTGCCCACCTCGGGCGCTCCGAAAAGGGCGACTACTACGAGCTGAGCTACAATTCCATGCTCACCAATAAGCTGGCCCTGCGGGCCAGTGGTCTGCGGGATGCTGGCAACCTCGGCGCTCGGGGTGAATACTCGACCTATCAGGGCCGGCTGTTTATCGCCCCGCAACTGTTCCGTATTGGGGAGTTTGCCTACGTGCATCTGCTCATCGGGGCGGGGGCCGGCTACGAGCGCACCAACGAGAATCGTACGGGCGACGTGGCTGCCGATGCCAGCGAGCCGCAACGCTTCACCTACGGCCCGCAAGCCGGGGCCGAAGTTGATTTCTTCCTCGGCAACCGTCTTTCCCTCGTGGCCACCGGCACGAAAGGCTACCTGTTCAACAACCCTTTAATCGACCAATGGCCCGGTAACGCGAGTGCCGGCCTGCGGTATCACTTCCGCTAACCACCCTTTCTGACCTATGAAACGACTTGCCTATCTACTGCTGAGCTGCGCGGCCCTGGCCACCAGCTGCTCGAAAGACAACGATGCTACGCCCTCGGGGCCGAAAGAGTATCAGGTAGAATACAAGGTTACTTCCAATGCCCCGGTATCGGACTACCTGAGCTACACCAACGAAAGCGGCGGCAATACGACGCTCAGCAACACGCCGCTGCCAGTGAGCTATAAGTTTAAGCGCACCATGAAACAGGGCGACAACCTGACCATTCTGGCCAGCATCGACGGCGGCACGGCGGCCTCGGAAATCACCTGCTCAATCCTGCTGGATGGCAAAGAGGTCAAGAAGGAAACCGGCCGGGGCATCGACGCGCAGGCCGTGCCGGTGTACGTCATCGGGGAATAGCTCTTCCTACTTATGCTGACCAACCTCAATTCATGCCTGCTCCCGTTCATCGGGCTGTCGGCCGGTTCTGTCGGCATGGTCACGGTTGTAACTGCTCGGCCGCGTGGCCCCCAACCGGCTCTGCCCGCGCCGCGTCCTTATTGGTACCAACTGCGCGGTACCTCACGCTCAGCCTACCCAATTGCTTTCAACTCTATTTTGTCGCCACAAATAGTGCGGAGAAATATTGTCAGTAGCTAATGGATACCCGGCCGATTTCTGGCTGGGTATTTTTTTTGCCGTACGTTTGAAAACAAGTTATGATAAGACTCAATTATCATAACTTGTTTTTTTATCTCAACTAAAGGCAAATACTACTGGTAAAAGCTTCTATCACTATGCGACTCTCACCCGCAATTTATAACAGCATGTCTGACTACGAAGATGGCTACGAGGCTGGCCGCAACGCGCCCAACATTCGACAGTCCTATCAAAACGGTAAGGCTATTGGCAACGGACTAGCCGTGGTGCTGGGCCTGGGCTTTCGCTTGGTAGTCGAAACGCTGGTGCTGGCTCCATTCCTAGTGCTGGGCCTAGTGCTGACAACCAACCTGGATTTTCTCGGGCCGGGTTTCGGGTATGCCCGGCTGCTGAGCATCGGGGCGCTGGCCTACGGCTTCTACGCGCTGCTCTACTTACTTAAAGGAGTGGCTATCGGCCTGCGCCTGCGCGGTACCCGGCACTGGCTGCTGCCGTTCACGTTGTGTTTGCTGGTGGCCTGCGTTGTCCCGTCACTGCTGCTGCACCTATTCATCATACATACCGTCAAAACCGCTCACCCGGTTTTGGTGTGGGTGGTGCCGGGGCTGTTCGCCCTGTACACGTACTCCCGTTACCGCTTCACGCAAGATATTGCCCCCAACCTGGTGCTCTGGGCTTACCGGCGCGGCTACCACTGGACTGTTAAGTAATATGAGTCAGATAGATTTCATTGAACTGGTAACTACTCAAGCGCTGGCTTACCTGCAGCAAGCCCGTGCTTATCAACCCACGCCGGAAGAATATATCAAATGGGTGGATAGTCACCCCTCGGCTATCCGGGTACTGCTATTGCGGCGGGGCATGGCCGCCTGCTGGGCGGGCGGTTCGCCCTCGTTTCAGGATTTCATTCTCACCCAACGGGGCCACTCGGTGCATGACTACATGGCCCACCAGCTCAGCGAAGCGGATTACCTGCGCTGGGTGAACTTCATGGACGACACCACCTTCTGAGTATAGCCTCATCCATCCGCTGCTCAACTTAGCCCTTCACCCCGGACCATGAGTAAATCCCTACGCAACGTACCCGCTGTAACGACGGGTTCAGCAGTCGCTGCCAACCTGGCGCGGGCTTCGTCTAAAGTAGCCGGTTTCCTGGAAACGGGCCTGCAGGGTGCCGCCAACACGGAGCGGGCTTATAAGTCGGACCTGAATAGCTATGCTGAGTTTTGCGCGCTGCACGGCTTTACGGCAGTGCCGGCCGACGTCACCACCCTGACGGAATACGTGGCCTACCTGGCTTCTGAAAAGCCGACTCCAGATACTGGGGGCGGTAGGGAGAAAAAGAAGGGGCAACAACCCCTCACTGGGCCGCACGCGTTGGCCACCATCCGGCGGCACCTGGCCGCCATCCGCAAGGCGCACCAACTCAGCGGCCACCCGATGCCGGCGACGGTGGATGCGCTCAACATTGTCATGGAAGGCATTGCCCGCACCCTGGGCAAGCGGCAGGACCAGGCGCTGGCTTTTACCGTCGAGGAGTTGAAACAGGCCATTCGGAGCATCGACCTGGAAACGACGGCGGGCGTGCGGGACCGGGCGCTGCTGCTAGTCGGCTTCGCGGGGGCTTTCCGGCGCTCCGAGTTGGTGGACCTCAACATCGAGCAGCTGGAATTTACGGAGCGGGCCTTGCTGGTGCATCTGGCCAAAAGCAAGACCAATCAGTATGGCGCGGTGGAAGACAAAGCCATTTTCTATGCCCCAAATGCAGATTTCTGCCCCGTGCGCTGCCTCCGGGCTTGGCTTAATCTGCTGGGCCGGACCACGGGACCGCTGTTTGTGAAGATTCCGCGGGCATCTCTTGGACAGATGGCCGCGCCCTCGGACAAGCGGCTTTCAGATATTTCCATCAACAAGCTGGTGCAAAAGCGCCTCGGACCGGCTTACTCAGCCCACTCACTGCGCGTGTCTTTTGTGACCGTAGCCGTGCTCAATGGCCAGTCTCACAAGGCTATTAAGAACCAGACCAAGCAGAAAACTGATGCCATGATTGAGCGCTACACGCAGCTTAACAACGTGATTTCATATAATGCAGCTCAAGCCCTCGGGCTGTAGCGGCAGAGCACCGCCTCTTCAATTCACAGCCTCGTTACTGTGCAAATACGCCAGTGAGGCTCCCTAATTTATAAACGAACGCTCTTGATAAGTAAGGGCGCTATTGACATCGTGCGAATGTTCGTTTACTTGTGCAGAATAGCACATAGATTTGGGCGCCGATTCTCTACCCACATATAAACAAACTTATGCGAGTCCTCCTCGACACTAACATCGTTATCCACCGGGAAACAAGCGCTATCGTAAAAGATGATATTGGCCACTTGTTCAAATGGCTTGACGACTTGAAATATGTCAAGTGTATTCACCCTGACACACTAGAGGAAATACGGCGACACAAAGACCCTAGGGTAGTTAGAACTATGGCTGTCAAGCTGTCAAGCTACCACGTGTTGAAGACAATAGCACCTGTTGGGCCAGAAGTAACCGCGCTGAGCGCCAAATACGATAAAACTGCCAATGATTTTACGGATACCGCCATTCTGAATGAGGTCTTCATTGGCCGGGTCGATTCGTTGATTACGGAAGACCGCAACATCCATAGGAAAGCAAAAGCGCTGGGATGTAGTGAAAGAGTATTTACCATTGATTCTTTCCTGGAGAAAGTAACTGCAGAGAACCCGGGGCTGACTGATTATAAAGTGCTGTCGGTTAAGAAAGAACTCTTTGGCAATATTAAGCTGGCTGACCCATTCTTTGATAGCTTTCGGGAAGACTATCCCGGTTTCGACAAGTGGTTCAATAAGAAGGCCGATGAACTGGCCTACATTTGCTCGGTAGGCACCGACATTGTAGCCTTCCTTTACCTAAAGCAGGAAGGGCAGGACGAATATTACGGCGACATCACACCGCCAATGGGTCGAACCAAACGGTTGAAAATCGGCACCTTTAAAGTGGTGCAAAATGGCTTTAAGATTGGAGAGCGTTTTCTAAAAATCATATTCGACAACGCCTTGCGGTTTGGCGTAGGAGAGATTTACGTTACCATCTTTGACAAAACGCTGGAGCAGAAGCGCCTGATAGGTCTATTGCAGGAGTGGGGATTCAATTATCACGGCAAGAAGGCAACGGCCACCGGCGACGAGCTGGTGTACATTCGAGACTTTCACCCGGCAGTAGATCGGACTAACCCCAAGCTCACCTACCCTTATGTATCCGCCGATGCCAACGTGTTTCTCGTACCCATCTATCCGGCCTATCACACCGAATTGCTGCCGGATTCTATCCTCAATAACGAATCCAAGGCAGACTTTGTAGATCCTGAGCCGCATCGAAATGCCATTAGTAAGGTTTATATCTCGCGTTCGTTTGAGCGCAGCATGAAGCCCGGCGACCTTATCGTATTCTACCGCACTGGTGGATACTACGCTGGCGTAGTTACAACTATTGGGGTAGTAGAAAACGTTGAATTGGGCATCGCCGACGAGAGGAAATTTATAGACTTGTGCCGTAAGCGCAGTGTATTCGACGATACTGAATTAGCAACGCATTGGAATTACAAGCGCAACCGGCCATTCATCGTCAATTTCCTATCGGCTTACTCTCTCCCGAAGCGGCCCAACTTGGCTAAACTGATTGAGTTGGGCGTAATTGCGGACACCCGTTCAGTGCCCCAAGGCTTTGCTCGCCTGAGCAAAGATGACTTGGACAAAATTTTAACGGCTAGCGAGTCAGACCGGAGATTTATGGTAACTAAATCGGTGGAGGCTATATGAGCACCACCCCAAATCCGGCTAAGACTATAGCTGTCTGGTATGAGTCGAATCAGGGAGGCGCTCAGAAGAGCACCATAGAGCTTCATTTTAACCTCTGGAAGCTGCCCAACGGCAATAACTACCTGCGTTTTCTGGATATCGGTATCATGATACCCCACCCAGCCGAGGTACGTCAGCTTTGTATCTACTTTCCCTTTGAGGTATCACCTAGCTGCTTCGAGGATATTGTCGGGAAGTTTATCACCGACTCAAACCTAGTCAGCGCTATTTTCAATGAAAACTATACTGTAGCCTCGGAACCCAGCTCCAAGTCCCGTCTTATTAAAAAGGGTGACCAAGAGATATGCGACATCTATGAAACCGGCCCGCAGAACGTGCAACGGCAAAGCCTATTCGGTGGTACTGTATTTAAACTAAATTTTCAGCAGCGCGGTCGGCCTGTTTATCTGCGTTTCCGAGTGAGTGGCGGCTACCCAGCTTCGCTCAGTATTACCCAGAAGGCTGCTAATGCCGTCGTGCAGAGCGCCTTCTCTCAAACAGAAATGATTGATTTTAGGGTAAATGAGGCTCGCGACCTGAATCAGGATTTGCGAGAGGAGATGCTCCGACAATCCAGCTTTACGCTGGCAAAAGTGCATTTCTTCTTCGTCTGCTCATATGGGGAGGATATTGTGGGGGCACATGAGCAATACGCTAAGTGCCGCAATCTGGAGAACTACCGATGGAAAAGCTATGTGGGCAACGATAAGCTGAATCATCATATTTACCTCGCCTATCAATGGACGAAAGAGAAGCGTGACGACTTCGGCGTCCTAATAAGAACTAAGTTTGAGCGAAACAACCGCCGCGTTTTAGCAACCTATCTTGGAGTACTGCTCCTTATTACGGTGCTTTTCAGCGTAATAAGCTCCTACGCTTTCGAGTTTATTCCAAGCTCTTTAAAACCTCATTCACAGCCATGCGTGTCCTCCTCTCCATCAAGCCCGAGTTTGCCTCAAAAATTTTCGACGGCACCAAGAGATACGAGTTTAGACGGTCAATCTTCAAAAATGCCAACATCAAGAGCATCGTCGTCTATGCCTCCTCGCCCACCCAGAAGGTCATCGGAGAATTTGAGATAGAGCGTATAATCAACACCGATGTAGCCGCTCTATGGCACGAGACAAAGGAATTTTCTGGTATCACTGAGGATTATTTTATGAAATATTTTATAGGAAAAGAAGAAGGTTTTGCTATCAAAATCAAAAAGGTTAAGAAGTATAAGGAGCCAATGTGCATTAGAGCTGATTTTCAAGCTACTCCCCCTCAGTCTTTTATTTATATTGACTAGAGTCTGACAAAATAAATAAATAAAAGAGGCTCCAGATTAATCTGGAGCCTCTTTTATTTTAACTTCTTCAATCAAAATATGAACTGCTTATTTTGTAAACAGAAAAGTGATATAGCGAATTCAAGAACGGTGTACATGATAGCCGCAGTGGTTGAACCAGGCCTTGGTTTGGAAAACGTGACAAACGCTTAGTAAGTAGGGTTCCTTGTCGTGAATGCTCGCTTACAAGTATAAAGCAGCAGTTGCACTACTGGAATGCTACGTATGCTTCCGGTGGGTATGCGCACCTATCAATCTAGGGTACTACTGCACGCGGCTTGTTAAGGATAAGCAGCTAAAATTTGGATAATGGCGCTTTCAAGACCACTACCAAAGGAGCGCAATCCATTTTTCGCGGCTATGCCTCGCACTTCGACTTGAACTCCATGGATGGTGCAATCGTCCAAAACGATGCGCTCAAATAATGTTCCCTCGCCGAGTACAGGAGTTGTATTTCGCGGTAAGGCGGGGTAAAGTAAAATTACATGTCGGCAAGTAGTGGCCTTAGCGAACGCCAACGCTTCATAAATATCCTGCTCCGATATTCGGACGCTGCCCTTCGAAAAGCTCGTCTTGTATTTTGCGTCAACGACAATCCGCTGACCATGTACTTTAACCAATGCGTCGGGGTATACCGGTACGACTTTACTGCGGGCAGGGAAGATGGCCTCCCGCATTCCCAACTTAAAATCTTTTTGAGATAATACGTTGCTTGCCCCCATCGTGTGTCGAAGGGCCAGCAATACTAGCGCCTCCCAGGTTTGCCATGTAGTAAGCAGGTAGCCCGGAGCATTGGCTGCGCCCGATTTTAACGAGAGGCTCAACCCCTGCAGGATATCCTTCGACAAGTCAATGATGGGCTGCCAGGCGCGAGCCCGATTGGAGACGGTACGGACAGCATACGTATTGGGGACTGTCTGCTTGGGAAGGTCTCCCAGGAGCCTGCGCAGCTTGAAGGCCAACTCGGGGTCAGAAACTTCGGACAGCAATTCGGTGGCAGCTCCCGCGATTAAGGCGTTAAAATCCGTCCGCTTATCGTACTTGGTTACCTGCTGGGCGTAGCCGTCCGGGCCAGGGCTGTACAGGTCGAGAGGGTCTACTTCACCATCCAGAAAGAAGCTGTCTTCCGTTGCGCGTCGGTAAGCCCTGATGGGCCGATGCCGGTTATCGAAATACATACCGACCAAGGAGCGGGCCACCAAGTCGGCAAGGGTCCGGGCACCTCCCCTACTGGCTTTGATTCTGTCGCTGGCCAGCAGGGTGCCGTGCTTGAACAGATTCGCTAAAAAGAAAAAGTCTTCTCGCCAATTTGCCGAAGCACCGTCCTGACTTAGAAACTTGGGGACAATTTCTAGCTCTAGGGTTGTCGACAAGCGAACTAATCCAGCAATATTCTCCGCTCTGGTCCCTTGGGTGGTCGTGAGAAGAGGACTTGATGTTAATCCAAGCAGCTTGCCTGCCCGTTCGCCCGCTTCCTGCAATAAGGCACGGGCACGAATCGCGTCCAACCCCGTGTGAGCTACTACTGTACTAGCTAAATTGACGGGCAGTCCATATTCTGTTATAATAAGCCGTTGAGAAGACCGGTTAGCCATTTCTTTACAGCGAGATTGCTCTCATGGCATCGTAAATTCTCGCCTCATCCAGATGCGTTGGCCCCTGCAGTTGATAGCGAAAATCATCGCCGAATGTTGCCTCCTGCAGCTTTAGGGGGTGGAATACAGGGGGATTAACGGAGTTGAGTACCGCAGCTATGCCTCGGGTATCACCGAAAAAAACTTCCTGTATGTGGGCACGCACTTTTGCCCACCCACTCACGCATACTCGCAAGGCTTGCTCAAGTGGCATAGACGGGGATGCTCCAGCCATGAGGATGCCATGACCAATCTGAAATTCGGCTCCCCTTCCCAAGCTCACGCGTTTATTGACTTTTTCCCAAGCTCTTACGGATGCTTCAAATACCTCCTTCGTTTCCGTTGGTACCGCTGGTAGGTCTTCGACTACCGCCTTTGCGCCCTCAATCCCTAGGTGGGTTCGCAAAGTAGTGATATCGGGGTCCAGAATGTATGGTTCCCAACGGCGAAGAAAGGCTACGTCAAGCGGCTCGACTGAGGCGTCGGCTTGATTCAAAGCAGCTATTATATACAAGTCATCGGGCAGGGCATACGGCTCAAAAAGATTTTTAGTGGGATGAAGCAAGTCAAAATACTGGGTGTCGCGTTGGTGCCTCCCGTCAGGCGCCAATCGTTTGTCCGCTTCCATAGCGACAATAGCACCGCCAAAAATTTGCACGGCTGGCCCGCGATTGATTTCATCAATTATTAGCAGCGAGGCTGCGTCGGCCCCTTTCGCATACTCACTCGCTTTTATTAGCGTTCCGACTGTAATAATAAAGTCGGGGTCACCAGGTGTGCGGCTAACATTGGGCATTAACCCCGTCGCAAAGTCGCGATGACGCGTATTTTGATGAAATACGGTTCGAAAGACCTGCCGGGAGCTTTTTCTAAGCGCTGGTAGAAGATGAGCCAATCCGGGCACTGCAGCTACCGGTAAAGGTGCAGGTATAGCCACACGTGCGCCGGGCGCGTGCAGAGGTGGAGACATGGGCGTAACCGGGGCAACTAGCATTTCGCTGAAAGCCTGCGCTATCTCGCTTAACAAGCGCGTCTTCCCGGTACCGGGAGGGCCTGAGATTAAGACGTTTTTGGAAGTCGCTAACCTCTCCAAAACGTTCTGACAGTCCTTAGAGTAGTTTGCCATTGCAATACCTTTGGTCAGTCATAAAATCTTTGTAGCCAATCACGGAGTGCTTAGCGTTGCGTTTAGCTGCGATACAGGTCAAAATTGTCTGGGCAACACGCGGGTCCCAATTGTCTTGGGTGAGCGACCTGATATCGGTAAAATGAGGCCACACCTTGCCATCGCTCATTTGAATCAACAACAAAACCACGACATTCCCATCGGCTAGCGAAGGGATTTGATCCTGGGAAAAACAAGGCACCTCGTGTACCCTTGCCAGCCTTCCCTCACTTGGCCGAGCATCGGTGGGCGTCTCAAAGTCAACCTCACAGCTCTGCTCGGAGCCATCCTCGCCCGGCCAATAGAACCTGCCCCTGAATACGTCCAACATGACTTGTTCACCATCCCGGGAACGCAGTTCCTGCGCAACGTGCGGAAACATTTGACGGACCGTGCTTTTTATTGATTTGAAGGAGCCATACCTCAAGTCTCGAGCCCCGCCACCAGAATCACTGATATTCGACTGAGCTCGGAATTTTAACAAATCGCCGGGAACAATTTGTTTATAAAGTATTCTAGCAACGGTGGGAGGCGTTGTAAGTATAGGGGTATCAGTGGGCATGAATGGGTTCGGGTTCAGGTGAAACGCTTGCGGTAGAAAATTCGGAGGGAATGTACGCCCTTGCGCCGAGACCAAAGGCAAGCCTGGCTCTTTCGTGCCATGGTCTACTTTCTGCGACTACACTTTCTGCGACCAACCTTTTCATAGCTCGCGTCAAAACCAAGTCGCTCGTAACCGTTGAGCGCTTCTCATTAGGGAGGGCGGGCTGCCCGCGGTCCATCAAAGGAAAGTCGTTGGTGATAGTTAGTAAATCGTCAAAAGACAAACTGTAGGCGGCCGCAATTTCAACGTCAATGATTGCTCGCAATTGAGCTACTCGCTGACTGTTTTCCAGGGTGGGACCACTTGTATCAAGCTCGCGCAATTCACGCGCGGCATCAACAATTGATTTCCATGCAGCACTGCCTTTAGCAATCTTGGGCATGGGCAGGCTCACCAACAAAAAGTAGTTAACCGTGGTGGTCACGATGCGGCGGAGCATCCAATCGAAGGGCAGGCTGTTCATGATTGCGGCCCAGGCAAGCAACCTTTCCTCGGACGGGTCCGCGTCAAAAATGACGGTTGGGACTTTATTGCCACATACCAAGCCAGCAGGAATTAACGCGGCCATCATGGTGCGTTCATTGGTTTGCCCGGTTATATCGCAAAAGCCGCCTCTAAGCTCCGAAATTCTTAATCGTGAAGTTGGAGGAACGTCTTTTGGGTCGATGTAAAATTGTGGCGATATCATTGAGCCCCCCACTGGGAAAAGCTCCCATTGGGCACGTCTGCCTTCTCCGTTAACATACCCTTTGGCTCCAAGGCGGTGTTGCTGCACCATACGACCCTCAATGACAGGAAGATCGTTTTTGCCCTCGGTTGTCTTGAACTTGGGCTTCTCGCGCGTCATGTCAACCTCACGACAGAATTTGGCTTGCCACCCCCACTCCGGGGCAGTCCAGGCAGTGCCCGTGGTGGCCATGCGCTGAAAGACCTTCCATTCCTGTTCGGTCCTGACCTCTGGCAGGCTCAGGTCCGGCCGAACGAGAGCTAACGTATCATGGGGTATTTGGACGGAACCCGTTGTTTCCAAGCCCTGCTCGGTACCCTTTTCATGAAGCAGACTGATTAGCGCGTGCTTCTCACCCCTTGCAGAAGACTTCTCGCAGCAAACTGCGAGGAATTTGAAGCGTGTGTCAATGCCGAAGAAACGGGCTTTGTTATCAATGACCGAAATCTGAACGCGCTTAGAAACCCTGAATAGATGCCGTCTGATGTGCTCCGTCCCCTGCGAGCGAATAAGGCCGGCTGGGACCAGTGCCACCAGCAGCCCGCCGGGCTTGCAGATGCGCTCGAACAGCGCGGTAAAAGCGACATACATGTCGGTTTCGTTTGAAAACAACGAGTCAAACGAATCTTTTAACTTTTTCGAGTAGGTAGTAAGCCCCGCCTTCTTTTCCTTAAAACCTTTAAGGTCTAAGTCATCGAATAGCACTCCTTGCCCATAGTGTCTTTCCTGGCCTTTCTCTTTCAGGTACTCGTGCCGGGTTATTTTAACTTTTTCCCACGGTGGATTGCCAACAACGACATCAAATCCCTTGGGAGCCAGCTTTAGCCAGTAAGCCTGAGGCGCCATCAGGCTATCCTGAACCACCCACTTCGCCCTCATTGATTGGAGCGACTCCACACTGTCCGTAAGTGAGGCAAGGGCAAGCAGCGCCCCCCGCAACGCCAGCACGGACAGGTCGGCGGCATAAACACTTTCTGCGAGCCAGCGCTTCAGGTCTACTTTGTTTACATCCCGTGCCTGTAGTGCGCAGGCCACCAACAGAACGCCGGCGCCGCAGGCAGGGTCAATGATTTTAGCACCCATCTTAAGCCCACCGCTGGCCAATTGGGCCAGCTTGGTTGCCAGTCGGGAATCCGTGTGGTAAGCACCCGTCGTCCGCTGATTGGATTCATCAAGCTGCTCCCGCGACAAGATGCTCAGCACAAAGGCCGGATGGATAGCTATCTGCCTGATCTCGGCGACCAGTTTAAGGGCAGACTCATGAAGCTCTGCCGTCTGTACCAGAGGCTTAACTCCGAAAGCTTTTTGAAAACTAGCTAACTCAAAACCGCCAAGACAGGCGCTAGCTGCTTCGAGTAGTTGATACCTTAATTCAGTCGCGTTATGATTAAACTGATTCACAAAGCTTTCTAATACCCGCTCTGCGTTGGCAAGCCGTTCTAGCTCTACCGGTTTGATTGCGCTCATAACAGAAGAAGAGGCTGGGTATGGTGTGGTTTCGCTACTGGTTGCCGCAGCAACTCAATCAAGTATTCTTTGACTGAAGACCTTGTAGAACTGGCCCGTTGATTTGGACGGTACCTTCCTACGGTCAAGAGCTCATGCATGATTACCTCCCCTTGGCTGTCTAATGCGGCTTTCAGTTCCAGCATTGGAACGTGACCTTCTTCGCTGTAGGATATCAAAATACGATTCGCGGGCAACCCTTCTACCAAGGAGGTAAGGGCCTGCAGCGCCCTGGTTTTATAGCAAAAATCGGATGCAAGGGCTTTCCAGGGCCGCAGTCCTGCGACGCCCTCGACCACTGGCTCGTCGCCGCAAGCGACGGTTTCCAGGATGTGGTAGTAAGACGCATACTGTCTCTTCGTATAGGGTGGGTCCAGATACACCAGGTCTTCGGGATTGACTCGAACCGCTGCTGCATTGAGGTTGCTGGTTGTTATGCTCACCGCTTTCGTTCGGCGGCGGCGGGGACGCAACTCCAGCAACGCGGCAGCCTGGGGTGTCCACTTGGCTAGAAAGCACCCGTAAGTTCCGGCAATATTGGCTACCCGATTTACTGCGCTCAATAAATCAGCCAGCAACAAGACTTCCTCTGGCCTATTGATGAGCTCAAGCCTCCGCCACTTTTGAATCAAACTGCGCATTCCATCAATTTTGGAAGCATTTAACTCCGTGAAGTACCTGCGCTCTGTTGGCCCATACTGCACTGATGCTGGGCTGTACTCTTTCCAAATAAACCCTTGTTTAGGTGGACAGGCATTCAGCTGTTGAACCGCGGCGTCATAGCCCTCTAACCCAGCGAAGGGCGTGTCAGTAGCAGCCAGTAACCTCGCTTCTGCCATTATGGTGGCGGAACTCAGGTGGTCGTTGAGTCGGATTGACCAACCCATCTTATAGGCCACTTCTGAGACTGCACCCGTGCCGCAGAACACGTCCACAAATGTCCCTTCCCGGGTGTAGCCAATATGACCAGCTAACTGCTCTGTCATTCTTGCCTTGGAACCGATATATCTAAAACTCATGGGTTAGTTGACAAAGAGTACCCGATTGGGGACAGCCGTACTTCTCAAAGGTCCGCATAAACTTTTTGAGGTGCTAAGGATAGTAGTTTTAAGAAAAATGCTTACCAGTTCGCGCCATATAGGCTGGAGGCTGATTTTTCGATAGGCTCACTAGAAATTCTTTTAGTAAATAGACATAATCCTACGCTAAGCATTGGGAAACCCGTACTCGTAAGGGTGAACTCATATCAGATGGCTCCATCCTTCTGTTGCTGCCAGAGAGCCCAATCATCAGCCGAGAGCAGTTGCTGCATGAAGGCCGCGTCGCCGAGAAAGCAGCGTTCGAATACGTGGCGTCGAAGGGCCCAGTTGCTGCCGGCAGCCGCCCCGCATGCGGTAGCCATTGCCTGCCGCATGCGGGGCGGCTGCCCTGCCAACCAATGCTGAAAATTGGCTTCCGTGAGGTGGCCATCCGCTACTTGGTGGTACGATACGCCGCATTACCCAGACGTAGCAATTGCACCTAGTTGCAGGTTTTTTTGATTCTCTGGTGTTATGAAACAAATGGGGCAAAACCTCTGACTCGGAGGTTTTGAAACCTACAATCAACATTACAATCCCTTTTCAGCTCTTAACATGCTATATTTTCCGTTTTCTGAGCGGACTCCACTAAGAAATCATGGCTGATATAACTGCTCAACTTCATGACATGGTAACCGAGTTGCGCCAATTGCTGGCGGTGTCGACTACCGAACAAATTGCCGGCATGGTCCACGTCACTCGCATGCGGTTTATCGGCCAGCCCCAACGCAACAACTCAAGTGAACCACGACTCCATTCCCCGGCTAGGCAGCAGGCCTTTTTACTCGGACTGCTCTTGGCCACCGAAGAGCCAATCAAGCCTGTGCCCTTAAACAAAGCGAAATGGGAACGGTGTATCCATCTACTCAATGAAGCGTTTGAAGCCTATGCCGAACTCTTCATGCCTGATCAGCCCGGCCACCAAAGTGACGAATGGTGGAGGACTCGTGAAGTAGCCGGGCCGGCTTTCCTGCATTATTTTAGTACGGGCCTGATTGCTTCAGTTGAGCAAATCTGTGACCGTATTAGGGCTTATTGCGTCCCCTTTGATGCTGAATTGGTGCAGGCTATTGGGCTATCCGCTAGCGATGCCCTGGCCATAATGACCTTCATCATCGACGACATGCAGCAAAGTCTAGATGTGCTGGCGCAACTCGGCCCCAAGCAGGACGAGGAGAAGCTGCGCTTTTTCCGCACTGGTGACTTTCGTCGTCGCCACGACCCAGAGTTCCCCGAATTTTACCGTACGCACTACCCAATTCTCTATAACTATCAACTGACTTTCTTGCGACAAGGATTAGTAGCTCGAGCAAAAGTTGAAGCAGCCTTTCCAGCCCAAGCGGCGGCTTTTTGGGAACGCTATGCGATCAAGCGCGGACAAGGCCCTGCGCTACAATATCCTACAGAAGAATCCGTTTTTGACACCAAGCCCATTCTTATACTCAACGAGGCAGACATAAACTGTCCTTCCACTAATACACTGTTCGAAGCCGTTCTGATGTCCTGTGAGAAGGCTCTGAGCGGGAGTTCGGTGCGAAGACAGTTTTTCAAGCACCGCGACAAGGTATTGGAGCAAGAAGGGGAGAAACTATTTCGACGGCTGGCCGGCCCAGAAGCCCAGTTGGTCAGCTCCGTTTTTGAAACTCCCAAGGCGCACTACGAACACGACTTATTGGTCATTATGGGCTGTACGGTTTTGGTAGTAGAAGCTAAAGCCAGTCCACCCGTCGAGCCATCACGGCTGCCAGAACGAGCGTTTGAGCGGTTGCGGCAAAGCTTCCGCAAGGATACGGGCATTCAAAAAGGTTTTGAGCAGGCTGCCCGGCTTCAACGCCGGCTGGCGGCTGGCGAATCGGTACCTCTCTACTCGCGCACGGGGGAATTAGTTGTGGTCCTCGACCCACAGCAACACACCGAATGTTTTTGCGTCTGCCTTACCCGCGACGACTTCGGCCACCTAGCAACCAACCTGAGCTTGCTATTGGAAAAGGAGCCAACGGAGCCTTTCCCTTGGGCGGTAAACATTTTAGATCTGGAAGCCATGGCCGATGCCTGGGATTTCATGGGTTGGGATTTCCACAGGCTGCTCGAATATCTGCGCCAGCGTCAGCAGGTGCAGGGCCATATGGTAGGTGGCGATGAACTGGAATTTGCCGGAGCCTTTATTCGGCATGGCAACCTAACGTTCAGCCTCGATGCTCACGTCGACTTAATGCCGTTGGACCCGCATTACTCAGACTTCTTTGACGAGCTATACGTTCACTTGCGCTATGGTGGGCCAGCCCCAAGCCGGCAGTTCTCCAAGCCGGTATTAACAGATGTTCGCGAAAGCCTGCGAAAGGGGCAGCCTGTTTTTGGAAAAGCAAAAAACTTAGCTGGCCCTGTCACTCCCCCAAGACGCAATGACCCCTGCCCGTGTAACTCGGGGTTAAAATGGAAAAAGTGCCACGGCCAGTAAGCATTCATTTTACGCTTTAAAACTGACTAATGACAAACATTATGGAGATCTACCGTCCATCCAGTGAAGTACTCACCACTTGCGGTTTCCAACCTTCGTCTGCACCTAGACAATGGTGCCACATGAAAGGGGTCCATATGCACTACATTGACTCTGACCACGCTATTTAAGGTGTATAACGGCTTGCCCTACCCCCTACATCACTTAAGTATGAAGTTGATCCAGTACTATTTGACAATCAAACGGGTCATTAAAGCTTGTTGGTGCTGAGTGCCAAACCTGCGCCTTGGTAATGATGCTAGTTGTATTTTCTATCAGACTTAACGGTTTGGCACTTTCGTAGATAGGGCGGTACTTGTAGAGGTAACGCGGAAATTCGCCCGACTGGATGCGGTCAATAATGCGCTGTTTATATGTCTCTGAAGGCATGAGCGAATAGAATCGAGAGATTCCAAAGTTACTCGGGCTCTAGCTATGGCAGCTATCTTTCGCTTTTGCGACAGATTAGACGACTTTAGGTAAAAAGCTACCTTGGCTTTATGAAAGCAACTCCTATCAAAACACGGTTCATCGTTGACCGGGAAGACCATCAGGGTAAACCCTTCTTTTACACCACCGACCTAGCCGAGATAATGGACCTGGGCCTGCCTCACAATGACAATTGGCATTGTACCAATGTCAAGAAAGGCAGCATTCTCACCATCGAGGGCCGTAAGTATAAAGTCATCGACATGATGCTGGTTATTCTAGACCAGCCAGAACAGGTGGACCCTAATATCGGCATCAATATGTATGGTCACGGGGAAGATTTTGAATTCAACTTTGAAGTGCGTCTCTATGTGCTGAACGCCTAAGCAAAACCAGACTGTCCGATGTTGGATAAGCTAACTTAATTGATAGCTTCTTCTCCCAACGCGTATTATTGTGCCTAACTACAAAGGCCCCGTTGGTAACAACGAGGCCTTTGTAGTTAATTCTGCCTAACCTTGCTGCTGGGCGGTGTCCAATCCGTCCACGTCCGGGTGGTCTGGCAGCAGGTACACTGCATTTTCAACTCCGAGGCAACGGGCGACACGTTCAGTACCTCATCGTGGGCGTGGAGCGTTTCCTCGCCGCAAGTGCTGCACAGCAGTAGCTCGGTGCCAGCTATCATATCCTCCATAAAGCTTAGCTCGTCGTCTTGCATGGTCGGGTTATTAGGTAGGATTAGCGTTCAATTCCGCCGCTGTCGCGGCCGGCGCTGGGGCCGCTACGCTCAATCGTTTTAGGTGGTTTTTCCAGCACACTGACGGAGTTACGCAGTTCGTCGGTGTACTTGTTGCTGCTCAGGCTCGGGATGCTGCCGGCGGCCTGCATGGCCTTATGGGTGTTTTCCTGGTTCATGCCCGCAATTGCCGGGCTGCGCTCCACAAACCTAGCTACCTCCCGCAACCGGGCGGCATCGAGCCCCTTGCCGTTTTCTTCCAAGCCCCTGGCTACCTCGCGGGCGGCTTTGATAAAGAGTGGCTGAGCCTCCTCGTGGTTTTTGGGCACAATGGCAGCCGGGTTGGCCGTGCGCTCAGCGGCGGCCGGTGCTGCGGCTTGCGGCTGCCGCTGGGGGCTCACCAGTTCCTTTCCCTCGGCTAGCTGCGCCACCTGCACCGACGAAGCACGTAGCCGCCTGGCGTCTTCCAAATCCAACGTCATATCCTTCATGCCCGGGTGCTTCAGAATCTTGTCAGAGGCCAGTTGCATTTCAATAATGCCGGGGCCTTTGATGGCGGTGGGGTCCTGGGTAACCGCTGAAACCCGCTGGGCCAGCTTTACGCCCTGGTCGTAATTGCCGGGACCGGGCATATTGGCAATGACGTTCGCGGCCCGGTAGCCGGTCACCTCCAACTCCCGCCGGGCATCCATTGCCTTCATAGCCGGCGACAACTCCGGGGGCGCGGCGGCCAGGCTGGGGTCGCGCAGCTTTTCAGCCGCAACTCCCGGTGCCGGCGTCGTTATCTGCTGCAACATTTCCCGGAGTGGCTTGAGGTTTTTATCGGCCTCGGCCGGGGGGTACAGCCGTACCATTGCCTCGTCGCGGCTGCGGTTCAGCACTTCGGGCGAGATTTTTCCAAAGTCCACTTGGTAGCCAGCTTCCTTGCCCAACTGGGTAACCATGGCCTGCAGGGTGCGGCCGTTGCCCTCGCGGAAAGCATGGGTGTGGTTGTACTGGTCCATGTAGTAGGCAGCCCGCTCGGTGAACTTGTCTTGATCCAAGCCCTTCAAGCCATTCTCCTTACCCAGCTGCTCCCCGATGGCCCCTAGCCGCTGCTCTATCTCCTTATGCGGCGCGTAAGTCATGGTTTCCTTGAAGCCGGTAACGTATGTGGCCTTGTTACCCTGAAATCCCCGGTCGGCCCGCGTCTCGCCGGCCCACTGGTACACGTCCTCAAAGAGCTTTTTGTGTAGCTCCTTCAAGTGAGCATGGTCAAACTGCCCGCCTTGAATGCCGCCCGACTCATTGAGATTAGCCAGTTTGGGCAAGGCGCTGTCATTCTCCACCTGCCGTAGCACTTCGGCATCCTTGATACCAAATTTATTGAGTAGTATCCCGTTTTCGTCGCTGAACTTATCGTTGGCTGCCATTCGCTGGGTGCTTACAGATTACTGTTCAGTTGCTGCCGGCGTGCCGTACTTGGCCTGCAGGCGGGCGCGGTTCAGCTCGTCCACCTGGTCTAAGGTCAGTTCCCCATCGACGTAGCGCTGCATCAGGGCCATTACCTCCTCGCTGGGCGCGGGGCCGTTGCTCATCAGAATAGAAACCGAGTTGGAGGCGTGGCGCTCCCGCTCCTGGCGGGCGCTCAGCTGCACGGGCGTTAAGCCGGCGGCGGCGGGGGCAAACGTAGGTACTTGCATAGAATTCTGGTAAGAGAGAGTGGATATCACTTAAACGAAAAACAGGGCTTGAACGTCGCTTTTTAGCCCTTTTTCGGGTTATTCAGCAGCAATTTTTACACCTCATGCTAAGGTGTTTACGTGCAGGGCCAACGTATCCCGTACCTCCTGGCGCACCCGCATGAAATTTTCCTGCACCGCGTCGGCCAGGGCCTTCTCCGGGTCGTCGTCTGGTCCGCCAAAGCTCACCATCGGGTGCAGGGGAAACTGCTCCCCCGTCCACTCGGGCCGGGTGATAGTACCCTGGAAAAAGGTGCTCTCGGTTTCCACCGTCTGCCCGATGAACTCCCCCTGCTGCAAGCCGATGGTGTCCTGCACCCGAACGAGGTTGCGCTCCTGGTAGCTGGTACTTTGGTTGGTACTGCTGTTGCGGCTGCCGGTACCGCCCTGGCTCGTGCCGGTGCTGGTGCTTATCATTTCCTTGTCTTCGCGGCCTACCAGCTCCGAAATGAACTTGGCCGTTTCCAGCGAGTTGACCTTGCCGAAAAACTGGTTGTTCAGGTTCGACACCATTACCTGCATCTTCTCCTTGCCGTAGGCATCCGTCATCTGGCTCAGGTCCTGCGTCATGTACACCATCGCCACCTTGTTGCTACGGGCCGTGGCCGGAATCACCTCCAGGCCGGGTACGTAGATGGTCGCGGCCTCGTCGAGGAACACGTAGCTGCGGTGCTTGCGCTGCTGGTTCATCAGCTTTAGCGCGACCGTTATCACGCACGACACAACCGGCGAAAATGTCTCCTTCAGGGTTGGGTCGTTGCCGATGCACAGCAGTTTGGGGGCCTTCGGGTCATTCAGATTGAGCGAGAAGCCTTCCCCCTCGGCCTCGTTGGGCGTCAGCACCCACACGATTTGCGGACTGTTAATCCGGGTTAGAATCACCTGCAGCGTGCCCACGACGGCGGCTATCTGCTTCTCCGCTTTTTGCTTCACGGCAGTAATGATGGACCGGGCCAGGTCGCCACTCTCCAGGTCTGTATCGAGCATACTCAAAACGTGCTTGAAGTCGTCGTGCATCGCCGTAGCTACGACGTGGGGAATGGTGCACAGCGCCGGGTAGTGCTTGCGGTAAAACCAGATGATGCTGGTCAGATACGCCACGGCGCTGGTATCGAAGAACTCCATCTTGCGGATGCTGGATGGATTCAGGTTATTGATGATAGCCCGGCTGTACTCCTCGGCAAAGGCCACGACGGGCATATCATCGGGCCGCAGCGGGTTCACCCGCTCACTGCGCGTCAGGTCCCGGAAGTTGATGATGTGCAGCTGTACCGGCGGCTCGTCCAGTTCCTGCTCGGCAGCGGTCAGCTTGGCCGCGGCCTTGCCCACCATGCTGCCGGCGTACTTCGCCGCCTGCTGCTTTTCTTTCTCCCGCTGGCGCTCGGCCAGAACCAACGCTTTCTGCGCGGTTTCCGCCAGCACCGGAAACTTAAAGTCGTAGATGAGGCCGGCGAAGTTCTTGTAGGCAAACTGCTCTACCATCGGCTCCCCTATCGAAAAGGTCTTGCCCGCGCCGGCCCCGCCCAGTACCAGCGTGCCCCGGTACGGGTTGGCAATGGTTATCCAACCACCATCCGCCGTGCGGAAATAGATGCCGTCCGGCGTTTCTATCTTCTTGCGCTCGGTGGTCAGCCCGAAGGCCGGGCGCTTGGTAGTAGCCCACAGCAGCCCTACCAGCCCACCGCTGGCCAGTACGGCAGCAGCGGCACCCGGATACCCGAATGTGATAAAGCCGGGCGTGTAGTGGTGCATATTCAGCAGCACATAGCCAGCAATCAGGAACACGGCCGCGCCTATTCCGGCCACCACGCGGAATGCCTTTTGGTTGATGGGCTTGCGCTTTGGCTTGCCCGGCACCGGGGCCGGGGCCTTCTGCACGAACACCAGCCCGAGGCCTGCCAGCAGCAGCAGTGCCCGCAGCCATACCCCGGACGGGCCGTAGAACTTGGCCGCTTTGACCAGAAGCTTCGACTTGAACCCCTGGCCCGCCTTTGCTACGGCCTTGGAGCGGGCCACGCTTTTACTCAGCGCCTGGTCGGTGGCGTGAGTCGCGGACACGGCAGCCTGTGCGTCCCCCTCCCCTACCACCTGGGCGGCTTCGAGCTGCGCCTTGGCAATCTTGCGCTGCCGCTGACGCT
This sequence comes from Hymenobacter sp. UYP22, assembly GCF_040547285.1. Taxonomy (NCBI): domain Bacteria; kingdom Pseudomonadati; phylum Bacteroidota; class Cytophagia; order Cytophagales; family Hymenobacteraceae; genus Hymenobacter; species Hymenobacter sp. UYP22. Next base: position 45,595 of record NZ_JBEPPK010000020.1, on the reverse strand, counting down.
CATTGATGGCGGCAATCCGGGCGGCTAGTTTTTCCTTGGGAGTAAGGGCCTTTATCTCGGGCTGGGTGAGTTGCACGGTGCGGGCCTGGGCTATCTCGTCACGATGCAGCAGCGTGTAATACTCGCCGCCGATGATGGCCAGCAGTAGCAGGGCGAAAATCAGCCCGACGTTCTGGGTGTTGGGTGCAGCCCTGGGTGGTTGGCTAGACATAACTGTGTAGATGGTTATTGGAAAGAATAAGCGTTTTAGGTGGTGGCGCTACATTTCAATATCAAGTTCCCCGGACGTGCGGCCTCGCTTCTCGCCGATGCTCTCGGTCTGCTCGTCGCGGCCCCGGCCGGAACGGACCGCCTGTTGCAAGGCGCGGAGGGCACTGGTGGCTGCTTGCTGCTGCTGGGGCTGCTCCCGGCCAGTGGTCAACAGGTGGTACGCGTTATCAATGGGCTCCCCTGCCTTCGCCCGGCGTTCGACGGTAGCCAGTGAACGGTAAAAGGTCTTATCGTACTCGCGGCCCTGGGCTATCTTCTGTACCCGCGCTGGGTCAAGCTGCTGCGCCTTCGGCACCTGCTTGTTCAGTACCGCAATCCGCTCTCCAATCTTGGCGGCGCGGCTGGCATCGCGGCTGGCATCACGCGGCTTGACCTTTACCTTTTCGTGCTCCTGCGCGGTATAGGTAAACTGCTTCTCGAACTGCTTGCCCGCCTGGGTCTGCCAGTTGATTAAGTCGAACCGCTGCCGGCGGCCGGCGGGGTTGAGGCTTATCTTCTGGCTCCGGTCGCGGGCACTCACGATGACGTGAATATGCGTTTGCAGGCCGGACTTCTTCTCGCCCGTCTGAGCCTGGCCAGCGGCCACCTCGGGGTCAGTGCCCCGGTAGCTTCTGTCTTGGTGGATGGTGGCCCCCCATACCAAATCCTCACTGCGCAGCTGCCGTCCTTCCTTTAGCTTAAAGTTGCCGGCGTACTGCTCCATCACTGCCCGCGTGTAGGCTTTCAGCTTCTGTTCGTCGTTACCGATATGCTCCAACTCGTCGGCGCTGGGGCTAATCACCAACGAGTAAAACTTGGCATCATCCGCCCGCAATCCCTTCACGTTAGTGTCGATTGCCTGCATCAGTTCTGCCGCCTCAATCCCGTCGCGGTCAGCCCCGAAAAACGTTGCTGTCTGCCCATCTTTAGCCGCTTCCTGCTTCAGATAATTGAGCGTCTGCGCACTGCTGCCGCTGTTATTGTAAGCAGCTTTACCATGCGTCGCGGGGTTAATTAGCTTAACGTACATGCTGGCTTAGCTGCTCGGTTCGGTATCATTTTTCCCCGGCTGCCCCTCCCCTACTTTCTTGCCTGAACCAACGGGCTGAGCACCGGTCAGTGCCTCTTTTAGCTGCCGCTCAACGGCCTCGTCATTCTGCTGCCGTAGTTTCTTTAGCGTCTCCCGGTGTGCCGCCAACTGGCCTTCGCTGAGTAGGCTCAACTGGCCATTCAGGTTGTTGACCAGGATTTCATTCATCCGTAGAACCCGCTCCAGCGTGATACGGGACCGTAGCATTTCTTCCAGCATCGGGAGCAGTAAGCTACGCTCCTCCTCCTGCATATAGCTGAAAACCCGGTCGCCCAGCTTCTTCACCTGCTGCATGATTAGCTGGCCCTCGCGAGCCACGTCGTCCGCTGGGTTGAGTTGCCGGCTTGTGAAGTAGTCCAACGCCGCCTCGGTGTATTCACCAAGACTCATTTTCAGCCGGGTGGCGGCTTTGGTAGCGGCCCCGTGGCTGGTTGCATTTACCCGAATCTGTGGCTTCTGCTCTTTGGCCATTTCTACAGATTAAATAGTGGCTAAAACTACGATTCAACGATAAATTGTGAGCAAATATATACTGTAAATCAGTATGTTATATTAGATAATCACATGATTTTAGCTCTGCTAAAATACAAGTAACACAAATACAAAGCTTTAGCTCTGTATTTGTGTTACTCTTCTTGCTAAAAAGAAGTGAACGAATATCATTACGGCTTTACCTGTCCGATGTTGTCTACGGCCGTAAAATTACCAGCTGCCACTATTGCTAAGACTACCACTAAGCTACGAGCTACATTACTACCCCACGGCCTGGACTGATGCCCCCTGATACGCCACCTTCTATTTGATATGTTGCACCAGTTGGGCTATTGGGAGAAGAGTCTGTCTGGCCTTTTACTAACCGCTTTCCACCTTTCTACCAGAAACCCCTTGGTAACGCTGTAACCCCTTTTAATCATTTACTCACTACTTCACCACTTCGCTACTTTAAACAATCCTCTGATTACATCTATTGCATCAGCATTCGCTACCTCGCTACTTAACTACTTCGCTACCTATAAAAGTTAGACACTAAGCTGTCATTTAATTTCTTCGCTACCTCGCTACTTGACTACATCGCTACCTATAAAGCCTAATGACATTGCAACCTACTATCTAATTTTTCACTACCTCACCACCTGGCTACTTCGCTACTTACATTGTTAGTTCATTATCATTTCTTCACTACTTCGCTACCTGACTACTTCGCTACCGATGCTGTATCAACACTCTCATTTTCTCGCTACCTCACCACTTGACTACTTCGCCACCTTTTAACACTATATTTAATTCGCTACTTCACTACATCGCTACTTAACTACTTAAATTTATCACTACATCACTACTTAACTACCTCGCTTCATCGCTACCTCGCTACCTCCCCACATAACTACTTCGCCACTTTATATGTATGTTTGCGCTATCCGCCTGACTGACCACCCGGCGTAAAGTTTATTATCCCTAACCAGTAAACCCATGCCCAAAATTATCAGCTTTGCCACTCAAAAAGGCGGCTCCGGTAAATCAACCCTGCTACTCGTGCTTGCCGCTCCCCTGGCCACTGAGTATGGGCTAAAGATTGCCGTTCTGGATTGCGACTATCAGCAGAGCATCGTCAAAACCCGTGCTCAGCTGGACGCGCACAATTTGGCTAACCTTCAGAAAACCGACCCGGCGGCTAAGTACCCCTACGATGTTTTCCCGCTGGCCCTGGATAAGATTTTCGAGTTCATCGACAGTCCCGATAATCAGGACTACGACCTTATCATCATCGACGTACCCGGCCGGGCCGATGGCGACGATGTTTTCAACGCGCTGACGGCCTGCGACGCTGTAATTGTGCCCTTGGTATCGGACTACCTGGACCGGGCATCTACGGCGGAGTTTATGGGCATCCTGGAAGCTATCAAGCAGTCTGCAGAGGAGGCCCAACTGGATTTCCAATACTTCGGCCTTCCAACCAAGCGCGTTGCCGGCCGGCGGGAAGAAAAGGACATGGATGAGTACATCGACGGGCTGGGCCTCTCGCGCCTCAACTCCTCCCTGGGCCTGCGCACCGCCTACAGCCGGGCCTCGACGCTCTATAGCTTGCTCAACCCTACCTACCGCACCTATGCGGGCGGCAACAAGGACACGGATGCCGAAATACGCCGCGTATGTGAGGAACTGATAGAACGCCTGGGCTTGCCCCAGCGCAAAGCCGGGAGCCAGCTCAGCGAGTCGGCCGATACGTCAACCACTAAAACCAACTAAGCAATGGGCATCGAGAAACCGAAAATCGAGCCACGGCAGCGTATTCCCGTTTCTGCTGAGCGACGGAATCAGGCCCGGGCGGGCATGGATGGAGAGCTAGTCAAATCAACCAGTGCCACGGCTGCTGACGCTGCGCCGGCGGCTGTAGCCACCCCTGCAGTAGCCCCACTGGCTCCGGTCGATGCTCCGGTGCCTACGGAGCCAACGCCGGCCCCCGTAGCGGCTCCTGAACCTGTAGCGGCATCGACCAGCCAGCCAGCACCGCCTGTTCAGGCGATGGCCACGGTGGCCCCCACGCTGCCGGCAGCCGCTCCAATGGCTAGCCCCGCTGCGCGGCCCCGGCGTGGGCGCAAGCCGGCTGCCCCGGATGCCGTGCTGATGGAAACCGAACGCTCGGTGAAAATCCCGGAAAGCGTGTGGAATGAGATTCGGCTGGCGCTGGTGCTGCTACCTAAAGGGGAGGATAGTCCGGTCAGCATAAAGGCGTACCTGGTCGCCGCCCATCGGCACTATGAGGCGCAACTGCGCAAGCAAGGCAAGCTACCGGCTAAGCCAGCGGAAAGTAAATAGCTTAATTTGCAGCACTGGTTAGGGGTAAGTCGTCGGTTTGGTCGCCGGCACTTGGCTTCTCCTTTCTGGCGCTGTAGCGCCAACCAAGGGCAGTTCCTACCAGGGCTGCCCTTGTTGTTGGAACAGCAGTAAAAACCTGCTTTCTGAGGTCAATGCACCTGTTGACATAGAAAAGTCTCGGCTTAGACAAGCCGGGACTTTTTGTTGATGCACTTGAGTAGGGGAGGGGAGGGGGTCAGCGCTCCTGCTGGTCCTGGCCACGCTCTGCGGCTCGGCTCTGCCCGGCCTCCCGCACCTGGCTTGGGGCCTGGCGGCGCTGCTGGTCTTTAACGCTTTCCATCACTTCACTACCCGACTGCCGGTGCACCGCGTCAAGCGTGGTGCTGATGCGCTCTAGCGCCGGGCTTTTCAAGCTGTACTGCACGTTCAGATAGCTAACCCGCTGGCCCTGCTCTGACGCTGCAGCGGGCTGCACGTCGCTTACCTGTGCCCCGCTCATGCGAACGGCCGCTTGTACCGCCTCGGCCTGGCCGCGGGCACCCGGTGCCCGCGCTGCTTCCGTAACCCGGATAGTTGCCTGCTGCATGTCCGCTGCCGGTTGGGCTATCAACTGGTTAACCCGCTCCATCCGTTGGACGTGGGTCACGACACCCTTCACCCACTCCGGCGGCGGTGACTGCAAAGGAGCTATCAGCCCCTTTTCGATGAGCGCACCCGGCTGAAATGGCCGGCTGGTATTGTCTATCAGCTCGATGCGGTCAAATTCCTTATAGTTCTGCTTTAGCAGGGAAAGGGACTGGTGGTACCGCTGCTCAATGATGGCCGGGGGCACGTCGTGCCCGCCCTTGGCTACGCGGCTCAGTACCCGGTCCTGGCACTCACGCACCGACTCCAGGCTGACGTACACCAACTCAACGCGGTAACCGGCGGCTTTCGCGCCATGAATCAGCTTGTAGTCGTTGGTCTGGGCCAAGTTGCTCTCGACCGAGAAAGAAACCCTGCTGTCACGTAGCTCTTTGATGCGCTGGGCGGTCATCGCCTCCACGTCAAAGCCGCTGAGTTGGGGGTTCTGCTGTTTCAGCACGTCGCCGTTCACCTGTTCCACCGATGGACTATGAGCCGCCATTGCGTTGAACAAGGTGCTTTTCCCAGCGCCGTTTGGGCCGGCGAACACATAGAGTACTGGTTGCTGCTCCACCGGCCGCGCTTCGCTCACTAGGCTCCTACAACGTCAAGCAGTAGCCGGCGCGTCTGTGGCTGGGTCAGCGAAACCTCGTACACCTCACCGGTGGCAGGGTATTCGTGCACGTAGCGGCCTTGCTCGTCCCGGTAGGAGAGGAAGGTATTCGCGGCAGCTGCCTCAGCGCGCAGCTGCTCCCCAATGGATTTCTGAAACTCCGGCGTCGTCAGCTGGGCGAGAAAGTTGGTTACTGGGGAGTTCATGGCAGAAAGCAAAGGGTACACGAATATAACGCAAGTGCCGGTAAAGTAGTGGCATTGTGCCCAAGAAAATGAGCGCAGCAACCGGCCAGCAGGTGCTGAAAGAGGGGAGGGGCAGTTGGGGAAAAAGAAAGGGATGCCCCCGCGACTTACCTACTGGTCCTGTTGCTCGTCGCCGGGATGCTCGGTGTGCTCCCCGCTGTCTTGGTTGTCGTCCGGCTCCTCCTGGGGAGGGTACTCCGGTATCCAATCCTGCGCGGTGCCGGTGACGACTTCCTCGGCCTGGCAGTTGGGCACGGGTTGCGCAAGCTGCTGCGGGGACTGGGGCCGGCGTGGCTCCAACTCGCGGCCAAAGAAATGGCCTAGCGTTACGCCAGGTGCCTGCTTTTGGTACCAGTCAGGCATTTCGTCCGGCTGGCAGATTACGCCCAAGTACCCGTCAGCGTGGAAATAGGCCCGCACGACGGCTGCACCAAAGCCGTTCATGTGAATATGAACGCGGGAGCCGATTTCAGGCACGGCCGAATCTCCCGACCAATCGAGGTTGATTGGCAGGCTCAGGCGGGTTGGATAGCCCAGCCACTGCGGGCAAGGGGTCACGGAATTCAGCCACTGGCAGGGGCTAATCTGGGGCTGCTTCGGCGCGGGGGTGGTATTCATAGCGGTATATTTCCTATTGAGAAAATCAGATTGGGAGCTATCCGGCTGCTGGTGCTAGGCTGCCTGGGCAAGCTGGCTGCCGAAAACGCAGTGGGCGCGGGGGTGCATCTTGTGGGCACGTCGGCTGCCGGGGTGGAAGGGCTGGGTCACGAGGCCGATAAAGCCGGCGGCGTGACAGTAGCCCAACACCTTCACCGTTTCGACCTTCCCGCCTTGGTTGGCACTTACCAGTTTGCCCACTGCGGGCACCGGCTGCTGGGCCGACCAATGCAGCCCGCCCGGCAAGGCTTTCAGGCTGGGCACTGCGGTAAACTCGGGCGTGGCCAGGCGCATTTGGGCCGCTTCCTGGCGGGCCTTCTCAGTTGCGGCTTTCTTGGCGGCGTGGGTGGCGCGCATTTTAGCCAGACGAGCGGCGGGAATGCGGCGGGCGGGGCGGTACAGATTGGTACTTTTCATGGCTAGAAGGGAGTTTTTTACGTTGTTGCTTATACTTGTTAAACGTAATAGGCGCACTCCCAGTTGCAAATCATACATTTATAAATGCATGATTTGCTGGTATTGTTCAGCCTTTTTTCCCCACTGCCCCCAAGTAGGCTAGTGCATGGTGGTATTGGTTTAATTGTGGCTTGGACCAAGAGTTGACGGACCGCGGCCAAGTGAAAGATTTTGCCCAATCCTCCATCCTGGTTGGCTGGCAACATTTCCCCCGTTCTGGGGGTCTTGGTAGCTATGAATTACATCGTGAGAGACCAAGAGTTGGTGCTTCAGCACTGGCCGGGCAAAGGAGCCTGGACTTATCACCTTATCATCCCGAACTCGCGTGATATTCCTGGTGTGTGGGGTCAAATCAAGGTGTCGGGCACAATAGATGACTACACGGTTGAATCACGGAATTTGGCCCCGCGCAAAAATCAAGACAAAATGCTCTCCGTGAATGCTGCCATCCGCCAGCATTTGGGCAAGCAAGCTGGCGACACGGTGCGTGTCACGCTCTATCGTGAGCCTAACCCAGTATTGGTCCGCGAAGCCGAGGTACTAGCTTGTTTAGACGACGCTGGCGTGTTGACGTCGTTTAACGCCTGCAAAGTAGAAGACCGACGAGCTTTACTGCATGAGGTGTTGTCTCAGCCTGATGCCACGCGACAGGAAAAGAAAATCCTGGCCCTGATTGCTATGTTTGACTTGCAGAGTACCACTGGGTGAGTTCACGAGAAGTGTAGCTTCAGCAGGCAGTGTGGCCGCTCATTCAACTTTTGGACTAAAGTTTTAATTTGGACTAAAGTTTTAACTAAAGTCCATGGGGTAGTGAATGCCGCACCCATTCTTGGCATCATCGGAGAATAGCTAAAACTTGCTCTGTGCGCGACTTGGCCGCTGAATGGTAGCAGCGCTACTTGAACGGCTGCGGGTTGACTCTGCAGCCTCTTGAGGCACTAATTCAGCCCTTCCCGGCTCGGCTGGCCTCGATTGGCAGTGGGGTAGTAATTGGAGAAGTAATCATGGAGTTGCTAATAGTAGAAAAAGGTAATTAAATCTTGAAAAAGTACAAATCGTTTTTATTCGCTTATATGCTCTTTTGGACTGTCTTGTTTTGTTGATTCTCGACTTGTCCACACAGTTTTATACCCTAAATGCTTCTCGTTCTCGCGTAACAAAGTTGTAGGTTATTTTAAGAAGATGGTAAGGTAAACCCTAATAGTAACTAATAAGGAGTAAATCGAATAAACCTGCTTCTTTAAGGTAATAAACCTGCTTCTTTAAGGTGAGTCTGAGTGAATAAACCTGCTTCTTTAAGGTAATAAACCTGCTTCTTTAAGGTAATAAACCTGCGCACTTTTACACAAGCTGGTTTTTTCGCCGTATGTTTCGGCCTGATATCACTGAATGAGGCAAAAGTGTCTCTGGTGGCTGCAACCGTAACTTATCGGCTAGATGTTAGGAAACCGACTACCCCGCGTTACCCTGCCTGTTCCCATGCTGGAACTAGACCTGCAGTATGAGCCCGAAGCGCTGGCGCGGGTCAAGCAGCATTGGGCAGCCACCTTCGCCCACCAGCGCAGAATTTCCGTGTACGGCAAGCGCATTATGGCGCGGGTGATGGAGCAAATCAAGGAAGATGACTTGCAGCTGCGCGACTACTATCAACTGCGGGTTTCCTCCGTAGTCGAGGGCACCGACATTGATACGGACACGGCGTATTCCTTCCTGAAAAAAGCTATCTATGAGTTGGCCCACGTCACCTGGGAGTTCGAGAGCCTGGACGGGAGCGAGTGGTACATCCGCCACCTGCTGGATACGACCAAGGAACGGCGCGTAGGCTTCAAGGATGGCATCATTACCATCATTCTCAACCCGCAGCTCGCGCCTTACTTCGTTCAGATTGCCGGTCAGTACTCAACCTACAAGTTAGATGGCTACATGGGCCTGCATAGCTGGTACAGCATGCGGTTCTTTGAGATACTATCCGCGTTTCGGGATACCGGCTGGTGGGAAGTGTCGCTGGAGGAATACCGCCTGCTCATGGACTGCGGCCAGGAACTGGACAAGTATGGCTCCCCCAAAAAGGACCGGAAAGGCAACCCGGTCATGAAGCACGCCGACACCAACGAGTTGATTAAGAAAACGGTGCTGGGGGCACAAAAGGAGCTGGAAAGAACGCCCTGCGCCTTCGTGTACAATCCTATCCTGGAAGCCAACCGGGCGGGCCGGGGTCGAAAGAAGATAGTGGGCCTGCGCTTCGAGCTGCTGCACAAGCAGTCTACCGTTATCCCGGCCTCGTGGCTGGCCGACGAAATCTTACGCCCGGTTATCGACCGGCTGCGGGAATTCAAAGTTACCGACCGCAACATCGCGCTTTACCTCAAGGTGATGGAAGTAGTCGAAGCCCGCAAGCTGCTGCGGGAGTGGCAACTCAAGGAGAACAGCCAGAAGAAGATTGACGACAAGCAGAAGTATTGCAACGCCGTTTTCGTCCGGGTCGGCAAGCAAATCAGTGAGGAAAAGAAGAAGGATGCCCTACTGGCCCGGCAGGTGGTACAAGCTGCCCTGGGGTTTGATAAAAAGTAGCTAACTCATTCAGTTGCTTCTCCCATCTTTTGCATCATTTGGTTTCTCCGACGCTTTCGAACTGCTTTGCCATTTATGGGTGTTGTTAAACAAATAGGGTAAAACCTCCGACTCGGCCCTACGCCGGTTTGCTTGGCGGCTGCCAGGTAGCAATCAGGTCCATGTCAAACGGGGCTTCGGCCAGCAGGGGGTGGTCGGAGAAGTCGTACTCACCGCCGCCGGCCACCTGATGGTGAGCAGCGCCAGCAACGACATCGGCACCGGCACCTACACCATCATGACTCAGATTGCGGCCCAAACCCTGGGCTTGCCGCTGGAAGCCGTCACCTTCCGCCTCGGCGACACCGAACTGCCCGAAGCGCCCGTGCAGGGCGGCTCCTGGACGGCCGCCTCCGTGGGCACCGCCGTGCAGGCCGCCTGCCAGGCGCTGGGCAACAAGCTGCTCAAGCTGGCGCAGCAACTGGCCGATTCGCCGCTGCAAGGCGCCGCTTTTGAGGACGTGCAGTTTGTGGACGGGGTAATCCGGCTCAATGAGGACATCAGCCGCCGCGTTGGCATTGCCGAACTTCTCGATGCCAGCGGCGAGGAAAAAGTGGAAGCCGAAGCCACCACGGGGCCCAATATGCTCAAGCAGCAGCCCTACTCCATGCACTCACACAACGCCGTGTTCGTGGAGGTAAGAGTGGACGAGGACCTGGGCACGGTGCACGTAGCGCGCGTGGTAAACGCCGTGGCCGCCGGCCGCATCCTCAACCCCAAAACCGCCCGCAGTCAGGTGCTGGGCTCGGTGGTCTGGGGCATTGGCATGGCCCTGATGGAAGAATCCATCATGGACCACGGCTTCGGCCGCTATATGAACCACAACCTCGCCGAGTACCACATTCCCGTCATGGCCGACATTGACACCATCGATGTGGTGCTGGTCGAGGAAGAGGACGACATCGTGAATCCGCTGGGTGTCAAAGGCATCGGGGAGATTGGCTTCCTCGGCGTGGCCGCCGCCGTCGCCAACGCCGTGTTTCACGCCACCGGCAAGCGCGTGCGCGACCTGCCGGTGAGCTTGGATAAATTACTGTAACCTCTCCTCCTCAGCTGGCGTCCGCTGAGGAGGAGAGGGGATGAAGATATATTTCTGCCTCCTGCCTTCGTCATGACCGAACTCCAACGCCTGCTACTACTGGCGGCCGGCGCGGTGCATGAGTTCTTCCTAACGGCAGGAAGCTGAGATTACTTGGAGCCTTCCGCCGGCGGCCAGGCTGCGTTGCGACTCGTAGTGCAGCACCAACAGAGGGGGCCTCAGCGAGGTGCAGTGGCTGTTACAGAATTCTCAAGGCAGCTCAGCAACTACGTATAATAGTTACTGAGCATAGATGAACGGCCTGCTCATGTTCTTTTCTAGCCTGGCTCGAAGCCTCAAGCCCTTCACGTTTTGCATCGTGCCGAGTTCTGCAACAGCCACTGCACCATTCGGGGCCAGTTAAACCATGATACACGAGCTCACATACTGGTTTGAAGCGGCCATGGTCTTTTTGTCCAGCCACTAGTTGCGTCCGTCCATGTTAATCCTTTCGGAGAGGCAGCACCTTTGTTATATCAATTCACCTAACCCCCACTTCCATGAAGAATGTAGGATTGCTGGTCCGGCTCGAAGCGAAGCCCGGTAAAGAGCAGGCAGTACTCGAATTTTTGACGGGCGCTCTGCCCCTGGCTCAGCAAGAGCCGGCTACCATAACCTGGTATGCTATTCAGCTGGCGCCGGCCACCTTCGGTATCTTTGATACCTTTCCGGATGAAGCGGGCCGGCAGGCGCATCTGAACGGCCCTATTGCCGCTGCGTTGATGGCCCATGCAGCCGACTTGCTGGCCGTGCCGCCTGTCATTGAACAAGTAGCTATCTTGGCTGCCAAATAATTACCAGCCCCTAAAGCGACCTATGCCCAGGCATAGGTCGCTTTAGGGGCTGGCGGGCAGTTAGTCCGGTTGGCTAGCTGCTATTCTTCTCACGCAATGGCGATTGACTGTCTCCTGCTAACTCATCCGCACACGGGTGAATTAGCGTTTCGAAGCTACTCCTTTAGCGACGACACCCCTTTTAACTACTTGCAACGCAATAATTATTACTCCCTCATTCTGCTTACGCAGGGCAGCGGCGAGCTACGCGCCAACTTTGCCACCTACCTGTTTGCTGGCAGTACGCTGTGTTGTTTTGGCCCTTACCAACCCTACACTATCCAAGCCAGCACCGCTGTAGCGGGCCTGGTCCTGGATTTTCATGCCGACTTTTTCTGCATCTACCGGCATCAGCAGGAGGTAGCTAGCAATGGCATCTTGTTCAACACCATTTTTGAGCCGCCCTTCTTCCCGGTTACAGCAGAGGCGGTGCGTGAATTTGCGGCCCTGGCAGCTGTGATGCAAGAGGAAGTACGGCGCCAAGAGGTAGCACAACAAGAGTCCATCGTATTATATCTGAAGCTCTTTTTGCTGAAAGCTATCCGTATTCGTACTGCACAGCCCGCGTTAGGCACCGAGCAGAACCCGTCTGGCCGGGAGCCCTGGCTCCTGCAGCAACTTCAAGAGGCCATTAATACGCACTACCGCCACCTGCACACGGCCGGGGAGTATGCCGACCTGTTACGAGTTCCCGCCCGAAGCCTAACGCGCCTAGTCAAGTCCCATTATCAGAAGACGCTCAGCCAACTCATCACGGAGCGAATCATTATGGAGGCCAAACGCGAACTGTACCTAACCAGTCAATCCGTCAAGGCTATCGCCTTCGCGCTGGGCTTCGGGGATGAATACTATTTCAGCCGCTTCTTCAAGAAAAATACGGCCGTATCGCCGCAGTTTTTTCGTGAATCAGTTGGGTTCGCAAAAGCAGAAGAAAGCTAGCGCTGTTGAGCTGCCAGCGGTTGGCTGGAGAAATCGTTTTTCTCAACCAGACCGCAGGCTTTCTTCTATAGGCTGCTGGCTCCCAAAGAGACCCCATACGGCGCATAGTATATAAAAAATATAATTATATAGGTAATTTAGGTGTTTTTGAACAAATAGGGTAAAACCTCCGAGTCGTCCGGTTAGGGGGCGGCATTTTGGCTCGGTTACCGCTGCAGTTTGGCTAGGTAGTTTTTCAGGGAGAGGTACTTGCCGTACTTCAGGTGCACGTCCACGATGGTGGTGAGCGGTACGCCCAGCGCGTGCAGGTGCAGAATCCGCTCGCGGTCGGCGTCGTACATGGAGGGCTGCACCACCCCCTTGGGCTTGCCCAGCACGATGCCCTGCTCGCGCCGCGCCCGCAAGCCTTCCTTCGTGCGCTCGGAAACGAAGTCCCGCTCCAGCTCGGCCAGCATGGCGAAAATGGTGAGCAGGATTTTGTGGGTCATGTCGCGGTGATTCTGCGGGTCCAGGTCCAGGCCCTGCTTGACCAGAATCAGCCGGCACCGCTTCTGGTGAATCAACTCTTCAATCAGGCCCAGCACTTCGCGCAGCGAGCGGCCCAGCCGGGAGAGCTCGGAGACGATGACCGTATCGCCGGCAGCAACCTTGGCCTTGGTTAAAAGTTTGGTACAAAGGTTAAACAGGCTAGTGAGAATTGTCTGACTCTCGGTGGGAGGCCCGCGCCTGCTACGGCTAACCTTTTTCACAAACTTCCCGTGCGCTTAGCCCCGGCGGGGTAATCGAGCTCGCCCAATACCGGCCCGAAGGCCCATTGGCCCGCCAAAAAGGCCATTCTGAATGCCAGGACGGCGCGGTGGCGGTGGGTTTCGCTACCTTTAAAGCGCATGAGCACGACCGCAGGGCCCTTGAAAACGCCGCAGAAGACCCCGCCCCTGGTGAGCGGCGCCACCATTGCCCTGGCGTGGCTGCTGTTCAGCGGGTTCATGGTGCTGCTGATTTTCGTGCAGAACCTCTCGGCCGGTACGCCCACCGACTGGCGCGAGGCCCTGGGCGGGCGCCTGCTGCACGGCCTGATTTGGGGGCTGCTCACGCCGGTGGTGTTTGCCCTGGCGGCCCGCTTCAACCTCCTCGAGAGCCGCCACCGGCTGCGGCACCTGCTGGCCCACGCGGCGGCCAGCTACGTCCTCACGCTTGCTTACCGCCTCGTGTACGCCGCCGTGATGCACGGCAGCGGGGCCGTGCCGGGCCGGGTTTCCCTCGCCGAGGTCGTGGCCAACGCCAACAGCTGGGTGCCCATTTACTGGATGCTGCTCTGCATCGCCTACGCCGTGCAGTACCGCGAGCGGTACCGCGAAGGCCGGGTGCGGGCCGCCCAGCTCGAAACCCAGCTGGTGCAGGCCCAGCTGCAGGCCCTGAAAATGCAGCTCCAGCCGCACTTTCTCTTCAATTCCATGAACGCCGTCTCGGCCCTGATGAGCCAGGACGTGAAGGCCGCCCGGCGCATGCTGGCCCAGCTCAGCCAGTTTCTGCGGCTGGTGCTGGAAGGTACCGACGAGCAGGAAGTGACCCTGGAACAGGAGCTGCGCCTCACCCGGCTCTACTTGGAAATCGAGCAAACCCGCTTCCCTGACCGGCTGGCCGTGCGCTACAATATTGCCCCCGATACCGAAGGGGCGCTGCTGCCCGCCCTGCTACTGCAGCCAGTGGTGGAAAACGCCGTGCGCCACGGCCTGGCGCCCCGCGCCGGGGCCGGCGAGCTGGCCGTGCGGGCCGAAAAACAGGGCGACCGGCTGCTGCTGCAAGTGCAGGACAACGGCCGGGGCGCGGCCGACACCGCCGCGCGGGGCATCGGCCTGCGCAACCTGGAAAGCCGGCTGGCCACGCTCTACGGCCCGGACTATGCCCTGGCGGTGGAGTCGGCCCCGGCGTGCGGCTACTGCCTGCGCTTGTCCATCCCGTTCCGGCGGGCGGTGGCCGGCGTTACCCCAGAGCCCGCATGAGCCCCATCCGCACGCTGCTGGTCGACGACGAGCCCCTGGCGCGCAGCCTGCTGCGCGAACTGTTGGCCGATTTTCCGGCGCTGGCCGTAACGGGCGAAGCCGCCAACGGCACCGAGGCCCTCACCGCCCTGCACACCGGCGCATACGACGTCGTTTTCCTTGATGTGCAGCTGCCTGACCTTGATGGCGTGCAGGTGCTGCGGCGGCTGCAGGCGGCCGGCCAGCCGCTCCCGCTGGTGGTGTTCGTGACGGCCTACGACCAGTACGCGGTGCAGGCCTTCGCCCTGCACGCCGTCGATTACCTGCTCAAACCGCTGGACCCCGACCGGTTTGCCGACTGCGTGGGCCGGCTGCCGCCGCAGTTGCTGCTGCGCCAAAGCCCGGCCCCCGGCCCCGCGCTGGCGGCCCTGCTGCACAGCTGGACCGCCCCGCCTGTGCCCGACTATCAGGACCAGTTTCTGGTGAAGCTGCCCGAGCGCAGCTTCTTCGTGCCGGCCGCCGAGGTGTGCTACTTCGAAGCCACCGGCAACGGCGTGCTGCTGCACGCGGCCGGCAGGCACTACCCGCTGCGCACGGCCCTGGGCCAGCTGGCCGAGCGGCTCGACCCGGCCGTGTTCCTGCGCATTCACCGCTCGTGCATCGTCAACCCGGCCCACATCGTGGATTTTAAGCATTGGTCGCACGGCGAGTACCTGTTTCGCATGGCCAACGGGCAGCACGTCACCTCCTCGCGCAGCTACAGCGCCGGGGTGCAGCAGCTGCTCAAGCGCTTCGCCTGAGCCGGGCCGGGCCGCAAAAGGCCGGTTCACCCCGGAATAGGTCCAGTTGGCCCGTGTCGGGCGTTCATCTTCTGGAGTTGCCCGTTAGCGCACCAGCCCCCCGCTCATGAGGTGGCAACGGCGCACGACATGACCAAACCCTTCCTCTTTTTACTAGCACTCACCTTCATCGGAGCCCTGACAGCCCACGCCCAACATAACCCGGCGGGCACGAAACCGATGCCGGGCATGGCCGGGATGGCCGGCATGCACATGAACCACGGCATGGCCGCCCCGGGCACCCCGGTCGCCGCCTTCCAGCACGGCATGGATTCGGTGATGGTGGTGATGGACGAGGGCATGCGCCGCATGACCGGCGCCAACCCCAACGACATCGACGCCAGCTTCGCGGCCATGATGCTGCCCCACCACCAGGGTGCCGTGGACATGGCCCGCCTGCAACTGCTATACGGCAAAGACCCGGCCCTGCGCCGCCTCGCCCAAAGCATCATCGCCGAGCAGCAGGTCGAGATTCAGCAGATGGCCGCCTGGCTGAAGCAGCATCCGGTGGCGAGCCAGAGTTCTGGCAAATAGCGCCCAATCAATCAGAACCGTCATGCTTCGACTACGGCTGCGCTCCTGGCTTGATGCGCCACATGCTCAGCATGACGTTCTTTTCCCCAATCCCAAATGAAATTTCCCCTTCTCCCCGGCCTGCTGCTTATTACCAGCGCCGCTGCGGCCCAGGCCGTGAGCCACCGCGACCGGGTGTACACCGCCGACCAGATTTCCAACACCGTTTCGGTCATCGACCCCGCCGACAACCAGCTGCTGGGCCAGATTGTGCTGGGCAAGCCGCAGCCCGATTTGCTGTCGGCGCTCTACAAAGGGCAGGCGCTGGTGCACGGCCTGGGCGCTTCGCCCGACCACAAATTGCTGGCCGTGGTGTCGGTGGGCTCCAATAACGTCACTTTCATCGAGACGGCTACGAATGCCATCCGGGGCAGCGTGTACGTGGGCCGCGCCCCGCACGAAGCTACGTTCCGGCCCGACGGCAAGGAGGCCTGGATAACGGTGCGCGGCGAGGACTACCTCTCCGTCATCGACGTGGCCACGCTGCGCGAAACCCGCCGCGTGCCCGTGCCCAACGGCCCCGGCCAGATTGCCTTCAGCCCCGACGGCCAGCGCGCCTTCGTGTGTTCCAGCTTTTCGCCCGAGCTGGCGGTGGTGGACGTGGCCACCTACAAAGTCATCAAAAAGGTCCCCGTGGTGAGCCCCTTCTCGCCCAATATCTTCCCTACCCGGGACGGCCAGCAAATCTGGTTCACGCACAAGGACGTGGGCAAGGTGTCGGTGCTGGATACCAAGACGCTCACCATCAGCGGCGTGCTGACGACCGGCCCCATCTCCAACCACGTGGCCACGGTGGACGTGGCCGCCGGCAAGCTGGCCTACGTGACGGTGGGCGGCGAGGACGTGGTGAAGGTGTACAGCCGCGCCCCCGGCTTCCGGCAGCTGGCCACCATTCCGGTGGGGGCGCTGCCGCACGGCATCTGGCCCTCGGGCGATGGCAGCCGGGTGTACGTGGGCCTGGAAAACGGCGACTCGGCCGTGGCCATCAGCACCGCGAGCAATAAAGTGCTGGCCAAAATAAAAGTCGGGCAGGCCCCGATGGCCCTGATGTACGTGCCCAACGCCGTGCCGGCCGGCGCGGCCGGCGCCACCGGCCTGGGCCGGCAGCTGGTGGACCAGCCCGCCATCGTCCGCACCCTGAAGCCGCCCACGCCCGGCCCCGCCACCGGCACCATGACGCTGCGCTCGGAAGGGCTGGTGGATTTGGCCACTTTCGCCCTGCGCGGCCTGACGCCCAACACCGACTACGACATCTTCCTGACCAGCGGCACCAAGGCACCCTACCCCCGTGACTACGCCCTGACCACCGTGCGCACCGACGCCAAAGGCGGGGCCATGGGCCAGGCGCTAGGGCCGGTGCAGCGCATCGCGGGCGGGGATTTGAATACATCCGGCAAAACGTTTTCGCGGGTAATCGTGGCGCCCAAAGCCGCTGACAGCGAACCCGTTTTGGTGGCCGAATAGTCCGCCTTTGGACGCCCACCCAAAGGCCATTCATGGCCGCCGGGACAACCATTCCTGCTGCAATGCCGAGCTAATCTAAACTGAATTCACTTGTAACCACAACCCTACAACATGCAATCCATTTTCAATCAACACACTGGCATCAGCTCGCGGGCGCAGTCGCTCAAGCGGTTTCTGCTGCCGGTGGCGGCGTGTGCGCTGCTGCTCGGCGGCTGCAAGAAGGACAACGAAGCCATCGGCGACACCAGCGCGCCACCGGTGCTCAACATCGTCTCGCCGGTGGAGGGCGCGACCATCATGCTCGGCGGGCGGCAGGGCAACGCCACCACGGCCGACTACAACGGCACGGGCTTCGCCATCAACCTGGAAATCGTGACCAAGGACACGGTCACCATCCCCACCAAGGAAAGCCTCAACATCCGCAACACTGCCGCCCTAGGCCAGCCCAACGTGAACCTGCCCGGCTTCGCGGCCAGCCTCGACGTGGACCTGATTAAGCCCGACGGCGGCACCATCCCGAAGGGTACCAACCTGGCCTCGCTCTTCAACATCGCCGGCACCGACGACACGCCCGGCCCCGGCGTGACTACCTGGGTGAGCTGGCACGTGCTGGAGTCGGTGGCGGCCGGTACTACCAGCTGCACGCTGACTACTTCGGTAACGGACCGCGCTGGCCGCAAGGTCACCGCCACCCGCTTGCTGAAAGTAGGCCCCGGACCCAACGGGGCCTTCAGCGGTGAGGCCCTGACGCCCGCCCCCAAACTCATCACCTACGGCACGGTGGACAACCCCGACGGCCCCACGGTGACCATGATTGCCCCGCGCACGCCCAGCAGCGTCAGCCCCGGCATCCAGACGGCGGGCGTGCTGCCGGCCCCGCCCACCAGCGGCGCGCTGTTTTTCATCCAGGTGTCGGCGCTCGATAAGTCGCGCAACGGCATCAACGTGGCCGAAAACGGGGACGGTGCCTTTGGCAAGCCCGCCGCTGACCGCGGCACGATTGAAGACAAGACGCAATCCAACGCCGGCGTGAACCGCTACGTGCCGGGCCTGAAAGTCACCTTCGACGTGCCCCTGCTCCAGCCCAACGGCAACGTGATTCCGGCCGGCGGCAACCTAGCCCCGGTCTTCAACACGGCCGGCAGCGAGCTGGACCCGAGCGGCTTCGTGCGCACCACCTTCGGCTGGAGCGTGGGAGGCACCCTGCAGCTGGGCGGCAAAACCAGCGTCACCATCAAAGCCGCCGTAACCGACGCGGCGGGCAAAACCGGCAGCACCACGCAAGTCGTGCAAATCAGCCCCGTGGCCAACGGCCAGCTGCTGACCCCGGCCCCGCGCTAAGGCACTGAATTTTAGGCCGTAGCCCCGCAACGGTCCGAAGGCTGGCTCGTTTCACGACGAGCCAGCCTTCGTTTTTTAGCGTCCCTTCCACTCCATTTTATTCTTCCATGCGCATTACTAACTTCTCCACTTTGGTCCTTGCGGCCACCCTGCTGCTCGGGGCTTGCTCGAAAAATAACGATGAGGACGCCCAGCCCGACATGGTAGTGCCGGCCGACCCCGGCCCTCAAGCGCCCAGCGCCAGCGACCGGGTGTACACGTCCGACCAGTCGTCGAACACGGTGTCGGTGCATGACCCGAACACCAACCGGCTGCTGGGCGTGATTCGCCTGGGTAAAGGGCGGCCCCAGTTCCTGAGCCCGCTCTACGACCGGGAAACCAACGTGCACGGCATGGGCGTCTCGCCCGACGGCAAGACGCTGGGCGTCATTGCTACCCTTACCAACGCGGTGGTGTTCATCGACCTGGCCACCAACGCCATTAAGAACACCGTGTATGTGGACCGTAATCCCCACGAGGGCTTTTTCACGCCCGACGGCAAGCAGTTTTGGGTGACGGTACGCGGGGCCGACTACGTAACGGTGATTGACGTGGAGAAAATGCAGGCCGTGAAAAACATCAAGACTGCGCCGGGCCCCGGCATGGTGGTGTTCCGGCCTGACGGCAAGGTGGCCTTCGTGGACCACTCCTTCACGGCCGAGCTGGATGTGGTGGATGTGAAAACCCGCGAAGTAATAGCGCGCGTACCGGTGGTGAGCAAGTTTTCCCCTAACCTGGCCGTAACGGCCGACGGCCAGCAGGTATGGCTTACGCACAAGGACGTGGGCAAGGTGACGGTGGTGAATGCCCAGACCTACGCCGTGGAGGGCGTGATTGACACCGGCCCTGGCACCAACCACGTGAACCTGGCCGGCCCCGGCGGTGGCACCCGCTTCAGCGGCGCGGCGGCCGGCGACTTCGCCTACGTAACCGTGGGCGGCGAAAACGCGGTGAAGGTATACACCCGCCAACGCCAGTTGGTGGCCACCATTCCGGTGGGCCCCAATCCGCACGGCGTGTGGCCCAATGGCGACGGCAGCAAGGTGTACGTAGGCCTGGAATACGGTGACGCGCTGGTGAGCATCGATACCAAAACCAATACCAAGCTGAGCGAAACTCCCAGTGGCCAAGACCCGAACGCCATCATTTACGTGGTGAAGGCCGGCGGTGGCAGTCCCGGCACCGGCAACCTGGAAGCCTTTGTGCCAGTCGCGCCCGTTAACCTGCGCCTGGTACCCGTCGGTACGCAGCCGGTACCCGGGGTAGGCGGCGTGGCCGTTATCCGGCCGGTAGAAGACGTGGACGAGTTGATTCTGGCTCTCAAGCGGCTGGCCCCGAACACGAACTACACCTTATACTTATCGGACAATAAAACCGCGCTGGTGGCCCCGGAGCCGGTTATCGCCTTCAAAACCGATGCCGAGGGCGCGGTCGAAGTCAACGCCTACTACCAGATTCGGCTGCGGCTGGCGGGGCGCTTTGCCGTGGTGGTGCTCGGCGACAAGAACCCGGCCGGCGCGGTCACGCTCACGCAGCCGTAAGCCGGCTGCTGACCAAAAAGGCCCCTGGTGCATGACGCATCAGGGGCCTTTTTTATGGGTGCAAACGCTTTTGCCTCGGGTAGCACCGGGGGTGTTTGTTGCTCAACTACCGCCGCCAGCCGGGAGCTGGCAGGTCGCCAGCTCCCGGCGGTGCGCCCGAAAGCGCAGCAGCCCTACCGCCAGCACCAATCCCGCCACGGCCAGCGCGGAGTACCCCAACCGGCCGCCCCGCTCGGGGTGAAATTGAAGGAGCGCCAACCCGAAGCCCACCAGTGCCAGGCTGGTGCGCACGTAGGTGAGCAAGGTCCGCTCATTGGCCAGCCGGGTCCGTTGCAGGGCCAGCCGGTCCGACAGGGTGAGGGGGTTGGTGGGGGTAAGCGGCATGGGGGTGGGCTACGTGAGGGTAATGGCCGCGCCCGGTTCGGCCAGCCGGTGAAACGTGATGCCGTGCTTCTCAAAGTACGGCCCGTAGTTCTCGTAGCGCTGCTGCACGAAGAAGGGCTTGATGTAGCCGTCGTGCACTGGCAGAATCTGCTGCGGTCGCATTTTCAGGGCGAAATCGGCCACCACGAGCTCCGTGAGAAAAGGCGCGGTGATGGGCAGAATGAGCAGCTCCACGCCCGCGAAGGGGAGCAGATTATGGGCAAAAGAGTCGGCCGGGTTCAGCACCTTGCCATTCACCAGCCAGGCTGTCATCTGTGGCAAGGGGCTGTCGAGAATGGCCTCGTGCTGCACCGGCAGGGCGTGCAGCTGAAACGCGCCCAACTCCAGGGGGCCTTCCTCGTGGATTTGCACGGCCAGGCCGTGCTTTTTCAATTCGGCCGCCACTTCACGATTGGAAATGATGACGGCCTGGTGCAGGGCCACGATTTTCTTTAGCGCCACCACATCAAGGTGGTCGGGGTGGTCGTGGGTAATGAGGACGACCGAGACGTCCTTAAAAACCTCCGGTTGCACCAGGCCTTCGTTGAAGGAAAACTTGCCGGGGTCGAAGAGAATTTGTTGGCCATCCAGCTCAAACAGCAGGCAGGAATGGATGTACTTGGTGATTTTCATGACCAGACTTAAATAGTGGGGCAGGACGGAAATGCGCGCCGAGAAGAGCGGAAATTTAACTAGCAAACGCTTACGGAAACCAGCGCTGCTAGACCCCTGCCGCCTCCTGCTGCTGGCGCAGGTACGCATACAGCCCGCCCAGCACCAGCCCGAACACCGCGTTGGCAACAAAAAAGTACGCCATGCCGCCGGCCGTCAGCACGTGCCCGCCCGCCAAGCCCTGCCCCAGCAGCGGCAGCACCACGAAGCCGTTGAGGACCCAGGGCAGCAGCGAAAACAGGCCGCCTTTTACCCAGCCATTGTCCGGCAGCCGGGGTTCGAACACCAGCACGTACAGCCCCACCATGCCCAGCCCCGTGAGGTAATGAAACAGCAGCTTGAAGCCCTCGGGCAGCCCCCCGGCCGGCAACACCGGCGTGGTATGCAGCAGTACAAGCTTGAGCAGGCCACCGCTTTCGGCGTTGACGGCCATCAGCGGGGCCGCTTTCAGCCCCAGAGTATTGGCGGTGATGGCGACCACGCCGGCCAGCAGGCCCAGGTACAGGCGGGGGTGTTTTTTCATGGGAGGGAGCAGAAAGGAAATAGGACAGGCAATGGGGGAGTATACGGCCACCCACGCGGCACCATTTGGCCCCGATGGGTTCTTCAGTCGCCCAGCCAGCGGTCGGCCACCAGGCCCAACGCGTAGTTAAGCTGCACCAGCAGCAGCAGCCCCGCCCCGGCCGGCACGCTGAGCAAGCACAGGCCCGCCGCTGCCGCGTACTGCACCTGCATCAGGCCCAGGCGGCGCACCAGGGCCCGGCCCACGGCCGCGTGCTCGGGCCGCAGCAGTCCGTGGCGCTGGGCGTAGCGGTAGCTGCCCAGCAACGCCCCGCCCAGCAGCAGCAGGTTGGCCCAGTACACCAGCACGGCCCCGCGCAGGGGAAAATGGGTGGTGAGAAACGCCGTGGAAAAGGGCAGCAGCCCCACCACCAGCAGAAAGGCAATGTGCCACCAGGCCAGCCGGCGGTCGCTGCGCGCCAGGTAGGTGAACTGCGTGCTCTGGCACACCCAGAAAATGCCCAGCGAGAGAAACCCCAGCACGTAGCCCCCGATGCTGGGCAGCAGCGCCCGCAGGGCCGGTCCCACGTCGGCCTCGGTGCGCACGAGGGCGGCGGCCGGCACCCGCAGGTTGAGCACGAGCAGGGTCATGGCGATGGAAAACACGCCGTCGCTGAGTGACTCGATGCGGCGCAGGCTCTGGCCCGCTACTTCAGTGTAGGCCAGGGGCGGTGCGTGGGACGAAGACTGGGCCATCGGCTAGCGCGGCGAACCGCCCGCCCGCCGGGTTTTGCGCGGGGCGGGGGCCTGGCGATGGTCCAGCCGGTCTTCCTCCCGAACGAGCTTGGGCTCTTTGCTCAGGCTTTGGCCGTGGTTCACGCGGCCGTCGCGCATCATGCGGCGGTTTTCGCGCAGCAACTTGTCGTCGGTTTTGCCTTCTTTTTTGAGCATTTTGCCGCCTTCCTGGCCGTGACCCGGTGGGTTGATGGCGGTGAGCAGCAGGCCGGTCAGGGCGAGCAGGCCGGGGAGTTGAGCGAGACGGGTCATGGGGTTTGGATGATGGAGAAGCGGTTGCCGCAGGTACGGCGGCCCGTATTTTCAAACTTGCTTTGTTAGCCCAGCTGCAAGCGAAACAGCGTGGAAAGCGTGCCCGCCACCAGAGCCCAGGCCATGCCCGTAAGCAGGTACTGTTTGGCAATGGTCTTGGGGTCCTGGCTGAATACGTAGCGAAACAGCCAGTGCGGCGTTTCGTGGTCGGCCGGGGGGGCGGCGGGCAACGGGGTGCTAGGCACCGGCATCGGAAGCGAAGGAATAGCCATGCGAATGCGGGAAAGCAAGGTGGAATAGTGAAAACCAAGAGCCATTTGCCCGTCCTGCTGAGCGCAGCCGAAGCAGGACGTTCTTCGTGTTTGCTTTCCGGCCGCCAACGCCCGGCCTATTCCCAGCCGTTGCGGCGGAAAATGGCGTGCCCGTCGGCCGACTGCAGAAAGGCCACGAACTGCCGGGCCGCGGCGGCCTGCGTGGTGCGCTGGGTGAGGGCAATGGGCGTGCCCCGACTCACGCGCTGGTCGCGGGGCAGGCGCACGAGGGCCGAGCCGGGCAGGCGCGGCTGCCAGGAGGCATAGGTTATCCAGGCGTCGTAGTCCTGGGGCTTTTGCTGCCAGAGGTCCACGGCCTCGGCGCTGGTTTTGACCGACGTTTTGGTGTTGTGCTGCAGGTTGCTGATGAGGGCGCTGCTGCGGGCCATGTCCTCGGTCATGCCCATCTGGCCGGCCCCGTTCACGTCGAGCAGGCGCACGCCGGGCCGGGCCAGGTCTTCGAGCCGCTTGATGTGCAGCGGGTTGCCGGGGCGCACCAGCACCGCCGACTCCCGGGCGTAGAGGCTGGTGCGGCTGGCTTCGTCGATAAAGCCGGGGTGGGCCAGCGCCGTTTGGGTGAGCATGTACTCGGCCCCGCCGTACACCAGGTCGGCGTCCTGCTGCGCCTGGGCCAGCCACTTGGGCTCGGGGCCGGCCGTGACGGCCACGTCCAGGCCGGTTTGTTTGGTGAAGGCGGCGGCGCATTCCTTCATGGCCGTGGCCGGGCCGCCGGGGCCGTACACGTGCAGGGTTTGGGCGGCGGCCGGCGCGGCCGCGAGCAGAGCAGGAGACATGAGCAATAGAGCGAAGCGGCGGAGCCGGGTAAGCGGGGATGTTTTCATGGGTATTAGCGCGTTACTTAACGGGCGGCAAAAAGCCGTATTTCTGGTACACGGCCTGCCCGTCTGGGCTGTTAAGGAAGGCCACAAAGTCTTCGGCGGCCTTGGCGTGGGGCGCGGCTTTCATCACCCCGGCCACGTAGTTGGCCATGATGTTTTCCTTGGCCGGGATGGCCACGCTTTCCACCGGGTGGCCCAGCATTTTCTGATAAAAGGCCTCCGTGTACCACACCGGGGCCGCGTCGGACTGGTCGTAGAGCACCCGCAGGGGCGACTGGCGGTGGTGAATCTGGGTCAGGTAAGTGCTGCCGGCTTTCACTTTGGTCGTCATCACGGCCGTTTTCAAGGCCGCGCCCCCGGCCTTCTCGTACGATTCCTCGATGCGCTTGCCGATGCCTTCCCATTCGGGGTTAGGCATGCTCACGCGCACCTCGGGCCGGCCCAAATCGCGCAGGCTGGTCACCTTCTTGGGGTTGCCCTGGCGCACGAGGATGGCCAGCCGGTTCTGGGCGTAGCTGGTGGTGCGGGCAAACCACTCCGGCGTCATATCCATGCGGTTTTTGCCGGCCGCGTACACGTCGGGCTTCAGCTCGATGCGCAGGTTGCCTACTACCAGGCTGCCCTGCGTAATCTGCTTAGCCAGGATGCCGGGCGGCAGCGTTTCCACGAAAATGCGCACGTACTCGGGGTGGGCCTTGCGGAACTCCTTCAGCAAATCATCGAGCACCATGAACTGGTTGCCCCCGAAAAACACCACCAACTGCGGGTCCACCACGTCGCCGTAGAGGTCGGGCGCGTTGTCGATGCCCGGCACCGTGAAGGGCACTCCAGCCTGAAACGGCGCGTTCCAGGGCGGGTCAAAGCGGTGGGCCGGCTCGGGCGGCGTGGGCTTTTGGATAGGCATGGTCTGGGCGAAAAGGGCGGCCGGGGCGGCCAGTGCCAGCGCCAGCAGCAGGTGCGGAAGGGGTTTCATGGGGTTGGGTAAGGAAAGCGGAGAAAAGCACAAAAGCAGCGGAGAGCCCGGCGCTACGGATGCACCAGCGACCAGCCCTGGGCCTGCCGGATAATAAGCTCGCCGTTGCCGCTGGGCACGTAGGAAATCAGCGGCAGCAGCTCGTCCTTGCTCATTTTCCTTTCCTTCAGCGTGTTCAGGCACTGGGCCAGAATCACGCCTTTCTGCTTGAGGGCCGTGAGCTGGGCCTCGTAGGGCTGGTCCTTGCGGTAGAGCGTGGTGCCCCCGCCGAAGGCAATCAGCTCCACGGTGAGCTTGCCTTTAAGCCGGCTGTCCTCCAGCGCGTTGCCGATGTTACGCAGCGTCTGCTGGATGAGCTTGGGGTCGTCGCTGTCGAGCTGGTAGATGACATGGTACTGGGCCTGGTCGGCCGTGGCCCCTTGGAAGGCACCTTTTTGAAAAGCTTCGCGGTCATGCATGGCGGTGGCGTTGCGGGTGGCGGGCGTCTGGGCGCGGGCCGAGAGGGTGAGGCCGGCGAGCAGCGCGGCGGTCAGCAGCAGGTGTTTCATGGCAACTGGGGAAAGGGCACCACCGAAGCAGCGCGGTGAAAACGAAAGGGGTGAAACTGGAAATCGGTGCGGGGCTACTCGCCGCCCTTTTTGCCCGCTTCCATCGCCGCGTAGGGACCAAACTGGTGCTGGTGCTGCGTAAACCGGTCGGCGTAAGGCGGGTAAGGGCAGTCGGCGGGCTTCTTTTTCAGGTTGGGGTAGTCCTTTTCCAGGTGGGCCATGCGCGGGCGGGGCAGCGAGTTGATGTAGGCCGCCACGTCGTAGGCGGCGTCATCGGTGAGGATGCTGTGCTCGGCCGTGGCGCCGAAAGGCATGTTGGCCTTGATAAAGCGGGCCGCCGTTTGCAGGCGGTGCATGCCGGCCCCGTCGTTGTAGCTGTCGGGCCCCCACAGCGGCGGGTACTGGTAGCCATCGGCGGCCAGCGTGCCGTTGAGGCGGCCCTGGCCATTGGCTCCGTGGCAGCTGGTGCACTGCTGGGCGAAGACGATTTTGCCCTGCCCGAGATTCGCCTCGCGGTTGGGCATGGTGAACTTAACAAAACCCTGGCCCTTCACCTTCTCCCCCACTGGCACCTGGCGGCCCAGCCATTTCATGTAGGTGATGATGGCCTTCATCTCCTTGCCGTCCACCGGCAGGGGCCGGCCGTTGAGGCTGCGCGTCATGCACCCATTGATGCGGTCCTCCAGGGTGCTGATGGCATCCTCGCGCCCTTTGTAGGTGGGGTAAATGCCCCAGATGCCCACGTAGGGGGCCGAAAACGCCTTCTGGCCGGCCTGCAGGTGGCAGTTCTGGCAGGCCAGGTTGCTGCCGGCCAGCCGCAGGGCCGGGTTGGCCACTTGCGGGCCGAGGTAGTGGGCGGTGTGGGCAATCAGCTCGTGGCCGTAGCGGATGAGCTGGCCCTCCGGGTCGGGCTTCACGCTGTCGAGCACGAAGCGGGCGGGCTGGAAGAAGTTGGTTTTGCTCCCCACAGCCCCCCCGGCAACGTCAGGCAAGCCCGCCGCAGGCCCACTCGCAGCGGCGGCCGTCGTGGCCGGGGCATCGGCCAGCAGGTCGGGCGTTTTGGGGTTGAAGACGACGATGTAGGCCGTCACGGCTACTACCAGCACCATCAGGGCAATCACCCAGGTCAGCAGGCCAGCGATTTTGATGAAGGCCTGCTTGTCTTCCGGCTGCAGCCGAGGCGAGGGGTCGGGAGTGGTTTCCATGAGGCCAAGGAGAGAGGTGAAACAGGCGGCAATGGCCAGCCAGCGCGCAAAACAACTTGTTTTGCGGAATGCAGACAGTCAATTAGTTAAATCGGGCAAAGCAAGCGCTACCATTCGGCCGCTCTGCCCCGTTCAGGCGGCTAGACCGTGTGCAGAATCACGTAGAGCGAGCCGGTCGAAATCACTACCCAGAGCAGAATGCCCAGCACGTAGGGCTTTATTCCCACCGAGCGCACCACCTTGGCCGAGAGGCCCGCGCCGATAAAGAACAGCGTCACCGTGAGGCCGATTTTGGCCAGGTTCACCATCACCGGGCCCAGGGGCTTGGCGGCGGGAATAAAGGTGTTGACCAGCATGGCGGCGATGAAACCAAAGATGAAGTAGGGAATTTTCACCTTCACGCCCTTCTGCTTGAATAGCATGGCCGTGCCGATGGAAATTGGGATAATCCAGAGGGCGCGGGCCAGCTTCACGGTGGTGGCCACTTCCAGGGCCTGGTTGCCGTAGGCCGCCGCCGCCCCCACCACCGAAGAGGTGTCGTGGATGGCAATGGCGCACCACAGGCCGAACTGGTTCTGCGTCATGGCCAGGGCGTGGCCGATGGGCGGGAAGGCGAATAGGGCCACGGCATTGAGCACGAACACCGTGCCCAGCGCCACCGACATTTCCTCGTCCTTGGCCCGCAGCACCGGTCCGATGGCCGCGATGGCCGAGCCGCCGCAAATAGCGGTGCCGCACGAAATCAAATGCACCACGTGCTTGCCCAGCCCCAGCCACCGGCCCACCACCAGGCCCAGCAGCAGCGTGCCGAAGATGGACACCACCGTGAAAATGATGCCCTCCTTGCCGGCCTGCACCGCCGCGTGGGCATTCATGCCAAAGCCCAGCCCGATAACCGAGAACTGGAGCAGCTTGGCCGTGGCCTGCTTGGTTTGCGTGGTGAAGGGGTTGCCGATGGTTTGGGCCAGCAGCAGGCCCAGCGCCAGGGCAATGGGCGGCGAGGCCCAGGGCGTGAGGCAGAACACGAAGAACAGCACGAACACCACCTGCTTCAAGGTGAAGTCCTGCCCGAACACCACCCGGGGCGTGTGCAGGTGGCGGAAGAAGCCGGTGGTTTCGTTGAATTCGGGGGCGGCGGTTTCCCCGGCCGGGGCAGGGGCGGGCAGCGGGGTGGAAGCTTGAAGCGGCGTGGGCTGAACTGGGAGGGCCATGAGCGGGAGGGGTTTGTTTCTGAGGCAAATATACGGCGTTGCCCACCGATTGGATTATCCAATAGTATTATCCTGCATAACCAAAGGTTATTGATTGCCCGGGCCGAGCCAGGGTGGCGCGTCCGTTTTGCGTGGCCAAGCCGGCCGCCGCGAGGGCTGGAAACGCCAGCGGCCGGCTCGTGGTGTACGAGCCGGCCGCTGGACGGATGAACTACTGGCCTGAGGGCTTAGAAGCCGGTTTGCTCGTCCTTCAAATCGAATACGTCGCCGCCAGCGTAGCGCGGGTCGTCGAGGGCGTAGGCGGCGCGCTCTTCGGCGTCGCTGCCCCCCTCGGCTGCGGCAATGGCTTCGGGGTGCTGGTTTTGCTCGACGTGCCCGCGCTGCAAATTTGGGTCAGCAATAGCACCGGGTAGGCAGTATTGCTCGGTGGCTGAGGCATTTTTGCCGCGAAATTCGCTGAACTCGTCGGGGTTGTCGTTCGAGCCGTCGTTGGTCGGGGCCTGGTAGTGGCGGGGCGCGGTGGGGTCGGCGGGGTGGCCGAAGTCGCCGTAGTGCGGGGTGCCATCGTGGGCGGCCGGTTCGGCGGCGGGTTGCGCATCGGTTGGGGCGGGCTGCGGAGTGTTTTCCATGAGTATAAGTAAGTCGGGTGAAGATGGGCGAACCACCCGGTCCGCACTACGCTGCAATGGTACGTAAGCTGCTCATAAAGTGGTGCTTTCAGCGGATACCGAATAGTTATCCAGCATCACCATTTTTTATTTGCCCCCCTTCAGCTGCCCCTGCACGAAGCTCAGGAAGCGCTGCGCCGGCCGGGCCAGCACCTGTCCCTGCACCGATACCGCCTCGAACTGCCGGGCCAAGTGCAGCCCGGCAATGGGCACGATTTCGAGCAGCCCGGCCGCCAGCTCGCGGTCCAGGGCCCGGCGCGACACGAAGCCCAGGGCGGTGGGCGCGGCTTCGAGGTAGCGCTTGATGGCCTCCGTATTGTCCAGGTAAATGGCCACGGGCAGGGCGCTGAGCTTGATGTGCTGCGCCCGCAGGGCAAATTCGAGGATTTCCAGCGTGCCCGAGCCCCGCTCGCGCAGCACCAGCGGGTGGGCCAGCGCCTCGGCCAGGGGCAGCGGGGCGGCGGGCGGGCCGCCGGGTGTGGCGCGGCGCACGGCCACCAGCTCGTCGGGCAGCAGCAGCTCGTAGTGCAGGTCGTGGCTCTTGGTGCGGCCCTCCACGAAGCCTAGGTCCAGCTCGCCGCGCAGCAGGGCCTCGGCAATGCGCTCGGAGTTGGCGTTCAGAAACGAGAGCTGCACCTGCGGGTAGCGGGCCTGGAAGGCGGGCAGCAGGCCCGGCAGCACGTACTGGGCCAGCGTGGTGCTGGCCCCCAGGCGCAGGCGGCCGGCGGCCTCGTCGGGGTCGCGCAGGGCCAGCAGCTGGTCCTCCAGCTGCTGCTGAGCGGCGGCGGCGGCATCGGCGTGGGCGTGCAGCAGGCGGCCGGCCTCGGTGAGGGTCACGCGGTTGCCGCGCCGCTCCAGCAGGCGCTGGCCGTACTGTGCTTCCAGCTCCCGGATGTGCTTGGTAACGGCCGGCTGGCTCACAAACAGCTCCTGGCCGGCCTTGGTCAGGCTCAGGTGCCGGGCCACAGCGGCAAATACGCGCAGACGGAAATCGGACATGGCGGCAAAGTACGCAGATGTGACATTTTGATATGGACAACTAAAGGTCGCGGGCGTAGACCGCCTGATTTGGGAAAAAATCAGCGGCACGCTCACAGCGCCCGGTGCTCACCGAGCGGCTGGCCACGTTGCGTGCCGGGGACACGGTGACTTTAGCCCGCCTGAACCGGCTGGGCCGCAACAGCACCCACATCATGTAGGTGGTGGCCGCTCTGCACGCCCGGCAGGTCCGCTTCGTCGCTCTGGACCTAGGCATCGATACGGCCACCCCGGCCGGGCGGGCGGTCTTGGGCCTCTTCGCCGCGCTGGCTGGGTATGGCCGCGAGAGTATCCATGAGCGGGCGACGGCGGGCATGCGACCACCCACGCAAGCAGGCCCTTGCAAACGGCTGGTGCAGAACGTAATCGTCTGTTGGAATTGCCTTTGTCCCAACCAGTAGCTGCTTCATGCCCCGGCGGCCGAGCGCTAGTCCGTGGCAGATTGATGTACTGCCAGCTCACGGGCGAGCTGGCAGCACATCAATCTGAACGGCGAGTTCGATTTCTCGGACGACGCCCTAAAAGATTCACTCCCCTTCGATTTGGAGGCCCTTTTTGCCTTCGACTGGGAGTCTCCTGCGGCCCCGCCCGTTTAACCTTTGTACCAAACTTTTAACCAAGGCCAACCTTGGCCAGCAGCTCGGGCAGGCGGCGCTGCCCGGCGGTGCGGCGGGAAGACATTTCTACTTCAATCCACTCGTCGAGGGTCCAGCGGTGCTCGACCAGATAGCGGGCGATGAGGCTCTTCTGGCTCTCGGCCGATTGGGCGCTCGTGGAGACGCGGACGTAGCCAAATAGCATGGGCAAAACGGGCAGGTTAGCGATAAGGTAAATGCGCTTCGTAAAGGTACCGGTTTTCGATGCCTTTACATGGACGTTAACGCTATCATTGGTGGGTAGAAATAACGGTCATTAACACTATCGTTTTGGTCACATACCGGGTAACACACTGTCAAACAGAATACTAATCATGAAAACCAGATAGCTGTGCGCCTGGGTCGGAGGTTTTCCCCTATTTGTTTAACAACACCCCACCCACGCCGGGCTGCAAGCGGCCCGGGCCCGCGGGCGGCAGGGCGGCCGCCCGCCGGGCCTGGCCCCGCGCTACCAGAAAATTGCACCCGCCGTCAAGGAACTCTACGAAGCCGGCCAGCAATCCACGCGCCAGCTCATGGCCTACTTTCAGATTGGCTCCCGCCGCACCCTCTACAAAATCTTGCGCTTCGCCGGCTGCCAGATTAACGAAAAGCCCACACCCCTCAAAGCCAAGTAGCATGGCCATCCCTTCTCAGCCAGACCTGACTGCGGCGCTGCACCGCTACAACGACACGCCGCAGCCGGATTTCTGCGGCTTGAGTCCGGTGCAGATGCACGCGCTGCTTTACCAGCCGCTGGGGCCGGCCAGCGTGGTGCAATTGCGCACCAACGTGCCGAACGACGTGCTGGACCAGGTCCCGTTTCTGCGGCTGACGGAGGCCTTTTTGCGCCTGTTGCAGCGCGAAACCCCGCTGCGGCTGACGCCCTTAGGGTACCTGCCGCGCAAGTACCTGCGCGAACTCTACGCCCACGGCTTCCTCCTCGAAGAAGGACTGGAAACGGGCCTGTTCACCCTGAGCCGGGAAATTGATTCGCTGGCCATCACCACGCTGCACCAAACGACTCGGCTGGCGGGCCTGGCCCGCCTGGTACGGGGGCAATTGCTGCTGACCAAAAAAGGCACCCAGTTGCTCGACCCAGCCCAACGCCCGGCCCTTTGGGCGCTTGTGTTGGACACCTTTACCAACCGCTTCCTGTGGGCCGCGCACGACGGCTACCCCTCGCAGACGGTGGGGCAAACCGGCTGGGCGTATTCGGTCTACCTGCTCGCCCGCTTCGGCGAGCAGCCGCACCCCGTCTCCTTTTACGCCGAGCTTTATCAGCGGGCGTTTCCGTTCGTGCTGGCCGAGTTCACCGACCCGGCGTACCGGACGCCACTGGAACAACTCACCCACTGCTATGGGGTGCGCACGTTTGAGCGGGGGCTCAACTGGTTTGGCTTGCTTGGTCCCGAACCCCAGTCGGCGGTACTGCACCGACCGGACCAGCAACTGCGGGCATCTCCGCAGCTGGCCCAGCTCTTTGACGTGCTGCAAGGGCCTGCGTAGGTCTTGCTCGCCAGATGCGACTTTCGGACCACCCTTTTAACCAAGGTCAGCACTGGTAGCCATGTAACATTTGGACCAAACTTTTAACCAAGGCCGGCGGTGAAGGATAGACGGGTGGTAAAGAATTGCTGGTCACGCATCGGTGCTACGACTTCGGTTTAAGGGTTTTTGTGGTTTGTCAACTTACCCATTCACCGTTGGATTACGGGGGGGCAAGGTAGGTAAATCCGGTGTCTGCCGCGCGCTATGCACCGGATTAAATGGACTCTATCAAGCGCCCTGCGAGGGGTGGTAGCGGGAGCCAACGTTCAGCAAAAGGGCCCTCCGGCAAAGTGGTTAGTAGTCCAGCCGTCACGCGCGATATTTTCCACGGATTTGGGCGGTGGAGGCAACTTTAAGAACGCGATGGGAGTACTACTGACCAGTCATTCTTTCCACTTTTTAAAGCGTCTTCCCATGTTAGCAATGGATTTCCGGGGCCCCAGAAGGGTCCGCGCCGTTCAAAAACCCATGCCCGAAATTTTGCATCCCGAGGATGCGATTGTGAAGGTTTTGCGCACGTGCATTTGCGGGTCCGACCTGCACTTGTACAACGGCAATGTGCCGGACACCCGCGTCGGCATGACGTTTGGCCATGAATTCATTGGGGAAATCGTGGAGATTGGCTCCGAGGTGACCGAGGTGAAAGTGGGCGACCGGGTGATGGTGCCGTTCAACATTGCCTGCGGGCGGTGTATCTGCTGCAAGCAGGGCATGTACGGCAACTGCTACGAATCTAATTCCGAGTCTACGGCCGGTGGCGGCTTTTTGGGGTATTCGCATACCGGGGGCGGCCACAACGGCGGCCAGGCCGAATACGCCCGGGTACCCTACGCCAATTTCGGCCCCACGGTGATTCCGGCGGGCATGGACCTCGACGACGCCGTGCTGCTCACCGACATCACGCCAACCGGCTACCAGGCCGCCGAAATGGCCGGCATTCAGCCCGGCGATACGGTGGTGGTGTTTGGCGCGGGGCCGGTGGGCATTATGGCGGCGCGGTGCTGCTGGCTGTTCGGCGCAGGCCGCGTCATCATCATCGACCAGTACGACTACCGGCTGGAATTTGCCAAGAATTTCGCCAAGTGCGAAGCCTACAACTTCCGGACCGACATGGACGACCCGGTCATGTTCCTGAAGAAAATCACCGATTGGATTGGCCCCGATGCCTGCATCGATGCCGTGGGGGCCGAGGCCGAAGGCAACGTCATGCAAACCATCACCGGGCGCAAGTTGCTGCTCCAGGGCGGCTCGGCTACGGCGCTGCACTGGGCCATCAACGCGGTGCGGAAAGGCGGCGTAATTTCCATTGTGGGCGTGTACGGCCCGACCGACAACCTCATCCCCATCGGCAACGTGCTCAACAAGGGCCTGACCATTCGGGCTAACCAGGCCTCGGTGAAGCGCCACCTGCCCCGCATGATTGACCACGTGATGAACGGCATCCTCAAGCCCAGCTTGTTAATAACCCACCGCATTCCCTTGGAGGAAGTCGCCGAAGGCTACCACATTTTTTCGGCTAGGCTTGACAATTGCATCAAGACGGTCCTCATCCCCCCCACTGCTAATCGCTAAGCCGCGCCTCATGAAAAAGACCGCACAAGATTTTGCCCACATCCCCGGCTGGGGCATCGATGCCGACCCCAAAAACGACCCCACGTATCCAAACCGGCATCGCACCGGCGAGGAACACGACGGCCGCTCCTGGGAGCGGCCCACCCAACAGGTCCTCGACCGGGAAGTGCTGCACTCCATCGAGCGGCCCGATTACACGGCCGTGGTCGGCAACTCAGTGCCCCCTTCGGGCCTGAGCGGCATGATTCGGCGCTTCGCCTTCAAATACAGCGAAAACAGCTACCTCCACTGGCTGCCCCTGGTAATGGCCGACAAGGTGAATGTGGTGGAAGGCCTGCTGGATGACCTGGCGCATGGCACGGTGCCCAACATCTGGGCCGAGAAGGGGTACAACTCCGAATGGAAACACGACAAGAAGAGTCTTTTCATTAAGCTCGGTACCGTGGCCGCCCTGACGGCCGGCGTGGTGTACTTAATGACCTCAAATAACAAGGGTTCAAAGCCAAAGCGGGGCTAGCGCGTGGTCCGCTCGGGCGACCACCACAACCGAAACCGTGGATAGTAATCCTTGCGATTGGTGAGAAAACAGAAGCGCCGGCCCCAAAGGACCGGCGCTTCTGTTTTCATGAAGTCAGGTTTATCCGTTTAGTAAAACGAGGGTGGCTGTTGCAGAACTCTTGGCAATGACCTAAAAAGCCGACTAAGGGGGCGGCAAGCGAATGGAAAGGCCCAGGCAGGGCTCTTTTTGGCCTTCTTATAGCAGCGGGGGGATAAAATTACTCTAAGCCTACTGCCTGTTGAAATAGGTGTCCATCAATCTTGGTCGTCACGCTACTGAGTAACAGTCGCCAGGTTCAGAAACTGCGTTCATAGCTGAGGGCTGGCAGAATGGGAAACAAACTCAGCTGATAAAGCCGCCGCTGCCCCTTTGTGAAATAGCTGTCGTTCTCGCCTGAGCTGTAGTAGATGTAGTACGAATTGTGCCGGCTGTAGGCATTATAGGCCCCCACCCGCCAGATTCGTTCCCCGTACTTGACGGACTTGGTAAAGGTGGCGCCCAGGTCCAGGCGGTGGTAGGCCCGCAGCCGGTAGCTGTTTTTGTCGCCGTACACCTCGGCTTCGGGGTAGAGGTAACGGTCCGATGGGGCCCCGGCGATGAGGCCGTAGCTCTGGTCGATGACCTGGTAGTTGCCCTGGGCCAGCGTTAAGGCATTGCCAGTCCCATAGGTCCACGTTGCCGAGAGGGTGCTATGGGGCCGCACCTGGTAAATGAGCACCACGGACGCGTCGTGGCGGCGGTCGTACTTGTAAGGGTACCACCGGCTCTGGTTGAGCTGGTCGAATTGCCGCTCATTACGGGCCAGCGTGTAGCCCACCCAGCCCGTGAGGCGGCCGGTTTTGCGCCGCACCAGCACCTCCAGCCCCTGCACCCGGCCCTGGCCTCCGGTCACGACCTTGTCCTGCTAGTTCTGGGAGCTGTTGTAGAAGGTTGCGCCCTCCCGAAACTCAATCAGGTCTCGCATCGACTTCTGGAAGGCTTCCACGCTGACTTCCAGCCCCCACTCGGGGAGCGTGTGGGCCACGCCCAGCGCCAGCTGCTGCGCCCGCTGCGGCGCCACGCGCCGGGTGGCGGGCACCCACAAGTCCGTCGGCAGGCCGGCCCCGTTGTTGGAGAGCAGGTGCAGATACTGCTGCATGCTCGCGTAGGAGGCCTTCACGGCGGTGTGCTCGCCCACCAGGTACGTGGCCAGCACCCGGGGCTGCAGCCCACCGAACCCCTGCCCCTCCACCCAGTAGCGGACGACCCGCAACCCCAGGTTGGCCGACAGGCGGGCGGTCAGCCGGATTTCATCCTCGCCGTAGAGGGCCACTTCCCGGGCTCCCACCCGCTGGGAGCCCAACGTCGTATCGAGCGCCGCCACCGGGGTGCGGCTCGTGAAGAAGTTGCTGCCGGGGGTGAAGGCGTGCTGCACGGCAGTTGCCCCGAATCGTATCTGATGGGCGGGGCTGGGGTAGTACTCGAAGTCCGCCTTCACCAGCACGTCCTGCACGCCGGAGGTAAAGCTGGCGCGGCTGTCCTCACTCAGCTTACCGGCCGGCGAGCGGTCCTCCAGTTCGAAGGTCTGCTCATTGGCGTAACGAAAACGAGTAGCGGCCAGCGTCGCGTTGCCGAACAGCTGAGGGGTCAGGGTTCGGTTCCAGCGCAGCGAGGCCAGGGCGTTGCCGTAGCGCAGGTTGCTGGCGTTCTGGTAGCGCAGCTCGCCCTGCGGGCCGGCAATGGTTTGGGGCTTCTGCGTCACAAACAGCCGGTCGCCGCCCAGGTAAACGGCGGCAAAGAGCTGGTCGCGGGGCGTGAGCTGGTGGCTGACCTTGGCGCTGGCATCGTAGAAAGGGTGTTGTTAAACAACACCCATAAATCAAGTAGCTATCTGCCTGACTCGGAGGTTTTCCCCTATTTGTTTAGCAACACCCTAAAAACTGTTCACACGCCCTAGCCACTTTTGCGCGGCCATCATGCCGCTGGCCGTTACTTCGTGCCCGCCTTCGAAGGCTTCGTAGTGCGGGGTGATGTTCAGGGTCTGGAGAAACGTCACGGCCTCATCGGCATAGAAAGCGGGCAGCTTGTCGTCGTGGCGGCCGTGGCTGAGGAAGAAGTGCACCTTCCGGATATCGGCCGCTGGGGCGTGGTGCTGGCGCGACTCAATCAGCATGCGGCCGCTGAAGGCCAGCACGCCGCGCACCTGGGCCGGGTGGGTCAGGGCCACGTCGTAGGCCATGATGGCGCCCTGGCTGAAGCCCAGCAGGTACACCTGGCCGGCCGGGATGCCGTACCGCGCCGAAGCCTCGCGGATAAAGGTGAGCAGCAGGCGTTGCCCATCGAGCTGCTGGGCTTGGTTGAAGACGGGCTTGCCCGACGAGAAATCAACTTGGTAGAACCCGAAGCCCATCGGCCCGAACACCAGCGGGGCGCGCACCGTGAGCACCAGCGTGTGGCCGTCGGCCAGCTGCTCGCCCACGGGCAGCAGGTTCAGCTCGTTGCCGCCCACGCCGTGCAGCAGGAGCAAAAGTCGTTTGGCGCCGGTGGCCTGGGCCGGGTTCACCAGGCGGTAGCCCAGGGATAAATCGGTGAGCAGCGCGGGCTGCGTAGCGGATGCAACGGTCATGGAAGTAATTAGATAAAACGGGAGAAAAAAGGCCAGCCACGCCCAGCGTGGGCGTTTCCGGTGGCAGTTCATACTGCTGGCTGCGTCTCAGCCCCCAGCAGCACCCGGATGCCCCACGGGTCGGTGGCAATGGGGCCTTCAGGCGTTGGCTCCACGGCGTAGCCGGCCGCTTGCAGGCGGGCGGCGGCCGCGTCGCGGGAGCCGGCATCGGGCAGCCACAATTCCCAGCGCAGCAGGCGGGCATCGGCCGCCGTGGCCACGGGCGAGCCGGCGGCCCACACGTTTAGACCCAGGTGGTGGTGGTAGCCCCCGGCGCCCACGAACAGGGCCCCCGACAAGCTCCAGGTTTCAATGTCGAAGCCCAGCGCCTGGTGGTAGAAAGCCGCCGCTGCGGTCAAACTGCCGGTATAAAAGTGCAGGTGACCGATGGTCGTGCCCGCGGGCAGACCCTCCCAGTGGGCTTTGCCGGCCGCCTGCAGCACCCCGGTCTCGTCGAGCGGGTCGAGGGCCGACTGGATTTCGCCTTCTGAGCTCACCTGCCACTCCGAGCGGGGCCGGTCGCGGTATACCTCGATGGTAAAGCCGTCGGGGTCGGTCAGGTAAGTGGCTTCGCTGTAATTGTGGTCGGAGGAGCCCAGGTAGCCCCCCAGGGAATGCACGTGCTTGATAAAGCAGCCCAAGTCGGCGCGGGTGGGCAGTAGCACCGCCAGGTGATAGATGCCCAACCGGCCGCGCCGGGGGATGGGATTCGCCCCCGGCTGCTCCTGCAGGCGCACCAGCACCTGGGGGCTGCCGGCTACGCCCAACTCCGCCCCAGCGGACTGGCCTTCGGTGGCCAATGTTTGACTAAGCAGCGCAAACCCAAGCACGCGCTGATAGAAGTCCAGCGAGCGAACCAGGCTGGCTACCGCCAGGTGCACCGTGCCCAGGCGAATGGTCGTTGGCAATTCTGTCGGCGGGTGCACGCCGATGCGTTCGGCGGGCAGCGAAGAATAAGGAAGCAGGGCAGTAGTCATCAGAAGCGGGGAGGTAGCGGTTGAGAGCAATTGAAGCGGCGGCAGCGGGATTCCTTACTTGGCCAGCCCGAGTTGCGTCATGAAGGATTGGTTGTCCCAATAGAGGTATTCTTCCACCATTACACCATTTTTCCACACGCCGACGGTGGACATGGGCAGGCTGAATTTCTTGCCTGTGGGCTGAATGAACTTGCCATCGCCGGTGGGCATGGGCTTGGTGAAGGTGCCGGTCATGATGCCCGATACCGACGTCAAATTGCCCTGGCCCAGCTTGAAGGGGTGCTGCTTAATTTGGGTATCGGGGGCGTACACGAACATGGCTTTCAGGTCCGAAATGTGGCGAGCGATGCCGGTGGTGGTGTGGCCATCGGGCCAATGCACCAGGATGTTCTGGGCGTGGCTTTCGTGCAGGCGGTCCCACTTCGCGTTGCTGAACACGTCGTAATCCAGCTCATCGAAGGTTTTCAGGTGCTGGGCCACGAGGTCGCCGGATTTGGCGGCGGGCTTGGCGGCGGGTTTCTGGGCGGCAGCAGTCAGCGAGGCGGCGAACAGGGCGAGGGGAAGCAGGATTTTTTTCATCGGGAAGACAACTACTTGTCAGGATTCTCTCCCAGCGAGAGAACATGACAAAGGTCCCCCAGGGCCTACCCCCGGCACATTATCCTAGGATAAGAAACGCGGGCGATGAGCCTAAAAACAAAGTGCCGGCCCAGGGGCTGGCGCTTCACAGTAAGCACGTAGAATTAGCCCCCGAAGCATTTAGTTGAGTGCCAGAAAGGCGTCGGACTAAGATTTCGTTACAGTTGCCGCCGCACCCGGCGGTATAAGCTTTCGGGAACGGCCAGCCCCAAACCAGGGGGCACTAGCACTATCCTCGCAAAGTGCTGCAGTATCCTAGCAATCACGGGATTTCGCGTAACCAGCTAGCGGGAAGCGCGGTTCACACAGCGGCCTGCTACTCCGGCTGGTCAGTTTTCATACCTTCCTTACCCCTCCAAACCCATGGGCATTTCCCTCGAACAGGCGCAAGCTGCGGTGCAAGCAGCCCACCAAAAATCGCTCGAAATCGGCGTCAAGATGAACATTGCCATCGTCGATGCCGGCGCCAACCTTGTGGCGTTTGCGCGCATGGACGACGCGTGGCTTGGCTCGCTCGACATTTCGATTAAAAAGGCCAAGACGGCCCGCTACTTCGACATGCCCACCGGCGCCATCGGCGGCTTGTCGCAGCCCGGCGGCCCGCTCTTCAACATTGAGGTGTCGAACGGCGGCCTCATCACCTTCCCCGGCGGCCTACCCATTAAGGACGGCAGCGGCAAAGTCATCGGCGCCATCGGCGTATCGGGTGACACGGTCGAGAACGACCACACCGTGGCTGAAGCGGGCTTGAACGCCGTGGCTGGCAAATAAGCAGTGTTCTACATTTTCAGGACAAAGCGTCGGGCCCGGCTGGCTGGGCCCGACGCTTTATTCTTTCATTCTCTAAAACCATTCCCATTATGGCTAGCAACAGAGGCGTTGTGTACCTGGGCCCCGGCAAAGTCGAGGTGCAGAGCATTGATTTTCCCGAACTGAAAAACCCCAAGGGCAAGAAGATTGTCCACGGCGTGATTCTGAAGGTCGTATCCACCAACATCTGTGGCTCCGACCAGCACATGGTGCGCGGGCGCACCACCGCCCCCGCTGGCCTGGTGCTGGGCCACGAAATCACGGGCGAAGTCATCGAAGTAGGGGCCGACGTGGAGTTCCTCAAGGTGGGCGACCTCGTGTCGGTGCCCTTCAACGTGGCTTGCGGCCGTTGCCGCACCTGCAAGGAACAGCAAACCGGCATCTGCCTGACCGTAAACGAAGGCCGCGCCGGTGGCGCCTACGGCTACGTAGACATGGGCGGCTGGGTCGGTGGTCAGGCCGAGTACGTCATGGTACCCTACGCCGATTTCAACCTGCTCAAATTCCCGAACAAGGACCAGGCGATGGAGAAAATCCGCGACCTGACGATGCTGAGCGACATTTTTCCGACCGGTTTCCACGGGGCCGTGAAGGCGGGCGTGGGCCCGGGCACGACGGTGTACGTGGCCGGCGCTGGCCCCGTGGGCCTAGCCGCCGCTGCTTCGGCGCAGTTGCTAGGGGCCGCCGTGGTGATAGTAGGCGACATGAACAAGGCGCGCCTGGCGCACGCCCGCTCGTTCGGCTGCGAAACGGTGGACCTAAACGAGGACGCCAGCTTGGCCGACCAGATTACCCAGATTTTGGGCGTACCTGAAATCGACTGCTCCATCGACTGCGTGGGCTTTGAGGCCAGCGGCCACGGCTCGCAAGCCAAAGTAGAGGTACCCGCTGCCGTGCTCAACTCGCTCATGGAAATCACCCGCGCGGGCGGCTCCATCGGTATCCCCGGCCTGTACGTGACCGACGACCCCGGCGCCACGGACGCCGCGGCCAAATCCGGCAACCTGAGCATCCGCTTCGGCCTGGGCTGGGCCAAGAGCCACTCTTTCCACACCGGCCAAACGCCCGTGATGAGCTACAACCGCCAGCTCATGCAGGCCATTCTCTACGACAAAATTCAGATTGCCAAGGCCGTCAACGTGGAAATTATTAGCCTTGACGACGCCCCGAAAGGCTACGCGGAGTTTGACAAAGGCGTGGCGCGCAAGTTTGTGATTAACCCCCACAACCTGATTCCAAGCGCTAAACCAAAAGCCAAAACTGAAACAGCTACTGCCTAGGTAGCCTCGCCTCCTCAGCTTTCAGCCGGACTACCCGCAGGGGTGGTCCGGCTGTTTTGGTGATGCGAAAGCGGGGGGGTGCACAATGCTAGCAATCGGTGGCAGTATCCTAGCAAAGAACATTTTTAGCCTGCTGACAGGTTGTTAGGGCATCTGCCGTTGAGTTAGCTTCGCCTTGGTCGCTGCTACCCGCCCTCTTTTCCCGCCTGTTTTTCGCCCCGCTCCCTTGCTGCCTTCCATTCCGCTCACCGACCCTCACGAGCTGACCACGCTCATCGACCACCGCCGGGTGCAGACGCTGGAGAAGTACGAGTTGAGCATTCTCGAAACGCTGGCGCCCGGCGACCAGGTGGCGCAGTCCTACAGCGACCTGGTGCTCACCAACATGCTGCGCGGCAAGAAGGTGATGCACCTGCGCGACCAGCAGGCGTTCGCCTACCTGCCCGGCCACACCATGGTGGTGCCCCCGAACCTGAAGATGCTGATTGACTTTCCTGAGGCCTCGGACGAAACCCCAACCCAGTGCGTGGCCCTGGCCATCGACCAGCTTCAAGTCATCGACACGGTCAACTACCTCAACGAGTTCTACCCGCGCACCGAGGGCGAAAAGTGGCACCTTGGCCTCAGCCAGCACGCTTTTTATAACAACGAGGATATTACGGCCCTCATCTACAAGCTGGTCCGCATTGGCTTCGACGACTCGCAGAACAAGGACATGCTGGCCGACTTCGCGGTGAAGGAGCTATTGCTGCGCCTCATGCAGCTGCAGCGGCTGCATACCATCGAGCACAACACGGCCGTGTTGGCCACCTCCAACCGCTTTGCCCATACGCTGCACTACATCAAGGAGCATATGGCCGAGAAAATCAGCGTTGAGAAGCTGAGCGCGCAGGCCTGCATGAGCCAGGCCAATTTCTTCCGCGCCTTCAAACAGGAGTTTGGCCTCTCGCCCATCGACTACATCATCAAGGCCCGGATGCGGCTGGCCAAGCGCTGCCTGCAAAACCCCGCGCTCAGCATCACCGAGATTTGCTTCAAGTCCGGCTTCAGTAACCTGGCGTATTTCACCCGCATGTTCCGGCAGCTGGAGCACATGACGCCCACCGAGTATCGGGCGCTCTGTCAGGGGCAAGCGTGATATTGCCCCATCTTACGTTAAGCCGCGAGCTGATTGCCAGCTAGTGACGTTGCTAAAGCTGCCGACGCACCCGGCTCAACGACTCAGGCGTCAGGCCCAGGTAGGAGGCAATAACGTGCTGGGGCACCCGCTGCACGATGGTGGGATACTTACGGAGAAAGTGCTGGTACTTTTCCGCTGCCGTCTGGCTCAGGGCAGCATTCACTCGCTCCTGCAGCACCACGTAGCGGCTCTGCATCAACAGCCGGAAGTAGCGCTCGAACACGGGGCACTGGGCGTATATGGTTTCCAGGTCGGCCTGGTCGAGTAGCAGCAACTGCGAATCTTCCAGCGCGTCGATGCTCATGGTGCTGGGCTGCTGCGTAAGCAGGCTGTAGAGGTCCGATATCCACCAGTCTTCGGGCGCAAATTGCAGCGTGTGCTCGTGCCCTTCCGCCGTGAGCGAGTAGCTGCGCAGGCAGCCCTGGGTTACGAAAGCGTAGTAGTTACACACCTCGCCGGACTGGAACAGGTGCTGGCGCTTGCGTAAAGCCAGCGGGCGCAGGTAGCCCCAGAACGTGGTAAAGTCGGCGTCGGTCAGCGGCACGCGCACTTGCAAGTGGGCCCGGAGCAGTTCGTAAGGGGGGCTATGGTCGTGTGGGGGAGGGCTGACAGTCACGGTTCGTGAATCTTGGCTGAACTGGTGGCCTTGGTTAAAAGTTTGGTACAAAAGTTAATCGGTGGCCGTGCCGGCGGCCTTTCGGTGGGCGTGGATGACCACCTTTCGGTGGCGTAAGTACTTATAAAGGGTAACCTTGGAGATGTGCAGGCGCTGGGCAATCTCGTTGACGCCGAGTTGCTGCTCGCGGTAGAGCGTCTCGGCGATGATGGCCGTGCGTTCGGCCTGCTCTGAGAGGCCCCGCTGACGGCCGCCCACCCGGCCCCGGGCGCGGGCTGCGGCCAGCCCGGCGTGGGTACGCTCGCGAATCAGCTCCCGCTCAAACTCGGCCAGGGAGGCAAAGAGGTTGAACACAAGCCAGCCCTGGGCGGAGGTCGTGTTGATGGCATCGGTGAGGGAAACCAGGCCCACGCCCAGCTGCTGGAAGTCACCCACCACCTGCAGCAGATGCTTGAGCGAGCGCCCCAAGCGGTCGAGCTTGTAGATGTAGACCGTGTCGCCGG
Source organism: Hymenobacter sp. UYP22 (assembly GCF_040547285.1). Taxonomy (NCBI): domain Bacteria; kingdom Pseudomonadati; phylum Bacteroidota; class Cytophagia; order Cytophagales; family Hymenobacteraceae; genus Hymenobacter; species Hymenobacter sp. UYP22. The sequence goes on along the minus strand of NZ_JBEPPK010000020.1, from coordinate 3,203 downwards.
TGCGCAGCTGTGTCAGCAGCCGCTCCAGCTCCGAGCGGCTGGTGCTGGCCCCGGACACCTTTTCCTGGTAGATGGTTTCGCAGCCCGCTTTGGTGAGGGCATCGAGTTGCAGTTCCAGGTTCTGGTCGCGGGTCGAGACGCGGGCGTAGCCGATTTTCATGGGGTAAAGTACAGTTTATCCGTTGCGAAGGCACCCTTATTTGTACTTTGATTGCTGAACAAGTTTTCTGTACCAAATCAGCTGGTTTCGGCTTTGCTTTACCCCAGCGGGTCTCTCAGGTTAACTTGTACAGAAATACGTTCGTTTCACTGTACAAGCCAACGGGCTACTTTTAGGATTTACTTCCTTCAAATGGCCCGTCACCTTCCCTTACTTGACGCCACTCAGCGTCGCGCCTTCGACCAGCCGCCTGTTTTCAATCAGCCGCAACGGCAACTCTTCTTCGCGTTGCCCGATTGGGCTACCCGGTTTCTGGATACGCTGCTGGCGCCGCACAGCCGGGGCGGCTTCGTGTTGCAGGTCGGCTACTTCAAGGCGACCGGGCGCTTCTTTCCCATTGACCGGTTCCTGGCGGCTGACCAGGCGTACGTGCAGCAGCATTACCGCTTGGGAGCGGTGGAGTGGGCGCGCTATGATAAGGTCACCCGTTTCTACCACCGGGAGCAGATTCTGCAGCAATTCGGGGTGCCGCCCTTTGAGCAGGTCGAAGCGGCCGTGCGGCAGCAAGTGACGCATTTTGCCCGCCAGCAGATGAACCCGGTGGCCGTGTTTCACTCCGCCGCCGATTACATCCGCACCCATCGCTGGGAAGTGCCGACCTACGCCGCGCTGGCCGGCCTCGTCACCGAGGCTTTCCGCACGGTGGAACAACAGCTCATCACGCAGCTCGCACACCACCTGACGCCGGCCGTGCGCCAGCAATTAGATGCCTTGTTCACCACGCCCGAAGAAGCCCCGGCCCATTCGCACCGGCCCTACCGGCTGACCACACTCAAGCGCAGCCTGGAGCTGATGCGCCCGATGGCTATCCGCGCCAACGTGCAGGACTACGCCGTGCTCCAGACGCTGTTCACCCAGGTGTACCCCGTGGTGCAGGCCCTGGACTTATCGGAGGAAGTGGTGCGCTTCTACGCCCGCTACGTCGAGCGGACGCAGGTGTTTCAGGTGCAGCAGCAGGCCGACAAGAAGTACCTGATGGTGCTCTGCTTCGTGGTCTACCAGTACTACCAGGTCGGCGACCTGCTCACCGAAACGCTCCTGCAAGCCGTGCAAACTCACCGCAACGCCGCCCAGCGGGAAACGCAAGAGCGCGTCTACCGCCAGCAGCAGGACTCGGCTAGCCAACTGCGCCAGGTACTGGAAGGGGTGGTCAGCCACGGCGCGGCCCTGGCGCAGCTGGAAGAAGTCGCCTTTTCGTTTGCCCGCACCAACGCGGAGAAGGTGACAGCCTTGCTGGCCTGGCTGCAAACCCCGGCCGTGGCGGATTTTGCGCAACTGGGCCACACGGCGCAACAGTTGCGCCAAGGGGGCGGGGGTAGTCGCATCGGCCCGTATTATCAGGTCGTGGAGGAGCGCTCGCGCGCCCTCCAGCGCCGGCTGGGCGAGATTTTGCGCACCGTGGCCTACGAAGGCGCGGCCGACAGCCCGCTGGCCCAAGCCCTTGCCCAGTACCGAGCGCGGGACGGCCAGGTTAGCGCTCATCCCCCGACTACCTTTTTGAAAGCCGCGGAACGGGCCGCCCTGGCGCAAGCCGAAAGCCCTGTTTCCCTGTACAAGGCCCTGCTGGCGGGCCACGTGGCCGACCACCTGAAAGCCGGCAAGCTGAACCTGGCCCACTCGCTGCGCTACCGCCCCTTCGACACCTACCTGCTGGAGGCCACCACCTGGGAGCGGCAGCGGGACGCGTTACTGGCGCAGACGGACCTCGTGCACCTGCGCCAGCCGGGTCCTTGGCTGGCCGGGTTGCAAGCCAAACTGGCCACCGCTTTCGCCCGCACCTGTGAGCGACTGGACGCCGGCACCAACCCCGGCGTGCGGGCGCGCGCCAACGGGCGGCCCCGCTTCCTGACGCCGGCCCGGCCCCTGGACGAGGACGCCCCGGTAGCGCGGCCACTGTTTCCCGGGCCGGGCCTGATTTCCTTGCACGAGGTGCTGCACACCGTTAACCAGCAGTGCCACTTCACCAGCTGCCTCACCCACTGGAGTCCACGTAATCGGCCGCCCCGGCCCGCGGAGCGGGTATTCTTCGCGGGCCTCATGGCGTACGGCTGCAACCTGGGGCTGACGCGCATGGCCCATGCCACCAAGCACGTGGCGCTGGCCACCCTGGAGAACGCGGTCAATTGGTACTTCTCGCTCGAGAACCTGCGCCGGGCCAACGACGCCGTGGTGGCCCTGACCGGCAAGCTGCCCGTTAGCCGCCTCTTCCAACGCCACCCCGAGGCGGTGCACACCTCCTCCGATGGCCAGAAGTACTACGTGGCCGTTGATTCGATTCACGCCACGCATTCGTACAAGTATTTTGGTCAGGAAAAGGGCATCGTCTCCTACGGCTTCCTCGACGACCGCCATCGGCTCTTTTACTCGACCACGTTCAGCTCGTCCGAGCGCGAGGCCGCCTATTTGGTGGATGGCCTGCTGCACAACGACGTGGTCGAGGCCACCATCCACAGCACCGACACCCACGGCTTCACGGAAGTCAACTTCGCGCTCACTGCCTTTTTGGGCATCGAATTCGCCCCCCGCATCCAGTCCTTTCAGGACCAGCAGTTCTACGCCTTCGCCGGCATGGACGTGCCCGACCTGACGGCCTACGGCCTGGCGCCGGTCAAGTACATCGACCAGGGCCTTATCGAGGCGCAGTGGGATACGCTGCTGCGGCTGGTGGTGAGCCTCAAGCAAAAGCACGTGACGGCCTCCACCGTGCTGCGCCGACTCAATTCCTACTCGCAGCAGCACCCCGTCTACCTAGCCCTGCGCGAGCTGGGCCGGGTGGTGCGCACCGAGTTTCTGCTCCGTTATATGGACGACCAAAGCCTGCGCAAGCGCATCGACGACCAGCTGGACAAGCTCGAAAGCACGCATACCTTCGCCCGGGCCGTGTTCTAGGGGTAGCACAAGAGTAAGAACAGAAATTCCCGTTAGGGCAATTGAGCGAGCTGTTCCTCCAGGCTCGTCGGGTCGCGTAGCGGGCGCAGTTGCC
>NZ_JBEPPK010000019.1:0-108087 GCF_040547285.1 Hymenobacter sp. UYP22 | reverse complement strand
AAACTGTAGTCGCGCTGACTACGCCGCACACGCGGCTCTTTCGGGTTTTGCATGACATTTCTGGGGAAAGTGTCAACACATACCCGGACGGGACAAGTGCATAAAAAAGGCCCGCTACTTCAGTAGCGGGCCTTTTTTAATTTCGGCGCAATTACTTGCGCTTCACTGGGGCTTTAGCAGGTTTGGTGATGTCAGCTACGGCAGTCTTGGCTTGCTGGTCGTTAGGATCCAGGGCCAGAGCTTGCTGCCAGTAGGGCAGGGCAGCCGTTTTGTCGCCCTTCTGATAGTAGTAGTAGCCAAGGTACTTGTTGGCCTCAATCAGACCAGTTTTGTACTTGCTGGCGTCTTCAGCGGCACCCGCCACCTTGATATACTGCTCGTAGTAAGGCTTAGCCAAGCCCTGCTTCGAGTCTTTATCCTGGTTAGCGTTGGCACGAGCCCGCATCTGGTAGCCCGGAATGTAATTCGGGCGTTCCGTCAGTACCACACCGTAGAGGCTATCAGCCTGTACATACTGACCGTTCATCTCGTAAGCACGGCCCAGATACACCTTGTCCGTCAGCTCACCACCTTTGGTAGCAGCCATCCGGGATTTCAAGGTACTGATGGCATTGGGGTAGTCCTTGGCCGCCAAATAAGCTTGTGCCAGTTCGTTCTGGAGTTCAGCCGCCTTCTTGGGGTCAGCGTCAATGGCCTTCTTAATGATGGCAGCGCCTTCGCTGGTTTTGCCACCTTTAATCAGCATTTTGCCGTAGTACACGTTGTCTTCGGTGATGACCTTGTTGCCAGCCTGAGCTACCTGCAGATACTTCTGCATAGCTGCCAGCGCCTCATCATTTTTACCGGTTTCGTACAGGCTATAAGCCCGCAGACGGTTCATAGTGAGGTTATTAGGGTCTTTAGCCAGCACCTTGTCTACCTCTACCAGCGCCTCAGGATATTTCTTGGTCAGGTACAGGAAAGAGGCGTACTTGGCATCCGTGTTCGACGACTTCTCAGCCAAAGAAGAATACTTCTGGAACTGGGCTAGCGCGTCATCATAACGACCAGCGAAGTAGTACGTTTCGGCCAGTGCATTATAAGCCGGAGCGTAATTCGGGTCGATGCTGATGGCCTTGTCGAAGTTGGTCTTGGCTTCGTTGTAGGTACGGGCGCGCATGTTCAACTGGCCCTTGCGTACGTAGGCTTGTACGTTGTTAGGGTCGGCCAAAGAAGCCCGCTCATAGCTGTTCATCGCCTCGCCACCACCCGTCTCGCCTTTGAGGTAGATGTCACCACGGGCAATCATCAGGGCCGGGTCGTCTTTACCGCCCTTGTTCAGCTTCTCACCGGCGCTTACGTAAGAAAGAGCCTTGCCAGTGTCTTTGATGTTTGATTCGGCATAGGCCTGCGCAATCATCGTGTACACCTTCTGATCTTTGCCTTTAGAGGCCTTCACTGCATTGTCAAACTGAATTTCAGCTTCAGCAGTCTTGCCTTGAGCCAGCGCAGCGCGGCCGGCCGCTACCAGAGTCATCGGGTCTTTCTGGTTCAGCGAAACCCGGTTGAAATAGTAAGCAGCTGAATCGGGCATTTCGCGCATTTGATAAAGGCGACCCAATTCATAATTCGTTTCATTGGACTGCGGAGCACGCAGCAGAGCAGCACGGGCCTCGCTGTAGCGTTCCAGCTCAAGAGCTTTTTGAGGGCTGGTCTGAGCAAGAGCGGCCGAACCGGTAACGGACAAAGCGGCGAGGAGCGTGAGCTTCCAGGGCTTGAGGTTCATGAGCAAAAGGTTAAGTGAAAATTCGAAGGAAAGGGAGAAGAGCGTTTTTTAGTTAGGCTTTACCTCAATCATACGGACTTGGCCGGTAGCCGGCATCAAACCCGATTTCAGCATGATGAGCTGCCCTTTGTTACCTGCCAGGAAGGATGCAAAACCGGTGCCAAGTCCGGCCCGAGCCTCCCGACTGATAACATATAGCTCCCGGCGCAGAGGATACGTTTTCTGGGCCAAGTAACCTTGGTACGGCTGGATATAATCGGCGGGAGCAGAGCCGGCAGCTTTCGGACTTACTGCCACTACCCGCACCCGCTTTAGGAATTTCTGCACGGCGGCATCGTCCCGGTCACTAATCCAGTTTACTCCAATGACGCCAATAGCGTTTGGATGAGTAGCAACGTAATCAAGCAGCGCCGGGTTCGATTTAGAGGCATAAACTCCTTTTGTAAGGGCTACACCGCGTGTTACGGAGTCCTGCACGAAGCGGGCCGTGCTGGAATTGTTGTTGTCAAACACCGCCGTAATAGCCCCTAGCTTGTTTTTGGCGCTGAGTTGGCTCCACTGCGTCACTTGGCCCGTAAAGATGCCTTTCAGCTGGGCCATCGTCAGTAGAGAGTCGGCGTTGCTTGGGTGTACAATGATGGCTACTCCATCAACCCCGATACGGATAGCACGCGGCTCAATTTTCAACTGTTGAAACCGCTCCTTCTCGTCAGCAGATAACGATCGGGCTACTATTGCCAACCGAATACTATCGGCCATAAAGGCCTGCATCACATCCAGCTCCGGCGAGTAGGAAGTTTGCAAGTGCGCACCTGGGTATAACTTCTGAAACGTGTCTACCTGTGACTTCAAAATAGGCTCAAACGTCTCATCTACCCCAATGCGAATAGTACCGCTGGTAGGCGTGTCGAGTTCCTGGGAACTGCCTGAAGATGAACCGCTACCGCAACCCGTTAGCCAAGTTGTCATGGCCAGGCAAGTGCCTACTACTACAAGTTTAGCGTGCGTCATCCCGGTTTTTTGTGAAATGTTGCTGATAGGTGCGGACAAATCTAATGATTCCGTAAAATACAAAGACGCCCGCCAGTAGGTACCGCGGCATGTTTGGCAGGTTGAGCGTGCCGGACGGTGCCAATAACAAGGCAACTCCCACCAGCGCATAAACCACTGACATGATGAGCGTAAAGTAGCGGACCACTGACGACTGGCGGCGGGTGCCAAGCCGCTCGTGGGTGGGAGGTAAATCAGACATGAGAAAGAAAAGAGCAGGTAGGTGTATTCTGTAAACGAAAAAAAGTAACCGTTTTGTTCAGCAGGTACCCAGGCTGTTTGGCTTAGCCTACGCAAAAAAAGCCAAGAAACAGCTGGCTTTTGGCAAACCAGCTGTTTCCGGACTTCCGAAAAAACAATTTAAGTTACTCTATATGCTGACTTACTGCTATTCATACTTGAAGGTGATGGGCAGTGAATAGCGTACTGGCACAGCCCGATGATTCTGATAACCGGGTTTCCAGGCTGGCATCTGCCGAATCACTCGGCTGGCTTCTTCATCGGTACCGTAGCCTAACCCTTTGAGTACAGTTACATCTTGGATAGACCCATCCGTATTCACCGTAAAGGAAATAAAGACCTTGCCTTCAACTCCAGCCCGCAATGCTGACGCTGGGTAGCGGAGCTGGCGCTGCAGATACTTCATTAAAGCAGCTTGACCGCCGGCAAATTCTGGCATTTCCTCAACGTGAACAAAAGGTTTCGTGACGGCTGGCTCCGCTATTTTAGCGGCAGTATCATTCCCAGTGCCTACTCCGGTAGTGGCACCGGTGCCCTCTTGGGGTATGGTGCCAACTGCAACCGGCCCGTCAATAGCAGGAGCCGTAATCTGATTCTCCGGCTGAGTAGTCGGAACTTGCTCATCCGGGACGACCCGAGTGGGGAACGTCCGTGGGGGCGTTACAACAACTGTAGGACGAACATCTGCTGCCGGAGGGTTGGTAGGCTCTATTGTCACCCGATCCAGAATGGTCACCACCGGCGGAACAATAGGAATCTCAACTTTTAAAGGCGCGGCCGGCCAAATGCGTTGAATGGCTATTGGAACAGCTAAAAGCAAGGCAGATAAGCCAACTCCAATAACGGTGGCTTTACGGATATGATGCCCGTACTCCTTCCGGAGCACATACGCACCATACGTTTTGTTACGGCCCTCAAATACTATGTCATCAAGGGAGGGGGAGGTGTGCGCGGCTGTGGTCATGGTATGGGTAGTTAAGGTGAGTGAATGAAAGAATACAGACCAATACTCCCAAGCCGTTTTGTACTGCCCACACTTGCTTACCCCTTGGCTTTCAACTACTCAACGCCTGCTCTCTGTTAGGTAGTATGCCCGCCTACTATATTTTTTTATTGAAGTATAGAAAAACAAAAATCCCAAGCCAGACCTGAGTCCGACTTGGGATTAAGTGCGTTGCCGGAGCTACCGACAACAACTGTCCTTATTTGATAGCAAAGGTTACTGGTACAGTGTAGTACACCGATACAGCGCGACCATTTTGCTTACCAGGGGTGAAGCGGGGCAAGTTTTTGATAACCCGCAGCGACTCTTCGTCGCAACCGGCACCAATACCCTTCTGCACTTCCGCATTCGTAACCGATCCATCAGGACCTACTACGAACTTGATGAACACACGGCCTTCCACCTGATTGCGCAGTGCCATTGCCGGATACTTAATGTTCTTAGCAATGTACTGCAACAGGGCTTCCTGCCCGCCGGGGAAAACCGGCATTTGCTCAACGTAAGTGTAGGGCTTGGTTTCCACTACTTCCTCTACCGCTTTAGTACCTTCACCGGGCTCCAGACCAGCCAGGTCGGCGGGGTTATCGGTGTTGCCTTTCACGGTTTCGTTGGCTACCACCTTGTCCTTCAGCTCCTCCTGGTCCGGAATTTCTTCCTGCTTCTGCACCTCGTTATCCTTCTTGATAACCGGGGGCACAAACTTTACCGTTGTGAGTTTGGGTGGCGGTGGTGGCGGCGCGTCTGGTGGCGGCGGCGGTGGGGGTGGCGGCTTCGTAGCATCCAGCGGCGGCGCTTCCAGCGTGTTCACCTTCAGCATCTTCTCTTCAGCCACCACATCATCTTTTTTCATCATACGCGCTACCAAAGGGAAGGCGATGAGCAAAGAAAAGACAGCAATGGCGAGGAGAACAGCCCGGGTTACGTGCTTGCCATATACCCGCCGGATTACGTAGGCTCCATAAGCCTTATTGCGCCCCTCGAAGACGATGTCGTCGAGGCTTGCTTTGGCCAACTGCATGTTGTCCATCATAATCCAGAAGTTTTAATCAGTTCCTGGTCGGGCTTCGCAATGTCCACCAAGGCATACTTTTTAGTAGCCGTGATGTTCATCTCATCAAGAATATCAACCATATTCTTGTAAGCCGATTTGTCGTCGGGTTTGATCAGCACCACGAGGTCGGGGTTGCTGTTCCGCTGGAGCAACACCTTGCGGATACCATCGGCACCGTAGTTGGTGAGCTTCAGTTCCGGCTTCTGGCTGGCGCTCAACAGACCGTCGTAATAGTACAGCTTGTTGTTTTCGCCTAACAGAAGCGTCAGAGCGTTGGATTCTTTGATTGCCGGGGGCTCCGGGTCATCAGCTTTCGGCTTCACCGGCATAGCCACTTCCATTACGGTAGGCTTGCTGAAAGTAGTCGTGAGCATGAAGAAGGTGAGCAGGAGAAAGGCCAAGTCTACCATGGGGGTCATGTCGATTTTGGTCGACATTTTCTTGGCCCGCTTCTTCCCACCTTTACCGGAGTCGCCGGATTGTTGAATTTCTGCCATGTCTGTGCGGGTTACTTACCGGCTACTGGTTTGGTTTCCAGGTCGGTAATGAGGTTGAACCGGTTAATGTTCTTCTCCTGCATCAGCTTGATGACTTTCCTCACCGTGGGCACATCCGTCTTACCGTCGCCCTTGATGGCCACGTAAGCGGGTTTGCCGTAGGCTGATTTGCGGCTAAGCTGCTGAGCTGTCTGTACCCACTCGATAAACTGGTTGTTAGTGGAGTCAGCCGGAATACCTTCCTGCTTCACCAGCTTGCGCTGCTCGCTGTCGAGGCTGAGCAGGGCGGGCAATTTTTCGATTGGAGTACCGAAGCTCGAGGCTACGCCTTTGAAAGCCTGGATCTGGGAGGGCGTAAAGCTCACCCCGTACTTGGCTCCCACCTGCGTCAGCAAATCGGACTTGATAGCGTCATCATCTACCCCGAAGAATACACGCTTCTGGTCGTCAACCGCAATAGTAATTACGTGTGACTCTGGCAGACGGATTTCAGAGGTAGAGGAAGGCGTATCCACCACCACGGCCTCTTCCGGGGCAAACTTGGTGGTGAGCATGAAGAAAGTCACCAGCAGGAAGGCCAAGTCCACCATTGGAGTCATATCCAACGACGGGGAGGTTCTATGAGGCTTTACTTTGGGCATTGCTGGTGTCGGTTAATAGCGTAATTCAGAAACGAAAGAACCTGTGCTTTAGTGCGTAGGGCACTAAAAATTAAGCAACGTGGTGGTCGGTTTCGCCGTGCTGAGCAGCGTAAGTCTGAATGATGCTGAAACCAGCTTCGTCGATGCTGTAAGTCAGCTCGTCAATCTTGCTGGTGAAGAAGTTGTAGGCTACGATGGCCAGAGCCGAGGTACCAATACCCAGAGCCGTGTTGATCAGAGCTTCCGAGATACCGTTAGCCAGACCTACTGCGTCAGGAGCACCACCTTGGGCCAGAGCCGAGAAGGCCTTGATCATACCTAGTACCGTACCAATCAGACCAGTCAGGGTAGCTACCGAAGCGAGGGTCGAGATGATAACCAGGTTTTTCTCCAGCATGGGCAGCTCCAGAGCCGTCGATTCTTCGATTTCCTTCTGGATAGCCAGGATTTTCTGGTCTTTCTCCATGTTACGCTCGCGCGACATTTCCTGGTACTTCATCAGGCCGGCACGTACTACGTTAGCTACCGAACCTTTCTGCTGGTCGCAGGCGGCAATGGCACCGGTGATGTCGTTCACGTTCAGTTTCTGACGGATGGTGCGAACGAAAGTTTCGATGCTTTTCGAACCTTTAGCACGACCAATGGTCAGGGCACGCTCAATAGAGAAGATGAACACGCAGAGGAACATGGTCATCAGTACGGGTACTACGGGACCACCTTTGTACACTACGCCAAAGTAGTCACCCGAAAGAGGGTTGTTTTCGTTGCTGCCACCTTGAAAGTGACTACCGTCGCCGAGGATGAAGATGTAAATCAGCACGCTGACAACAAATGCCACCAGGATGGCGATAACGGCAAATGAGGATGAACCACCACCCTTGGACTCGCCCTTAGGCGCAGCAGCAGCGGCGGGCCGAGCCGCGGGCTTGTTCATGGCATTCTTTTGTTCCATTGTTCCGGAGAATTAGTGGGTTGTTGGTGAAAGGTTGACGTACGTGTAAAAAAAGAAAAAACAGCGGCTAGTTGAATTCTGGTCTGGAACACCACGCACCCGCATACTGGTGACCGGAAGCCCGGCCGGGTATGGGTCTGCTCGTGCGCGGAGCCCGTCTCAAAAACAGAACTAGCCTTGGCAAACCTAAATAAAAAACCTGAGTGCTGCCAAATGAAAAATGCGTTTAAACGCTTTAAAACCATGTGTGCCTCAAAAAAAGGCTATTTCGAGGGTACTTCTTTGGGATTATCGGCAGCTAACTGTTTTGCTTGGTTCCAATAAACGTCCATCTGAGCCAAGGTTAAATCACGCAGTTGGTGCCCATCCTGAGCCGATTGAGTCTCTAAGTACTGAAAGCGCCGAATGAACTTACGGTTTGTGCGCTCCAGTGCCTCCTCCGGGTTGATGCCGGCGTGTCGGGCAAAGTTGATAAGGGAGAAGAGCAAGTCACCAAACTCGGCGGCGGCTTGTTCTGAGGGCGTTTCCTGGGGTTGCTCACCCCCAAACTCAGCCTTGAACTCTGCTAGCTCTTCCTGCACTTTCTCCCAAACCTGCTCGGGTTTGTCCCAGTCGAAGCCCGCACCACGCGCTTTTTCCTGAATACGCATGGCCTTCACCAAGGCTGGTAACGACGAGGGTACGCCACCTAGTACCGATGAGTTGCCTTTTTCTTGGAGCTTCAGCTGTTCCCAGTTGCGCTTTACGGTTTCTTCGTCATCCGCCCGCACGTTGCCGTAAATGTGCGGGTGCCGAAAAATCAGCTTCTCACACTGGGCGTTTAGCACATCGGCAATATCGAAAGCGCCTTGCTCACTGGCTATTTTAGCGTAAAAGGTCAGGTGCAGCATCACGTCGCCAAGCTCCTTTTTCAGGTCGGGCAAGTCATGGCGGATAATGGCGTCGCTTAGCTCGTAGGTTTCCTCGATAGTGAGGTGGCGCAGACTTTCCAGGGTTTGCTTCCGGTCCCAGGGGCACTCGGCACGAAGGCGGTCCAGTACGTCGAGCAGCCGGCCGAAGGCTTCCAACTGTTGAGGCCGACGGGCAGAAGTAGTGTATTCCATTAAGCCAAATATACAACCGCTGCCGGCTTTTCGGATGGGCGGTATAGGATACAAGCCTTCTTCAGCCGGATGCACATATTCTTTCGTAGGGAAAGCAGGCGTAGTTGGCTACTTTTGCAGCCTCATTTCTCCGCACTCTTGTACTTCATCATAGCAACATACAGTGGCACTGATTAAATCTATTTCGGGCATTCGCGGCACCATTGGCGGTGCAGCCGGCGACGGACTCACGCCGATTGACGTGGTAAAATACGCGGCTGCCTTTGGTACCTGGGTGCTACAGCAAACCGATAACAATACCATTGTTATCGGGCGTGATGCCCGCCTCTCCGGTGATATGGTGAGCCGGCTGGTGGCGGCCACACTGCAAGGGCTGGGCATCCATGTAATTGACTTGGGCTTGAGCACCACGCCTACCGTAGAAATGGCCGTGCCGGCTAAAAACGCGGGTGGGGGCATTATTCTGACGGCTTCGCACAACCCCAAGCAGTGGAATGCCTTGAAGCTGCTAAATGGTAAGGGCGAGTTTATTTCGGATGCCGATGGTAAGCTGGTACTAGCTCTGGGCGACTCAGAAGCGTTTGATTTCGCGCCCGTAACCAAGCTGGGCAGCTACACCACCGACGACACGTTTCTGCAGGAGCACATTAACACCATTCTGGCACTGCCCCTGGTCGACAAAGCAGCCATCAAAGCCAAGAATTTTCGGGTAGTGGTGGATGCGGTGAACTCCTGCGGGGGCTTTGCCGTGCCGATGCTGCTGGAACAGTTGGGCGTGGAGGTGATTGAAAAGCTGTTTTGTGAGCCCACCGGCGACTTTGCCCACAACCCCGAGCCGCTGCCCGAAAACCTGCGCGAAATTGCCAAGACCATGGAGAAAGGGTCTTTCGACCTGGGCATTGTAGTCGACCCCGATGTGGACCGCCTGGCTCTGGTAAATGAAGACGGGACCATGTTCGGGGAGGAATACACGCTGGTAGCCGTGGCCGACTACGTGCTGCAGCAGAATGGGGGCGGCAATACCGTGAGCAACCTCAGCAGCACCCGTGCCCTGCGCGACGTAACCGAGAAGCACGGTGGGCAGTACGCCGCCGCCGCCGTGGGGGAGGTGAACGTGGTAAACAAGATGAAGGAAACCAATGCCATCATTGGCGGTGAGGGCAACGGGGGCATCATCTACCCCGAGTTGCACTACGGCCGCGACTCCTTGGTGGGTATTGCCTTGTTTTTGAGCCATCTGGCCAAAACCGGTCTGACCATGACTCGGCTGCGGGCTTCCTACCCGAACTACTTTATCTCGAAGAACAAGATTGAGCTGACGCCCGAAATCAACACCGATGAGGTGCTGGTGGAAATGGAAAAGCGCTACGCCAAGCAGCCCGTAAATACTATTGACGGCGTAAAAATTGAGTTTGACAAGGAATGGGTGCACCTGCGCAAGTCCAATACGGAGCCCATCATCCGGATTTACGCCGAGTCGGACTCCAATGCTACGGCCGACCACTTGGCCAATAAAATTATCGGTGACATCAAAGAAATCATCAGCAAGTAGCCAGTAACTACCTGTAAGCACAACAGCAAGGAGCCCCCAACCTCCGACGGCAACCGTCGGAGGTTGGGGGCTCCTTGCTGTTGTGAAAGAGGCGCGGGTAACACAGCCCAGCAGAAACCCCTATTTTTGTGGGCGTTTTCCTTTCCTGCGTTTCCACTTGCTTTTGTCTTGCTTATGAACGTGTATTTCGATAATGCTGCCACCACGCCGCTGGACCCCGAAGTGTTGGACGCCATGCTGCCGTTTCTGCAGAATCATTTTGGTAACCCCAGCAGCATTCATAGTCATGGCCGCCAGGTGCGCGCCGCCGTCGAAAACGCCCGCAAGACCATTGCCCATCTAATTAATGCGGCACCAGCCGAAATCGTATTTACCTCCTGTGGTACTGAGGCCGACAACTATGCCGCTTTCGGCAGCGTCCGGACCCTGGGGCTGAAACACGGCATTACTTCCAAGCTGGAGCATCATGCCGTGCTGCACACGATGGAGGCCTTGGAAAAGGCCGGCACCATGGTACTGAGCTACTTGCGCCATGATGCGCAAGGCCGCCTCGATTTGGAGCACCTGGAAGAGTTATTGTCGACGCACCCGCGCACGTTTGTGAGCCTGATGCACGCTAACAACGAAATCGGCAACCTCAACGATATTGCTGCTATTGGGGAAATCTGCGCCCGCTACGATGCCGTGTTTCATACGGATACGGTGCAGACGATGGGGCATTACCGCCACGATGTGCAGCAGTTGAAAGCCCATTTCCTGGTAGGCTCGGCACACAAATTCCACGGGCCCAAGGGCGCCGGCTTCCTGTACCGCCGGTCGGGGCTGCTGGTTGATGCGCTGATTCATGGCGGCTCCCAGGAGCGCAACCAGCGTGCTGGCACCGAAAACGTGTACGGCATCATCGGGCTGGCCAAAGCCTTGGAAATAGCCTATCGTGATATGGCCACCCATCAGCACCACATCCAAGGCTTGAAAGACCGGTTTGTTGCCAAGCTGCGCACTGAAATTGACGGAGTAGAGTTCAATGGTACCTCGGCGGAGGCCGACCAGAGCCTGTACACGGTGCTGAGCGTAAGTCTGCCTGCCTCGGATATGAACGAGATGTTGCTGTTCAACCTGGATATAAACCACATATCCTGTTCGGGGGGCTCAGCCTGTACCAGTGGAGCCAATGCGGGCTCCCACGTACTCAATGCCCTGAACTGCGACCCTAGCCGGGGAACCATCCGCTTCTCCATGAGCAAGTACAATACCGCTGAGGAAGTCGATTATGCCGTGGATCAACTGGCCAAAATGTACCGTCAGCAGCCCTTGAAGGTATAGCGGCTGGTAGCTCCCCAAAACAAAAGGCCTTCTACTAAGCAGTAGAAGGCCTTTTGTTTTATTCCAGCGGACGGCGTTGGTGCTGGAAACGTTGTTTGCAGTAAAAGATGAGTAGCCCGAGGCCTAATACAAACCCCACATCAATCAGGAAACGGGTGAGGCCTTCGGAGGCCAGATTCGAACGGCCTACGGCCAACCCGCAGCCTACCAGCGCGGCGGCCGGCATCAGAATGAGTGCAATTAGGGCCCCGGCAATAACGCTGCGCCGGTAAGCCGCAATAATCACAATACCCGCCGCCGCCCCGCAGGCCGAAACTAATATTGTTTTGAGCGTGGGCTGCGCCATGCTACGCACCTCCGGGTTGTTGGCAAGCTCCGTGGCCGAGCTTTCACCCACCTGCACCAGTAACAGCATCGTCAGGCCCGCCATCAGCATGAACAATGAGTAGCCGATAACGGTGGAACGCAAGCCCCGGGCTACTACCTGCCAGCGGCCCAGCACCACGCCCATAGGAATAGCCGCTACAGGCTCAAAACCCGGTGCAATGATGCTGGAGGCAATAAAGGCCACGGCCTGGGGCACCGGTTCCGAAACCAGACCCACCGCAGCCATAATGCCGCCAAGCCCCATCAGCGCCAGATAATTAGGGGTGGGCCGACCCTGGTGGCGCAGCCCAGCCTCTACCTCTTCCCAAATAGCCTCATCCTTGTCGTTGAGGATTTTTTCGCCTTCTGCGGGAGCAATTATGCTACTCAATTCCGCAGTGGCCACCGATAAATCCTCGGGCCGGGCTACGGCTTTACCTGCCAGACGCAGCACATCATCGGCCCCACGGTTGAGCACTTGCACGCTGATTACGTCGCCGGCGGGCTTGCGGGAAATTCCTTTTTGTACGCTTAAGCTTACTACCTCATCAAGAGCAACCAGTTGCTGGCAAAGGTCTTCGGTAACGGTGGGCGGAACAGTGAGTTCGAGGCTACGGTGCATAGAATCAATGTATGTACAGTACCTTACCTACGGGGCAACGGAGAAAGTAGCCACTTTTCAGGCAGTTGTTCCGAGTATATGAGGGCTGCTCAGAGCAATTAGTTTCTTTTACTGTTGTGCTGCAAATAAGCATTGCCATATGCGGTCAAAACCCGACAGCAGTACCCTATACGGCCGCTACTGAAGAGTATTCCACGCATCGTTCAAGGCCGCCAACTACTCAGGAAAGCTGATTCAGTCGGTTGTGCTCCGCTGCTAATGCTGCGGTAATCCTCTGCCAGTCAGAGGTAGGTCGTGCACACAGCGTAACCGAATCATATTTCAGCCAAAATGCGTAAGCCGCACGCACCCTTTTCCGGATTGTATGGCGGATATTAATATTCAGCGCAAAAAAAATACCCCGAGCCCCTGGCTGTTATTGCTGGTCGTGCTGGCAGTAGTAGGTATAGGAGCGTATTTCCTGTTCCGGGCCGAAACGGCGCCCCCCGTCGATGAACGGCCCCCGGCGGGCTCTGGTATTCCGGCTCCGCCGGACAGCACCACTGGCGCCGAAACCGGTCCGGCTCCGGCAGTTGATGCCGTCGGCGACATGGCCGCTGAAAGCACTGCTCCAGCAACCCCGGCCGTACTAGCCGCTTTTGCCCAGGGAGATGCTTCTCGCCCCACTTACGGACAGGAAGGGCTGCGGCTACTGACCTCAACGCTGGTTGATTTGGTAGATCGGGACGACTTGCGCGACCCAGCCATCCAGACCCGCCGCGACGACCTGACCAGTGCCACCAACCGGTTGGGCGAGGCAGATGCCAGTCTGCGGCCTGGCTACGTGGCGGCAGCTTACCTGATGCTGGCTATTCAGCAGAAGGCATATCCGGAGCAGGAAACGGCGGCTCGTCAGCTCACCGCCCTGGCCGATAACCTTAGCGGCCGCAATGCCACTCCCCAAGAGCAGGAGCAGGTTAAAGCTTACTTTCAGCAGGCCGCTCAACTGGTGCAGGCCCTAAGCGAGCCAGCCCGTTAATTCTCATTTCACCGCACGTAACTGGGCTTTATTATTTAGCCTTCTAGTATGGAAACCACTTCTGAGCCCATCCCCTCGGCGGAAGGTATGCACCTGCGTCGTTTACATGATCTGACTGAGTTTGAAGTAGCCGATGGCAACCCCGATGTGCGGGGCTGGCCGGTACGCGGTGCCGATGGCCGGCAGTTTGGGCAGGTATTTGAGCTGATTGTGGACGTAGAAGCCCTGAAAGTGCGCTATTTGGATATCGAGCTGAATGACCACCTGCAGATTAATGAGCGGGACCGGCATATTCTACTCCCCATAGGGGTGGCCGCCTTGGATGAGGAAGCTGATAACGTATTTGTGCCCTCTCTTACTGCCCAAACTGTGCTGGAGTACCCGCCCTACGTCGAAATCCAGATTACCCGCCAGTATGAGGAGGCTATGTTGCGGGCCCTGAACCTGCCGCTTTTATCTCCCAACGAACAGGGTTTCTACGGCCAGTCTGGGTATGATGGCTCTACCTTCTACCAGCGGCGCAAGCTGGGGTAACAGGTAGTACGTACAAGCAAAGATGGCCCCGTAGCAGCTTGCTACGGGGCCATCTTTGCTTGGGGTAATGACGGTGCTAATTTCGCCGAATCATATCTGTTACGGCCTCTACCCAGAGGGGGGTGGAGTTGAGGCTGGGTACTAGCTGCCAGTGCTGGCCACCGGCTTCCTCAAACATTTCCTTAAACTCCTCGCCCACCTCAATGGTGGTTTCCAGGCAGTCGGCCACGAAGGCGGGGGAAAAGGCCAAGACGTTTTTGATGCCTTTGGCGGGCATTTCCTTGAGGGCCTCATCGGTATAGGGCTGCAGCCACGGGTCGCGGAGGCGGCTTTGCAGGCGGCTCTGGAAGGAGGTGGTGTACTGCTCGGGGCTAAGGCCCAGGGCGGCCCCCAGCTGCCGTGAGGTTTCAAAGCACTGCGCCCGGTAGCAGTAGCGGTTATTCTTGTTGTAGCTGTTGCAGCAGGAGCCCAGCTTACAGTACCCTTTGTGGCTGCCTTTCAATACGTGCCGCTCCGGAATGCCGTGGTAGCTGAATACGATGTGGTCGTAGTCGCGCTTGGCCAGCTCGGCCTTGCCCAGCGCGGCAAAGCTATTGATAAAGCCAGGGTCATCCACGAACGTGCTAATGAAGCTGATGCTCGGTACCACCCACCACTTGCTCACCAGTTCCATCACCTTCTCCTGCACTGAGCCCGTGCTGGCCGCCGCGTACTGCGGAAACAGCGGCAGCACAATAATCCGGTCCACGGCCGCGTCGCGCAGCTGCTGCAGGGCGCTGTCAATGCTGGGGTTTTGGTAACGCATGCCAAAGGCCACCAGATAGTCTTTACCCAGCTTCTCCTGCACCAGCTTCTGCAAATCCAGGCCGTGATAGAGCAGAGGAGAGCCTCGTTCCGTATCCCAGAGTTGCTGGTAGATTTTCGCCGACTTAGGTGCCCGCAGCGGTACAATCAAACCCCGGAAAAGGGGGTAGCGTACGGCCGCCGGCATGTCAATCACGCGGGCATCGGTGAGGAACTCATTGAGGTAGCGGCGCACATCGGGCGTGCTCGGCGAATCGGGTGTGCCCAAATTCACGAGTAGAACGCCGATGCGGCCCTTGGAAGATGCTGAAGGAGAAGGCATAAACTATTAATACGGTGGCCCAAACGGCTGACAACTCGTACAAGAAAGCCGCCAGGGCCGCCTTGTACGCGGAGAAGTGCAAAGGTGGCACATCCGCCGCCGAAGAAAAACTGACTTCCATCAGCTTTTCTGTTGCAGCCAAGACAAACTTCCCGCGGCCAATGTTCTGACCAGCCGCCCGAAGGCCGCTAAAAACCCGTACCTTTGCAGCCCAAAATCCAGAATCTGAAGTGAATACCGAACCAACTCCGCACCGCGCCGGCTTCGTGAGCATCATTGGCAAGCCCAACGTCGGCAAGTCCACGCTCATGAATGCCCTGATGGGTGAGCGGCTCAGCATCGTCACCAGCAAGGCCCAGACCACGCGCCACCGCATTCTGGGCATTCTCAACGGCGACGATTTTCAGCTGGTATACTCCGATACGCCCGGCATCATCCAGCCCAAGTACGAGCTGCACAACGCCATGATGTCGTTCGTGTACTCTTCCCTTGAAGATGCCGATGTGGTGCTGTTCGTGACGGATATCTATGAAAAGCACGATGAGGAGCCGGTAGTCGAGCGTCTGCGCAAAATGGTGGACACGCCCATTCTGCTGCTGGTAAACAAAATCGACCAGGCCGACCAGGCCGAGGTGGAAGCCAAAGTGGAATACTGGCGCAGTCACCTGCCCAACGCGGCCCGGGTGCTGCCCATTTCGGCCCTGGAAAAATTTGGCACCGGCGAACTGCTGGACTTGGTGCTGAGCTACCTGCCCGTTCACCCGCCGTATTACCCCAAAGATGAACTAACCGACAAGCCGGAGCGTTTTTTCGCCGCCGAAATGATCCGGGAGAAAATCTTCAAGCTCTATAAGAAAGAAGTGCCCTACAGCTGCGAGGTAGGCATTGAGGAGTTCAAAGAGGACGAAGACATTATCCGGATGCGGGCCATCATCTTCGTGGAGCGCGCCAGTCAGAAAGGCATCATCATCGGCCAGCAGGGCGCGGCCCTGAAAAAAGTGGGCACCTGGGCCCGGGAGGAGATGGAGAAATTCTTCCAGAAAAAAGTGTTCCTCGAAATCCACGTCAAAGTCAACGAAAACTGGCGCACCGACCCGAAAGCCCTCAACCGCTTCGGGTACAGCCAATAGGTGAGGTGGTGAAATGGTGAGTTGACGTTCATCTGGAGCATCTATGACCGTTCGAACATTAACTCACTATTTCACCACCTCACCAATTCACCATTTCCGACCTCACATTCACTTAACTACTCCGGGCACTGCCGAACTTGGTCGGGCCGGCGGCTGGAGTCAGACGCATGAAGAATACCATTGCAATTGTGGGCCGCCCCAACGTGGGCAAATCCACCCTGTTCAACCGCCTCGTGGGCCAGCGCAAAGCCATCATGGACAATGAGAGCGGCGTAACCCGTGACCGGCACTACGGCTACGGCGACTGGACCGGCAAGTACTTTACCGTTATTGATACGGGCGGGTACGTGCACAACTCCGACGACATCTTTGAGGGTGAAATCAACAAGCAGGTAAAGCTGGCTATTGACGAGGCCGATGTGGTGCTGTTCATGGTAGATGTGGACGCTGGTGTGCATCACCTTGATGAGGAGTTTGCCAACGTGCTGCGCCGCTACCAGGGCAAAAAGCCCATCTACATTGTAGCCAATAAGGCCGATACCAACGCCCGGGCCCACGCCGCCGGCGAGTTCTACACGCTCGGCGTCGGTGATGGTGAAATTTACCCCATCAGCTCCCAGAGTGGCTCGGGCACCGGTGATTTGCTGGATGCTGTTATCAGTCACTTCGAAGAAGAAGGCGTGGAGGAACCCGACCTGGGTATTCCCAAAATTGCCGTAGTAGGCCGCCCGAACGTAGGCAAGTCCTCGTTCGTGAACCTGCTGCTGGGCACCGACCGGAGCATCGTGACTGATATTGCCGGCACCACCCGCGACTCTATCCAGGCTCGCTACAACGCTTTCGGCAAGGAGTTTATGCTGGTAGATACGGCCGGTTTGCGCCGCAAAACCAAGGTGCACGAAGACGTGGAGTTCTACTCCGTGCTGCGCTCCATCCGGGCCCTGGAAGAAGCCGATGTGTGCGTGGTGATGCTGGACGCTACCCGCGGCATTGAAGCCCAGGACGTGAACATCATCGGCCTGGCCGATAAGAACCGCAAGGGCATTGTGATTCTGGTGAACAAGTGGGACCTCATCGAGAACAAGGAAACCAACACGGCCAAGGAGTTCGAGGCCAAAATCATGGAGAAGATTGCGCCCATTGCATATCCGCCCGTGATTTTCGTGTCGGTACTTACCAAGCAGCGCGTGCATAAGGCCATTGAAACGGCCATTGAAGTGTACGAAAATAAGCGCCGCAAAATCCCGACCTCGGAGCTGAATGAGGTGATGCTGAAGGAAATTGAGAAATACCCGCCGCCCATTCAAAAGGGCAAAATGGTGCGTATCAAGTACGCCACACAGTTGCCCACGCACAATCCCGTGTTTGCCTTCTTCTGCAACCTGCCCCAGTACGTAAAGGAAAGCTACACGCGCTACCTGGAAAACCGCCTGCGGGAGAACTTCAACTTCACCGGCGTACCCATCGGCATCGTGTTCCGAAAAAAATAGGGTGCTGCTATATAGTGGTGCGGATAAACGAAAGAAAATTTTTTTCCAACGGCTGGGTTACCTTCTGGCTAAGTCGATATAAAGCCCTGATTATCGGCGCAAGCACGACAATCATTGTCTGTTGAAAAATTTCACTCTCTTACTCATCCCCATCATGAAAAAGGTATTGTTCCTCGCCCTGGCTGCTGCTTCGTTCTCTTTCGCTTCTTGCGACAGCAAAACCGAAAACGCTCAAGAAGCTCAGGCTGAGCAGGTAGAAGATGCTGGCGAAGCCAAAGCTGACGCTATGGAGGCTGCTGGCAACGAAGCCGGTGCTGACTCGGTAGAAGCTTCTACCGAAGCCAAAGCTGACGCTATGGAAAACGCTGCTGACGCACAAGACGCTAAGTAAGCTGATGCGCCTCTCGGCGCTTTAAAAAGGGCCGCTCCTTTCGGGGCGGCCCTTTTTTTATTGACTTTGTGGCGTGAAAATGGAAGACTGGTTGCGAGTGTCTTGTAGGCCGGAGAACGTACTCACCTCCAGTAGCTAACCCAGGCGGCGCTGCAGCAGGCTATCCACTACCTCAAAAAGCTTACGGGGTTGATATGTGCGCCACGGCAGCTCATCCAGCTGGCCCCCAAAGTTCACGTACGAATCGACGTTGTATTGGCGCATTTCGCGAACAACGTGCTCCTGAAAGTTCACGCCGGCAATCCAGCCATCCTCCACGTCCTCAAACCATTCCTCATAATAGGAGTCGTCGGAGCCGTGGAAATTGAAGACGTTTTCGCCGATGAGCACGAATTTGCGAATACCCTCGTGTGTCATCAGGTCGATGATGTTACGCTTCAGCAGCATCACATCGTTTTCAATGGCGTCATTCCACTCCCCAATAAATTCAATAATGGCTGCGCCCGCCTCGTAATCCACAAACAGGATTTTCAGGTACAGCGTGTCAGAGCCCAAGCTGTCCCACTGGGGATGGATGTAGTAGCCGTAGATGGTATTGGTGTAGCTGTCCAGGCTGTTTTCGGCCTCAAATAGGGGGGAGCTGGGGTCTTCGTTGGCCTGGTACTGGTCGAGCCAGGCGTAGTGCGGCTCAATGGTGTGCATAGCAGTGGCGGAAAGGAGATACTCACACCGGAGTCTGAGCGTACAGTTTTCTTGACTAACTGTGAACAAGCAAACGGGGTTTCCGCAGCTACCCAAAAGTTGGCTGCGGAAACCCCCGTTCGTTCTGCTGTTCCCGAGTTGATTGCCTACGCCTGATAAGCCGCTAGTGCCGCCCGCACCGAGCCGTGTTGGCGGAGCAGCGTGGCTGCTGCTGCCTGCCCGATGTGCAACTCATCCATCAGCATCTTCTCGCCCCGGTCTACCAACTTGGCGTTGCTAAGCTGCATATCCACCATCTTATTGCCTTTCACGCGGCCCAACCGGATAAATGTGGCCGTAGTGAGCATATTCAGCACTAGTTTTTGGGCAGTACCGGCTTTTAGGCGGGTGCTGCCGGTTACAAACTCGGGCCCCGTTACTACTTCCACAGGAAACTCGGCTGCGGCAGCCACCTTAGAGCCCGCGTTGCATACAATACAACCCGTAGCTACCCCCAGCTGCCGGGCCCGCTCCAGCCCCCCAATTACGTAAGGCGTACGGCCGGAAGCAGCAATACCTACCACAATATCCCGCTCATTGATATCGTGGGTCTGCAAATCCTTCCAGGCCTGTTCGGCGTCATCCTCCGCGTTTTCCACGGCCTTCCGAATGGCCGTGTCACCGCCCGCAATCAGGCCAATAACTACGCCGTGCGGCACGCCAAACGTGGGCGGGCATTCAGAGGCATCCAGAATACCCAGCCGCCCACTAGTACCCGCACCGATGTAAAATAGCCGCCCGCCCTGGCCCAGTCGCGCTACCGTGACATCTACCAGAGCTTCAATCTGTGGTAGCGCTTTGGCCACAGCCAGCGGAACGGTTTGATCCACACTATTAATGCCCGCCAGCAGCGCCTGCGTGGATAAGGTTTCAAGGTGGTTAAATTCGGAGGGACTTTCGGTGGTGCTCATGGGCAAAGGGAAGAGGGCAGGGAAGAACTAGGCCAGATGGCCAATTACCGGGAACTTGTCGAAAACGTTGGGCGTGTGCGGCGCATCCTGATCCAACTCCTTGGTGAGGTCCTGGCCGGCCCAGTGCTCGTAGTGGTTACCCCGCTTCCAGAGGCGGGAACGGGTTACATCGTACACCAAGCCCCGGTAGGCCACCCAAATTTCGTCCCGATCTTGACCGTTGCGCAGAGCTAGCTGGCTGCGGGTATACGTTGGTAAAAGTGTACTGCTAGCTGCTTGGTTGTCGTTCGAGAGAGGCAGTAAATCAGACATACAGCGAAAACAACAGCTAGTAGCAAACAGCAAACAACAAAACAAGGTTACCCCAACAGGGCCTGGGTCAGAATCCAGCGGTGCGGTACATCCCCCTGGGCGGCGTGCAGGTAATCTTGGTAGCTACAGGGCACAATACGTTTGGCATTGCCCGCCAGGTTTACTACCTCCATCCACCACCGGTCGGTTTGCTGTGACTTATAGAACACAATCCGGTCGGGGCCTTCCTCGGCATATTCTTCCAAGGGGCTGTAGTCGGGTGGGCCGTGCAAACCGGCGGCGTAGCGCACAAAGCTGGGCCCCCGGAAATCAGTTTCGCGACGGCGGTGATAGTAGCCTTCCACAAAGTACCAGAGCATGGTAGCCAACACCATAGCAGCCAGGCCATGTGCATCGTAATCAGGGCGGTAGCCATAAAGGCCGAACGAAGTAAGCTGGTCGTTGCAGCCCGCGTACCAGGCCAGCTTAGCGGCTTCCTCATTGGTGAGGCCAAAGGGGTTAGCCGGATAGTAACCAGGCGCATCGTTCCAGCGCAGGGCGGCAATATCCACGCTTACAAAATCGGCCTGACGCAGTAAAGGCTCGGCCTGCCGAATGTCGTCGCGCACCTGGCCTACGCGCAGGGTTTCAAAGTGCAGTTTTTCCAGCGCCGCCAGTACATCGGGGGCCACCAGATACTGCTGATGAGCCAGCTGCGCAAAGTTGAACAGAAAGGAAGGCTCGTGCAGGAGCATACGCCGCAGGTGGCTGTCTGCGGGCACAGCACCCTCAGGCTCGGCCATGTCCACGCGGGCATCAATGGCGGCAAAGCTGATAGGCCGCTCCAAGGTTTCGTAGGCCAGAAACTGCCCGTAGTCCAGGTCGTGGGAGCCGCCCAGTAGCAGCGGAACCGTATTGTTCTCCAGCAGGGCCGCAATAATTTCGCGCAGCCGCTGGTAGGTGTCCTCCAGCGTGAGGCCGGGGCGCAGGTTACCCAGGTCTACCAGCCGGCAGGGCCCGGAGCCTTTTTGCAGCTGATACAGGCATTTGCGTACGGCATCGGCTCCGTGCCCGCAGGGTGGCCCGTCGGCGCTGCCCCGCCACTCATCCAGGCCGATAACCGCCAAATCAGCCGCGCGCCAGTCCGGAAACGTGTCCAGAAAGGGCGTAACGTAGCTTGCCAGGGTGGTGGGGGCGGATGCAGCGGAAACCAGCTCCTCAGTGAGCGGGTCAAAAAAGATAGCCAGATTCATCGTGCGCGGCGGGTGCGGACTCCGACAAAGCTACGCAAAAGCCCGGCACTGCCCTAGGGGCTTTTCATGAGCGTATAGCGCTTTCCCGCGAAAAAAATAGTTATTTAAGCTGCCATTCCCGTTACGGCTCAGCTTGCTTTACCGTATCAGGACTGCTAATACCGTCTTCTCTCTGGTCCCAACCCCACCAAGTGCCCCGCTCCACCATGGATATCCGCCGTACGTTCGACATTCTGCCCCACCTGCAGCAGAAGTACAATAAGCCCGACTGCTTCGCCGCCAAACTCAACGGCCAGTACACGCCTATTAATACCGATACGGTGGTCGAGAAAGTAAACCAAGTGAGTCTGGGTTTACGCAGCTTGGGCATCGGTAAGGACGATAAAGTGGCCATCATTTCCATGAACCGCCCGGAGTGGATGTTTGCGGATTTTGGCATTGCCCAGTTGGGCGCTACCAGCGTGCCCATGTACCCCAGCATCACAGTAGAGGATTACAAGTATATCTTCACGGATGCCGGTGTAAAGGCCGTTTTTGTATCGGATAAAAAGCTGTTCGACAAAGTACGGGAAGCTACTCAGGGCCTCGATATTCCCCAGCAAAACGTTTTCACCTTTGATAAGATTGAGGGTGCGCGTCACTTTGAAGAGCTGCTGGAGCTAGGCAAAAAAGGCAATGCCCAAGAGCTTGAGCCGCTGAAATCCGCCGTGCAGCCCGACGATTTGCTCACGCTGATTTACACCTCGGGTACCACCGGCCAGCCCAAGGGCGTGATGCTCACCCACAACAACCTGCTCAGCAACTGCCGCAATGCTCAGCGCTTCGTGCCCGTCACTAAGGATGACAAAGCCCTGAGCTTCCTGCCGCTCTGCCACATTTTTGAGCGCATGGTAACCCACCTCTACCTCATCAACGGCGTGAGCATCTACTACGCTGAAAGCATGGAAACCATTGCCGACAACCTGCGCGAGGTGAAACCCGAAATCTTCACTACCGTGCCGCGCCTGCTGGAAAAGGTGTATGACAAGATTGTAGCCAAGGGCCACGAGCAAACCGGCGTTAAGAAAAGCCTGTTCTTCTGGGCTTTGGACCTGGGCCTCAAATACGATAACCAGAAGGATAACGGCTTCTTCTATAACACCCAGCTGGCCCTCGCCAACAAGCTCATCTTCAGTAAGTGGCGCGAGGCACTGGGTGGCAACCTACGCTGCATTGTGAGCGGTGGCGGCGCTTTGCAGCCCCGCCTCGCCCGCGTGTTCTGGGCCGGCGGTATCCGGGTAATGGAGGGCTACGGCCTCACCGAAACCTCCCCGGTAATTGCCGTAGGTGGCTACGAGCCCGAAAACAACATGATTGGCACCGTGGGCCCCATCATCGACAACACCGAGGTAAAAATTGCCCAGGATGGCGAAATTCTCACCAAATCGGAGTCGGTAATGAAGGGCTACTACAACAAGCCCGAGCTAACGGCTAAGGAATTCGACGAGGAAGGCTGGTTCCACACCGGCGACATCGGCGAGATTGTAGATGGCAAATTCCTCAAAATCACCGACCGCAAAAAGGAAATGTTCAAAACCTCCGGCGGCAAGTACATTGCCCCGCAGGTCATTGAAGGTAAACTCAAAGAGTCGCCGCTGGTAGAGCAGTGCATGGTGGTCGGCGACGGGCAGAAATTTCCTTCTGCACTGGTCATTCCCTCTTTCGACGACCTCAAAGGCTGGTGCAAGCGTAACAACGTGAACTGCAATTGCTCCAATGAGGAGCTGGTGAAAGACGAGAAAGTGGTGAAAATGTACGAAGACCTCGTGCACAAGTACAACAGCGGGTTTGCGCAGTGGGAGCAGGTCAAGAAAATTGCGTTGCTGCCCACTCACTGGACCGTAGAAACCGGCGAAATGACCCCCACCATGAAGGTTAAGCGCAAAGTCATCACCGAAAACAACAAGGACATTATCGAAAGCCTCTACAATCAGGACGGCCATCGGTAAGCGGAAAACGGCGCTACTGCATCAGCAGTAGCGCCGTTTCTGTTTCAAGGACGGTTGGGGAGAATAGGATACTGTGCTTGCGGGAACACGCGGACCAGCGGCGCGGGCCAAACTTTTTTTGGTTAACTTAGTATGCAAGCATAACAGTTTTCTGTATGTTTACCGGACTTGCAGTACCTACCCATGACTCCCGAAGAAACCGTCGATTATAATATCAAAGTAGCGTGGCACGCCATTTCGCGCATGTACAATACGCAGGCCGCCAAGCACGACATTACCACCAGCATCGGCTTCGTGCTGCTGAACATCGACCAGGAGAACGGTACCCCGGCCACCAAGATAGCACCTTTACTGGGCCTCGAAACCCGCTCCCTCACGCGTATTCTGCGCTCCATGGAGGAAAAGGGGCTTATCTACAAGCAGGCTGACACCCAGGACAAACGCTCGGTGCGCATCTTCCTGACCGAGGAAGGCCTGCGCGGTAAGGAAATTTCCCGCCAGACGGTGCGCCACTTCAATCAGAAAGTGCGCGAGAAAATCCCGCAGAGTGAGCTAAACGTGTTCTTTAAGGTAGTCGGCCAGATTACCGGCATGATTGAGGGCAAAACTCTTTACGACGACTTCAAACCGAAACCCTTGCGCTCCGAGTCGCCGGCTTAGCCGGGCGGCGCGGAGTTTTTTTACGGGCTTGCTTCCAGCTAAGAGTGGAAGTTTGCTTGCTTAAAAACTCGGCATGACGACTAGTTCAGTCCTTCGGCTGACAACTGGTAACTGACAACTAACTATTCATTTTCCCACCTCATTCCTCCCCACGAATGAACCGTACCATCAAAAAAGTAGCCGTATTGGGCTCCGGGGTGATGGGCTCGCGCATTGCGTGCCACTTCGCCAACATCGGTGTGCAAGTGTTGCTGCTCGACATTGCGCCCAAGGAGCTGCTGCCCGCCGAGGAGGCCAAAGGCCTGAAGCTGGACAATCCGGCCGTGAAGAACCGCATCGTGAATGCCTCGCTGCAGGCGGCCGTAGCGGCCAATCCGTCGCCGCTGTACCGCAAGGCTGATGCCGCGCGCATCAAAACCGGCAACTTCGACGATAACCTCAAGGACATTGCCGGCTGCGACTGGACGATTGAGGTGGTAGTGGAGCGTCTCGATATCAAAAAGAGCCTGTTTGAGCGCGTGGAGCAGTACCGCAAGCCCGGTACGCTCATCACCTCCAACACCTCGGGCATTCCGATTCACATGATGACGGAAGGTCGTTCCGACGACTTCCGCAAGCACTTCTGCGGCACGCACTTCTTCAACCCGCCCCGCTACCTGAAGCTGCTCGAAATCATTCCGACGCCGGAAACCGACAAGTCGGTGGTGGATTTCCTGATGCACTACGGCGACCTGTACCTGGGCAAAACCACCGTACTCGCTAAAGACACGCCCGCTTTCATTGCCAACCGCGTGGGCGTTTTCGCCATCATGGACGTGGTGCAGGTGATGAGCGAGCTGGGCCTGACGGTGGAGGAAGTGGACAAGCTGACCGGGCCGGTTATCGGCCACGCTAAGTCGGCCACGTTCCGCACCTCTGATGTGGTAGGTCTGGATACGATGATCAACGTGGCCAACGGCCTCGCCCAGAACCTGCCCAACGACGAAGCAAAGCACGTGTTCCAGCTGCCCGACTTCATCAAGAAGATGGCCGAGAACAAGTGGCTGGGCGACAAAACCGCCCAGGGCTTCTACAAGAAAGTGAAGGGCGCCGGCGGTAAGTCGGAAATTCAGGCCCTCGACCTGAACACGCTGGAATACAAGCCCAGCGCCAAGGTGAAATTCGCCACCCTGGAAGCCACCAAGCCGATTGAAAAGCTGGCGGACCGCTTCAAGGTGCTGGCCGCCGGCAAAGACAAGGCCGGGGACTTCTACCGCAAGACCTTCGCGGGCCTGTTTGCCTACGTGAGCAACCGGATTCCGGAAATCACCGACTCGCTCTACAAGATTGACGACGCTTTGCGCGCCGGCTTCGGCTGGGACCTGGGCCCCTTCGAAACCTGGGATGCCATGGGCGTGCAGAAGGGTCTGGAGCTGGCCAAGGCTGAAGGCAAAACCGTAGCGCCGTGGGTAGAGGAGATGGTAGCCGCTGGCCACACCGCCTTCTACAAAGTGAGCGAAGCGGGCGTGAAGCAGTTCTACGACATCGAGTCGAAGAGCTACCAGGCCATTCCGGGCATGGAGAACTTCATCATTCTGGATAACCTGCGCGCCACGGGCAAAGTGCTGTGGAAAAACGCCGGGGCCTCGGTACTCGACATGGGCGACGGTATCCTCAACGTGGAGTTCCACTCGAAGATGAACGCGCTGGGCTCCGACGTAATCCAGGGCCTGCTGAAAGGCGTGGAGCTGGCTGAAAAGGACTTCCGCGGCCTCGTAGTGGGCAACGACGCGCCGAACTTCTCGGCTGGTGCCAACCTGGGCCTCGTGTACATGTTCGCGCTGGACCAGGAGTACGACGAGCTGAACCTGATGATTGCCCAGTTCCAGCAGGCCATGATGCGGATGCGCTATAGCAGCATTCCGGTGGTGGGCGCGCCCCACGGCCTGGCTTTAGGCGGCGGCTGCGAGCTGAACCTGCACTGCGACCGGGTGGTAGCAGCGGCCGAAACCTACATGGGCCTCGTGGAATTCGGCGTCGGCCTGATTCCGGGCGGCGGCGGTACCAAGGAAATGACTCTGCGCACCGCCCTCAAATATGAGGAAGGTGAGCCTGAGTACAACCTGCTGCGCAACGCCTTCATGACGGTGAGCACCGCCAAGGTATCCACCTCGGCCCACGAAGCCTTCGACCTGGGCTTCCTGCGCCGCGGCGACGAAGTGGTGGTAAACTCCAACCGCGTGCTGGCCCAGGCCAAAGCCGCTGCCATTGAGCTGGCCGAGGACGGCTACACCCAGCCGGTGCAGAAAACCAACATCAAGGTGCAGGGCAAAGGCGCTCTGGGCATGTTCCTGACCGGCGTGCACGCCATGAAGGAAGGCCGCTACATCTCCGACCACGACGTGAAAATTGCCAACAAGCTGGCCTACATCATGTGCGGCGGCGACCTGAGCAGCCCCACCGAGGTATCGGAGCAGTACCTGCTGGACCTGGAGCGCGAAGCCTTCCTCAGCCTCACCGGCGAACGGAAAACGCTGGAGCGGATTCAAAGCATCCTGACCACTGGCAAACCGCTGCGGAACTAGTAGCTAAAATGTCGTTGTCATGCTGAGCGCAGCCGAAGCATCTCGCGTGCTGATGTTGCCAAAGTAATTTGATTACCTACGAGCGAGATGCTTCGGCTGCGCTCAGCATGACAAACGGTTTTAGTTATCCCACTACTTTCTTCAAGACTCACTACAATGAATGCATATATCGTAGCCGGTTACCGTACGGCCGTTGGCAAAGCCAACCGTGGCGGTTTCCGCTTCACCCGTCCCGATGACCTCGCCGCCGACGTCATCAAGCACTTGGTGGCCTCGGTGCCCCAGCTGGACCCCACCCGCATTGACGATGTGATTGTGGGCAACGCCGTACCGGAGGCCGAGCAGGGCTTGCAGATGGGCCGCCTGATTTCGCTGCTGGCGCTGCCCATGAATGTGTCGGGCCTCATCGTGAACCGCTACTGCGGCTCCGGCGTGGAAACCATTGCCATGGCTGCCGGTAAAATTGCCGCCGGTATGGCCGACTGCATCGTGGCCGGTGGTACCGAAAGCATGAGCCTGGTGCCCACCGTGGGCTGGAAAACCGTGCCCAACTACAAGCTCGCCCAGCAGCACCCTGATTACTACCTCGGCATGGGCCTCACCGCCGAAGCCGTGGCCCAGGATTACGGCATCACCCGCGAAGACCAAGACCAGTTTGCCTACAACTCGCACCAGAAGGCCATTAAAGCCATTCAGGAAGGCAAGTTCAAAGAGCAGATTGTGCCCGTAACCGTGGAGGAAACCTACCTCGACCAAGCCACCGGCAAAAAGAAAAACCGCTCGTTCGTGGTGGATACCGACGAAGGCCCCCGCGCCGATACATCGATGGAGGCCCTGGGCAAGCTGCGCCCCGTGTTTGCCGCCAACGGCTCGGTAACGGCCGGTAACTCGTCCCAGACTTCCGACGGTGCCGCTTTCGTCATTGTGATGTCGGAGCGCATGGTGAAGGAGTTGAACCTGGAGCCGATTGCCCGCATGGTGACCTACGCTACCGAAGGCATCGACCCGCGCATCATGGGCATGGGTCCTATCAAAGCCGTGCCGAAGGCGCTGCGCCAGGCCGGCATGAAGCTCCAGGATATCGACCTGTTTGAGCTGAACGAGGCCTTCGCCTCCCAGAGCCTGGCCGTGATGCGCGAGCTGGACATGGACCAGAGCAAAGTGAACGTGAACGGCGGCGCCATTGCCCTCGGCCACCCGCTGGGCTGCTCCGGTGCCAAGCTCAGCATCCAGTTGTTCCACGAGCTGCGCGCCCAGGGCCAGAAGTACGGCATGGTAACCGCCTGCGTAGGCGGCGGCCAAGGCGTAGCCGGCATCTACGAGTTGCTGAAGTAGCAGTGCAGCATACGCTTTAGCTTGTGCCGTGGGCGGCCCGAAGCCCAGCTTCGGACGGAAAACTCAGCCGCTCACGGCACAAGCAGAAGCTACAAAACCCTAAATGCTTTTAGCAGAGCTTATCCGGTATGCTAGATCGAGTTGTAATTCATTTATTAATCAGATTCGACAGGCCCTCAAGCGAACCATCTCACTTCTTCAAAAAGTTTATGGCTGAAGCCCCCTTGGGTAAGGACTCAGGAATGAAAGGAGGGGGCTTTTGTGGTACTCATTGGTTGAAGGTATTCAGAGAGAGTGCTAGTGATATGCAGGTGTCAGATCAGCTTGCACTTACCGAATGGCTGAAAAATCAAGGAACGGTACAGTTGCTTGACTGTAGGCTGGGAAGTCTAGATGATGATCCTTATATGCCACCGCTACCCCAACGGAAATAATATGACTCGCGCATGAAGAGAGTTTCCCCGCTGATCCGGGGTTTTCTTTTCGTGAACTAGTCGGCAAGCATAACAAATTTTTGTATCTTTCGGTACGACAAAACAACGAGGCTTACTTGCCGGTAAATAGTAGGTAAGCCGAGTAGTTTCTCTTCTTTTTGACTTCGAATTTTCCCACATCAACCCTCACCCGGTCATGGAAGTAACCAACCAACTTGTGAAAGGCGGCGAGTTTATCATCAAGGAAACCGACGCCCAGGACGTATTCACGCCCGCCGATTTTTCGGAGGAGCAGAACATGATGCACCAGACCGCTCTCGACTTTGTGGAGAAGGAGGTGACGCCGCTGCTGGAGCGCCTCGATAACCACGAGGAAGGCCTCATGCGCAGCCTGATGGAAAAGGCCGGCGAGCTGGGCCTGTTTGGCGTGAGCATTCCCGAGCAGTACGGCGGGTTGGACATGGACTTCCCCACGTCGTTGCGCGTGACCGAGGGTGTGGGTGGTGGTCACTCGTTCCCGGTGGCTTTTGCGGCCCACACTGGCATTGCCATGCTGCCCATTCTGTACTTCGGCAACGAGGAGCAGAAAGCCAAGTACCTGCCCGGCCTCACCAACGGTGAGTTGATGGGTGCCTACTGCCTCACCGAGCCCGGCTCCGGTTCCGACGCCCTGGGCGCCAAAACCAAAGCCATGCCCACTGAGGACGGCGAGCATTACGTGCTCAACGGCCAGAAAATGTGGATTACGAACGGTGGCTTCGCCGACGTATTCATTGTGTTTGCCCAGGTGGATGGTGACAAGTTCACCGGCTTCATCGTGGAGAAAAACACGCCCGGTCTGAGCCTCGGCAACGAGGAGCACAAGATGGGTATTAAGGGTTCCTCGACCCGTCAGGTGTTCCTGTCCGACGTGAAAGTGCCGAAATCGGCGGTGCTGGGCGAGATTGGCAAAGGCCACCTCATTGCTTTCAACATTCTGAACATCGGCCGCATCAAGCTGGCCGCCGCCTGCTTGGGTGCTACCAAAATGGCGGCCACACTGAGCGTGAAATACGCCAATGAGCGGGTGCAGTTCAAGCTGCCCATCAGCAAGTTCGGCGCTATCAAGTACAAGCTGGCCCAGCAGGCCGTGCGTATCTACGCCGTGGAATCGGCTATTTACCGCGCTGGCATGGACATCTTCCGTATGGAGCAGGAGCTACTCAGCAAAGGCCAGAGCCACAATGAAGCTCTGCTAGGCGCTGCCCGCGAGTTTGCCGTGGAGTGCGCTATCCTGAAAGTGGAAGGCTCGGAAGTGCTGGATTACGTGGTGGATGAAGGCGTGCAGATCTACGGTGGCTACGGCTTCTCGGCCGACTACCCCATGGACCGTGCTTACCGGGATTCGCGCATCAACCGCATCTTCGAAGGCACGAACGAAATCAACCGCATGCTGGCCGTCGACATGATCCTGAAGAAGGCCATGAAAGGTGAGTTGGATCTGATGGGCCCGGCCCAGGCCGTGCAGCAGGAGCTGATGGCAATTCCGGACTTCAACCTGGAAGAAGAAACCGGCCTGTTCGCTGCCGAGAAAAAGACCATTGCCAAGCTGAAAAAGGCCATCCTCATGGTAGCCGGTACGGCTGTGCAGAAGTACATGAACTCGCTCGCCAAAGAGCAGGAAGTACTGATGAACATTGCTGACATGGCCATCAAGGTGTACACCGCCGAAAGCACGCTGCTGCGCGTAGAGAAGGAAGCCGCCACCAAAGGCGAGGAGGCCGTTTCGACGCAAATCGACATTGCCCGCGTGTATCTCTACGACACCGTGGACCAAGTGAACAAGTTCGGCAAAGACGCCATCGGCACCATGACCGAGGGTGACGAGCAGCGCCTGCTGGCCATGGGCCTGAAGCGCTTCACTAAAGCCGACCTCTACAACGCCAAGGAGGCCCGTCGTCGCATTGCCGACCACCTCATTGCCGCCAACGAGTACACCTACTAAATCACGGATTTAGCCGGATTCATCGGATTTCGCGGATTTCGTGGATGGTGCTGGCAGGCGCTTTCTGTGGGTCGTGAAACCGATGAGAATAGAGGAAACAGCAAGCCGCTCCCGTTTCGGGGCGGCTTGCTGTGTTTTTTGGGTTGAGGGTATTGCACGATGTAGAGACGCGACACTTCGCGTCTCTTTGTTGGTGAGGTTGTTATGGCCGCTGCTTGATGGCAGGATTCCGATTGTTCAACGCCGAGACGTGAAGTGTCGCGTCTCTACACCGTTTTGGTGGCCTGAAAAACACCACTCAGCACAACGCCAACGGCCGGGCTGCCGTTTGCAGAGGCATACTCCACCTTCAACTCCCTCCAGCTATGGCCAACGAACAGGTACAGGGTAAAGACTTCTACGAGAGCGTGCTGCGGTTTTACGACCACGCGGCCAGCTTCTCCAAGCTCGACCCCGGCATTATCGCCCAGATCCGGGCCTGCAACAGCATCTACAAAGTGAATTTCCCGGTGGAAGTCGACGGCCACGTGCAGGTGTTCGAGGGTATCCGGGTGCAGCACAGCCACCATAAGCTACCCAGCAAGGGGGGCATCCGATACAGCGTGTACGTGGATGAAGAGGAGGTAATGGCTCTGGCCACGTTGATGACCTTCAAGTGCGCCTTGGTGGACGTACCATTCGGCGGCGCTAAAGGCGGGGTGAAAATCAATCCGCGCACTACGCCCGTGAACATCCTGGAGCGCGTGACGCGGCGTTACGCCACCGAACTGATCAAGAAGAACCTCATCGGTCCCGGCATGGACGTGCCCGCTCCCGACTATGGCACCGGCAGCCGCGAAATGGCCTGGATTGCTGATACCTACCAGACTTTCAAATATGGTGATACCAACGCGCTGGGCTGCGTGACGGGCAAGCCAGTAGGGCAGGGTGGTATTCGGGGCCGGACGGAAGCTACTGGCCTGGGCGTGTTTTATGGTCTGCGCGAGCTGCTGCTGGATGAGCCGATGTTGGCCAAAGCGGGCCTGAGCAGTGGTATTGCGGGCAAGCACATTATCGTGCAGGGCTTGGGCAACGTGGGCTACTACGCGGCCAAGTTTTGCCAGGAGGCCGGCGCCCTCATCATCGGTATTGCTGAGCGGGAGGGTGGCATTTACAACAAGGCGGGTCTTGATGTGGAGTCGGTGTTTCTACACCGGCAAAACGGTGGTTCCTTGCTGGGCTTTGCGGGAGCCGAGGACGTGGCTGAGTCATTGGATTTGCTGGAACGGGAATGCGACGTGCTGATTCCGGCTGCGCTGGAAAACCAGATCCACGAAGGCAACGCTGACCGGATTAAAGCCAAAATTATTGCTGAGGGTGCCAATGGCCCGACTACCCAGGCCGCCGAGAAAATTCTGCTGGCCAAGGGCGTTATCATTCTGCCCGATCTGTACCTGAATGCCGGCGGCGTGACGGTATCGTACTTCGAGTGGCTGAAAAACCTGTCCAACGTGCGCTTCGGGCGCATGGGCAAACGGGCCGAGGAAGGGGCTATGCGCCGGTTGGTAGCTACCATCGAGCGTACTACTGGTAAAACCATTACTGAGCAGGAACGGCAACTCATCGTGCATGGTGCCGATGAAATTGACTTGGTGCACTCTGGCCTCGAGGACACCATGATTACTGCTTATCAGTCTATCCGCAAGGTGATGGATGACGTGCCCGGCATTACTGACCTACGCACGGCCGCCTTCTACAGCGCCATCGAGAAAATCGGCGTCAGCTACCAGTCCCTCGGCATCTTCCCATAAGCCGAGGCGGATATCCGCACACAAAAAAGCCGCTTCTGATTCCTCAGAAGCGGCTTTTTGGCATCAGAACGAATCCGTGTAATCTGATAAATCCGGATAAATCCGTGATTTATTTAACCACAATCTTATTCAGCATGAGGGCTGCCGATTTCTTGCTGGGCCGACTCACGCCGATAAGGGTTTTGGCATCTAGCCAGGCCGTAAAATCCTTCACATAGGAAGGGTTCTGGTCGGCGGCTACGTTCAGCCCCAGGCCTTTCGGTTCCGATACCACACCCGTCTGTATGTTTAAGCGGCGTAAATACAGGTCCGACTTGTTTTTGAGCTTCTCCCAGGTAACTACCTGTACTTCGGGGCCAAACACGGCTGCCCGGTAGCCGATGCTGCTGTAGCCTTCGGTGGCCGGCGCCGCTTGGTCCTTCCCAATAATGCTATGCCAGGTAGGCGTCTGAAACTCGTTGTAGCCGAATAAGTGCAGCTCACGGGTGTGGCCGGGTGAGTCATCACCGCCTTCTTCGTACTTCTTCTCGGCCGCAACTACCAGTTGCTTGTCGTCGGTGAGCAGCAGGTCAGTGAGGTACACATCTTCGAGGCGCTTGGCGGCGCTGCCGGTGGCTTTGTTAGCTTCGGCCAGGTACTCAGGCGTGAATTTGACTTCGGGAGCAAACTTCATATCGCCTTCGGCCGAGAAGTCGAACTTCACCACTTTCAAACTGTGATACAGACCGGTTTCCCGCTCGTTACAAATGGCGGCGGCGTACAACACGTTGTCGGGCAGCAGGCGGAAGCGCGAATCGAACACATTTACCACCTTGCCCCCAAACGTACCGCCCACCGACACCGACATCACCTTCACATCGGGCGAATCGTTGCGGTAACGGCGTACGGTCAGCTTTTTCATCTCGTCACCTACCAGTGTCACCAGCTGGGAGCCGTCGTTGCCCACATGCACGGTCGTCGAAAAAAAGCCGCCCTGGTCGTGGAAATCGTAGGTGCGGTCCTTGAGCTTGGTAAGCTTTCCGTCGTACACGCTGGCACTAATGGCTTTAATTTGGGCCCCTTGCGTGAGGTAGCGCCATACCACCAGCTTACTACCATCGGGGGAAAAGGCTACGCCAGGGCGACGGTCACGGGAGGAAGCATCCAACAGTTTTTTAGCCGGTAATTTCTGACCATTGCTCAGGTCCAGGGAATACGCGGTCAGCTGCTGGGATGAGCCACCCTGATGCACAACCACTAGTGCGTGGCTGCTACTGCGCGCAAAGCCATCCACTGCTTCGCCGGCCGTCAAGGGCAGAACCGTGCTCCACTGCCGCTTCAGTTCAGCATCGTACCGTTCCACGGCATACTCGGTGGCCGAGGTATGCGCCAGCACAATAAATCCACCGGCCGGCAAGGGCAGCGTCTTGCTGGGTACTCGCTGGTTATACCGGTCATCCGTTTGCTCGGGCAAGTAGCTAAAGGCCGCTGATTTTACCCGTTGAGCTGAGGCCATGGGCAAGCTGGTCAGTAGCAGAGCGGCTGAAATACCGGTATGCAGCAAAAAAGAAAAACGCACAGGCAAAGACAGTTACGTAAAAGAATAGTAGAGTACGAGAAAAATGCACTCTCCAAAGGTATCCAACTTCCCGCGGACTCCGTACACCCCCCGCTTTGCAACCGGTAAGGCTCTACCAAATCGATATTGCGTGCTTCAATGATGCCAAAAGAGGTGCCAATGACAAGCATTACGGTTATTCCTTGCAATAACAAGACTGCAAAGAATGCTGCAATAAGACGTAGGGCTGTGGACAGCGTTTTATATAGAAAATAATATTTTCCTATATAAAAAAGGTCGCCTGAAGCCAGTTAAAGAGTAAGTATTCACAACAGTTGTGGAGACTTTACCTTGAATTTTCTGTAGTTTTTCTGGGGATCTGTAGGATTTACGACCTGATGGTCCGAAATTTGCAGCCCGCATTTACTCAACCTGATTGTACTCTATGAAATCTTTATTACGTTTTTCCTTAATGATTTCGCTGATTGTACTGGGCAAGCTCAACCAGCAGGTATTGACACCTGGTACGGCTGCTAAACCAACCCAAGCCGGGTGGCATCTCCCGGTTAGTGCCGCTTCTTTCTTTCATACTGCTCCAGCCGTCAAGCGAAAGATTAGTGGCAATAGCTCTAGCTTTTGGCAGGCTACCGCTCCGGCCTCTGTTTCAACTGCTAACATCGAGTAATCCTGCTCCAGACGACCTCCTTTAGGTCGTCTTTTTACTGTCGGTTCAGTAACATGGCACTGCCTGATTTGCTCCCCCGCCTGGGAAAGCAAATCAGGCAGTGCCATGTTACTGAACCGACAGTAAAAAGTATAAGGAAATCAGCTGATGCGGCTCCAGTTCACGGCCGTGGCTGGCAAGCTCTCAATGTGGCGGCGGATGGCCTGATTTTCGGGCTGCTTTAAGTCTGGGTCTTCGGCCAGAATAGCTTGGGCGGCGGCGCGGCTTTCGCTCAAAATACGGCCGTCTTTGGCTAAATCAGCAATAAGTAGGTCAAGGACGCCGCTTTGTTGAGTGCCCATCAGGTCACCGGGGCCGCGCAGCTTCAGGTCGATGTCAGCAATTTCAAAGCCGTTGTTGGTACGCACCATCGTTTCGATACGGGTGCGCGAGTCTTTGCTGAGTTTGTAGCCGCTCATCAGAATGCAGTAGCTCTGCTCGGCGCCCCGGCCCACGCGTCCCCGCAACTGGTGCAGCTGAGAAAGGCCGAACCGCTCAGTACTTTCAATGACCATTACCGAGGCGTTGGGCACGTTTACGCCCACCTCAATTACGGTGGTAGCCACCATAATCTGGGTTTCATTCTTGACAAACCGCTGCATTTCGGCGTCTTTCTCGGCGGCCGACATGCGCCCGTGCACGATGCTGATTTGGAACTCCGGAAAAGCGCGGGCTACGCTCTCGTAGCCATCCATCAGGTCCTTATAATCGGCCATTGTCTCGCTTTCCTCAATCAGCGGATACACAATGTACACCTGCCGCCCCAACCGGATCTGGTCGCGCAGGAAGCCAAATACTTTAAGGCGGTTAGAATCGAAGCGGTGCACGGTAACAATGGGCTTGCGGCCGGCCGGCAGCTCGTCAATCACCGATACATCCAGGTCACCGTAGAGCGTCATGGCCAGGGTGCGCGGGATGGGCGTGGCCGTCATTACCAAAACATGGGGAATAACGTGCGGATTTTTCTGCCAGAGCTTGGAACGCTGGGCCACCCCAAAGCGGTGCTGCTCATCCATGATGGTAAGTCCCAGGTTACGGAATTGCACCACGTCTTCCAGTAGCGCGTGCGTACCCACCAGCATGTGCATTTCCCCGCTCCGGAGCTGCTCGTGCAGCACCCGCCGTTCGGCCGTGCGGGTGCTGCCTGTGAGCTTGCCAATCTTCAGGCCCAGCAAATCTGCAAAGCCCTTGAGGCCTACGTAGTGCTGGTCAGCCAGAATTTCGGTAGGAGCCATCAGGCAGCTTTGGGCACCGTTGTCGGCGGCCATGAGCATGCTGATGAAAGCTACAATCGTCTTGCCCGAGCCTACGTCGCCTTGCAGCAACCGGTTCATTTGCTGGCCTGCGCAGAAGTCCTTGTAGATGTCATGGATAACGCGCTTTTGGGCCCCAGTGAGGTCAAAAGGCATGACGTTCTTGTAGAAATGCACGAGCGTGGGCACTTCCTTGAATACCTGGCCAGCCAGCGTAACTTTCCGTTGGTCGCGCTGGCGCAGCAGCTTGAGCTGCACGTAAAACAACTCCTCGAATTTCAGCCGAAAACGCGCCGTTTGCAGTTGCTCGGTACTCTGGGGAAAGTGAATCTGCTGAATGGCAGTGGCCTTGTCCATCAGCGCATACTGCTGAATAAGGGCCGGCGACAGAGTTTCCTGCACCTGGGGCAGGGCAATCTTCAGCAAGTCGGCCACCATGCGCGCAATGGCCTTGCTATCTACGCGGTGGTAGTTTTTGAGCTTCTCGGAGGTGTTATATACTGGCTGCAGGTAGCTCTGGCCAACTTTCTGCTCGGTCACCTCCTCCATTTCCGGGTGGGCCATCTGGGGGCGGCCGTTGAACATCGTGGGCTTGCCGAATACGATGTACTCCTGGTGGTTTTTAATCACCTTCTCCAAGTAATTCACGCCCTTGAACCACACCAAATCCAGTTCTCCGCTGGCGTCGGCCACCTTGGCTACCATGCGCTTCTTGGGCCCTTCGCCCACCACCTCACGGTTGCGCAGTATGCCCTTTACTTGCACAAACGGCAGGTCGTCGTGCAGGTCGCAGACGTTGTAGAACTGAGTGCGGTCGAGGTAGCGGAACGGGTAGCGCTGAATCAGGTCACCGTAGGTAAACAGGTTCAGTTCCTTTTGCAGCAGCTGAGCCCGTTGCAGGCCCACGCCCCGCAGGTATTCTAGCTTGGTTTGAAAGAAATTACTCATTTACTAGCTGTTCGCTATTGGCTGATAGCTGGTAGCTTTTTTGAAAGCGCTACGATAAAGCTATCAGCCACCGGCCAATAGCTTCAAAAATCATTGATATTTCAGCGTGTTCAGCAGCCGCACCACATCCTGTTTCACGTATTCAATCACGGGGGCCAGCGAGTCGTTGGCCGTGGCCGTACGGAAGTACAGAGCCCCCCGAAAGAAGTGGCGGGTGCTGTCGGTGGTGTAGAACTGAAACTGACTAGGTACTTCGCCCTGGAGCTCAAACACGGCTACCCGCATGCCATTGGGGGTTTTCATCACCGATTCGTCGATGGCGGTGGCCTTAATTTCGTGCTTGCTGGTGAGCTTGCGGGCATCTTCCAGCATCCGGTTGAAAAGCTTGGGCTGGCCCTTCAAATCAGAGTACGTTATCTGCACGTTGGCCTGCAGTTTGGGGTAGTACACGTTAATCCAGTGTGGCTGGGCTAGGTAGGACGAGTCGCGCAGAATTTTGGCGTAGCGCGAGTACTCGAACGTGTACGGATGGCCCGCGCCCAACGATTGATAGGCGTGAGCGGGCAGGTCAATACGATTGTAGCCCTTGGGTTTGGGCGTGTAGTCGGGCGCGGAGGTGCAGCCGGTGGCCAGAACGAGCAGGGAGCACACCGCGCCGGCAGCGCGCAAAAAGGAAGAAACGGCCATGCAGCAGCGGGGTCGGATGAGCAGGTAAAGGTAGCCAAGAAACCAGCGCCGCGCCCGCCTACGTTCCGCCGGTTACGCAAAAAGCCCCAGCTGGGCCGGGGCTTTTAGGTTGGGCTACAGGCGGGGCTAGAACGGGAGCTGGTCTAGCTCCGGCTCCTGGCGGAAAGTAGTTGGCGCTTCGGCGGCCGGGGCCGGCTGCCCGGCTTCGGCCGCCGGGCGGCTGCTCAGCAAGGAAATTTCCTCGGCCACAATTTCCGTGACGTAGCGCGTCTGGTTGTCCTTGTCCTGGTACTGCCGGGTCCGGATGCGGCCCTCCACATACACCTGCTGACCCTTGCGCAGGTACTTTTCGGCTAGTTCCGCCAGGTTGCGCCAAGCAGCAATGGTATGCCACTCGGTGCGCTCCACGCGGGTGCCCTGCTTGTCTTTGTAGTATTCATTGGTGGCCATGGTAAAATTGGCTACTGTGTTACCACCCTCCAAATGCCGCACCTCGGGGTCTTTTCCCAAATGCCCAATCAGGATAACCTTGTTTACGCTTGCCATAAGAGTGTTCGTGAAAGTAAGTGAATAGGGAAATATTCAACTCTATAAAGATAATTAATTTACCACTAAATACCAAATATATTAGCTGATTAAATGCTAATATTGCTAATATAATTAGTAACCAAAATCGACTTCGGTAATTCCTCAATGGCTGCGGCCCGATAAGGGGCGAGGCCCGTGCGCTCCAGTACTTCAGCCGCTAACGGCGCTTCCAACCAGATCGGGTGAAACTTAGCCTCTACTTTCTGATGACTCAGCACGTGCCGTAGGGCGG
Source organism: Hymenobacter sp. UYP22 (assembly GCF_040547285.1). Taxonomy (NCBI): domain Bacteria; kingdom Pseudomonadati; phylum Bacteroidota; class Cytophagia; order Cytophagales; family Hymenobacteraceae; genus Hymenobacter; species Hymenobacter sp. UYP22. The sequence continues at coordinate 70,313 of NZ_JBEPPK010000019.1, read as the reverse complement.
CCACCGGCTCTTCAACCCGATTAGTTAGCATACGCCCCCCCATGTTTTCCACAGCTTCTACCACGGCTACGGCTGGGAGGTCGGCCACATCGGTTTCCTGCAGAGCAAAGTCGTACAGGCCTTCCCAGATGTCCTTGGGGCCTCGTTTGCGCATATACACCGTATCGGCGTAGCGCAACACCAGGTAGTGGAAGTAGCGGGTGCGGGCGGCCTTGGCCTTGCTCTTAACCGGCAACTCCTGCACCAAGCCCCGCTGAAAGGCAAAGCACTGCTGCTGTAAGGGGCAGAACAGGCAATCGGGTTTTTGGGGGGTACACTGGATGGCCCCAAACTCCATGATGGCCTGATTGAACTCCGCCGGTTGCTCGGCCGGAATCAGCGTGTCGGCCAGTTGCTGAAACACCTTGCGGCTGGCAGGCACGGCAATATCCTGGCTGAGGCCAAACACCCGCGCCAGCACCCGAAACACATTGCCATCCAGCACGGCCACCTGCTCATCATAGGCAAAGGAAGCAATGGCCGCCGCCGTGTACTGGCCCACCCCCCGCAGTTGCAGCAGCTCGGTATAGGAACCGGGAAACTGCCCGCCATAGTCCTGCACTACCTGCTGAGCCGTGTGGTGCATGTTGCGGGCTCGGGAGTAGTAGCCCAGCCCCTGCCAATGGCGCAGTACCTCGTCCTGCGGGGCCGCCGCCAAGTTTTGCACCGTGGGGTAAGTCGTGATGAAATCCAAGTAGTAGGGAAGGCCCTGTTTCACGCGGGTTTGCTGCAAAATCACCTCCGACAGCCAGATGGCGTACGAGTCACGGGTATGGCGCCAGGGCAGGTCGCGGCGATGGCGCGGGTACCAATTCAGTAAGGCAGTCGAAAACCAAGAGCGGGATGAGTCGGTTGAAGAGAAGCTCAATGTTTTGAGAAAGAATAAGTTGGATGCAACCATGACGCCCGGGCAGATTGCAGGAAAACGGTTTGTAAAACCAAAAAAGGGGACTACCTTTGTGCCCCTCAAAACGCAGGCAAACTCTTACCGGGCAAGTGCTTACGTTTTGAGGAGTGGCATCTTTTTGCCAGTCAGAATATTTTTCACTCCCTAGTACACTTACCAGCGTGACTAAAGCAGAAGTAATTGCCGAAATTGCCGACAAGACCGGCATCGAGAAAGCAGACGTTTCGGCTACCGTAGAAGCCTTCTTCAAAGTCGTGAAGGATTCCATGGCTGAAGGCAACAACATCTACGTGCGTGGATTCGGCTCTTTCGTGAACAAAAAGCGCGCGAAAAAAGTAGCCCGTAACATCTCGAAAAACACGTCGATTATCATCGACGAGCATTTCATTCCGAGCTTCAAGCCGTCAAAGACCTTCATTGGTAAGATCAAAAACAGCAAAAAAATCAAGGAACTGGCTGCTTAGGCAACCTGTTCTGTTCGTTTGCCGGCTGCGCCGCCGGGCTTGCCCAGACATGGGGACCCGGCGGCCGGCTTTTTTCCCGTGCTGATGGCATCCATTACTGCATCTTCCAAGCATCAACTTCTTGTTCTGGCCCTGGCATTTGCGCTGGTGGCCGGTTTGTTTTTGTTGCCGAAGGTAATTGTGAAGCCCAAGGAGGGCAAAGAGTCATTGACGCAAACTGCTGCCCGCACCGCCAACCGTGACCAAGGCGCGGCCGCTCCGTCCACCGGCGCTACCGGCCTGGATGAGCACGGTCACCCAATTGGCAGTCACGACGAGCCAACCGCCGAGCAACCCCACATGACCGTACCGGCGGCTCAACGCGGCGAAATTACCGCGCTGGTACGCAAGTTTTCCAGCGAGGCTGACCAAACCGCCAAGCTGCGGTTGGCCCAGCAACTAGCTGAGAAGTACAAGGCTGTGGAGCGCTTCGACAGCGCCGGGTATTACCTGGAGCAGGTGGCCGTGGTTCGTCCTGGCGAACAAGCCTGGAAACGTGCGGCTGATCAGTACTTTGAGGCTTATAGCTTTGCCACTACCGAGGAGCGTCAAAAGCTGCTGGGTGCCAAGTGCCAGGAGCTATATCAGAAAGTGCTGAAAAACAATCCCGACAACCTTGATGCCAAGACCAACTTAGGTATGGCGTACATGTCCAGCTCCAACCCGGTGCAGGGTATTACGTTAATTCGGGAGGTATTGGCAGCTGATCCGCGCAACGAAAAGGCTCTGTATAACCTTGGTTTTCTGGCCATTCAGAGCGGGCAGTTTGATAAAGCTGTGGAGCGTTTTCAGGAGTTGGCGAAAGTAAACCCCGAAAACATCAACGGACAGTTTTATCTTGGCGTCTCATTAGCCAAAACCGGCGCGAAGGCCGAGGCCCGCAAAGCCTTCCTGAAAGCCAAAAGCATCAGCCCCGACCCAGCCTTGGCTACTTCGGTGGATGATGAGCTGAAAAAGCTACAATAGCGTTGGTTTATGGTAATTGGTTTTTAGCTGGTGATTACTCCGCCAGAAACCAAAAACCGGCAACCAATAACCAAAAACAAATCATTCAACCACTTAACCCACATCAACATGCCCTGCGGTAAAAAGAGAAAGCGTCATAAGATTGCCACTCACAAGCGGAAGAAGCGTCTGCGCAAGAACCGTCACAAGAAGAAGTAAGCCCTCCCGGGGTTTGCTGGCGGACTTTTTCTACCAGAAAATGGCCCGTCTATCTTTCACTTAGGTTCTCTGAGAGTGGCCATAAGTTTGCTTTCCCCGTGGCTTGAAAGGGAAGCTAGTGCCTATGGTGCACTGGCTTCCCTTTACGGGTTTCAAGGGGCAGGCAGGCTCAATAGCCAGCTCCGCCAGAGATTCTACCCTAACCGCTTAATCCATTGAGTAACGAATTAATCATTAATTCTACTCAGGACGGAGAACGGATTGCCCTGCTACAGGACAAGCGGCTCATCGAATATCATTTCGACCGCAACGACACCGCCTACTCGGTTGGTGACATTTTCCTGGGTACGGTCAAGAAAGTTATGCCCGGTCTGAACGCCGCGTTCATTGATATCGGGTACCAAAAAGATGCCTTTCTGCACTACGGCGACCTGGGGGAAAACTTTCCTTCCTTGGTGAAGTGGGGCAAAGGCGTTCAATCGCAGAAAATTACCGTTGGGCCCCTGAAAACATTTCAGTTTGACGGGACGCTCGACAAAGTCGGTAAAATTGACAATGCCTTGAAAAAGGGCCAGCAGCTGCTGGTGCAAATCATCAAGGAGCCGATTTCCACCAAGGGGCCGCGCCTGTCTATGGATATTTCCATGGCCGGCCGTTACCTGGTGCTGGTGCCGTTTTCCAACACCATCAGCGTATCCAAGAAGATTGTCAGCAAGACGGAGCGGGAGCGGCTCAAGCGGCTCATTGCCTCCATCAAGCCCGACAACTTTGGCGTGATTATCCGCACCGTGGCCGAGGGTCGCGAGGTGGCTGAGCTCGATAAGGATATGACCAATATGGTGGAGAAGTGGAACATGCTGTTTCAGAACCTGAAGGCGGGGAAACCCAACGACAAGATTCTGGGCGAGCTGGGCCGCACCTCCTCCATGCTGCGCGACATGCTCAACGAGTCGTTCGATGCCATTACCGTGGACTCGGCGCCGATGTACGAGGAAATGCGCAGCTATTTGCAGCAGATTGCGCCCGACAAGCTGGGCTTACTGAAGCTGCATACCGGCAAGGTGAAAGTGTTCGAGCAGCACGGTATTGAAAAACAGCTGAAAACGCTGTTTGGCAAGACCGTAACGGTGCCCGGCGGCGGTTACCTGGTGGTAGAACACACGGAAGCTCTGCACGTTATCGACGTAAACTCGGGTAACAAGAGCAACCAGGAAGGCGACCAAGAGGCCACGGCCCTGCACGTGAACCTCGCGGCCGCCAAGGAAGTAGCCCGCCAGCTCCGGCTGCGCGACATGGGCGGCATCATCGTCGTCGATTTCATTGATATGAAGTCGGGCGAGAGCCGCAAGAAGGTAGAGGACACCGTGCACAGCATCATGAAACATGATAAGGCCCGGTACACCATTCTGCCCATCACCAAGTTTGGCCTGCTTCAGATTACCCGGCAGCGCGTGCGGCCGGCCGAAGCCATTGTGACCGGCGAGGTATGCCCCACCTGCGGCGGTACGGGCAAGATTTCCGCTTCCATCCTCGTGACGGACGAAATCGACAACAGCATTGACGACCTGCTGGTAGCCCAAAACCAGTCGGGCATTACGCTTTCGGTGCATCCTTTCTTGCATGCCTACTATACCAAAGGGTTGGTAAGCCGGCAGATGAAATGGTACCTGAAGTATTACAAGTGGGTAAAAGTGATGAAGGACACCAGTCTGGGCCTCACTGAGTACCGCATTGAGGACGAGCACGGCGAGGAAATCGAGCTGCACTCGGCCGCGGCGGCCATGAGCCGGTTGCAGGACCGGGAATTGGAAATAACTGACTGACGGATTTTTTCTGCGAGAAAACTCCTCCTGATAGAAGAAAAGCCCGCGTTGCTGCTAGCAAGGCGGGCTTTTTTCTGTTGTAGAGGCAATGCTTGGCAGCACTTTAGCGCACGTGCTCGGCTACTGGAAACGGTGATTAGTCAGGCAAAAGCGGCCATTCAGCCAGAATCATGAATGATTCGGCGAGGGTATCCGTACTTGCGGACAAGCACGCTGTTCTCCTCTCGCTATGACTAATTCCGTCCCCGTTTCCCCTGACCTTTCCGATGCTGCGCAAGCCAGCCAGCGGATTCAGGAGCTAGAGCAGGAGTTGCGGCAGGTAAAAGAAACAGCGCGCACGGCGGAAATACGGCTGCAGCACCTCATTGGGCAGGCACAGGATGGCGTGCTGCTCATTGATGCCGAAGGCCGTATTGCACTGGTGAATGAGCGGTACTGTGCTTTATGGGACATTACGGAACCCGCCAGTTATTGGCTTGGCCGCTCTTGGCAGGAAATAGCGGCGGCCATGATTACGCTGGTTGCCGATAAGCCAGGATTTGAACAGCGGGTGCATGCGCTGCGGGCCAATAGGGAGCCGGTGTACAGTGAGCAACTGGAACTGAGTGACGGGCGGGTGCTGGAGCGGGATTTTGTGCCGGTGCAGGATATTGATGGACTACGGGCCCGCACCATGATTCGGTTTCGGGATGTTACGGAGTACTACCGCGCGGCCGAGCAGTTGCGCACAGCTGCCAGTATACCAGGCCAGAACCCCAATCCCATTCTGCGGATTGATATTGATGGGCAGGTCCTGTACAACAACGCTTCGGCCAGTGCCTTGCACGCCAGCCTTAACGAAACCGACCAGAACCGTCTGTTGGCCAAGGCCCAACGGCTGGCTGCCGCTGCTCTGGCGCAAGACACTCCCTGGCAGGTAGACATTTCGGTGGGCAACAGCTTTTACGCGGTATTTGTGGTGCCTTTCCCTCGGGAGGGCTACGTAAACCTGTACCTTGTCAATGTTACCAAGCGGGTACTGGCCGAGCAGGAGTTAAACCACGCCAAAGATGAGGCCGTAGCTGCCGTGCGGGCGCGGGAGAACTTTCTGGCGAACATGAGCCATGAGATTCGCACGCCCATGAACGGAGTATTGGGTATGGCTGCGCAACTCAATAAAACCCGCTTGGATGCGCGCCAACAGGAGTTCTTGCGCGTTATTCGCACTTCCGGTCAGCATTTGCTTAGCATCATCAATGATGTGCTGGACATGGCGAAGATTACCTCCGGTAAGCTGGAGTTCGAGCAAACCCCCTTCAACCTCTGCGACTCAATGGCGGCGGCTATTAAGCCGCTAGTGCATCAAGCCATTGAGAAGGGTATTACGGTGACGGGCGTGCCGTTGAAAGACTCCTGCCCGTTGCCTTGGGTACTCGGTGACCCTTACCGTCTTAACCAGGTACTCATCAACCTGATGGCCAACGCGGTGAAATTTACGGCCAAAGGAGGGCACATTGCCGTGGTAGGGCAGCAGCTGGCCGAAACGCCCGAAACCCTGACGGTGGAGTTTTCAGTGGCCGACACCGGCATTGGAATTCCGCTGGAGCAGCAGCAGCTCATTTTCGAGGGCTTCACCCAAGCCTACGCCGATACAACCCGACGGTTTGGTGGTACGGGCCTGGGCCTGAGTATCTCCCGGGCTATTGTGGAGCAGTTGGGCGGTAATTTGCTGGTAGAAAGTGAGCCGGGCCAGGGTAGTACCTTCCGGTTTCAGCTGACGCTGCCGCGCAGCATTCCGGTTAGCGCCCCACCGGCGGTTTCAGCTTTTGATAACGGGGCGTTACAGGGGCGGCGCGTACTGCTAGTGGAGGATAACGAGGTGAACCGTGACGTGGCCCGTATGCTACTGGAAGAGTGGGGCGTAGTGGTAGACGAGGCTGAAAACGGGGCCCAGGGTGTAACCATGTACCAGCAGCAGGCCTATGATGCGGTGCTAATGGACATTCAAATGCCGGAAATGAGCGGCCTGGAGGCAACAGCTCTGATCCGACAACTGCCTGACCCTGCAAAAGCGCAAGTGCCCATTCTGGCCCTTACTGCCAATGCTTTCCGGGCCGACAGTGCTAAATACCTGGCCGCCGGCATGAACGACTGTCTGACCAAACCTTTTGAGGAAGCGGAGCTGTACAGCGCCCTGGAAAAACTCATTCCGGCGGCTGCTCCCGTTCCCAGTAGCTACGACTTAACCAAGCTGCGGGCCTTATCGCACGGACGGGAAGCCTTTGTGCTGAAAATAATACGCTCCTTTCTGAGCAACGTGCCCGACAGCCTGACGCAGCTGGAAGCTGCTGCTACCACTGGCGACTGGCAGCAGGTAGCAGCTATTATTCATCACATTAAGCCCGGAATTGAGTCGCTGGGAGTGCGGGAGGTGGCTGGGGCCCTGCAACAGCTGGAGCAGCCGGCTTTGGTAGCCGGCACGGAGCAGGTGCCCGCGCATGAAGCAGTGGCCCGGCTAATTGCCCAGGTGAAACGAACCTTGGAAGAGCTGCCGCGCGAATTACCCCAGGAGTAAGCTTCTTTCTAGGGCTGGGCTCTACAAACCGCGTATCTGGCGGTAGAACTCCTCCTGGTAGGATTTGCCGATGGGTACTTCGTACTTGCCTAGCTGCAGCATGTTATCCTCAATAGCATCAATGCGCTGGGTATTGACGATGTAGCTACGATGGGCCCGCACAAAATGCGCGAAGGGTAACCGGTCGGCCAGGGCCTTCAGGGTCAGATACACAATGTGCTTCTGCGTGCTAGTAACCAGGATAGAATAGGTAGACAAGGCCTCAATAAACAAAACCTCGTCAAAATTGAGGCGAAGCATCTTTGTGCCTACTTTGATAAAAAGCTCAGAGCTCTGCACCTCCGTTGGGGCCGGGGAGGTAGCTGCCAGTTGCAGCTGACGGCGGTTTATAACTTTGGTAATGGCCTGCGTAAACCGAGGTAAATCGACTGGTTTCACCAGGTAGTCGAGGACTTGCAGCTCAAAAGCATCCACGGCAAAATCCCGGTGCGTAGTGACCATGATAACCGTTGGGGCCGGCTGCGGCAGTAACCGGGCCAGCTCCAAACCAGTCAGGTGGGGCATTTCAATATCCAATAGCAGCAAATCGGCCTGGCCTCCTTGGCGGAAGTATTGCAGCGCCTCCAAGCTGCCAGCCAGAGAGGCAACCAGGGTAAGGTCTGGCGTGAGTTCCACCATGTGCTCCAGCGTCAGGCGGTTGATTTCGTTATCATCCACGATAACGCAGGTTAATGCAGCAGGCATAGCGGAAAAAGTTAACGTAGGATACGGCAACTCGTTTCAAAGTGGGAAACACGGAAGCTCAGGCCTTGCAAGGTAGGAGCGAGCGGGCAAAGTACCCGCTTCTCTAATCTCAAAGCCCGTTGAACCCCATCTAGGACTCGCCCAATTAGGCAGCCAGTTGGTTGTACGAAATAGCTATTCCAACTGGATTGGGATATCCACTACATCTGTGCCGGTACCACAATCCCTAATTGAGAAAGAATTCAGTGGCGCTTACCTACCCCCAAGTGCTACCAGTGGAAGCATGGAGTGGGGTTAAGCACTGCGCTTGATATTCACTTCTGTGAACAAGCTTGTTACCCTGCTTCTCATGGGGTGTCTTATGATACTGCGGAAGGTGGCTGCCTTTTATTTCTGGCCCGCGCTACGGCGCCGCACCTGCTTAAGCCACAGCCACCTTCCGCAGATGATGTCAGGCTACTGGCACGGTTGCCCAGCTTACTAACAACCGCGAATAAAGAAACGGCCCACTGGCCCGCGCCACCAGAAGGTGATGCGAGCCAGTAGGCCGTTTGCAAAGTAGGGTTACTAGAATTTGAGCCCCAAATCCAGCGCAAACTCGCTGTTCTTCAATTCAACGTCTTTGAAGCCGCGCTCATCCTCGAAGTAATTGTCGATGTTGAACAGGCCCCGGTTGTAGCTCAGCCCTACCAGTACCTTCGTGCTCTGGCCCAACTGGTACTCTACCCCAAAAGCCCCACGCAGGCCCGCATCCGGAATGATTACGTGCTTGGCCGCCTTGGTTTCCTGGGTAGTAGCGGGGTCAACGTAGCGTTTTTCGCCGTTGATGCGGCCGGCAATGGCAGCATTCAGGGTGCCGCCCAGCTGGAAATACAGCTTGGTATCGGTGGCAATATCGTTGGTGAACAGCTTTACCGTAAGTGGCACCTGCAAGTACTGCAGACCGATTTTCTGCTCGATGCGGGCATTGCGGGCTGGGTCGAAGTAGCTGATGGTGCCGCCTTTACCCGTCAGCTCCAGGCCGGTGCCAAAGGCGTAGTTCTGGCCAAAAAAATAATCGACGATAATACCACCCCCAATGCCCACCTTGGACTGCTGGTTTTCGAAACCGTACGCACTGGGCGAATCGGTGCGCAGGTGGGTAACAGAGGGCGAAACCTTCAGACCGATTTCAACCTGCGCCGATACCGCCCCAATGGTAGCAGCGCTGAAAACGAGGGCAAGCAGGGCTTTTTTCATAACAGCTGCAGAATTACGGTGATGAGAAACACGAAGCTACGGCCGCTGGCCGTTTGGTTTTGGCTAATTTCGCCCCAAAGATAGAAGCGTGATGCATATTCCTGTCCGTTTGCGTACCCTGGCAGCCTTGGTGGTAGCCTCCATCACCCTGCTGGCCTGCAGCCAAGGCCAGGAAAGCTGCGAAATGAACCCCGACGTGGCCAAGGTGACCGCGCCGGTGCAGCTGGAGCGCCTGGAAAAGCCCTTTTTCCAGATTAAATCCCCGGCCGATGCGGGGCAGTTTGTGCGGCATCACGGTTTGTTTGCCCGGCATTTTTTGCAAAGCGGGCAGTATCCGCCTCCGGTGCTGGCTACCACGCTGGCGCGCCTTGCTACCAATAAGGGCCTGCAAAAACTCGGCGCTCAGGCCGATAGTACCTTCACTACACCGGCGCTGGAAAAACAACTGAAGCCTATGTTTCAGTATATCCGGTACAATTTTCCCGATTTTCGGGTGCCGCCCGTTAAAACATTCGTGAGCGGACTCAGCCAGGATGTGTTTGTAAACGACAGCCTGATGGTGCTGAGCACCGACTTCTTCGTGGGACCCGAAGCCGCGTACAGGCCTAATGTGCCGGGCTATATTTTGCGGCGCTATACGCCCGAGCACCTGGTACCCACGGTGGCCCTGGCCATTAGCAGCAAATACAACCAGAAACAACTCACCAACCAAACCATGCTCGGCGAAATGGTGCAGTTTGGTAAGGCGCTATACTTCGCCGAAAAAGTACTGCCCTGCACCGCCGACTCCCTGCTGATGGGCTATTCTGACAAGGAAATGGCGGGAGTCTATTTCAACGAGGGCAAGATCTGGGCGCATTTCATCGAGAAAAAGCTGCTTTATACTACTGCTCCCTTTACCATCCAGAAATATATTGGGGAGCGGCCTAATATCCCGGAAATCGACAAAACCTGCCCCGGCCGGGTAGGGGCCTGGGTGGGCTGGCAGATTGTGCGCAAGTACATGAAGGAGCACCCCAACGTGACGCTGAAACAGCTGATGGCCGAGAAAAACACCCAGCGTATCCTCAATGAGTCGCGCTACCGCCCCAAGGTAAATCGGGGCCGGGTGAGCTAGAGAGTGAGGGAAGGGTCGCGGGGCAGTTCGGAGCGTGGTGGAAGTTCGGGCGGTGATTTTTAACGTAACCAGATGCACATAGCCGTCTTTAGCCAGTACCACACCAACCCCGATTGCCCGGCTACCAGCCGGCACTATTCATTGTTGGCGCAGCTGGCTCGGCACCACCGCGTAACGCTCATCACCACCCGCACATGGGAGCGGCAGCGACTTACCCAGGAGTTTGCCTGGGTGCCCGAGGGGGTGGAGTTGCACGCGGCCGATGTACCCTACGAAAACCGCATGGGCGTAGCCCGGCGGGGCCTGGCCTTCGCCCAGTACGCCGCTTATGCCGTGCACCAAGGCCTACGCATTGCCCGGCCCGACGTAATATGGGGCATCAGCACCCCGCTCACAGCCGCCTGGGCTGCTGCCCAGGTAGCCCGCTGGCGGCGGGTGCCTTGGGTATTTGAAGTGCAGGACTTGTGGCCCTCTTTCCCTATTGCCATGGGGGCCGTGCCCAACCGCCTGGCCCGGCAGCAACTGTTCCGTATGGAGGCCCAGCTGTATCAGCAGGCAACGGCTATTGTCACTCTCTCGCCCGATATGACGGAATATGTGCAGGCCGTGGGCAAAAAGTCACCCCGATCTTTCGGGTCTCAAAAGGTATATACCCTCCTCAACGGCACCGATTTGGAGTTGGCGGCCCGGGCTACAAATGAAACCGTGGAGGCCTTGCGCCGGGAGTGGCAACTCCAGGGCAAGCGGGTAGTACTGTATGCCGGCACCTTTGGGCGGGCCAACGATATTCCGCTGTTACTGGAGGCGGCCGTGCTGCTGGCCCCAACCTGCCCTAATGTAGTATGGGTATTTATGGGCCACGGCTACTTCGATGCCCAATTGGCACAAGCAGCTGCCCGTCACCCATACATTCGGGTAGTACCTCCGCAACCGCGTCACGCGGTATTCTCCTGGTTCCGGTTAGCCATTATATCAGTAGCGCCTTTCCTGGGCCTGCCCGTGCTGGACGCCAATTCCCCCGCCAAATTCTACGACAGCCTAGTAGTTGGTACGCCGGTAGTGGTAACCAACCCGGGCTGGACGAAGCGCTTTGTTGAGCAACACCGCTGCGGCTGGTACTCTCCTGCCAGTGATGCGCCTGCGCTGGCCCAGCTACTGGCGCAGGTGTTGGCAAACTCTGCCCAAGTGCTGGCTGCCGGGGAGCAAGGAAAAACAGTAGCCCGGCAAGAATTTGACCGGCAACTGATAGGAGCCCGTATGCAGCAAATCTTGCAGAGTGCAGCCGAAAGGAGGTAGGGAACTTATGAGCTCAGGAGTACCACTTTTATACTAAGTTGTACTACTTGCATTCTTATTGCCTGGTATTGAGGATGTTTTGGCAGGTTTTGCTGCCTTCAAAGAGTTTTTGCTTACTACCTCTGCGTAGTATTTGCACCAACTGGTAAGGGGGCACACCATACATTTCGGCGTACGCGCCTGGCAGATGTAGCGCCCGTGCAGGATTAGCCAGTGGTGCGCTTTCGGAATTAGATCAGTAGGGGTGTAGCGAACCAGCTCCTTTTCCACGGCCAGAGGGGTAGTAGCCGTTTTGCTCACCAGCCCTAGCCTATGCGACACCCGGAATACATGGGTATCCACGGCCATGGCTGGTTGGTTGTAAATGACCGACACCACCACGTTGGCCGTTTTGCGGCCGACGCCGGGCAAGCGTTGTAACTCCTCAATAGAGCTAGGCACCTCACCCCCGAAATCCTGCACCAGCATCCGGCCCAGGCCGGCCAGGTGCTTGGCTTTGTTGTTGGGATAAGATACGCTACGGATAAAAGGGAAAATATCCTCGGCAGAGGCGGCGGCCAGGTGCTCGGGTGTAGGAAACTGCTGCACCAAGGCAGGCATCACCTGGTTCACACGTTTATCGGTGCACTGGGCGCTGAGCACTACGGCCACAATCAGCTCGTAGGGGTTGGCGTAGTGCAGCTCTGTTTCGGGCTCCGGAAAGTGCGTGGTGAAGTACTCGATGAAATGGCGGTAACGCTCGGGCTTGCGCATGGCTAACGGCAACTAACGGCAACTGTGGCAGTGCCTATAAGCACAGCGCCGCGAAGTTACCTACTTGGTAACTTCGCGGCGCTGTAAATTTCAGCTGGAAACCGGGCTTACTCCTTCCGCAGGAAGGTGCGGGAATACTGCAGGATGGAGTCAGTGGTGCGCTGGGTGGGGGCGCGGCGCAAGTCGTTGAGGGCGCGCTGAGCCAGCAGCAAATCGGCGCAGGAGGCCGCTAATTCGGCATCGTGCAAGAGGGCATGTTCTACTTGTTGGTGCTCCTTAGCTGGCAATTCGTTGTACACGTACCGGAGCAGCGTCTCGTGGGTAAAGGTTTTGATCATAGAAAACGGGTTGTGCGGCCATCTTTTTCCGCAGGTTGATCAGCGCATAGCGCATACGCCCCAGCGCGGTATTGATGCTGACCCCCGTTGCATCGGCAATTTCCTGAAAGCTCATGTCGCCGTAATGGCGCATGATCAGGACCTCCTTCTGCGCCGCGGGCAGCTCCTGAATCAGTTCCCGAAGCCGCGCGTGGGTTTCTTCCCGGGTAAGCGCCGCTTCAGCTCCTTCTTCTGCCAACGACAACGAGTTGAACGCATGACTTGTTGTGTCAAGGTTCAATAAAGGACTCCGTTTTTCGCGGCGGAAGCAGTCGATGGCCAAATTATGCGCAATCCGGCAAATCCACGATGAAAATTTCCCCTCCTCGTTGTAACGCCCACTCTTCATGGTGTGGACGGCCTTGATAAATGTATCCTGCAGCAAATCTTCCGCCACGTCTTCGTCGCGAACAATGAGCATGATAGTGGTAAATACGCGGGCCTTGTGCCGCTCAAGTAACTGAGCAAAGGCATCTTCCTGGCCGGCAATATAGCGCGAGATGAGAGCGGAGTCGCTCGGCTGCATGATTTCCATAAACACTACGAAAGTAAAGGGGACGTAGAGCTTTAGGCCATAGAGTGCAGTTGCCGGTGAAAACCTGAATGAATGATGCGTGAAGAAGCCGCTAAAACCAAATGTAGAGAACCGCCGCGCCAAACACAACGGGTACCGCGCGTAAATGCCAAAATTATTTTCGAAGACCCTAAACCTTAATATCAGGAATACGGAATTCTATATACTGTATTGCGTCCAGTTAATCCCAACGCAACAGCGTTGCTGGCGTGGAAAACAGGATTTTGGACAAATTGCCAGATAGTCAACTACCTGTAGCAGGGGCTGTGCAAGAACCGTGCATTATGGGCGCAGCTGTTGACTTAGATCCCGGATCTGGCTTTCCAGGGCGGGGGGAGGAGTGGTACCAGCGGCGGCGGCACTGGTGCGCTGGTCAAGCAGCTGACTGAGCTGCTGTAACTGCTCGAAACGCTGGGCAGTGCGTTGCAGCTCCGCGCTAATAGCCGAGAGGTTTACGGCCACCGGAATGGTTATGGTAGTAGTTCCGGCTGCACCGGTGGTTTGCTCATCGTGGCGAGTAATGGCTTCGGGGGTCATCATATCGTCGCGGTACAGCACCACGTCGCCCTGCATGTTAATGGCTTTGCCGTTTTCCAACAGTTGGCGGTTACCGTTTTTGCTTACCATGATACCATCGGGGCGCAAGGTGAGGCCGTTGGCAAAGCGCACGGGTGCCGTGAGGGTAAACACCTGCCCAGCTTGCAACCGGAACGTTTTGCCCTCACGCCGGAAGGCACCATCCTTCAATTGAGCTGCTGGTTGCGTGGTGGCGGTGGGCTGGGTTTGGGCATGTGCCGAGGAGAAGGCCGCACAAGCAAACAGGCCACTAAGCAGCAATACGGGTAGGGGGGCGCGGAGCATATAGCTGAGGAATGGAAAAGGGAGGAATAGGCAGTACTTAGGCGCTGTGGTGCTGGCGGCGGCTGGCAAGCCAGTGGAGGGCGGGAGCCTCCTCCCCGAATAATCGGACGTGAGCCTGCTCGTTCTGAACCATGGGAGAGCCGGACTGCTGCTCTTCCGCATTCAGCTGCCCGGCGGTTACTAAAAAAGCCAGGTACACGCGTTGGCCCGTTTGCCGGGCCAAGCAGCCGATGAATTGGGTGAGTACCCAGTGGGTATCATCCTCGCTGGCCGGGCCGCGCTGGCGTAGGTCAACCAGCCAGTAGTATCCGGTCTGAGCGTGTTGCAGTAACTGGTGGTAGCCCTGTTGCAACTCGGCGGCTGATACTGGCCGCAACCACCGAATGATGGCCACGGCCAGCTCGGGGCGCACCTGCAACGATAGGAAGGAAGGCAGAGCTGAAGTGGAAGGTGGCTTCATACGTGAGCAGGAACAAAGAGCAGGAAGCTGCGGCAAGGGGCTTGGCTTAGCACATACATATCTTGCCCAGGTCGGTCAGTTATCTGCATACGAAAAACCCCTGTAAGCGGCTTGGTAGGGTAGGTAATGAGGTAGCTTCAACTGATAAAAACGACATGGCCGAGCTTCGTAGCGACAGGGGCACGTTACCTTTGCTGGGCCGTTTCCTTCCCGGCCTGCCGCGCCATGACTGCTCCCGCTTCCCCCGCCACGCCGGGCCACGACCCGTATGCCGCGCTGCGCATCCCCGATTTTCGGCGGTTCATTGGGGCCCGGGCCAGCTTTGTGATGGCCACCCGCATTCAGGGTCTTGTGGTGAGCTGGCAGTTGTTCAAACTCACCGACGACCCCTGGGCGCTGGGCTTGATTGGCCTCACGGAAGCCATTCCCAGCATTGCCGTGTCCTTGTACGCGGGCCACGTAGCCGACTCAATGAAGCGCAAGAACATTGTAGTGGCGGCCGTGACACTGCTGCTGCTGTGCGCCGTAGTGTTATCCGGGCTAGCCTGGGGAGTTGAGAAGCGGCTGCTGAATATTGGGCAAATGGGCACGTTGCCTATTTACGCAGTGATTTTTGTGAGTGGTATTGCCCGCGGATTTCTGGGCCCCGCCCTGTTTGCCTACATGCCCCAACTGCTGCCCAGCCGAGATAAGCTAGCCAACGCCATTACCTGGAACAGCACTACCTGGCAAGGCTCCTCGGTGATAGGGCCGGTTATTGGGGGCTACCTGATTGCGCATTTGGGCGTAGCCAACGCCTACACCGTGGCTACTGGGCTGTTAATAGTTTCCCTGGGGCTGTTTATCAGCCTGACCTCGCACCCACTACCAACCCGGGAGGGTGCGCCCGCACCCAATTTCGTGGAAAGCCTGAGTAGCGGCCTGCGGTTTATATTCGGCAACCAATTGGTGCTGGCGGCGCTGTCCCTGGATTTGTTTGCGGTGCTGTTTGGCGGAGCCGTGGCGCTGCTGCCGGTATTCGCGGAGAAGATCCTGAAAGTGGGGGCCTCGGGTCTGGGGCATCTGGAAGCGGCGCCGGCGGTAGGCTCGGTGCTGATGGCATTACTGCTCACGTATTTTCCCTTGCGGCGCCACGCCGGGCGCAAATTGCTCTGGGCCGTGGCCGGTTTCGGGTTGGCTACCATCGGGTTTGCCCTGTCGCGCAACTTTTACCTATCGTTGGGCTTACTGTTCCTGACGGGGGTATTCGATTCGGTATCGGTGATTGTGCGCGCCACCCTGCTCCAGACGTTCACCCCCGACTACATGAAAGGCCGGGTGTCAGCCGTCAACAACATTTTTATCGGCTCCAGCAACGAAATTGGGGCGTTTGAGTCGGGGGCTATGGCTAAGTGGCTCGGTACTACGGCTTCGGTAGTATTCGGCGGTATTATGACCATCGTGGTAGTAGGCATAACCGCGCTGAAAGCCGATAAGCTGCGCCAATTGGATATGACGCCGGAAAAAAAGCCTGCGTAGTGTAAGCGGTAAAACCCAAGCAAAAGGCCCGGGCGAAATTTCCGCCCGGGCCTTTTGCTTGGTACCACAAAGTAGCGTCTTACTGCTGGAAGGCTTGTTTTTGTGCCTGGGGGCAGATGGCGTCGGGCTTCATCTCCAGAATCTGGCTGATAACCAGGGCCTGGGTAGGGGCCTGACCGTTGGTACCAGCCTGCTGCTGCAACTCGCCCTGCACGCGGGCAAATACCGGCTGACCCGCCGTTTTGCGCGTGTCGGCGTAGCGTTTTTCCAGGTCGGCGGTTACACCCCCCGCCAAAGCCACCGCATACCGTTTGCCGGAGCCACATTCCTCAAACATGGCTGCATCGGCCATGTAAGTGTATTTGCCAGTAAACTCCCGGCGGGTACCGGCTTCGCTCAGGTTGCCATCGGAGCGGTAGCGCAGCCCGAAAGTGGGCATAGGCTTCCCGTTGGCATCCAGGAGCTGGAGCATGCGGCTGTCGGCCACCTGGTAGCGGCGCACGGGGTCGTTGCCGCTGGGCTCCAGGGTTACAACCTGGCCCCGTACCCGCCAGGGGCCGCGGCGGTAGTTTACGGGGGAGGTGCGGCCTAGGTAGAGTTCCTGCAGCTCATACAGGCTGTCGGGCTTGAGAGTGAGGCGGGTGGCAATGCCCTGGCAGTCGTTGCAAGGCACCGTATCGGCGTACACGCCGGCCAGTTGCAAGGTGGCGGCTCCGGCGTCTTTGTCGGGAGCAGAATTTTGGGAGCCGGTGCCGAAAGGCTGCTCCCGGCCCTGGCAGGCGGCTAGCAGAAGCAGGGCCGAAGCGGCAAAAACGTAACGGGGCATAGCGGAGGAGGGTAAACGAGAGTGAATACTACCTGCTACGCAAGCCGCCGAGGTTAGATACACCCGGCCCGGCTGAAGCACTATTCCTTTAGGCCCGCATAGGCACCAGCACGAACGTACCCCGCAGACAACGCACGAAGCCTTGGCGCTGGCTGTCCTGGTTAAGGTCGTGGCGCTGGTACTGGCCGTTGAGGGCAGTGCTGCCCACCACCAGAATAGTATAGCCGCGCCGCCGCACCAGGTAGCGCCGCTGGTGCGCCGCCCGGATGGGGGTATAGCGCCGCTCAACATTCAGCATAGCCTCCCAGGCCGAAATTACCAGCCGCAAATCAGTGCCGGCGGCCGTGGCCTCCCGGTACAGCGCCGCCAGCCGAACATCAGTGGTGTAATGAGCTTCCGGGTTGCGGCGCACTACCAAGTCGTGGGCCTGCCAGAGGTGCTTCATGGCGGCCGGCTTCGGAAAAATCTCCCCGCAGTGCCGGCAAATGTGCTCATCGGGCCCGCACACCAACGCGCCGGGTTTGGGTGGGAGCAGCGGCTGCCCGGTGCTGGCCCGCTGTTCCCGCAGCGCCTGCATCAGGGCCGAAAACAACTCTCCCTCACTTACCCCATGCTTATGCCGCAGAATATCAAGCGTATGCCGGCTGAGCATTTCAAACGTCAGCAAATCGTGTAAGTCGGCGCGGAGGGAAGGCATGGGCTGCTATAAACGACGCGGGCAACCCGGTGGGTTCCGCGAGAGGCTCAGTCAGGCTACAAAAAAGCACCAGAAGCTAGGGCTCCTGGTGCTTGTTGGAGTAGGTACTTTCTAGCGGCTGGCCTGGGCCGATTTGGGGGCCTTCTTGGCCGTTTTGGCCGGGGCCGCGGGCTTATCAGCGGTGTTGCCGGTGGAGGGCACTGGCTGGGGCCGCTCCGTGCTGGCGAATATCCACTCACGCATGGTATCCAGGGCTTTGGGCGAGAATACTGGCTGCTGCTCCCCGTTCACTACCGGCCAGTCCTTCATTTCGGGCTGGTACCAGTGGTTGAGGCCCGCCAGCTTCATCGACTTCACCTTGGCGTTTTTCAACCCCTGCTTAAGCGGAGCCATGTTCTGTTGCGAGTCCACCTGCAAGTCATTGGAGCCACCCAGCAGTAGTACCGGGCATTTCACGTCGGCCAGGCTGCGGGTGGGGTCGAAATCCAGGAAGTAGCGCGACCAGGGTGAGGTCAGCTGCACGGCGCGCGCCCGGGCCATGTGGGGGTCCATATCGGTGTTGTTGAAGCGCAGGGTAGCGGCCACCTTGCCCCGGGCCTGGTTATCGTTGGGCGTCTGCCGGATGATGTCTACCATTTCCTTGTGCAGCTCCAGCGCCGCCTTCACCTGGGCGGGATTGGAGCCGATGAGGCGCATAATCTCCAGCTGCTGGCGCATAATCACGTCGCGGCCCGGCACGCCGTAGCCCGACAACGACACCACAAAAGCCGGAGTGGCTGGCTGCTGCTCGGCAGCGGCCAGCAGGGCTACGTTGGCACCTTCGCCGTGGCCTACCAGCCCAATGTAGCGCTGGTCGATGAGGGGTTTGGCCCGCAGGTATACCATGGCGGCCTGAGCATCCGTCACCAAATCCACGGTAGTGGTGGAGAAGTGGTTGCCCTGGGATTTGCCCACGCCCCGATCATCAAAGCGCAGCACAGCAATGCCCCGGCGGGTGAGGTAGTCGGCCAGGGAGCCAAACATGCGGTAGTCCTGTTGCTCCACGTCGCGGCTCTGGGGGCCGTTGTCGGAGAGCAGCACCACCGCCGGGAAGGGGCCGGGGCCCGCCGGAATGGTAAGTGTGCCGGCCAGGGCCAGGTCGGCTTTGGTGTTCAGGAATTTAACTTCCTCCTCCCGGTAAGGCGGAGTCAGGCGGGGCTTGCTGGCAGCCACGGGCTGGGCCGTGGGCTTCATGCGGCTCAGCGTGAGCGGGGTGGTGAGACCGGGCTGCGTCCAGGTGCCCTGAAACGTGGCCCCGCCATCTTTCACCTTGCCCACAAACTTGCTGCCGGCCTGCGCTATGCTGATGGTAATGTCAGTGCCCTTCACCGCTACTTCGGCCGGCATGCGGCTGATGCGCTGCTGGGGGGCATCAAGAGCGGCGTAGTACGTGCCGTTGGAAAGCGGAACTACTGTGATGATGAGCGTAAGCTGACCGCCGGGTACTTTCAGCGGCCCCTTCCACTGGCCGTTCAGCGGAGCGGGAGAATCACCGGCCAGCACTGCTCCAGGAATCAGCCATAGTAGCAGTCCGAGCAGAAGAAATACGGGTAGGAGTTTCTTCATAAAGTGAAAAACGAGAAAGGTATTTTACTGTCGCTAGGGCAACATAAGTCTGAAAATATCAAACTTGACGCACACATGCCAGCCTGGGTTTCGCAAGTGCGGGCAGAACGAGGAATAGCAGCCGGAAAAGCCGAAAAAACTTTCCAATCCACCGGTCAAGGACTTTGAATAAAGTATTAAAGGGTCGCTATGTTTGGTGGCAACCACCCGCGTAAGCTGGAGGATAGCAAGAAGCAACCATCAGGGCCAGTTCTCGACTTTCCTCCGTTTGCCCACCCGCTGTGCTGGGAAGGAAAGTACTGTTCTGCTTACTTTAGCTATGATTTCACCTTCTATTCGTCGGCTTCGCTCAGTAATTACGGGCCTAGCATTGGCTGGTGCGGCGCAGGTGGCCGCCGCCCAGACCCCGGCCGTTAACCCCGCTCAGTGGACCGACGAACTGCGCGCCTTTGCCCGGCAGGATAGCCTCACGCCTCCGCCCGCGCACCCCATCTTGTTCTACGGTAGCTCGTCCATTCGGAAGTGGGAAACCTTGCGGGAGGATTTTGCTAATCGGCCTGTGCTCAACCGAGGTTTCGGCGGCTCCCGCTTCCCCGATGCCCTCTACTACTTCGATAGGCTGGTGGTAGCCTACCAGCCCCGGCAGGTAGTGCTCTATGAGGGCGACAACGACATTGGCTCCGGCGCTACGCCTCAGGAGGTGTACCAGTCGTTTTTGGCTTTTGAGAAGCTGATGCAGCAGAAGTTGCCCAAGGTGCCGCTGGTGTTTCTGGCCATTAAACCTAGCCCCTCCCGCTGGGCGCTTTACCCCAAAGTGCAGGAAGCCAACCAACTCATCCGGACCTATATTGAGCAGCACCCCAAGCGTCTGCGCTACGTGGATACCGCTACGCCGCTGCTAGGCCCCAACGGCAAGCCCCAGCCGCAGTTCTACGTATCCGACAGCCTCCACATGACGCCCGCCGGCTACTCGGTGTGGACGCGCGTAGTGGGGAAGCAGCTGAAAAAGTAAGGGTTCCGGAGGCGTATTCGGGTAGGGGCTGCTGTATTGCCCTCACGTCGCACTGTCGCACCCGCTCGGCTACGCCGAGTGAGGCATCACGCTCCAGCCGCTCTGCTGCGCGCGTCTGCTCTGGGTGCGCAGGCGGCGCGGTCAGATTCGGGGCATAGCCCCTCAGGCATAGGGCTCACTTGGCACAGCCGAGCGAGGGCGGGAGGCATATCATGTCAGATGGGATAATACTAAAACGCTACAGCTGGTGCCTGCTGCTTTTCCCGCGTAGGCAGCTTACTGAACACGTACAGGGCATTTGCCAAGCGTGATTGGGCGTTATAATTCGTGTAGATGTAGAGTGTTTTACCTTGATAATGAATTGGTTGACTACTGCCTTTGAGTGCTTTTTGTAGGGAAAACAAAGCTGTTTTCTTGCCTGGTTTGTCTGGAAAGGGCAGCGCCACGGATTCGCTTTGCTGAAGAAAAAACTGTGACGCTTCCAGCAAAATATCTTTCCATGAGTTGATGCTCTTTACCGTGCCGTTGGGTAGCCGTAGCTGCTTCGGTTTCTGATTTGGCTCTAAATGCAGCGTATTGATATGGGTCAAGTCCACAAAACCTGGCAACGTAGACTCATCAGGCTTCTGCGTCTTACTGGCGGGTTTTTTCTGAGCCTTGGGCGCAGTGATTTGTGTAACTTCAGCTACTAATGAAACATAATTACTTGATTGCGTCAGTCCGTAGCCGCTCTGGGCCGCATCCAGCCACTGAATCAGGTGTAAGGCGGCGGGCAACAAATTGTCGGCCAGAGAAAACGTAATGGCTTCCGTGTTGCCTTTGTGCAGGTTGGAATAGCAATGCCAACTCAGACCATCGGTAATGAAAACGGTCTGCACCTTGAAACCCAGCGCGTAGCCCAGCACTTTGCTCACATAGCCGTGTTTGTCGAGGCTGGCATCCAGGCACTTGGCTTCTATCACCAAATGAGGCTTGCCGGTAGTGTCGCGCAACAGATAGTCAACCCGCAGGTCGCCCCCAATCGTCTTTTCTGGCTCCACCATCTGCACATTGGCCGTATCCCAGCCCAGGGCCCGGAGTACGGGGTCGATGAGGGCGGCGCGGGTAGCTGCCTCGTTCTTGCGGAGCAGCGGCGCATGGAGTTCAGCACTGGCACGAACGGCTTGTAAAACGATATAAAGGGAGGCCAATGGGCTCGTGATGGACATAGCGGGTAGCTAAAGAGACGTACCACAATGTTAAAGAATTTGTGGCGGGCGGTTAGTTGCCGTTGAGTACTTGGTTCCGCTCGTTCTGATTCCCTTGTACCTTCGCCTGAATCAAACCGCAGCGGCTGGAAACCAAACCCCCGGCCGCAGTTGTTACCCGACCTATGGCCGATAATTCCGCTCTGCAAGTAGCCGCCCCCGCGGCCGACCCTATTGACCAGCTCGACCCGCGCGAGTTTATTCTGATTAAGAACGCCCGGGTTCACAACCTAAAAAACCTCAGCGTGGCTCTGCCGCGCAATAAATTCATCGTCGTCACGGGCCTGTCGGGCTCGGGCAAATCGTCGTTGGCGTTTGATACGCTGTACGCCGAGGGCCAGCGCATGTACGTGGAGAGCCTCAGCAGCTACGCCCGCCAGTTCCTGGGCCGCATGGACAAGCCCGACGTGGACTATATCCGGGGCATTTCGCCAGCTATTGCCATTGAGCAGAAGGTCAGCATCAAGAACAACCGCTCCACCGTGGGCACCAGCACCGAAATCTACGACTACCTCAAGCTGCTGTTTGCGCGGGTGGGCCGCACCTACTCGCCCATCAGCGGGGAGCAGGTGAAGAAGGACAACGTAGCCGACGTGGTGGATGCCCTCATGCGCCTGCCCGAGGGCACCCGCGTGATGCTGCTGGCCCCGCTGCTGCCTTCGGAAGATGGCCGCCCCATGAGCAAGGAGCTGGATTTGCTACTGCAGAAGGGCTACAGCCGGGTGGTAGTAAACGGCGAAACCGCCTTCATTGAGGAGCTGCTGGCCGAGGGTCAGCCTGAGGTGAAAGGGGAAGTGTTCATCATGATTGACCGCACCGCCATTCAGCCCGGCGACGAGGACCTGATGTTCCGCCTCGCCGACTCGGTGCAGACGGCCTTCTTCGAGGGCCACGGCACCTGCATCGTGAAGATGGATGAGGAAACCCGCACCTTCTCCGACCGGTTTGAGCTGGATGGGTTGGTATTTGAGGAGCCGAGCGTCAATTTCTTCTCCTTCAATAACCCCTACGGCGCCTGCCAAACCTGCGAAGGGTTCGGCTCGGTGCTGGGCATTGACGAGGATTTGGTAATTCCCGACAAGAGCATGACTGTGTACGAGGGTGCCATTGCCCCTTGGCGCACCGACAAGCAGAGCGAGTGGCTGAAGCCGCTGCTCAAAAACGGCATCCGCTTCGATTTTCCTATTCACCGGCCTTACAACGAGCTAAGCGAGGCCGAGCGGAACCTGCTGTGGAAGGGCAACAAGTACTTCGATGGCCTCGACGCCTACTTCAAGTGGGTGAGCGAGCAGACGCACAAGATTCAGTACCGGGTACTGCAAAGCCGCTACCGGGGCCGCACCACCTGCCCCGACTGCCGGGGCACCCGTCTGCGCAAAGATGCCCAGTACGTCAAAATTCAGGGCCAGAGCATCACCGATTTGGTGCTGCTGCCGGTGAGCCGGGCCCTGGAGTTCTTCCAGACCCTCGACCTGCCCGAGCACGAAGCCAAAGTGGCCGAGCGCCTCGTGACGGAGGTAACCAACCGCCTGGAGTACCTGAACCGGGTGGGCCTGGGCTACCTCACCCTCAACCGCCTCAGCAGCACGCTGTCGGGCGGGGAAAGCCAGCGGATTTCCTTGGCTACCTCGCTAGGTTCGGCCTTGGTGGGCTCCATGTACATTCTCGATGAGCCTTCGATTGGCCTGCACCCCAAGGACGCCGAGCAGTTGATTGGCGTGCTGCGCTCCTTACAGCAGCTCGGCAACACCGTAATTGTGGTGGAGCACGAGGACAAGATGATGGAGCAGGCCGACCAGATCATCGACATTGGTCCAGAGGCCGGCAGCGGTGGCGGCATCCTGCAATTCCAGGGCACCTACGCCGAAGTTTTGGCCTCCGATACCTACACCGGCCAGTACCTGAGCGGGCGGATGGCGGTGCAGGCGCCCAAAACCCGCCGCCCCTGGCGCAACGCGTTGGAACTGACGGGAGCCCGCGAAAACAACCTCAAGAACGTGTCGGTGAAGTTTCCGCTGAACGTGATGACGGTAGTAACGGGCGTATCTGGTTCTGGTAAATCCACGTTGATTCGGCGGATTCTGGCGCCGGCTTTGCTCAAGCAGCTAGGCGGCGGCGCGGGTGAGGCCACTGGTAAGTTCGACCGCCTCACCGGCGTAAATGGGCAGGTAACGCACGTGGAGTTCGTGGACCAGAACCCTATCGGCAAAAGCAGCCGCTCGAACCCGGTTACCTACGTGAAGGCCTACGACGCCATCCGGACCTTGTTTGCCGATCAGCAGTTGGCCAAGGCCCGGGGCTTCAAACCTTCGCACTTCTCCTTCAACATTGACGGGGGGCGCTGCGAGGTGTGCCAGGGCGAGGGCCAGGTGAAGATTGAAATGCAGTTCATGGCCGACATATACCTGACCTGCGAGGCCTGCGAGGGCCGCAAGTTCAAGCAGGACGTGCTGGACGTGCAGTACAAGGAGAAAAGCATCAACGAGGTGCTGGAAATGACCATCGAGGACAGCATTGCCTTCTTCAAGGACCAGCCCAAAATCGTGGAGCGCCTCAAGCCGCTCGACGATGTGGGGCTGGGCTACATCCGCCTGGGGCAGTCGGCCAATACGCTGTCGGGCGGGGAGGCCCAGCGCGTGAAGCTGGCCTCGTTCCTGACCAAGGGCAACACCCTGCAGAACGATAAAATCCTGTTCATCTTCGACGAGCCCAGCACCGGCCTGCACTTCCACGACATCAACAAGCTGATGACGGCTCTGAACGCGCTGGTGGAGCAGGGCAACTCGGTACTCATTATCGAGCACAACATGGACATCATCAAGTGCGCCGACTGGGTAATTGACTTGGGCCCCGAAGGCGGTACCAACGGCGGCCACCTGCTCTTCGAGGGCACTCCTGAAGAGATGGTGAAGCTCAAGGACAGCAACCACACTGCCCGCTTCCTGGCCGAGAAGCTATAAATCACAGATGGCGCAGATGCAGCCGCAGATAGCACAGATTCGTTCCGGCGTTTTGGATAAGGGATGAAAAGGATTCGGGCATAGCCAGTTCAGCACTATCAGCACTGAATTGGCTATGCCCGAATTCATCCGACATCTTTACACCAAAACCGTAGAGCGAATCAGCATCATCTGCGGCTGTATCTGCACCATCTGTGATTTATGAACTCCTCTACTTCTACTGCTGCCTTTGATGCGTTGACGGCTCCCACGGAAAGCCGGGCCTGGCGCTGGGCGGCTTCGGCGGCCATTGTGGGCAACATTGCCCTGAACTATGTGTCGCAACGGTTTCCTTTTAATGGGCAAACCAACGCGCAGGTATCCTACAAATACCCCACGCCGCTTACGCCGGCTGGCTACGCCTTCAGCATCTGGGGCGTCATTTTCCTGAGCCTGCTGGTGTACGCGGTGTGGCAGCTACTGCCCGCCCAGCGCCGCAACCCGCTACCCGATGCGGTGGCCCGGCCGCTGGTGCTGGTGAATGCGCTGACGGGCCTGTGGTTGGTAGTGTTTGCCTACGAATTGTTGCCTGCAAGCCTGGTGGTAATGCTGGGTATTCTGGCCGGGTTGGCGGTGGTGTACGGCCGCGTGCGGCAGTTTGCCGCCCGGGGTGAAGCTCCGGCTTGGGTAAATATTCCCTTTGGGCTGTACCTAGGCTGGATTTCGGTGGCGCTAACCGTAAATGCTACCGTGGCCCTGGGCACGCGCTGGCAGGTGAGTGAGGCCAAGGGTATTGAAATAGCCATTGTTCTGGTAGGCATCGTGGCGGGGCTGGCGCTCAACGTAACCAAGCGGTTTCGGGAGCTGGCCTACCCGGCAGCCGTTACGTGGGGGCTGGTGGGCATTTGGGCCGCCCGTCGCACGGAGGCGGATACGCTGGTGCTGGCCTGGATGGCGCTGGCCGCGGCTGGGCTGGTAGCAGTAGCGAGCCTGGGGCTGGTATGGTGGGGAAGGAGAGTAGCGAAATAGAACGCTCCGGTCCGGCGGCTGGAAGCCGTCGGGCCGGTTGCCGTCGGGCCGGTTGCCGCAAGCTGACGTTGCTACGTTCCCGTGCCGATGAACCGAACGACGACCGGCCCGACGGCTTTCAACCGCCGGACCGGAACCACTACCCCGCATTCCCCTAACTTGCACCCGAACCCCAACCTCAACCCTTTCCGCTATGCGTAAGAATATTGTGGCCGGCAACTGGAAGATGAACACCACGCTCCAAGACGGCCAGGCGCTGATTTCCGAAATTGTAAATATGGTGCAGGACGAAGCCACCAACTCCTCAGTTGAGGTGGTAGTGTGCCCGCCCTTCCCCTTTCTATCGGCTATTGGCAAGCAGCTGCCCCAGAGCAGCCGCTTCCACCTGGGCGCGCAGAACTGCCACCAGAAGGAAAGCGGAGCTTACACCGGTGAGGTATCGGCCCGGATGCTGCAGTCGGTGGGAGTGGAGTATGTGATTTTGGGCCACTCGGAGCGCCGCCAGTATTTTCACGAGGACGATGAACTGCTGAGCCAGAAGATGAAAGCGGCCCTCGCCGCCGGCCTTAAGCCCATTTTCTGCGTGGGTGAAAGCCTGGAAACCCGGGAGGCCGACGAGACTTTCAACTTCATCAGCAAGCAGTTGAAAGACGGCCTGTTCCACCTCAGCAATGAGGAGTTTGACCAGGTAGTTATTGCCTACGAGCCCATCTGGGCCATTGGTACGGGCAAAACGGCCACCAGCCAGCAGGCCCAGGAAGTGCACGCATTCATCCGGGAGCAGATTGCCCGTGCCTACGACGCCGAGGCGGCCCTCAACACCAGCATCCTCTACGGCGGCTCGGCCAACGCCCAAAATGCCCGTGAGCTGTTCAGCCAACCCGACGTGGACGGCGGCCTCATTGGCGGTGCCTCGCTCAAGTCCCGCGACTTCACGGAAATCATCAAGTCATTTTAACTGTCATTCCGAACGGAGTGAGGAATCTGGGTCAACCATACCAATGGACTAACCCAGATTCCTCACTCCGTTCGGAATGACGCCGAACTTATTTCGGCCGGATAATTGTCCGGAGGATACCGTTCAGCCAATTCTTATGCTCCCTGCCTTTCTCCTCTCCGGCCTGCTGGCGCTCAACCCCTTTGCTGCCCCGCAGCCGCGGGTGCCGCTGGCGCTACCCGCCGTGGCGGCTTCCGTGGACCCCTGCCGCCTGTACGGCACGGTGTTTCTGGAAACCGACCCACGCCGCCGGGGGCAGTGCTTTGGCGTGGTGTACCAGGAGCCAGAGGAAGCCTTTGCCGACGTGCTGGTGTACCAGGAAACCAACAAGCTCTTCGCCGATAAAGTGGGCCTGTGGTACCTTTCCGACTCCCGCGACTTTGCCGATTACGTGCTGTTTGTGACCGACAACCGTAACCTGGCCGACTTCTCCTTTCACTACACCAAAGTGCGCGGCCACGCCGGCTGCCGTAAGCAATAGCGAGATAAAGTCAAAGTTTAAAAGTAAAAAGTCAAAGCCCCATTCGTCCTTCTGAGGCGCAAACTGAGCTTTGACTTTTTACTTTTAAACTTTGACTTCACATTTTTGCCTCATGGATTACGTTGAACTGCGCGTGCAGGCTCCCCGCGAGCTGTCGGATATATTGGTGGCCGAGCTGGCCGAAGTAGGCTACAACACCTTCGAGGACAACGACGAAGGCTTTTGCGCCTATATTGATGAGGACCAGTTTTCGGCTGATAACGTGGCCGAGGTGATGAGCCGCTACGAGGGCCTGGGTGAGCTGGAGTTCTCGCACCGCGTGATTACCCGCCAGAACTGGAACGCCGAGTGGGAAAAGAACTTCCAGCCCCTGGTTATTGCCGACCAGGTATCGGTGCGCGCCCCTTTTCACGAAGCCCGGCCCGAGCTCAAGCACGAAATTGTGATTATGCCGCGCATGTCCTTCGGCACCGGCCACCACGATACCACGGCCCTGATGATTACCAACCAGCTTCACATTGACCACCAGGGTAAGCGGGTGCTGGATATGGGCTGTGGTACCGGTATTCTGGCTGTAATGGCCGTGCAGCTGGGTGCCGATTACGTGCTGGCCGTGGATGTGGAGCCCTGGACGGCCGAAAACGCCGCCGATAATGCCGCCGAAAACAACGTCCAGGACAAGGTAGAGGCCCGCCTCGGCGACGTAACCGCCCTGGAAGGCGAGGCTCCTTTCGATATCATTCTGGCCAATATCAACCGCAATGTGCTGCTGGAGGATATGGGCGCCTATGCCCAGTACCTCCAGCCCGGCGGCCCCATCCTGTTCAGCGGCTTCTACGAGGATGATTTGCCCCTGATTCGGGAAGCGGCCGAGAAAGCCGGCTTCCGGTACGAGAGTCACCGGGTGCAGAACCACTGGGTATCAGCCGTATTCCGGCAGCCGGCATAGCGCCTGTTTCTGGCTTTAACCATAAAACCCTACCGCTCGGGCAAGTTGGCTTGAGCGGTAGGGTTTTTGCTGAAAAAGGGCTGACACTCAGAATTGAACGAAAAAAGGCCCGAGTATGATTGTGGGGAGGCAAAGGCCTCAAGACACCGGAAAGTGCTGTCTTTTGCTGAAATTGTAGGCGAGTAATCAGGTTTCTGTGGATAGGTATATGAAGCACTTCGCTTTTAGATGGGTTTGCGCCATAATAGTAGGCTTGGGGGTTGGCGCTCCGGCCTGGGCGCAGCAAAAGCCCCAGCCAGTTAAAAAGGGTGACCCCGCGCCGGCAGCGCCGGCCTTGCCCAAGTTTGCGGGTAAGCTCAGCTCGGAGCCCGAGCAGTTTATGGTGGATGTGCAGTCGATGATGGCCACCACCAACAATGCGGCCGCTAAAGCTGCTGGCACCCGCCTGCAGCAGGTGTGGGCCAGCAACCGCCTCACGGCCACCCAGCAGCGCTACATTGTGGCCCTGAGCCAGTATATGCTGGGCCGTAAGTTCCGGCCCAAGCCCCACTTCGAGCAGTTTTATACGGCCATTGCCGCTGGGGCGCTGGTGCAAAACTTCTCCGACCAGCAGATGACGGAATTTCTGGATGTGGCCGGCAAAACCCTGGAAAAGGAGCAACCCGCCGACGCCGAGAAATTCCTGGCCGCCGCCGCTTCGTTTCTGGATACCAAGTTTCTGCACAAGTCGCGCTACAGTTCGTTGCAGGTAGTGGGCGGTACGTTCAGCTTTGCTTACCACGCCCAGGATATGCCCTCCCTGGCTCCACCAGCCCCGGCCCCGGCCGCGCCGGTTACGCCCACTGTCAGCACCAAGCCGCTCAACACCAAGGCCGCCAAGAAAAGCAACGGCTGGGGCGATGATGACCCCTGGAACAGCGCCGACGACGGCTGGAGCACCCCGGCCAAAAAGAGCACTGGTACTGCCGCCAAACCCGCCGACTCGGGTTGGGATGCGGCGGCCGTGCCTTCCTACGATACGTACCTGGCGCCGCCTACTCGGGGGCCGGCCATTATGCTCAAGGATGCCGACCTGTTTCTGGTGTCACCCTCCGACTCGGTGTACATCCGCAAAACCAGCGGAGCCGTGGTGGCTGCTACCAACCGGTTTGTGGGCTATGGCGGGGAGTTTGCCTGGCAGGTAAACGGCAACCCGGCTTCAGTAGCGCTTACCACCTACGACTTCGATATCCTGAAGGCTGAGTTTGTAGCCAACCCCGTTACGCTCACCTATCCGGCGGTGCTGGAAGCCCCCATCAAAGGGTGGTTTGCCTATAAAAGCGTGCAGCGCAAAGCAGGCGTAAAAGATTCGGGCTACCCGCGCTTTATTTCCGCCACCAACGATGCCCGCGTGAAGAACATCGGCGAGAACATCCGCTACTTCGGGGGCTTTTCGCTCACGGGCAACCGGGCGCTGTCGGCTTCCCTGGACGGGGCCATGTCGCGCATTATTGTGGATGTGGATGGCAAACCCAAGTTTCGGGCCTCGTCGCGGGCCTACGTGCTCGGCGACTCCATCATCACGGCCCAGCACGCGCAAGTATCCATTTTCCAGGATAAGCAGGACTCCCTGACTCACCCCGGCGTGAAGCTGAAGTACAACAAGGGCAAGCAGATTCTGCAACTGGCCCGGGAGGAAGGGCTTTATAAATCTACGCCCTACTACGACTCCTACCACCAGATGGAGGTGGCCGCCGAACTGCTGACCTGGCCCGTGCGCACGCCCAGCATCGAGTTCAGCATTCTGACGGCCAAAAACCAGGTAACGGCTAACTTCGAAAGCAAGGAATTCTACACCAATACCCGCTACCAGCAGATCAAGGCCATCAACAAGCTGCACCCCCTGCAGATGGTAGTGGGCTACAGCATGGAAAACGGCAATAAACGCCTGTTTACGGTGCAGGATATTGCCACCTTCCGCAAGCTCAAGCCCGATAACGTGCGCTCAGCCGTGGCGGGCCTGGCCCGGGACGGCTACGTAGCCTGGTACCCCCAAACCGACCAGATTGTGCTGCTGCCCAAAGCCATGCACTACGTTAACTCGTCGCGGGGCAAGAAGGACTACGACCACATTGCCATCAAGAGCCTGGCCCCGAACGGCAAAAATGCCACGCTGGACCTGAACACCAACGACCTGATTGTGCGAGGCGTGGACCGGTTCAACTTCTCCGACGACTCCGTGACGGTGTTTGTGAAGCCTGATTCCTCGGTGATTCGCATTCAGAAAAACCGGGGTGTGCTGTTCAACGGTACGGTAGTGGCCTCGGCCTTCGTGTTCAAGGGCAAGGAGTTCAAGTTTGACTACGACGGGTTCTACATTGACCTGGTGAAGATTGACTCCATCATTGTGAAGGGCAAGGGCTCGAAGGGCTCGGTGATGAAAGCCCGCAAGGACCTGGATTGGACGCTGACCAACAAGAAAAAGAACTCGGCCGGGCGCCTCTACATCAACGCGCCCAACAACAAATCGGGGCGGAAGAAGCTGGGGGCCTACCCCTCGTTTGATGCCAGCACCGGGGCCTACGTGTTCTTCGACAAGCCGGAAGTGCTGGGCGGGGCCTACGATACCACCATGTATTTCGATATCCCGCCCTTTAAGCTGGATTCGCTCAACAACAAGAACCGGGCGGCCGTAGGCTTCAAGGGAACCTTCGTGAGCGGGGGCATCGTGCCCAACTTTGATACCAAGCTGAGCATGCAGGACGACGGCTCTCTGGGCTTTGTGTACAGCGTGCCCAAGGACGGCTTTCCGCTGTACGGGGGCAAAGGCCGGCTGTTCAACAAGGTGGCCATGAACAACAACGGCTTCCAGGGCATCGGCAACATCAAGTACCTCACCGGCGACTTCCAGAGCGACCAGTTTATCTTTTACAAGGACTCGGTGGTAACGGTGGGCAAAACGGCTTCCATTCTGCCGGGGCCGCTCAACGGGACGGAGTTTGCCAAGGTGACGTTCCTGCCCGGCTACCAGATGAAGTGGGCCGTGAAGCAGGACTCCATGTACCTCACAACCCAGGACAAGGGCGAAGCCTTTAAGGTGTACGACAACACCTATGGCTTCAAGGGTACGCTCACCTACACGCCCACCGGCCTGTTCGGCGACGGGCGCATGGACGGGCCCCAGTCGTTTATCCGCTCCACCTCGTTTGCCTTCAAGCCCACGCGCTACACCGGCTCTAAGTCGACGCTGAACATCAAATCGGCGGAGGTGAACAAGCCGGCCCTTACGGCCAACAACGTGAGCTTTACCTACGATTTGAAAGCTGGCAACACGGAGTTTGCCCGAGAGGCGGACGACAGCAAATCCAGTATTGAGCTGCCTTACTCGCAGTACCGCACCACGCTGTCGGGCGGTAAGTGGGACTTCAAGAAAAAGCTGGTACAGCTGCAGCTGGCGCCTGGGGCCGACTCCTCCCGCTCCTTCTTTTATAGCACCAAACCGGAGCAACGGGGCCTGAAATTCCAGGCGGCCACCGGCCAGTACGATCTGAGCCGCTACCGCCTGGTGGCTGGCGGGGTGCCCCGCATTTCCTCGGCCGATGCCTGGATTATGCCCGACTCCAGTAAGGTGTACATTCTGCCTAACGCCGAAATGCGGGGCTTCCAGAATGCTGGCATTGTGATGGATACCCTGCGCAAGTACCACAACCTGTACAAGGGCGAAGTTCGGGTATTGTCGCGCACGGCCTTTACTGGCAATGCTCTCTACAGCTACAAAACCTCTGCCGACTCCTTCGCCATCAAGTTTGCCAATTTCCACGTCGATTCCACGGCTACCATGATGGCCTCGACCGGGCGGAAAGGCGCGGCGCTGGGCAAAGGCTTGCTCAAGCGTGGGCCCAGCGGCGACGATACAGACCTGCCGCCTTCGCCACCCACCATTGCCGTGGCCAACCTCACGGCTACCGACAAGTTTAACTTGGCCCCGCGCATTGCCTACCGGGGCGGCATCACCATGAACTCCCAGAAAAAAGGCTTCACTTTTGATGGGCAGGCTAAGCTGAACTTCGTGAAGTCGGCCGCCGCCTCAGAGTGGTTTGCCGTGCAGGATACCATTGACCCCAAAGCCATCCGTATTAAGCTCAACAAGCCCAAAGCGGAAGACGGCACCCCCATGCTCACGGGCCTGTTTATGGCTGATGGTACCAGCAAAATATATCCGCTGTTTGTGGCCGCCAAGCCCGGCGTGACGGATATGAACCTGTTTGAGGTGGATGGTAACCTGACCTACGACATCCGTAAGAAAACCTACGCCATCAGCCAGCACGACCCCAACGACCCCGACGTGTACGAGGGCTCCGTGATGAGCCTGCAGGACTCCACCGGCCAGCTGAGTTTCCGGGGTAAGCTCAACTTGATTAACTCCAACAAGGACTACACTCTCACGGCCGCCGGCCTGGGTACGGCTAAGCCCGACAGCAACCTCTACGACCTTGATACCTTTATGGCCTTTGATATCGTGCTGCCCGAAAAGGCGGTGGAGGCCATGGGCACCGACCTGGCCACCAACGCCAAAGGAGCGCCCGAGGCCCTCAATGGCTCCCCGGCTCAGCTCTACAAAATGGGTGAGTTCATCGGCAATAAGGCCGTGCAGGACTACAGCACCCGCAAGGGCGGTTACGTGCCCCTGCAAAAGGTATCGGCCAAGTTCCTGCACACTGTTGTGCTGAGCCAGGTGAATCTGCGCTGGAACGAGAAGTTCAAGTCGTGGTACTCGGTGGGCAAAATTGGTCTGGTAAGCGTGGGCAAGAAGGACATCAACGCCCTGATTGACGGCTACATCGAAATCAAGAAGGAAAGCACCGGCGACGCCGTGGAACTGTACCTGGAAGCCGAGCCGCAGACCTGGTACTACATCAAATACTCCAACAATGTGGTGCTAACCAAAGCCCAACACGGCTCCTATGATGAAATCATTGGCCTAAAAGCCAAGGGCGACTACAACACGGCCACGCAGTACGGCTTCTACCTCGGCGACGACCAAGAAGTACAGAGCTTCCTCAACCACTTCCGCAAGGACTTCCTCAAGGAAACCGCCAAGAAGAAGGTAAACGTTACTCAGCCTCAGCCCACCGGCAACTTCGACTTCGACCAGGATGCCAATAAGAAAAAGAAGAAGAAAAAGGACGTAGTGGATGAAGCCCTGGAGGCCGACCCCAACGCGGCCCCGCCCGTGGAGGAGCCTGCCAGCAAGAAAAAGAAGAAAAAGGACGAGCCCGTAGACGCCGCCCCAGCTCCCGCCGCTGACGCTGCCCCCGCTGAGGATACTGGCAAAAAGAAGAAGAAAAAGGACGAAGCCGTAGAGGCTACACCGCCCACCGATGCTCCGGTGGAGGAGCCGAAAAAGGAGTCAAAGAAGAAAAAGAAGAAAGACGCCAACGACCCCTTCGGCGAAGAGTAGAAAACAAAGCCCCGGCCAACTATCGGCCGGGGCTTTGTTTTTGGCCCGAACCATTAAACGCCACGCTGAGCGAAGGCGCAGCTGTGGTCGAAGCATTTTTACCGCTTTAGCAGGTGTAGCTCAACGAAGCGGTAGAGATGCTTCGGCAAGCTCAGCATGACCGTTCTGGTTTCTGCCAACGCCCGCGTCCCGGCTCCGTATCTTTACCCCATCGACTGAACTGCTACTCCCTTCCCGCATGAATCTCCCCTTAGTGCTCGGCCTGCTGGTGGCCGCTTACCTCATTGGCTCTATTCCCACGGCATTATGGGTCGGGCGGGCGTTTTTTGGGCTGGATATTCGGGAGCATGGCTCCGGTAACTCCGGGGCCACCAACACCTTCCGAGTGCTGGGCAAGAAGCCGGGTTCCTTCGTAATGGCCGTGGACGTATTTAAGGGTTGGGCTGCCACCTCCTTGGCCATGGTGATGCTGAACCAGGGTGCTATTCTGCCTTCGCAGCTGCTGTACTACCAGCTGGCCTGTGGAGTGCTGGCGGTGGTGGGGCATATTTACCCCATCTGGGCCGGGTTCCGGGGCGGCAAGGGCGTGGCCACCATTCTGGGCGTGATGCTGGCCATTGCCCCAGCTACCGTGGGTGTATGCATTCTGGTGTTCATTGCGGTGCTGCTGGTGTCACGCTACGTGTCCCTGAGCAGCATGTCGGCCGGGGTGGCGTTTGCCCTGCTCCAGCTACTGCCCCCTTTCCGTCCCGATAACCAGCTACTCTTGTGGTTTGGCTTCGTGGTGGCCGGGCTGCTCATCTATACTCACCGCGCCAATATCCAGCGCCTGCGCGCCGGTACCGAAAGCCGCGTGCCCATGCCTTGGGATAAGAAGTAGTGGGAATGTATAATCTGTTATCTGTATTAGTAATCTGTTTTGCGTTTTCCTCGTGCGTAATAGAGAAAAGGCATAATGCAAGAGTTCAAGGCTTAAACGGAAATACCTGTCAGCAAACAGAACTGGCGACTACTCTTACGCAGCTGCGGCAAGCTGGTGTCGATAGTATTATGACTTTTCTATATGATTATGATAATGGCACTGTCGAAGACGCTGTTTATCATATTGTGTGGATAAAAAAGAAACAGGGTTTTATTAAAACGCTTCGCAACTGCACTATTCCCTCAATTGCCGTTCAAACCAGTAATAAAGTAGGCTCCCTTTTTGCGTTCTATACGCAGAACAAATTCTGGGATTTGCCAGAACTTCAGCGGTGTAATCAATCCCATGATATGGGATACTATATAGTAGTATATCTGCCGAATAAAGTTGGGCATTACAATGTGCGGAACTGTCAGCGTCATCAATTGAAGAAAGTGGGAAAAGCACTACCCGGTGAGGCCCCTAAGCAGCTAGAGAAGGACCCCAGAAGCGTATTAGTAGATATGCTTGAGGGCTTTATTAAATGAACAGACTCTGCTGATGATAGAGAATGTACTTCATTTGATTCGTTGGCTACCTTTACCCCGCATTTCCAACCCCTAAACCACCCCGCATGGCTTCCTACCTCGAGCAGAACCAGCAGCGTTTCCTCACCGAACTCCTCGACTGGCTCCGTATTCCGTCGGTTTCCGCCGACCCCAAGTTTCACGGCGACGTACTGCGGGCCGCCGAGTACCTGAAAGCCCGCTTCCTGGAAGTCGGCCTGGAAAACGTGGAGCTCTGCCCCACGGCCGGCAACCCCATCGTGTACGGCGAGAAAATCATTGACCCCAGCCTGCCCACCGTGCTGGTGTACGGCCACTACGACGTGCAGCCCGCCGACCCCTACGAGCTGTGGGATTCACCCCCGTTTGAGCCGGTTATCAAGGACGAGAAGATTTACGCCCGCGGCGCCTGTGACGATAAAGGCCAGGTGTACATGCACGTAAAGGCCTTGGAGGTGATGAACCAAGAGGGCGGCCTGCCCTGCAACATCAAGGTGATGATTGAAGGCGAGGAGGAAATCGGCTCCAACAACCTCGGCATCTTCGTGCGCGCCAACAAGGAGAAGCTGAAAGCCGACGTTATCCTGATTTCTGACACCGGCATGCTGGCCAACGATGAGCCCAGCATTGAAGTGGGGCTGCGCGGCCTGAGCTACCACGAGGTGGAGGTAACCGGCCCCAACCGGGACCTGCACTCTGGCCTCTACGGCGGTGCCGTGGCCAACCCCATCAATGTGCTCTGCAAGATGATTGCCTCGCTGCACGACGAGAACAACCACATCACCATCCCCGAGTTCTACAACAATGTAGCCGTGCTGACGGAGGAGGAGCGCGCCGAACTGAACCGCGTGCCGCACTCCGACGACGAGTTCAAACAGAGCATCGGCCTGCCCGATACCTACGGCGAAAAAGGCTATACCACCGTGGAGCGCATCGGCATCCGGCCCACGCTGGACGTGAACGGCATCTGGGGCGGCTACACCGGCGAGGGCGCCAAAACGGTTATTGCCTCCAAGGCCTACGCCAAAATTTCGATGCGCTTGGTGCCCAACCAGACTTCCGATGAAATTACGGCCCTGTTCCAGAAGCACTTCGAAAGCATTGCCCCCAGCGGCGTTACGGTGAAGGTGAAGCCCCATCACGGCGGTGAGCCGGTAGTTACGCCCACCGACTCGGTAGCCTACAAAGCCGCGGCCGATGCTATGGAAACTACCTTCGGCAAGCGCCCCATCCCCACGCGCGGCGGCGGCTCTATTCCTATCGTGGCCATGTTCAAGAGCGAGTTGGGCCTGGATACCGTACTGCTCGGCTTCGGCCTGGACTCTGACGCCATTCACTCGCCCAATGAGCATTACGGCGTGTTCAACTTCCTGAAAGGCATCGAAACCATCCCGCACTTCTACCGCAACTATGCGGCGGCCGTAAAGGGCTAAGCTGGCATAAACTCAACAAAAAGCCCGGCTATCTGGACAGATAGCCGGGCTTTTCTATGTTCAAATGATTCTATTTGCCGGGCAGCAGGAAGCCTACCGACGCCTGAAATACCGAGTTGCGGGCGTTGCGCACGTCGGCGTCGCCGGTGTAGCCGTCCTTGGCAAAATCGGTGAAGGAGCCATTATAGCGGATACCAATCAGGAAGCCAGCATCGGACTGAAAGCCCAGTCCGGCGGCGTACCCAATTTCGTTGCGGTTCACATTGTCCAGGTTTTGGGTGCCGGAGTAGTTCGTAAACACGGTGCCGTTGAGGCTGCGTTGGGTTTCGTCCTTTACCTTCATCAGGTAGCTGTACTGCGGACCTGCCTCAAAAAAGAACCCGTCGGCATTAACCTTCAACAGCACCGGCACATCAATGTAGTTGTAGGTGCGGCTGCCGCTGTACTGGTACAACCCAAAGGCCTGATTCTCGGCAAACTTGAAGCCTTTCTGCGAGAATAATACCTCCGGCTGAATGGAGAGGAAACCATCATCGAGCAGGCCGATATTGAGCATAGCCCCGCCGTGGAAACCAAACTTGTTTTCGTACCGGTCCTCGTCCGTCAAATCACCTGAGAGGTTGGAGAGGTTGCCCCCGGCTTTCAGGCCGAAGCGGATGCCTTGCGCCTTCGACTCGGAAATGGCAACAGTAGCGAGCAGGGCCGCAGCGGCCAGTACTGACTTTTTCATGAGCACAACAGAATTGGAGTGAGAAAGGGGAACTGCATGGAACTAAACCGGCTGAACGAAAAGCGTGCCAGCACCCTGCCTTAAACGCAGATACATAGGCAAAGGAGTATGCATCAACCAAAAAAATAGCTGCCCCCACGCGGTGGAAGCAGCTATTCTGATACGTTGATCCAACTATTTCGTCGGAATCAGGTAGCCCAGTTGCAGAGTGAAGGCGTTGTTGAATGCTTTCGGCTCGTTGTCCTGGTCTTTGGTGTCGATGAGGGAGTTGAAGCCCCGAGCGTAGCGCAGACCCAGGCTGATACCGCCGTCGGTCATGTAGCCCACGCCAGCCACCCCGCTGATGTCAAACTGGGCTAAATCAGACTTGTAGGCTTCGTCGCGGCTGAAACCCGTGTAGTCGCGGAAAACACCGTCGTTATCAGATTTAACCTTGGTGCCGTCCGTGTATTTGGTGGTGGTTTGTTGCTTGTTCTTCGAGCCGAACAGGTAGCTCACCTGTGGGCCTAATTCAAAGAACAAGCCGCCCGCGTTGATTCTGGCGAGCAGCGGCACATCCAGGTAGTGTAGCACACGTTGTTGTTCAATTTCGCGGCTCTCTACTGTTTTGCCGTTCTCAGTGCCTAGGCTGCCCGTTTGCTTTGATTGAATTTCGTAGCCCTTGCGGTTGTAGAGCAGTTCCGGTGCAAAGGAGAAGAAGCCATCCGAAGAAAGCGGAATGCTCACGCCTACCCCGGCATTGTAGCCCAGTTTGTAGTCGCCCAGGTCGGTGCTGTAGCCAGCGCCAGTAATCTGGCTTACATTGTCGCCGGAAATGTTGGAGTAGGTACCACCCACTTTCACACCGAGGCGGAAGCCGCCAGCGTCCTGAGCGTGTACGGCGGAAACAGAGGCAACGCCCAGGGCGGCCAGGAGAGCAACTTTTTTCATGTCAATGGGGGTGATTTGGACGCACATACCAACAGCGTCATTCTCAACTGCACAGCCACGTCTTTCGTGGTTTTCAGGGGCTCATACCGTAAGTTGTGGTACCAGGGTTGCGGTAAAAGTCATATTTAATTTGAGAATCATCTTGGTGAAACCTCGGTGTTTCCAATTAACCCCAACAGTAGTAGAGAATTACCGCGGGCATAAATCCTGCGGGTTTCCGGAACAGTAACGGCCTGATTGTGCTACTTTTGGCTAGGGTGCTTGCTATTGAACGTATGATACTTTGGAACAGGCAGCTGCTGCTTGGGCTGCTTTGCTGGGGAGGAGTACAAAAAGTGCAGGCTCAGCATCAGCCCGCTGCCCCGTGGGTGGTGGGGGCGTATGGACAAGGCAGCTTTATCCTGGGACACACAGCGGCCGTTAAGCACTTGGCCGTATCACACCCGACCGGGGTGGAACTGAACCTGCAGCGCCAAACGAACGGCTCGGAACCCTGGCATGCCTGGTACCGCTACCCTAAAGTGGGCCTGGCGTTGGTGTATTACGACTACCATAACCCGGTGCTGGGCCGCTCTTATGCCGCTACGGCCTACATTAATAAGTCGTTTTGGCGCACCCGGCGGCAGGAGCTGAATTTTCGCATTGGTACGGGTGTGGGCTACTTTCCGGTGCGCTACAATTCGGATACCAACCACAAAAACACCATCGTCAGCTCGGCCCTCAACGCCACCATCCAAACCCACCTGGAGTACGATGTGGCCCTGACGCAGCACTTGGGGCTGTTGCTGGGGTTGGGGCTGAATCATTATTCCAATGGTGCTACCACAAAACCCAATTTCGGGGTGAACCTGCCAACCGTGCTAGTAGGGCTTAATTACCATCAGCAGCGCCCGTTCCGGCCGCTGAGCACCGCGCCCGCACCCGAGCCGACCGACATCGGTCATACTTTCTGGAATTTGAGTAGCTCAGTAGGCTGGAAGCAGCGCAATACCACCGACCACCGCCGCTATTGGGTGAACTCCGTGACGCTGGCCGTGGGCCGGCGCGTAAACCGCAAAAGCAGCCTGGTAGCTGGCGTTGAGGGGTTTTATGACCGGAGCCTACTAGCGCAGGTGCGAGACACGGCCCAGGCCGACAGCCGCTCACCCGATGTAAAGAAGGCTGGGGTGTACGTGGGCCATGAGCTGCTGTTCGGACGGCTGGCGTTTGTGTCGCACCTGGGCGTCTATGTGTACAATCCCTACAAATCCAACAACTTCTACTACGAGCGGCTAGGCCTGAAGTACCATTTCACTGATCGGGTGTTCGGCAACGTTGACCTGAAAGTACACGGCGGCTCCGCCGATGTAGTGGAGTGCCGGGTAGGAGTGAGGTTGTAGAAAGTGCTTGAGTAAGCAAATACCCGTTCAAAAGAACAGTTGGGAAAACGGATGTGAGGGTTCGGAAGGCGGTAGGCGCACTTGAGTAAGTGGTAATTGCGACTCTGTGCTTAAGCAGGCACTTTTGCCTAGCTACCCCTCCTCAACTACTCACCCTCTCTTCTCATGGAAACCTTTTTATTGCTGAACCGCTGGCTGCACATTGCCGCTGGCTTTACCGGATTCTTCGTGGCCCCGGTAGCACTACTGGTGCGTAAAGGTGGCCCGGCGCACCGGCTGTGGGGCAAGATGTTCTTATATGCCATGCTGGTGGCGGGTACCACGGCCATTGTAGCAGCTAGTTTTAAAGGCCTTACATTTCTGCTGTTGACGGGCATATTCAGCCTGTATCTGGCGCAGTTTGGGTACCGCTCCCTGTACCACAGGAGTATGGGCGCCGGTCAGCGGCCCGGCCTTTATGACTGGGCGAGTGCCTTACTGGGCCTGGCAGTTTTTGCCGGAACGCTGGGCTATGGCTTGTGGGCGCGGCCGTTCAACGTGGTAATGCTGGTGTTTGGAGGCATTGGTCTGATGACGACGCTACGGCAGCTGTGGGCGTTCCGGCGGCCGGGGCCCTGGCCTGCCGGCCAATGGCTGCGCAACCATATTTCGGGCTTCGTGGGTGCCTACATTGCGGCGGTATCGGCGTTTTCGGCCACCAGCCTCAAGTTTATTGCTTTTCCCCTCAATTTCCTCTGGCCCACGTTGGTGCTAGTACCTCTGCTCATCTGGCTGCAGCGCCGCTACGCGCCTACGGGTGAAGTGGTGAAATTGTGAGTTTGTGAAGTGGTAAGATGTCGGGCATGTCATTGCGAGGCCGGAAACCGAAGCAAGCCTTCCTGTCTAGAAGCCCGGAAAAGCAGAAATCCCCTGACGCCAGCACGGATGTCAGAGGCTTTTTGCTTTTTACCTTTTAGTGCCATTGGAAGGAAAGATTGCCTCGTGCTGCTCGTAATGACAGTTTTACAACTTCACCAGTGCACTGTTAATCTGCCGCACCAGGGCCGGGCCTTCGTAGATGAAGCCAGTGTAGAGCTGGAGCAGGGAGGCGCCAGCTTCCAGTTTTTCCCGCGCATCGGCGGCCGAGTGAATCCCGCCTACCCCAATAATGGGCAACTGGCCCCGGCTGTGCTGACTCAGGTAGCGAATTACCTCGGTAGCCCGCTGCCGCAGGGGCTTGCCACTGAGGCCGCCCGCGCCCAGGCCGGCAACCTGCGCGGCCGGCGTAGTGAGGCCATCCCGGCTGATGGTAGTGTTGGTGGCTACCAGGCCGCTAAGGTTGGTTTCGCGGGCAATCAGCAGAATGTCATCGAGCTGGGAATCGGTGAGGTCGGGGGCAATTTTGAGCAGCAGCGGCCGGGGCTTGGGCAGCGCTTGGTTGCGCTCCTGCACCTGCTGCAACAGCTGAATCAGCGGCTCCCGCTCCTGCAGCTGCCGCAGCCCCGGCGTGTTCGGCGACGATACGTTCACCACAAAATAGTCCACCACCTCGTGCAAGGCCTCCACGCAGGCCACGTAGTCCTGGGCCGCTTGCTCGTTGGGCGTGTCCTTGTTCTTGCCAATGTTGCCGCCGATAATCAACCCTTCGGGGCGGCGCTGGCGTAGGCGGGCCGCCGCCGCTTCGGCCCCGTGGTTGTTGAAGCCCATGCGGTTCAGCAACGCCCCGTCCTGGGGCAGGCGAAACAGCCGGGGCGTGGGGTTGCCGGGTTGAGGCCGGGGAGTTACCGTCCCAATCTCTACAAAGCCAAACCCCAGGGCCGCCAGTTCAGTTGTCAGTTCAGCATTTTTGTCGAAGCCCGCCGCTAACCCCACTGGGTTCTGGAAGCGCAACCCGAACACCTCCCGCTCCAGGTTGGGGTGGCGCAAACCGTAAAGGCCACGCAACGCGGCCGCCGCGGCCGGCAGGCGGTAGGCTCGCTTCAGGTTGTTGAATACCAAATGGTGGGCTTTTTCCGCATCCAACCGAAAAAGCAGGGGCTTAACCAAGGCGTTGTATATCACGCCGCAAAAGTAACGGTGATTTAGTGAGTTGGTGATTTAGTGAGTTGGTGATTTAGTGAGTTGGTTGTTTGCAGCGGGCAAGTAGTAAACTCACTAAATCACCAACTCACTAAATCACCACCTACCCCGCCCAGCCTTCCCGGTCGAGGCTACGGTACTGGATGGCCTCCGCCAAGTGGGGCAACTGAATTTCCTCGGAGCTGGCCAAATCGGCAATGGTGCGGGCCACTTTCAGGATTCGGTCGTAGGCCCGGGCCGAGAGGCCGAGGCGCTCCATGGCCGTTTTCAGCAGCGTGAGGCCGGCGGCATCAATGCGGCAGATATCCTTGACCATTTGGGAGGGCATCATGGCGTTGGAGTGAATTTCGGGAAATTCCCCGAACCGCTCGGTCTGCTTCTGGCGGGCCTGCTCCACCCGCGCCTGAATGGTGCGGCTGTCCTCGGAGCGGCGCGTTTCCGTCATCTGGTCGAAGGTGACGGGGGTTACCTCCACGTGCAAATCAATGCGGTCCAGCAGCGGCCCCGATACTTTGTTGAGGTAGCGCTGCACCACGCCGGGCCCGCACACGCACTCTTTCTCGGGGTGGTTATAGTAGCCGCACGGGCAGGGGTTCATACTAGCAATGAGCATGAAGTTGGCCGGGAAGTCAATGCTGACTTTGGCTCGGGAAATGGTGACGCGGCGCTCCTCCAGCGGCTGGCGCATTACTTCCAGCACGGTGCGCTTAAACTCCGGCAACTCATCCAGGAACAGCACGCCGTTGTGGGCCAGGGATATTTCGCCCGGCTGCGGGTTGCCACCGCCGCCTACCAAAGCCACATCGGAAATCGTGTGGTGCGGGCTGCGGAAGGGGCGCGTATTCAGCAGGGAGGCATTGGCGCCCAGCTTGCCGGCCACCGAGTGGATTTTGGTGCTTTCCAGGGCTTCCTGCATACTCAGGGCCGGCAACACGCTGGGCAGGCGCTTGGCCAGCATGGTTTTGCCCGCGCCGGGCGGGCCGATCATAATCACGTTGTGGCCCCCGGCGGCGGCAATTTCCAGCGCCCGCTTGATGTTTTCCTGGCCCTGCACGTCGGCAAAGTCGGCGGCGTACTGGTTGGCGGCCTGCTGAAATACGTCCCGGGTATCAATAACCACTGGCTCAATGTGCTGGCGGCCTTCCAGAAAGTCCACGGCCTCCTGCATGGTGCTCACCGGAATAATATCGAGGTTGTTGACAATGGCGGCCTCCCGGGCGTTTTCCTGGGGCAGAATAAAGCCCTTGAAGCCCTCTTTGCGGGCCTGAATGGCAATGGGCAGCACGCCCCGCACGGGCCTCAACTCCCCATCCAACGACAGTTCTCCCATGAGCACGTACTCGCCCAGCCGCTCGGTGGTAAGTTGTTGGGAGGCGTGCAGGATGCCCACGGCAATGGGCAAATCATAGGCCGAGCCCTCCTTGCGAATGTCGGCCGGAGCCATGTTCACCACCACCTTGGTGCGGGGCATGCGGTATCCCCGGAACTTCAGAGCCGCCTCCACCCGCTGCTGGCTTTCCTTGATGGCATTATCGGGCAGGCCCACCACGTAAAACCCCGTGCCCATGGATACAACTACTTCAATGGTAATAGTATACGCGTTAACCCCTTGCACGGCCGAACCGAAGGTTTTGGTAAGCATAGCTAGTGAAGCGAAACTGAACGTGAATACTTGAATACAACGAGCGGAAGATACGATTAACCTCAACAATACAAAGGACCTTTTTACGCCGAAATACCCCGTTATCCGGCGTTTTTCAGCGTAAAAAGGTCCTTGTAGTGGCCTTAGGCAGGGCGTATGCCGGCTAGGGCTTCACCAACTGCTCAATTAGCATAATCATGATGTGAATGGCCTTGATGTGTACTTCCTGGATCCGGTCGGCGTAGCCGGTGTGCGGCACCCGGATTTCCACGTCGCTGATTCCGGCTAACTGGCCACCATCCTTGCCGGTGAGGCTTACCACGCGCATCGCCTGGCTACGGGCGGCCTCGGCGGCCAGCAGCACGTTGGGGGAGTTGCCGCTGGTGCTGATGGCCAGCAGTACGTCGCCGGGGCGGCCCAGGGCCTCCACGAAGCGGCTGAACACGTGGTCGTAGCCGAAGTCGTTGGCCACGCAGCTCATGTGA
This sequence comes from Hymenobacter sp. UYP22, assembly GCF_040547285.1. Lineage (NCBI taxonomy): Bacteria > Pseudomonadati > Bacteroidota > Cytophagia > Cytophagales > Hymenobacteraceae > Hymenobacter > Hymenobacter sp. UYP22. The sequence continues at coordinate 27,038 of NZ_JBEPPK010000019.1, read as the reverse complement.
GAAGCCTCGGTGAGGGCAATGGCAGCCAGGGCGCGGCGGTTCTGGCGGTAGCGGCCGGTAAGCTCCTCGGCAAAGTGCTGGGCGTCGCAGAGGGAGCCGCCATTGCCGCAGGTCAGGACTTTACCGCCGGCATTAAGGCTGGCAGCTATCAGGCGCGCGGCCTGCTCAATGGCCAGGAGGTTGGCCGCGTCCTGCACAAACCGCTCAAGCACGGTCTGGGCCTCGGTAAGCTCGGTGTGGATAAGGTCGGTAAGCGAAGTGTGCGTCACGGGAGGCAGGAATTACGCCGGGTAGTTGGGCTTATTCGGCGGAATGATAGAGTTGGGCTGGTCGATGGGGGCGTTAGGCAGGGCGGGGTCCGACTCGGGGAACGTGGGCTGGTAGGAATCAGGGTAGGTGGTAACGCCAGTGCGGGGCACAACTGGGGGCCGCTCGGCGGTGCGCTGCTGGTCTAGCTGGTGGTCGTAGAGACGGGCCTTCAACTCGTTGATTTTGCCTTCCCGGGCGGCCACATCCCGGCGCAGCATTACGCTGTCCAGGTTTTCGGTGAGCAGTTGCAAGCCCAGCAGCACTGCTGCGGCAATAAACAAACCAGAATACAGGCTTTCCGGCGAACCCGCCATACTGGCAAAACTACTCTGCACTGAGGGCACCAGCAGGACTAACAGCGCCAGCAGCAGAAATACCATGACCAGAATAGTTACCAATCGTTTAAGAGCAAGCATGAGCGAAGGAAGGTTGTGGTGGAAGAGGGGATTCAGCCCGTCATACGGCAGAGCCCGATTTACGGACTAAATATAGCAACTCAACAATACAGTGGTTGAAGCCAGCTCTGCTGTATTCATCCAGCCGCTTAGGCCAACGCCGCGTTAGTAGCCTGCATGGTATTAAGGCGCTGGTAAAGGCCGCCCCGGCGCAGTAGCTCCTCATGAGTGCCGCGCTCCGCAATGCGGCCGTGCTGCAGCACCACAATTTCGTCGGCGTGCTGCACGGTGCTTAGGCGGTGGGCAATTACCAGGCTGGTGCGGTTTTGCATGAGGCGCGTGAGGGCTTCCTGCACCAGTTTTTCGCTTTCGGTATCGAGGGCCGAGGTAGCTTCATCCAGAATCAGAATGGGTGGGTTGCGCAAAATGGCGCGGGCAATGCTCAGGCGCTGCCGCTGGCCTCCGCTCAGACGGCTGCCCCGGTCCCCAATCATGGTCTGGTAACCATCCGGCGAGGCCGTGATAAAGTCGTGGGCGTTGGCAATGCGGGCGGCTTCCAGCACCTCGGCTTCGGTGGCCTCGGTGTTAAAGCGGATGTTGTTGAAGATGGTGTCGTTGAACAGGATACTTTCCTGCGTTACAATGCCCATCTGGTCGCGCACGGAGTGAATGGTGCAGTCGCGCACGTCGTGGCCGTCAATGAGCAGCTGCCCACCGGTGGGGTCGTAGAAACGGGGCAGCAGGTCGGCCAGGGTGCTTTTGCCGCCGCCGCTGGGGCCTACCAAGGCTACGGTTTTGCCTTTGGGAATGGTTAGGTTGATGTCCTGGAGCACGGGCACGTCGCCGTAGCTGAACTGCAGGTTGCGCAGCTCAATCTGCTGCTCAAAAGCCGGCAGCAGCTTCGCATCGGGCTTATCCCGAATGGCCGGCTCGGTATCAATGATGGACAGCACCCGTTCCCCGGCCACCAGCCCCCGCTGAATATTGCCGAACGAAGCCGACAGGGCCTTAGCCGGCGTGAGTACCTGCGAAAACAGCACCACGTAGCCGATAAAGGTTTCGCCGGTAAGCGCGGTTTGCCCGCCCAAAATCAGCGTGCCGCCAAAGTACAGCAGCCCGGCTACTACTGACACGCCCGCAAATTCGGAAAAGGGAGAGGCCAGGTCGCGGGTGTTGTCAATGGTGCGGGAAGTGCGCGCGTACAGGTCATTCTGGTCCTCGAACTTGCCTTTAATATAGTCCTGCGCATTAAACGCTTTGATAACCCGGATGCCGCCCAGCGTTTCATCAATTACCGACAGCATGGTGCCCAACGTGCTCTGGCTCTGCTTGGCCTGGGTGCGCAGGCGCTTGGCTACCGTGGCAATGATACCGCCCGAAATGGGTAACAGAATCAGCGTGAACAGCGTGAGCGGTACCGAAATGTGGAACAGTACAATGAAGTAAGCAATGATGGTCAGCGGCTCCTTGATAACGGCCGTCATGGTATTCACTACCGAGGTTTCTACCTCCTGCACATCGGCCGTAAAGCGCGACATCAAGTCTCCCTTCCGCTCACTGCCAAAGAAGCCCAACTGCAGGCTGATGATGCGGTGATATAAGTCGCGGCGCAGGTTGCGGATAACGCGGGCCCGTACCGTAGCCAGCAGCCGCAGGCTCAGGTAGCGGAATACATTGCTCAGCAGCACCGATACCACCACCACCACGCACACAAATGCCAAGGCTCCCAGCTTACCCCGCTGCTCCAGTACCTGGGCAAAGAAGTAATTGAACGTATCCGTCACCCACTGAATGGTGGGTTGGAAACCGGGTACCTGGTCGGGGGCTTTAGCCGGCACCTTGTCCGTCTTGTCGAACAGCACGCTCAGCAGCGGAATAATGAGCGTGAAGTTGCCAATGCTGAAAAAGATAGTCAGCACGGTGAACAGCAGGTATTGCGGCAGAAATACCGCCCAGGGGCGGGCGTATTGCAGAATGCGGAGGTAGGTCTTCATCGGGACGGCAAAGGTAGGGCATTCCCTGCGGCGGGGCATAAGGCGCTGTAAGGCCAGCCACAGCACCCCCGGAACGCACACAGCCCCCGGCACCTGCGCGCCGGGGGCTGTGTATCGTCAGACGATTTCGCCAGGGAATTACTTTACCGTCATGTTGCCACGGATTTCACCGTTGGGGTAAGCCTGCGTGTGCAGGTTCACGTAGGTTTCGCCGCTGAGCAGCTTCACCTCGTCGGCATCCGAAATGGTGGCAGTACCGGTGATGGGGGAGGTACCCACATTAGCAAATGTCACGAAAGTGCCGCCGTTCACGGTTGGTGCACCCACGTGCAGGTGACCAGCCAAGGGGGTGATGCCTTGGTAAGTAACCCGGTAGGTAATGGTGTTCGTGCTCTTGTCGTAAGTGCCGGTCATGGCGCCGGTGGCCGTGGAGGAGTTGGCGGGTACTTCCTGCTTGCCATCCAGCGTGGCGGCCACGTTTACCATGTTGCTCGCGGGCGTCGCGTCATCGTCGTCGTTGTTGCAGGCGCCGAGGGTAAGCAAGCCGGCGGCCAGTACTAGGGAAGTAATCTTGTGTAGCATGGGAGTTGAGGTGAAAAAGGGAAAACTGAGTAAGAAGAAGTCGTTAGTTGCGGAAGCCTTTTTTGGGCCTCACGGTGAAGTTGCGGTTCACATTGAAGCCGAAATAAATGTCACCGTCGAAGAAATTGCCCCGGGTTTCGCTCACGAAGTGCTGCTCAATCATGCCCTGGGAGTTGGTTACGTGCAGCTGGAAAACGTGCCCGCCGGTTTCAATATCCAGGCCGGCCGCTACGGCGTTGCGCACGCCGGTGGGCTTGTTGTCGCGCATCAGGTAGTAGTACTCCAGGTTGATGGAAGTGCGCTTGGTAATTTTCTGGCGGCCCCCGATGCCCAGGGCGTATACGTCGTTGGCATCCCCCGATTCCATTACCAGGTTGCGGTGCACCAGCGTGGGCATTACCTGCAAGGAGAGGTTATCATTGAACTTGCGGGCAATAAGGGCCTGATAGGAGTACACCAGCCGACGCGGCAGCGTGTGGTCGATGTTGTCGTTGTACTTCAGGGTGGTGAGGGCAGCGCTGCTGAACAGCGTCAGGCTCACTGGCATGGCGCGGGGGCCAGTGGTTTGGGTGATGGCGCGGTACTTCAGAAACCCATCCAATGCCTTCCCTACCGAGCTGCGGCCCACGCCAATTTCCAGGTGGTCGGTCAGGGCGTATTCCAGGCCCAGGCGGATGGTGGCTTGGTCGAGGCCGAAGAAGTTGTAGGCGCCGCTGTTAAGGGTGCCAAAACGGTGCGAAATCAGAAAAACCATGGTGCCCTGCCCGGGCGTTTCGATGGTGTGGCCATTGATGAGGCGGGTGCTTTTGAAGGTGGCGTGCACGGCCTCGCGGGTGGGCTGGGCCGTAGCCTGTTTTTCCAGTTGGCCCAGCAGGTCATTGTCCTGGGCCAGCGCCGGCGCTGCCAGCCCCAGCACTAGTAGCAGAGCCGCCCCTACCCGGATAAAATAATCGTAAAAGTGTAGCCGCATAGCGCAGAAATGAAGGGGTAAGGAGAAAACCAAAAGGGTTATTTAGCCGAAATCTGGGCGGCCTGCTCACAAGTGAGGCGCACTTTTACGCCCACTACTTTGGCAATATTTTCGCGCACCAGCAGCGGAATTTCAATGTTGTAATCGGCCGGGGCCACGCTGAAATAAGCGTTTACCAGCAAAGAGCCTTGGCTGAGTTCGAGCACGCCCGGTACGGTAATGCGGCGCGTTACTCCGTGGATGGTAATGTCCCCTTCCACCGTTATCCGTTGCGAGCCACCTTTCAGCAGGGCGCCCGTGTTCAGGTCCTGCACCTTGCCCCGGAACGTGGCTTTCGGAAAACGCCCCGTCTCCATGTAGTTCTCATTGAAGTGCTCCTGCATGAGGGTGCGCTTAAACTGGAACGACTTGATGGGGATGCTAAAGGCCAGCTGTCCGTTCTGCAGGTCGAAAATGGCCGATACCTCCTCGGTATGCGCCTCAATATCTTCGATGATGCTGGTGGAGAAGAAGCTGACCGAGCCGGTTTGGGTCATGTAGCGGCCCTGGCCCTGGCTTTCTAATACGCCAATAGTCAGCAAAACCAGTATTCCCCACCGCAGTAGCGCCACCTGGCGCGCACGTGGCAAGCCCATTTAGTTATTGGGGGCTCCAGCCGTTACCCACTGCTGTAGAAGAGCAATGTCACAATCAGAGAGTTTGGCTCCGCCCTGGGGCATCTGCTGAAAACCGGGCGCGTGCGTGACTACGCCCATCAACTGGCCAGTTTTGGCCCGGGTTTGTATCTCCGACAGGTTATCCAGGTTCACGTTGCCGGTAAGCAGCACCGAGTTGTGGCAGCTGCGGCAGTTGCGGTCCAGCAGGGGTGAGATGTTCAGGGCGTAGCTTACTGTGGTGGGCGTGGTGCATGGCTGCACGGGCTTCACAAGCTCGTCGGCGCTGTCATAGGCGCAGCTGCTGAGCAGGGCTAATAAGCAAAACAGATAGTAGCGTTGCAACATAGGTATGGGAAATGGGCGGGTATCAGCGCTGCCAAGCAGCGTTTCAGGAGGCGGTAGGTAACGAGAACCTAGACCCGTTGTTGGTACTCTGCTGCCGGCAGGCGGCTGGCAAAGCGGTGGGTCCAGATGCACATATTTCTAAATTCGGGAACTATTTCCCGGATTGAAGCAAACCTACGCAGTAGAATCCCCTTCGTATTTCTCTACCCTCTGAAATAGCCCGATGATTAGCTGAAATGATGCTATATCAAGACGAACGGGTGCCGTTGGAAGACGAACATACCTGCTTGCAATGCCTCACTTTCATACTGTTGAGCTTGCGCAACTTCTGCTGCGTATTGGATAAGTGCTACCCCTGACTCTGAATGACGAAGTATTAATCACAAAAAAGCCCTTGCCTGAATGGCAAGGGCTTACTGGGTAAAACAGGTGCCGAGGCTAAGCAGAGAATATACTGACTACCTCAATTTGGCCTACGATATGGTTGTTAAACTCAGGCAGTTCTTCAGCAGGCACCCAGAGCTCATTATGTTCCCAGTTGCCCACGTTCTGCACCGGAAACTGGTCGGCATAGTCGGCTTCCACTGCAAACCGGAGCACGTAGCCCACGCCGTAGTAGGGCACGTTCCAGTCGCGGGCAATTTGAGCGGCGTACTGCTCATTGAGTACGGGGTAGAAGAATGGCTGCTCCGGCAGGCGGGGCGGAAACGCTACCCACCCCGAGGCCGCAATCAAGTCCAGCTCAGCCTGGTTAACGGGGCGGTACAGCAGCGTAGTAGCCGATTCGTGACGCATACTCGGGGGTGGTTAAAACTCATGTAGGCGCTGGGCAATGTTCCAACGCAGAGCCACCGAGGCTAGCAGGCCACCATCGGCGGTGAAATAGGGCGGAACTTGGCCGCCCTCGTAGGTGCGGTGACGGTAAATGACTTTGCCATCCAGCCAGAGGTTGTGGGCTGCCTGCCAGGTAGCCGTCATGTCGCCGTGGAATAGGTAGGAGGCAATGCCCGAGCCTACTTCAAATCCGAACTCCCGCACCTGCCCATTGCTGTCGAGGGGGCGGTTGTTGTAAGGCAGCAGCACATTAGAGCCGAAATTCTGGCCGGCGGGGTCCAACCCCTGCTTCACTAGGAAACCTTTGCCTACTACGTGCAAGCGGGGTAGGGGCTGGAAGCTGGCAATGCCAATCAACTCCCACAAATTAGCGCCCATGGGGTGAGCTAATGGCTGAGCGGCGTGTTGGTAGTCCCGGAATTTATCGAGGGCCTGGTAAGTGTAGGGCCGGATAAAGTTGATTTCGCCCTGTAAGTCGAAGTTGCGGATGCCCGCTACGTTGATATACTTTGCTCCCAGTTGCACGGCCTGCTTATTGGCCCACCAGCCGTTGTTGGCCCTAATCTGGCTCAGCACAAATTCATCCAGCACCAGCTGACCGTATAGCTGCACCCGCTTCCACAGGTTCCATTTGAAATCGAGGCCCAGTAGAGCATTGCCATCCTGGGAGCCGGTGCTCTGTTCAATGGCTCGATAAAAAATGATGGGGTTCAGGTACTGAATATCGAAGGTGTTGCGCCGCTGCACCTGCACTTGCCCGTTGCGAATCACCGAATCCCGCCGCGACGAGGCTGATAGTACGCTCTCGAACAGCCCGATATTGAGGTTAGGCAGCACATCTAGGCTCAAATGGTGCATAGCCAGAAACTTCCGGTCGTAGGAAGCGTCCAGGTTGCCAGGGTCGGTGATGAGTTGGGTGAACAGATTCTGGTAGTGAAACTTCCAGATGCGCGTCTGCACCTTCAAAAACAAGTAGGGCGAGGAGTAGTCCGACAGGATCAGGCTGCGGTAGCCGTTGCCAATCTGGTTCCGGTCGTGGCCCAGTTGCAGGCTTACGTGGCGGCCCGCCGCATACGTAAGGTAGCCCCGCGCCGTAAGGTAGTCATACTGCCCACCGGTAGTTTTAAATGGTTTCCAGAAACCTTCGTGCGGTACGGCGTTGTCGCGCTCCACCCGTTCCTGCACGTACCGGGGCACGGCCATCTGGTTGTCGGCCAGGAAGGCGTAAAAGCCCAGCCGCTTGTCAATGGTACCTTCTACCTGCACGCCGCGGGTGTTCAGGAACGCGTAACTCTTGGCCCCATCCGAGTTGCCCAGGCTTAGCCCCAGTACGGGGTTCACTCGCAAGGAAAACTCCGGCTGTTCTATGCTGTAAAGGTCAGAGGGCCGCTGGTAAAAATACTTCAGCAACGGCTTGTTGCGCAGGTTGATGGCCGAATCCTGGCGGGCATCGTGCCAGTTGTCGCGCAGCAAATACCGAATATTGAACCGATCCTGCCGTGAGAGGCCGGCCGAGGAATCCTGCAGCATCCGTTCAGCCAGGCGGGCTACGGCGGCGCGGGTATAAGGCCGAACAGAAGTATGCGGGTCACTCAAGGAGTCAGGGCCGTGCAGAATTACATACCGGTCAATCAGGCGGTATATATCAGCATCCAAGGGCACGTAGGTAGTGCCCATGGTAGTCTTGTCCGATTTTCCTGGCTGGGCTTGGGTGGGGGCCACAGTTTCAGGTTTGCCAGGCTTGGGTGGCTGGTCGTAGGTGAGCCAGTTGCCCTGGCCGTCGGTGGGGCGGGAAGGCGTATCCTGGGCAGCGGCTGGCGCGGCCAGCAAGCTCATCAAACCCAGTAAGTAGCAGTAGGAATTTCTCATAAGCAGAGCCGTGTACGCCGAAGCCGGCGCGTAGGTGGGCAAACCTACGGAGTTTGTGCAAGGATTGGCTGAAGCAGCTAACGACGGAAGCGGCGGGGCAGTACCTTTGGGCATGCCCATTCGCCTGCTGCGCTACTCAGAACTGGATTTGGCCGCCTGGGATGCCTGCGTAAATTCGGCTCGTCAGGTGGTGCCTTACGCTGCCAGCTGGTGGCTGCGGGCCACGGCTGGCCGCTGGGACGCGCTGGTTGAAGTGGAGGAAACAACGGGCCGCTACCTGGCCGTATGGCCTCTGCCCGTGAAGCGCCGCCCCTGGGGCCGGGAGCTGCACCAACCGCCTTTCACGCAGCAACTGGGAGTACTATCAGGGGTTGATGCTGGCCTGGCCGCGCCGGAAAACTGGCCGTTGAGTACGCTGCCCGCTCGCTACACGCGTGGCTACCTGCAGCTAAACGACGAAAACCACCTGCCCGCCACCGTGCCGTCCCCACTGGCAGTGCAGCAGCGCCAGACGTACCTGCTCCCGTTGCAGCAGCCGTATGCAGTCATCCGGGCCGGCTACTGCTCCGACTACCGCCGCCGCCTGCGCCTGCAGGCGGCCGCTGAGCTTCCGCCGCTCGTGGCCGAGACCCAGGATATCGAGCCGCTGCTAACCTTATTTCAGCACACGCAGGGCCCGGCCGCCGGCCTGCAAGCCCGCCACTACGCCGTGCTGCGCCGCTTGGTGCAGGCACTGGCGGCCCGGCGCCTGCTGGAAATCCGCGTAGCCCGGCACCCCGAAACCGGCGAGCTGCTGGCCGGAGCGTTGTTCGTGCTATACCGTACCCGGCTGGTGTATTTGTTTGCTGCGGCCTCCGTGCAAGGTAAAAAGGCGGCGGCCCCGTTGCTGCTGGTAGATGCTGCCATCCGGGCCCACGCCGGCACACCCGGGCTGGTGCTCGATTTTGAGGGCGGGATGATACCGTCTATTGCTCGTTTTTTTGCCAATTTCGGGGCCGCGCCCGTTCCGTACGCGGCCTTATCCTTCACCCAACGCCCCTGGTACCTGAAATGGATGCGCTGACGCCTTCTTCTGCCAACCTTTCCGCTGCAGCCGCCGCTGCGGCCAACCCCCGCGTGCACGAAGTGTGTGCCGAACCCTCCGTTGCCAACCACTTTCTGGCCGAGCTGCGCGACGTAACCGTGCAGCAGGATTCCCTGCGTTTCCGCCGCAACCTGCAGCGCCTGGGCGAAATCATTGCCTACAAAATCAGCGCCCACCTCAGCTACACCGACCAGACCGTACGCACGCCCCTGGGCGAGTCCAGCGGCAAGCTGCTCCACGATTTTCCGGTACTAGCCACCGTGTTGCGGGCCGGGTTGCCCTTCCACCAGGGTTTTTTGAACTACTTCGACCAGTCGCCATCTGCCTTTGCCGCCGCCTACCGCATCGAGGGTACGGCCCAGGTGCAGGTACAGGTCGACTATCTTTCGGCCCCCAGCCTGGATGAGCGGGTCCTGATTCTGGCCGACCCCATGCTGGCCTCGGGTAAAAGTCTGGTGCAAACCTACCGGGCCATGCTGCGCTTCGGTACGCCCCGGCAGGTGCACATTGCCGCCGTTATTGCCAGCCCCCAGGGTGTGGAGTACGTGACGCGCGAAATACCCGAAGCCACGCTCTGGGTTGCCGCCATCGACCAGGGCCTCAACGAGCAGGCCTACATTGTGCCCGGCCTGGGCGACGCCGGCGACCTGTCGTACGGCAGCAAGCTATAAACCCCAGCCGTTGAACCAGGCTTGCAACCGGTAGGTTTCGTAACAGTCTGCTAACGGCCTGTCTCCAACCCGGCGGCCTTTCACCGGTTATCTTTGTTCTGCTTCTCTCGTTTACTGCTTCTGTCCCGTGTTACCTGATCTGCTCAAATACGCCACGGTTTTCGCCATCGGCATGTTCAAGTTCGTAGCGGCTCCCATTGCGGGCGTGGCGGCGGGCCTGCCCATGCCGCTGGTTTGGGGCCTGTCGGTGGCGGGCATGATGACGACGGTGGTGCTGATATCGGGCCTGGGCCGGCGGTGGGCCCTGCACCTGCGGCACAAACGGGAGCAGAAAGGCAAGCCGCTGTTCAACCGCCGCACCCGCACCATCGTGAGCATCTACCGGCGCTTCGGCATGGTGGGCATTGCCTTTCTTACACCCATCCTATTCAGCCCGGTGGGCGGTACCGTTATTGCCACACAACTGCACGTGCCGCGCTGGCGCATTCTGCTGCACATGGCTTGGAGCGCCGCCTTTTGGGGTTTTGCCTTCACCCTGTTAGCCATTCGGTTTAGCCACCTGCCCATCTTCGACCACTACCGGTAGCGGTGAAATGGTGAAGTTGTGAAATGGTGGGTGGCCGTTCTGCTGGCGCGAAATGCGCTTTTAGAACGGCCACCCACCATTTCACAACTTCACCATTTCACCACTTCACTACTTACTGCGCTTGGCGCGGGCGCGGCCCTGGGCAGCGCGGAAGGCTTTGGAGGAGTGGGAGGATGCTTTGCCTTTGGAGGGGTTGGCTTTTTTGCCCTTCTGGCTGCGGTTGGGTCCGGCTTTGAACTCCTTGCCGGTGCGCTTATCAATGGTCACGCCGGGCTTAATCCACTCCTTCCGCTCGTGGAAGGCGCCCTTGAAGTTAGGGTCCTCGCGCTTGCGCCGCTCATCCTTCTCCCGGTCCATGTTCTGCTGCTCATCGAAGGAGGTTTTGGCAATTTCCACGCCTTCCGGGATGGGTAGCAGCGGAATTTCCTGTCGGATCAACTCCGCAATGCGCTCCATGTGGTACATCTCGGCCTCGTTGGCGAAGGTGATGGCCGCGCCGGTGTGCTGGGCCCGGCCTGTGCGGCCGATGCGGTGCACATAATCGTCGTACACCAGCGGCACGTCGAAATTTACCACGTGCGACACCTCGGGCACATCAATGCCCCGGGCCGCCACATCGGTAGCCACCAGAAACCGTACTTCCCCGGCTTTAAAGGCCTCCATGGCGTTGATGCGCATGTTCTGACCCTTGTTGCCGTGAATGGCCCGCACCTCACCGTGAGCTTTGCGCTGCAGGAAGCTGGCCACGTTGTCGGCGTGTTCCTTGGTACGCGTGAAAATCATCACGCGGTGGTAAGTGTCCCAATCGAGGAACAGGTACTCCAGCAGGTTGATTTTGGTGAGCAGGTTGGGTACCTCGTACAGCGTTTGAGTCACGGTTTGGGCCGAGGTGGCGGCGGGCGTCACCTCAATCCGTACCGGAAACTCCAGGAATTCCTCGCTCAGCGTGGTCACTTTCTCCGGCATCGTGGCCGAGAACAGCACGTTCTGGCGCTTGCGCGGAATCACTTCCAGCAGGCGCCGGATCTGGGGCATGAAGCCCATATCCATCATTTTGTCGGCCTCATCCAGCACCAGGGTTTTCAGCTCCTTCAGCACCAAATCACCCTTCAGGTACAGCTCCATCAGGCGGCCCGGTGTGGCAATCAGGATATCCACGCCCTTGGCAATGGTTTCGATCTGCGTTTTGGGACCCAGCCCGCCGTAGATGGCGAAAATCCGCAAATCAGTGTAAACCGCCAGCTTTTTAAGGTGGGTTTCCAGCTGCATGGCCAGCTCCCGGGTAGGAGCCATTACCAGAGCGCGCGGGTGAATGCCCTGGGCGTACTTCACCTTCATCAGCAGGGGCAGGCCGAACGCGGCGGTTTTGCCGGTGCCGGTCTGGGCAATACCTAATACATCGTGGCCAGCCAGCAGCAGCGGAATGGTTTGCTGCTGCACGGGCGTGGGCTCCGTAAAACCTGCCTCCTCCACTGCCGTCAGGAGTTGTTTGTTGAGTTTGAAATCAGCGAAAGTAAGCGGCTGCGGCGTGTCGGACATAAAGCAAAGCGTGTTGTAAACCACAAAGGTACGCGGAATCCGGGCGTGGGCCCCGGTACGTACCATCCAAGGAGCGTACGAAACTGAAAAACGGCATTTCATGCAGTGCGCCCACCAATTTGCGTAACAGGTAGTTAGCGCGTCAATGGAAAAAAACTGCCCGATATTTTTGCAAATCCCCCAGGTAGGCCTACTTTTGTGACACAATACCCAACACGGTAGATATAGCTCAGCTGGTTAGAGCGTCGGATTGTGATTCCGAAGGTCGTGGGTTCGAGCCCCATTATTTACCCATCAATTTTCGAAAAAGGCCTCTCCTCCTCGGCAGAGGCCTTTTTTATTGCCCTGCTCGGGTAGTGTGCAGCTTTTTTGCGCTTGTCCGGAAGGATTCGGCCCCGCTTAGTGTTGCGGGCTGGTATAAGTAGAACCTTGAACCTATTTTCCCTTTGAGTCTATGAGTCTGGTTGTTATCGGTACGGTGGCCTTCGATGCCCTGGAAACCCCCTTCGGCAAAACTGACAAGATTGTTGGCGGCGCCGCCACGTACATCAGCCTGTCAGCTTCCTACTCGGTGAAGCCCGTGAAAATCGTGGCCGTAGTAGGCGACGACTTTCCGCAGTCGGATATCGTGATGCTGGGTGAGCATGGCGTGGACACCGAAGGTCTGCAGATCAAGCAGGGCGAGAAGTCGTTCTTCTGGTCGGGCAAGTACTCCAACGACCTGAACTCCCGCGAAACCCTGGCTACTGAGTTGAACGTGCTGGCCGACTTCGACCCCATTCTGCCCGATTCCTACCAAGATTGCAAGTACCTGATGCTGGGCAACCTCACGCCCCAGATTCAGCGCCTCGTGATTCAGCGCCTCGTAAACCGCCCCAAGCTCATTGTGATGGATACGATGAACTTCTGGATGGATGTGGCCATGGACGAGCTGAAAACGACCATTGAGATGGTAGACGTGCTCAGCATCAACGATGAGGAAGCCCGCCAACTGTCGGGTCAGCACTCCTTGGTGAAGGCGGCCAAAATTATCATGGAAATGGGCCCGAAATACCTCATCATTAAGAAGGGGGAACACGGCGCCTTGCTATTCCATAAAAACCGGATTTTCTTCGCTCCGGCCCTGCCCCTGGAGGAAGTATTCGACCCCACCGGCGCCGGCGACACTTTCGCGGGTGGCTTCATTGGCTACCTGGCTGCCACCGATGACATCAGCTTCGAGAACATGAAGCGCGCCGTGATTCACGGCTCCGCTATGGCCTCATTCTGCGTGGAGAAATTCGGTACGGAGCGTTTACTTAACCTGACCCAGGAAGAAATTGAAGCCCGCGAAAAGCAGTTCGGTGAGCTGGTGGCTGTGCAGCCCGTAGCTACCGAAGCCTAACTGTTCCGGCAGTAGCTTCAAACACCTGTCATCCTGAGCGGAGCAAAGGACCGTATCACATGAGAACGACTTGTTCTGACGTGATACGGTCCTTTGCTCCGCTCAGGATGACAGGTGTTTTGCGTTATAGCTTTTGAGAATGAGCCAAATTTTGTAGCAACCTGCGCCAACGCTACCGGGTACAAGGAATATTCATTCACCCGTAAATCCCACGGCTATGAGCATGAGCAAAAAGCAAACCGACCTGACCAACGATAAAACTTCCGTAAACCCGGCGGCCAATACCAAAAAGAAAAGTACCCAGGTGCAAAGTCCCAATACCATGGACGTATCGGCGCACGGTAACACCACCGACGGTAACTCGGCCGGCGAAGGAGTGCACAACATCCGCAATAACCCCCAAGGCAATAACCCAATGTCGGTAGGTGGGGGCAAAGGCCCCGGCAAGCAAGGCGACTAATTCACCTTGTTTTATTCGTAAGTATCAGGCAGGCTTTTTTCGAGCTATTCACACGAAGTGCAACGTTCATGTTGTGTTTATCTAGTGTTTAGCTTAGAAGAAAGCCTGTCTGTTTTGTAAATCCAGATGGGAGTAGTGCAGTAGGAGCAGCATAGATACCTGCTTCTCCTTTCACTCTTGCTGCTACAAAAAGCGAATAGAATAAGCCCGTAGCTAACAAGCGGGACACGCCCATGGGTCCGAGGACGCTAGCCGGCCGGAGGCCAATCCCGTGGACCTGGATGCACGAAACCATTCCAGTAGTGGGAGCAATCAGCCCCAGAATCTAGATCAGGACTTCATCACCCAAGCTAGTAACCAGATCAAGACAGCCCGCCCGGTGGCCATGTCAGTAAATAAAAGTCAGAAAGGCCCCGATAAAAAAGCCGGTTATGCTGGCCTTAGTAGAGCAAAAAGCCCCACCAAACAATCTGGTGGGGCTTTTTGCTTTACTAAGAGTTCCTACGGTACCACTGTGAGACGTACTACGCGGGTATCTACGTCGCCTTTGTCGAAGAAATCCTGTTCAAACAGAATGGTCCGGTTATCAAGCCAGCGCGGCTGAGTACAGCCCCATTCCGTTTGCCGTTCCCAGAGCAGGCGGGGCGCTTTATCATCGAGACTCCAGAGTTGCAGGCCGCTGGGCTCAAACCTGGCCAGCACATCGGAGTTACCGCACACAAAGTGGCGGCCGTCGGGGGCAATTACGGGTGGGGCCATCAGTTGCGTGCGGCGGCCGCTGCGCTGATCCACCAGCATATAATACCCGCCTTCATACAAATGCACCGAAATCAGCCATTGATGAATGCTGGGTAGGGTGGCCAGATACTCGTAGGCTACATTCCGCTCGTCTTCGGCGGGGTTATTCACCAGCCGCACTTCCGGGGCTGCTGTGGGGCGCAGCCGCAACGCCCGCCCGGTGCGCAGTACCCGCGGGCCGGCTTTGCCTAAGCGCATCTTTTCCTCCGACGCAAAATCAAGGAAGGATTCTTCTTCCTCCGCCGAGGCTGGTTTGGTGAGTACCCAGTCGGGGCTTTTCAGCTGGGTATAGGCTTGGCGGGGTGCCGGATAAATGCGCAGAACCCGGCCTGGTACCTGTACCAAGGTATCCAGGTGCTGAAGGCGGTAGATGCGCGGGGGCTTGGGAGGCGGCAGGGGCGGTAATGCAACGCTGGGCCGAGACTTTTCGGCAGGCTGCATACGCAACGAACAGGCCGGTAGCACCACCGCCAGTGGCAGGACGGTTGCTACGGTACGAAACCGGAACATGAGTGATAGAGTAGGCTTGGGTCGAAAGGCGCGTCGTTGTCGGGTGGACAGAGAACGAAAAGGAAAAAGCGTGCAGAGAGTTCCTAAACTGCGAATATTAGCCACGGCAAACGGTACAGAAATCCGCAGAAAGAAAGTGCACAGTTATACTGGCAATGGGAGGGTAGAGGTCGGAAAATCAAACTGGATTTTCGACTAAAAGGCCTGGCCCAGCCACTGCTGGAAACTAGCCTGCTGCTCAGCAGTAGCGGAAGGGAGCTTTTCCACCGTTATTTTCTGCCAGAACCGGTGCGTCGAATCAGCTGCCAGCGCCACCGTCAGGAGCCGATTTTGTCGGAAAACAGTTAATTCGTGGTGGTCAGCACCGTCGCTGAGCAATACCTGCAGGTTCATATCCACCCGGCGGCCATTAACAGCCACTACTTCATCGTCCACGGTCAGGGCCAAGGCTGCCGGGGCATCGGGCAAAATATCCGTTACCTCCGTCCGCTCGTTCTTCACCACTGTCCGAAACCCATATACTCCTTCTGAAACTGAGGCATTTTCATCCATGCGCAGGCGGCAACCCACAAAGCCAAGCACTCGGTTCAGTGGTTCTTCCAGCGGGGCCGTACCGTAGATGAACTTGTCGAAATAAGCGTGCATATCACGCCCCGCCACTTCTTGCACTATCTGAGTGTAGTCCTCTTCGGTGTAGCCCACGCCGGTTTTGCCGAAGTTTTCCCATAGGCGGCGCATCACGTCATCCAGGCTCCGCTGATGACCCGAGAGTTGCCGCAGCGTGAGGTCCAGCAGTAGGGCTACCAGAGCGCCTTTGTGGTACACCGATACTTTGCGGTCCGGTACGCCGGGCTTGTAGCCATCCAGCCACAGGTCCATGCTGGCATCGGCTACCGAGAGGTGGTAGCGGCCGTAGTCATCGTAATGCTTGCGCAGCACTGTGTTCAGCTCGGCAAAATATTGCTCGGCGGTGCGTAAGCCACTGCGTGCCAGCAGGTACTCACCGTAGTAGGTGGTAATGCCTTCGGCTATGAAGCAGGTACGGAAGTAGTTCTCGCGGGCATAGTCATAGGGCTGCATTTCGGCTGGCCGAATGCTTTTGATATTCCAGGCGTGGAATAGCTCGTGGCAGCTCACGCCCAGCAGCTCCTTGTACAGGCCTTCGGTCATGAGTAGCTCCGCCGGGCCCAGCACAATTACCGTGGAGTTAAGGTGCTCTACGCCGTGGTAGTGCTTGTAAGGCAGAATCTGGTTCAGGAAATGGTAGTCTTGGGCTGGAAACGAGCCAAATAGCTTCAGTTGCTCCTCGCTAAATACCCGGAAATCCTGCACCAGCCGGGCCCAGTCGACGGGGCATTCTCCCTGTATCCAGATGTAAAATGGCAACCCATTGACCTCGTAATTGCGGTACTGCAGCGTGGGGCTGGCAATGAGCGGCGAGTCGGCTAAATGGTCGAAGCTGCGCGCTTCCAGCAGATTAGGGCCCCGTTGAGGAAGCCCGCAGGCAATCTGCCAGCCCTCCGGTAGCTCCAGCAGCAGCTGACTGGTTTCTTCCTCCCGACCTTCAAGGTACATGAAGGCTTGTACTGGGTTCAGATACAGTTGCGTTTCATCCAGCCAGGAGCCACCAGCGTCCATCTGGTGGGCGTAGAAGTTGTAGCGCACCCGTACTGTGCGGCCCGCCGCGCCGCTCAGCTGCCACCGGTCCTTGGTGATTTTACGCGCCGCTAGCGGCGCGCCTGAGGCTGCATCTTCCACTACCACATGCTGCAGCTTCTGGGCAAAATTCTGCAGCTCATACCGCCCCGGCCGCCACGCGGGCAACTGCAGGTTCACGGGCGCTTCGGTGCCCGCGGGCACTTCAAACGTCATTTGAATGTGCAGGTAAAACGTGAGCGGATTGTCGAAGGAAACGTGGTAGTGAATCATGGAAAGCAAGGAAGCGGCAGCACCGAAAAGCCCGGCGTAAAGGTACGTATTGCCAAACGGCCAGTACAGGAAAGTGTACGGATTCAAGCGGAAAAACCACCGTATCTTGTGACGTGGTTTTTGCTAAGTAACAGAGTAGAAGGCCGGAAAAAGCTGCCAGAAGCATTGCCTTTTCCAAATCATCCTGTTACCTTTGCCGGCCTTACTTGTAACAGAGTCACTTACCCATACCATGAAACGTACTTTTCAGCCCTCGCAGCGCAAGCGCCGCAACAAGCACGGTTTCCGCTCGCGCATGGAAACCGCTAACGGCCGTAGCGTAATCGCTCGTCGTCGTGCCAAAGGCCGCAAGCGCCTGACCGTATCTGACGAAGGTCGTCATAAGCGCTAAGCCGCTGCCGGCGGCTGAATGGCCGCTGCCCCCGCCGATGACGACTCCTGTTTCAACGCCGGGCGCACGCTCCTACTCGTTCCCGAAAGAAGAACATCTGTGCCGAAAAAAGCTCATTGAAGCGCTTTTCGGGCAGGGTTCTTCTTTTGGTTTATACCCCTTGCGCCTTACCTGGCGGGCCACCGAAACGCCCACCGCCGAGCCGCCGCAGGTACTGGTGAGCGTGAGCAAGCGCAACTTTAAGCGGGCCGTTGACCGCAACTACCTGAAGCGTCTGCTACGGGAGGCCTACCGCCTCAACAAGTACCGACTGCTGGAAGCCCCCAGCGGGCATCGGGTAGCCCAACTGGCCATTATCTACACCGGCAAGGAAAAAAAGCCCTTGGCCCTTATCGAAAAGAAATTAACTTCAGGGCTGGAGCGTTTGCTTGCCGAGACCGGTGCAACTGCGGAGGCAGGAGCCGGGTCTTGACAACAAATGTGCTGGGGGGCAGCTTTTCAGGAGTGAAATGCAAACCGACCCTCCGGCGTACCGTTTAGGGTCGTACAGTTGCCTTCAGCCCCTTTTATGCGCAAAAAATCTTTGGCCGTGGCTGCCTTGCTGGGCGGTGCCGGTCTGCTCGTATCCTTCCGCGCGGCTACCGACAATGAGCGGTACTTCGAAATTGCCAAGAACCTCGACATCTTCGCCACCTTATTTAAGGAGGTGAACACCTATTACGTGGATGAGGTACCCCCAGCCAAGCTGGTGAAAACGGGTATCGACGCCATGCTTAAGTCCCTGGACCCCTATACCAACTATATCCCGGAGGACGATATTGAAGACTTCCGCACCATGACCACGGGCCAGTACGGTGGCATTGGGGCAGTAGTAGTGAAGCGCAATAGTAAAACGGTGGTGCAGGCCGCCTACGAAGGCTACCCCGCCCAGAAAGCCGGCCTATTACCGGGCGACGAAATCCTGACCATCAACGGGGTGAATGTGGACAAGAAGTCCAATGCCGACATCAGCAAGCTGCTGAAGGGGCAGGCCAACTCCCAAGTGAAGCTGATGGTAACCCGCTACGGCCAGGATGCCCCGGTGGAAATTGCCATTACCCGTGACAAGATTCAGGTAGACAACGTGCCGTACTACGGTATGCTCACACCTGAAATTGGCTACTTCCAGCTCTCGGGCTTCACGGTAGATGCGGGCAAGGAAGTACGGCTGGCTGTGGCGAAGCTGAAAGAACAAGGCGCCAAAAAGCTGGTATTTGATATTCGGGACAACCCCGGCGGCTTGCTCAACGAGGCCGTGAATATCTCCAACCTGTTCGTAGACAAGGGGAAGGATATCGTGAGCACCAAAGGCAAAGTGTCGGACTGGAACAAGACCTACAAAGCCTTGGATGCCCCCCTCGATACCCAGATTCCTATGGTCGTTATTACTTCCAACCGCTCAGCCTCGGCCTCCGAGATTGTATCGGGGGTGTTGCAGGACTACGACCGGGCTGTGCTGGTAGGGGAGCGGACGTTTGGGAAAGGCCTTGTGCAAGCCACCCGCCCCCTGAGCTACAACTCACAGTTGAAAGTGACGACGGCGAAATACTACATTCCGAGTGGCCGCTGCATTCAGGAAATCGACTACTCGCACCGCGCCGACGACGGCACGCTGGGCAAAGTGCCCGATTCGCTGCGCACAGCTTTTAAAACGGTAGC
Organism: Hymenobacter sp. UYP22; assembly: GCF_040547285.1. Taxonomy (NCBI): domain Bacteria; kingdom Pseudomonadati; phylum Bacteroidota; class Cytophagia; order Cytophagales; family Hymenobacteraceae; genus Hymenobacter; species Hymenobacter sp. UYP22. The sequence continues at coordinate 8,034 of NZ_JBEPPK010000019.1, read as the reverse complement.
CGGCCGTACCGTGTACGACGGTGGCGGCGTGGCTCCCGACGTAGAAGTAGTAGACCGGGAAATTGCCGACATCACGCGGGTACTGCTCCAGAAAAGCTACCTGTTTGATTACGCTACGCGTTACCGCTCGGAGCATGCTACCATTGTCCCCGCCCGCCAGTTTAAGCTCACCGACGCCGATTACCAGAAGTTCATGGACTACCTCAAGGGGAAGGACATCAACTACAGTACGGATGCGGAGAAGGCGCTAGCCGACCTGACCAAAAAAGTCAAGGACGAAAAGCACTACGACGACGTGAAAGTAGAGTTGGAAGCCATGCGCCGGAAGGTAACCACCAACAAAGCCAACGACCTGATGCGCTTCAAACCCGAAATTCGGGAGTTGCTGGAACAGGAAATTGTGTCGCGCTATTACTTCCAGAAAGGCGGCATTGAAGCTAGCTTCGACGATGACCCCAACATTCTGATGGCGCAGGCCGTGCTTAATGATGTGCCTCGCTATGCCGCCTTGCTAAAGCCGGGTACTGTGGAAGCAAAAAACCGCCCCGAGGCTAAGCGCAGCACGGCGGGCGGCCGACAGTAAATAAAACCTTTGTATAAACAGAAAAGACAATCCGATATTGGGGTTGTCTTTTCTGTTTATACAAAGGGTGAATGAATGATTTAGTACTGCGTGCAAAGCATTGGCAGGTCTTTCTGTTGCTGTTAGGGCCACATTTCCTATCGTGGTATACCACAGATAGCATTACCGACAGAGTACTAGGCTTTCTGTGCGCATTTACGCTATTGTCTTGGCTGGTACTGCAGTCAAGTGAGTTATTGGCGTTACGTCCTAAGCAAGATGGCTATAGCAATACATGGCTGCTGATAGATGGCTTCCTCGTATTAGCTGCTTGGGGGTATAGTGCCATCAGTGAGGACCCTAACTTCTATATTTCTACAACGGGTTGGCGTGTTAATGGGACTGTAGGCTGGCTCTTCCTTTATGTGATATTTGCCTACCTGCATGTGCACTGGTTTGCGGCCTCGCTGCTGCAAGCCGTCGAAACCGGACAGCGGCCTGATACTCGCAAAACCGTGTTGTGGTTTTTAATGTATTTTTTCTGGCCGTTTGGGGTGTGGTTCATTCAACCTCGCCTTAATAAGCTGCTGGAAGAAGCAGAGTGGGAGAAAAAAGCTCTAGAGGAGTTGGGCACAGAAAAACAAGCATCATAAAGCTTACTGCCGTTGGCCGTACCTTTGCCCTATGTCCACCCTTATTCTTTCCCTCGAAACCTCGTCGCCAGTCTGTTCCGTTGCTTTGCACCGCTTGGATACTGGTAAGCTAGTTGGGCAGTCGGAGTTGCGGCTGGAAAAGTCGCATTCTTCACACCTGAGTGTGCTCATCAATCAATTGTTGGAGAACACGCTGCACACGTTGCAGGATGTAGCAGCCGTGGCGGTTTCCGATGGTCCGGGCTCTTACACTGGGTTGCGTATTGGGGCGGCGGCCGCAAAGGGCTTGTGCTATGCGCTGGACATTCCGCTAGTGGCCATTAGTACCCTGCAAAGCCTGGCCTACCAGGTAGCCGCCGTTACGGCCCGGCCCGAGCAGTTTCTGTATTGCCCCATGCTGGATGCCCGCCGGATGGAAGTATACGCCGGCGTGTACCGCGCCGAGGGTACCGAAATACTTGCTCCTGCATCCCTGCTGCTGGATGAACACACGCTGGCCGAACAATTGGCCGGGCATTCGTTGTTATTCTTCGGAAGCGGAGCTGCTAAGTTTCAGCCGTTGGTAGCCGAAAAGGCCCAAGCCGGGTTTCTGCCTGGTATTGAGCCCTCGGCAGTGGCCGTAGGAGCATTGGCGCTTCGGGCTTATGAGCAGCAACAATTCAAAGACGTAGCGTACTACGAGCCGTTCTATTTGAAAGACGTGTACACTACTACTCCCAAGAACAAAGCATAGGGCTCGGCTATTCCACCGAATACTAGGCCCTCAGCCTTACCAACGAAGCACTAATACGCATGGAAGAGTTTGTAAACCGTGTAGCCAACTCCGGTCTGGTCACTTTCAACCTGGAGGAGTTCATTCATGCCGGTGAGCGGGTAGTGTATGATATCAAGGATAACCTGTTTCATGGGCTGATGCTGCGCGAGAAGGATTTTCGGGAGTTCATCAAAACCCACGATTGGGCGCAGTACGATGGCAAGAACGTGGCCATCATCTGTTCTGCGGATGCCATTGTACCCACTTGGGCCTACATGCTCCTGGCTGGTAAGCTCCAAAACCATGCTCACCGCTATGTATTTGGCAACCTGGAAGCCTTGGAGCAGGAATTGTTTCAGGAAGCAATTGCCGGAGTAGACGCTGAGCAATTCCGCGACGCTAAACTGGTCATCAAGGGTTGCGGCGACAAGCCCGTACCTACCTACGCCTACGTGGCTATTATGCAGAAGCTGTTACCCGTGGCCGCCAGCATTATGTATGGGGAGCCGTGCAGCACTGTACCGCTCTACAAGCGCCCCAAAGACAAAGTTAGCGCCTAAGTATCAGGCCACAGTCAGTATGAAAAGGCCCGTTAGCATTGCTGGCGGGCCTTTTTTATTGGTTATAGCTTTCGGAACGCATGTATAGAGGTGCAGCAAACACGTTGGCGCAGCTGGTTTTCTGGAGAGCAGACGTAACTCAAAAGCCGAGCTTCACCAGCCATGCTGGGTGGGTAGAAGGGTAGGGGGCTGGATTAGAAGAAAGCAGCGGCCAGCCGGCCGGAATGTGCATCTTTGGCCGCCAAACCCTGTTCTGCATGACCTCCTCCTCACCGTCTCCTTATAAAATCAGTGTCCTGACCGGCGTGTCCCTGGTAGTGGCCAATATGGTAGGTACCGGGGTTTTCACCAGCCTGGGGTTTCAGGTAGAGACTATCCAGAGTGGTTTTGTGCTGTTGATGCTGTGGGTGGTAGGAGGGATTATTGCCCTGTGCGGAGCCTTATGCTACGGAGAGCTGGCAGCCGCCATGCCCCGCTCGGGCGGGGAGTACCACTACTTGTCGCGCATCTATCATCCGGCGCTGGGCTTTTTATCGGGGTGGGCATCGGCTACGGTAGGGTTTGCGGCTCCAACTGCCGCCGCTGCTCTGGCATTGGAGCGGTACGCCGGGAGCGTATGGCCCGCGTTGCCGCCCCGGGTGTTGGCCGTGGTAGTGGTGGTGGTGCTCACAGCGGTGCACGCCAGTAGCCGCAAGGTAGGCAGCCGCCTGCAGGTAGTAATAACCGCCGTGAAAGTGGCCGTGCTGGCGGGCTTTATTGGAGCCGGTTTGTGTCTGGCTCAACCCCAGCCGCTGGCCTTCCTGCCCCAAACCTCCTCTGATTGGCAGCAGCTGCTGAGTCCTGCTTTTGCCGTTTCCCTGATTTTCGTGTCCTATGCCTACTCGGGCTGGAACGCGGCTGCCTACCTCACGGGCGAATTAGAAAATCCGCAGCGCAACCTGCCCCGGATTTTGCTTACTGGTACGGCCATTGTGCTGGTGCTGTACGTTGGGCTGAACTTCATCTTCCTGTACTCTACGCCCGTTGCCCAGCTGAAAGGCCAGGTGGAAGTGGGTTTCGTGGCGGCTACTTCCCTGTTGGGAGCAGCGGCCGGCCGGCTGATGGGCGGCCTGATTGCGGCTTTACTGGTTTCTACCGTCAGCTCCATGGTATTTGCCGGGCCACGCATTGTGCAGGCCATGGGGGAGGATGTGCCGGCCCTGCAATGGCTAGCACAGCGTAGCGCAGCGGGTGTGCCAGTGCGGGCCACGCTGTTCCAAGGGGCACTTACGTTGCTGTTCGTACTGGTGTCGTCGTTTTCGGAAGTGGTGGTGTATGCCGGCTTTATTCTGAATCTGTTCACGTTCTTGACAGTACTGGGGCTGTTTATTCTGCGGATGCGGGACCCGGAATTGCCGCGCCCTTACCGCGCCTGGGGCTACCCGGTTACGCCACTGGTGTTTCTATTGCTCAATGGCTGGACACTTTGGTTTATTGCCCGCGACAAACCGCAGGAAACGCTCTACGGCTTGGCTACGTTGGTGGTAGGGCTGCTGGTATACTGGCTAAGCCGGCGCCGCGTGCTTCGCGCCTAACCTTCTCTGCCGCCCCTTTGCATGTCCAGTCCCACCCCCGACTCTTCGCAGCCAGCCTGGAAACAACGCGCGTACCAGGTTATTTTCGAATCGGACACCCGTGCTGGGCGCAATTTCGATGTGGCCCTGCTGGTAGCCATTGTGCTGAGCGTGGTGGTAGTGATGCTGGAAAGTGTGCGAAGCATCAATGCTCAGTACGGTAGCTACTTGCGCGCTATTGAGTGGGTGTTTACGGGAATGTTTCTGTTGGAGTACCTGGCGCGGCTGCTAGTGGTCCGCCGGCCTCTCACGTACGCCTTCAGCCTGTTAGGCATCATCGATTTTTTAGCTATTGTACCGACGCTGGCCAGCCTGCTGATGGTGGGCAGCCGCTACCTGCTTGTCATTCGTACGCTGCGGCTGCTGCGGGTCTTCCGTATTTTCAAGCTGGGGCAGTTTGTGGGTGAGGGAGAGTTTATCGTGACGGCCCTTAAAGCCAGCCGCTTCAAGATTCTGGTCTTCATGTCTGCCGTACTCACCTTGGTCACTGTCATCGGCACGCTTATGTATGTAGTGGAAGGCGGCCAGAACGGTTTTAGCAGCATTCCGAAGAGTATTTACTGGGCCATTGTTACGGTAACCACCGTGGGATACGGCGACATTTCGCCCGTTACCATCCTGGGGCAAACCCTGGCTTCGGTGCTGATGATTATGGGGTACGCTATTATTGCTGTGCCCACCGGCATCGTCTCTGCCCAAATGGCCGGAGCCGGTAACGCCGCCCCGCCCGTTTCTCCATACAGGCAAGTCGTCTGCCACGTTTGCCAGGCCCCTGACCACAAGCGGGAAGCCGAATACTGCTGGCAGTGCGGCGAAAAACTCTAGAAACGCTATATAAACGGGCTTTTCTTACCTTTCGCTACATCTTCACCTTATTCCGTTCTATGCGCCTTTTCCCTGTCCGGCTTCTGATACCGGCCCTGGTTGTAACGCTGGTTGCCTGCTCCGAACAAAAAACCGCCCGCCAGGAACAAGCCGCTCCCCCCGCCGCCCCGCCTGATACCACCGCTACCCCGCCGGCTGCTCCGGCCTCCCCGGCGGCCCCCGATACTACCACTACCCACAATATAGCCGCGTTTCTGGCGGGTCTGCCCGTTAGCAAGCAAAGTGAACTGGGCCCTCTTACCGCTCAGCCCGCCTGGCAGGCATATGCCGCTGACCAGGCCAAAAGCTGGACCACCTACCACGCCACCCGCACTGACAAAATAGAGCAGTGGGCTGCCACCGAGTTGGATTCAGTGCGCGCCGCCAGCCCTACAGTATTCTACCCCTTCAGTGGCCCCGATTTTCTTAACGTCGTTACCATGTTTCCTACCAGCACCACCTACGTGCTGATGGGATTGGAGCCGATTGGAACAGTGCCGGCCCCGGCTACGCTGGAAGATCCGCGCCTCTTTCCGGCCCTGAAAGCCTCCCTCTGGTCCGTTCTCAACTTCAGCTTTTTCCGCACCAACGATATGGCGGTGGAGTTGAATTCCAAAAAACCCGACACCAATACCCTCAGCAAGGCAAATTCCATTGTCAAAACGGCGGAGCGCAGCAACCAGCGCGTTAACATCGGCGGTGTAGTGCCCTTGCTGCTATTGTTTGCCGCCCGCACCGACCATCAGGTGGAAGCCTTGCGTTACGTGCAGCTCACTCCCGAAGGCCAACTCACCGATGCCGATTCGGCCACTGTGCAAAAGCCTGGCCTCAACGTGGTGCCCGGAGTAGAAGTGAAACTGCGCAGCAAAGCCGGCCCTCCGAAAACCGTCGTGTACCTCTCCGCCGACCTCAGCGACTGGCAGCTTGGCAAGACGAAAGAAGCCGCCTTGAACTATGTGCGCAGCCTCGGCCCGCTTACTACCTACGTGAAGTCGGCTACCTACCTAATGCACAAAAGCTACTTCAGCAAAGTGCGCACCCTCATTCTGGAACGCAGTAATTACCTGTTGCAGGATGATTCGGGCATTGCCATGAAGTACCTCCCGCCCACCAACTGGCAGCTTACCTACTACGGCACCTATAAGCGGCCCATCAACCTGTTCGCCAAACAGTATCAGCCGGCCCTCACCGCCGCCTATACCGATAAAGCCAACCCGCCGCGCCCATTACCGTTTGGTACCGGCTACAATTGGCGGCAGAACGATTCCAACTTACTGCTGGCCCGGAACCGCAAGCCCGTGCAGCCGTAAGCACTCCTATATATATAGTGCCTCCGTCTACAGGACCAAGCCAAGCACTAATGTGATGATGTTCCGTTCTACATTCACTGTCAGCGGGCGAATCACAAGCCGGCTCGGCGGCTACTAGCACGAAATCAATACACCCCAAAGCCGTTTCCTATCAGGAAACGGCTTTCATCTTTTCCCGGCCCCAAGCGGGAGAGGGGTTTCACCGTATCTTCCTCCATGATTCGATTTGCTGCGCTACTTACTGTGGGGGTATTAGGCACCGCCCTTGCCCTTTCTCCGGCCAAAACCAGCCCAGCCCATGTTGCTACTGTCCCCAACAGCCCATTGTTGGATAGTCTACTGCATTCTGACGCCCGCCTGCTGCCTGTTGTTAACCGAGCCGAAGCCTACGAGCTGCAAATCATCTACACCCAAATCAACCGCGACGCGCAGCAGCGGCCCACGTTTGTACCGCACCACTTTCGACTTAATGCCCGCCAGTATTTCAATCCGGCCAGTTTGGTAAAACTGCCCACCGCCGCTCTGGCCCTCGAAAAGCTTAATGATTTAAGTCGACCTGGCCTCACGCGTCGTTCGCCCATGCAAACCGGCGTGGCTTTCCGCTGCCAAACGCCTGCGCCCTACAATCCCTCTCCCGACTCCGACCAGGTCAATACCGTCGGTAACTATATCAAACGGATGCTGCTCGTCAGCGACAATCACGCCTACAACCGCCTCTACGAGTTTCTGGGCCAGGGCCCGCTTAATGCCCGCTTGGCCGAACTTGGCTACCCGGAGTCCCGCATCGTGCGCCGCTTCGCCCCCTGCGACACAGCCGCCAACCGGTACACCAACCCGATACAGTTCCGGAGTGCCGCTACCGCAGAGGTCGTATACCAGCAGCCTGCAGCTGTCAACCTTCACCCCTTGTCGTTACCCCTTGGTCGCATTACTAAGGGACGGGCCCATCAGGCTGGTGGCCGCATCATTCCCCAGCCCTACGATTTTACCACAGCCAATTACCTGCCGCTACTGTCCATCACAAGCCTGCTCCAAGCAGTCCTGTTCCCCGATGCCCTGCCCGCCGCCCAACGCCTACGCCTCACTGCTACCGATTATGCGTTTTTACGCTACTACCTCCATCATACGCCGCATAGCTCCCTGTATAATATGTACAAAGGCAGTCGGTATTTCGATGCTTATAAGAAGTACCTGTTGTATGGCCGCCACCCAACAGCAACCAAGGAGCCCGGCCTCCGCATCTACAATATAGTAGGTATGTCACACGGCTACCTTGCCGATGTCGCTTACTTTGCTGATTCCACCCATCAAACGGAATTCATGCTGAGTGCCGTTTTATATGTGAACAAGGATGGTATTATCAATGATGGAGCGTACGAGTACGAAACTGTCGGCTTACCCTTCTTAGCAGCGCTAGGGCAAACTATTCGGCAATATGAATCTCGCCGCCCGCGCCTAGTCCGTCCCATTCCCCCGGATTTTACCACTCCAGAAACTATCCGCTAACACGAAGGGCACATAACTGCAAAATGAATCTAGCTGATTGTGTGGCAGAAGAGTCTTTTAGTGCGGCCCTGAACGGATATTTTCGCGTCTGGGTTTGGAAGCTACGGGAAAAGGCCGCACTTTTGCACTCCCAATCCGAAACGCGGAGCGGGCCGCTGCCAACCCCCGGGCCACCAGCGCGCAGCTTTTCCCAGTGCTCCGGCCTATTTGCA
>NZ_JBEPPK010000018.1:0-111242 GCF_040547285.1 Hymenobacter sp. UYP22 | reverse complement strand
TGTCTGGAAAACTGGCTCGCTCTGCATTGGCTCGCATTTACGACACTCCTGCTGCGTAAAATCAACAAGCAACCGACTTCCTAAACAGCTTCATTACATAAAAGGCATACTTCCTTGGGATTATCCACAAGAATCATTGATTACGTTGTGCCATTGGTGTCATTGGAAACTCCACGAGTTTGCCCGTGTTCCATTTTACGACAGTAGCAGTATGATTCACCCATACTATTTAACACCTTGTAAACGATGCAATGGCGCTGGCGTATTTCCCGAATTTAAACATGTGCAATTAGGCTTGTGCTTTGAATGTAAAGGGGCAATGTACAAGGAACTCGTTTAAACACGTCTCATCACTCAAATTTTAATTGCATGAAGAATCAATTGATTAAATTTTTGTTGTTATCAACAATCCTTGTATTAAATTCTATCCCATCGATAGGACAACAAATCGGTCACACAAGAATACAGATTCAAGAGCATTTCAAAAAAGGCGGTATTTCATGTAGAAACGAAAGCTTATTTTCAAATAAAAATATCGATAACAATCTCCTAATAACGACTAACGATTTTGGAAGTATAGAATTTGTATTCACAAACGAAATTTGCTCTACAATCATGTATGTACCGAAAGATTTTAATAAAGCACAATGGTTTATTAAAAAGCTTAATGAAAGATTTTTAAGCAATGATAACAAAAAGTGGAAAGGAGTTGAGAATGACAAGCTTGTTGAAACAAAAATTTATTACACTAACAGTAACACTGTAATCTTTGTTAAAAAATCACTTCAGTAGAAGCCCGCTGTCGCTCGGCTGCGCCGAGTAACGCCTACGCTTGAGCAGCTATGCGGTGTTTCCGTCCACACTGCCAGAACAACCCACCTGCTGAACCTTTTGCCGTATCTTCGCAGTAGTACAGCTACTTAACCTTGCTGCATCATGGGAACCACCGACAACAAGCCAACGCCAACAGAACCTACTAACCTCACCAAAGAGCAGCGGCTGGCCCAAGCCCGCGAATATGCCAGACAGTTCAAGTTTGACACGCTCAGCGAAGAGGATTTGATTCGGCTGCGCCGTAATGCCTACAAGTATGCAATCTGACCTATTAGTCAATCTCTAGCGCCCAATTCAACGTCATGAAACTCCGCGACAAGTATCCCCAACTACGGGATCCGGCTTTCATTAAAAATATGGTGGTGCGGTCCGTGTTCGGTTCGATGGCACTAGAGAATCAAACTGTTTCGCTACAGAAGCTAGAGGAATTGTACGACCAGGCTCAACGGCAGCGGCCCTTCACTCCAGGGGCTGCAACTGGTGTTTGATTAGCTCCGTCAACGCATCCAGACCATAGGTATCTCCAAGCCGGATGGCTTGGAGATATTTGTTTCTGCTGTCTCCTCGTTCGCGGGTATACAGGACTACCTCCCGGTAGCCGTTGTTGTAGGCCAGCACGTTTGTGAGCAAGCGAGCAGTTCGGCCGTTACCATTCGTGAAGGGATGAATGTGTACCAGCTTGTGATGGGCATAGGCCAATAGCTCAGCCACTTCATATGGGTTAGCGGAATCAACCTTACTCTGGCGAAACCTCAGCTCATCGCCGAACTCATACATCAGCATAGGCACCTTTTCCGCTTCCGGTGGCACATAAGCGCCGACGTTCAGAACCGTTGTGCGCCACTTGCCGGCCCATTCGTACAGATGACCAAAGGCAATCCGATGAATGCTCTGTATGAAGAAAGCTGACAGTTCTACCGGAAAATCCAGTTCTTCCAATATGTAAGTCTCGGCAGTTGCTACGCCCAATGCCTCCTGCTCATTCAGTTGGTTTTGGTCAGCGATACCAAGCAGGTTGTCCTCTGGCGCGTCAGTGTAATGTCCCATCCCGATTAGATCTTTTGTAGAAGCAAAGCTGCAATACGCAGTCATTATGTCACAAATTATTATGATTAATTTATAAAAACAAGCCAAAAAGTCAGCAAAACCATCCTCGCACCCCGTTTGCTAGTCCTCTCGTAGACCTTCCACTGCAAAGTCTCACCCTACGACGAAAGCGAACCATGAACTTTAATAACTATACCATCAAGGCGCAGGAGGCCGTGCAGAAGGCCACTGAAATTGCCGGGGGCAATCAGCAGCAGGCCATCGAAACTGGCCACCTGCTGAAAGGCCTCTTCCAGAGCGACGAGAATGTGCTGTCGTTTCTGGCCAAGAAGCTGGGCGTGAACCTGAACATCCTCACGCCCCGCCTCGACGACATCGTGGCCGCCTACCCCAAAGTAAGCGGGGGCTCGCCCTACCTCGCCAACGAAGCCGCCGCCGCTTTGCAGCGCGCCACCGGCTTCCTGAAGGAGTTCGACGACGAATACGTGTCGGTGGAGCACCTGCTGCTGGGGCTGCTGGGCGGCAAGGACGCCGTGGCTACCCTGATGAAGGACGCTGGCTTCAACGAAAAGGACCTCAAAGCAGCCATCAAGGAGCTGCGCGGGGGCCGCAAGGTGAACAGTCAGTCGGCCGAGGACCAGTACCAGAGCCTGAACCGCTACGCCATCAACCTCAACGAGCGGGTGCGCTCGGGCAAGATGGACCCGGTTATCGGCCGCGACGAGGAAATCCGCCGCGTGCTCCAGATTCTGTCGCGGCGTACCAAGAACAACCCGGTGCTGCTGGGTGAGCCGGGCGTGGGCAAAACCGCCATTGCCGAGGGCCTGGCCCAGCGCATCGTGGCCGGCGACGTGCCCGAAAACCTCAAGGACAAAACCCTTATGAGCCTGGACCTGGGCCTGCTGGTGGCTGGGGCCAAGTACAAGGGCGAGTTTGAGGAGCGCCTCAAGGCCGTTATCAAGGAAGTAACCGACTCGGATGGGCAGATTGTGCTCTTCATCGACGAGATTCACACCCTGATTGGGGCCGGCGGCGGTGGCGAAGGCGCCATGGACGCGGCCAACCTGCTTAAGCCCGCCCTGGCGCGGGGCGAGCTGCACGCCATCGGGGCCACCACGCTCAAGGAGTACCAGAAATACATTGAGAAGGACAAGGCCCTGGAGCGCCGTTTCCAGGCCGTGGTGGTGGATGAGCCCACCGTGCCCGATGCCATCAGCATCCTGCGCGGCATCAAGGAAAAGTACGAGTTGCACCACGGCGTACGGATTACCGACGACGCCGTAATTGCCGCCGTGGAACTGAGCAGCCGCTACATCACCGACCGTTTCCTACCCGATAAGGCCATTGACCTGATGGACGAGGCGGCCGCTAAGCTGCGCATCGAGCTAAACTCCATGCCTGTGGAGCTGGATGAAGTGCAGCGCCGCATTATGCAGCTGGAAATTGAGCGCGAAGCCATCCGGCGCGAGGAAAACCACGACCGGGAGAACGTGCTCAACAAGGAAATTGCCGACCTCTCGGCTCAGCGCGACACGCTGAAAGCGCAGTGGGAAAACGAGAAATCGGCCCTCACCAGCGTGCAGACCGAGAAGGAAAACATTGAGCGCTACAAGCTGGAAGCCGAGCAGGCCGAACGCCAGGGCGACTACGGCCGCGTGGCCGAGCTGCGCTACGGCAAAATTCAGGAAGCCGAAGCCAAACTGAAGGAGCTGCAGGCCCAGGCCGAAGCCCAGAAGGACGGCAGTTCGATGCTGCAGGAAGTGGTAACCTCCGAGGACATTGCCGAGGTGGTAGCCAAGTGGACCGGTATTCCGGTGAGCAAGATGCTGCAGTCGGACCGGGACAAGCTGCTGAATCTGGAGAACGAGCTGGGCCGCCGGGTAGCAGGCCAGTCGGAGGCCATTGCGGCTATTTCGGATGCGGTGCGCCGCTCCCGGGCTGGCTTGCAGGACCCCAAGCGGCCCATCGGCTCGTTCATCTTCCTGGGTACTACCGGCGTGGGTAAAACCGAGCTGGCGAAGGCCCTGGCCGAGTACCTGTTCAACGATGAAAACGCCATGGTGCGCATTGATATGAGCGAGTTTCAGGAGCGCCACGCCGTATCGCGCCTGATTGGGGCACCTCCCGGCTACGTGGGCTACGACGAAGGCGGGCAGCTGACCGAAGCCGTGCGCCGCAAGCCCTACTCGGTAGTGCTGCTCGACGAAATTGAGAAGGCCCACCCCGACGTGTTCAACATCTTGCTGCAGGTGCTGGATGATGGCCGCCTCACCGACAACAAAGGCCGGGTGGCGAACTTCAAGAACACCATCATCATCATGACCTCCAACACCGGGGCCGACATCATTCAGCAGAATTTCAAGGAGCTGAATGAATACAACCACGACGAAGTGGTGGACCGCACCCGCGAGGAAGTGGTGGACCGCCTCAAGCAGCACATGCGTCCCGAGTTCCTGAACCGCATCGATGAGATTGTGATGTTCCAGCCGCTCAAGCGCAAGGAAATCCGCAAAATTGTGGACATCCAGTTCCGCCAGATTCAGCAACGTCTGGAGGAAGCTGGTATCCGCCTGGAAGCCACCGACGAGGTGCTCGACTACCTCGGCGAGCAGGGCTTCGACCCCACTTTCGGGGCCCGGCCGCTGAAGCGCGTACTGCAGCGCATGGTGCTCAACGAGTTGTCAAAAGACATTCTCTCGGGCCGCGTGAGTAAGGATGCGGTGGTGGAAGCTGTGTTGGAAGACGGGCACATCCGCTTCGTGAATGTGGAGCTGCCCACTGTTGGATAAGTAGATAGAAGTAAACAGCAAAAAGCCCCGCTGGCACTATGCCGGCGGGGCTTTTTGTTGCTTACTTGTTTCGGTTTTTGCGGGCCTCCCGCCGCAGCATCTTATTGCGCAATTCCCGACCCTGGCCGAAGTGTTTGGGCTTGAGCTGGGCGCGCCATTTAGCCGGAATGGGGGCACCAGCCTGGGAAGCGGCCACCAGTTCGGCGTACTTGGCGTTGGAGTACGGTGCATTATGCACGAACATGTAGGTAACGCCGCCAATAGCCAGCCCCAGCCCGGCAATTACCGCTCCCGCCGACGGCTTGTTCTCCTCGTATTGGCCCGTGTTGATGTTGTACTGCCGGTCGGCCTCACTGCTGCCCGACAGTAGCCGCGCGGCCGGCAGTATTGCCAGCACGGGCAACTGCCCCACGAGCCGCTTACCAGCAAACAACGCTGCCACCGCATCCAATGAATCGGCCAGCGTGTAGCCGGAGGTAGCCACTCCTGCGAAGGGAATACTGATTTTGGCGGGTGCGGTAGATTTGGTTGTATCAACCGGCATCGGTACACCGGTAGCCAGCAGCGGATTGACATCGGAGGCCATGCCGCGCAGGGGTACAAACTCACCTTTCAGTCGCCGACGGATGTTGGGCGGCAGGTGGCCGGTAGCGGCCAGGTCGCGCATTATCATGCGCTCCTTACTCCACCAGAACCCGATGCTTTTGTTCAGCCCAATGCCCACAAACGCCGTACCCGCTACTACGCCCGGCGTCCAGACGCCGGCGCTGGTGGATTGCTGCGCGGGCAGAATGGAAGCCGCCAAGCTGGCTATTCCCAACCCCAGCCAGGCTGCGGCCCCACCACGCCGGCTCTTGAACAGCTCATGCACGGCCCGGGCCGTATCGGCGCGGGTCAAGGTTATTTCGGTGGGTGCCACGGGCAGCGGCTGAGTCGTTTGGGCCCGGCTGATAGTGCTTGCGCACAGGGCTCCTACCAGTAATAGTACTCGTTTTCTCATAGCTAAAGTCGGGTAAAGGATTCGGTAAATTTATCATCCTGCTCTGATGAAGCCGTGATATTATTATCTGAATAACCAGAATATTTACTTTATCTTACCCCCTTGTATTTATAGCACATTTTATGTGCGTATTTCCCGGAAGCTTTCTTTATATCCTATTGCCTGTTTTAGCTGATTACAAGTTTCTACCCTGCTTTTCTCCCACCTGATGCCTAAGCAGAGCATCTACTTTGCGGGCCTGTTTTGTTCTTTTTTCCACCCCTCATTCATTTTTGCATGATTCCAACAGTACAGCATGCGACAACCCACCGTTGGCAGGTTGTTAAAAACCGCAGGTGGCTGCCTTTAGCGGCGGCGGCTTGCGGCCTACTGGTTAGCCCACTTACCCAGGCGCAACAGCGGCTAGGTAATGAGGCTACCATGTCTTCTAAAGCCGCTAGGCCCGCCCCTGGCCGAAAAGCGCAGAAGGTGCAGGCCAGCATCAGCTCTACCGCCGCCGGGGGCAACTGGAGTAGCCCGGCCACCTGGGTAGGTGGCGTGGTACCCACCGCCACCGACGACGTGACGGTGGTGGGCGGCGCAACTGTGACGGTGGACGTGGCCGCTAGCTGCGCCTCGCTCACTATCAACAGCACGGGCTCGTTGCTGACTTCAAGCACCACGGTTTACCAAGTGCAGGTGGGTGGCAGCGTACTCAACAATGGCACCCTGGACCTGAGCGCCAGCAGCGCCGTGGGCTCGGACCTGCGCTTTACCGGCGCGGGCAACGCCAATTTTAGTGGCTCCGGTACCACCGACCTGCAGACGATGACGCTGGCCAAATCGGCCCGGACGGATGTGGTGGAGATGAACCTCCCCACGCTTTCGGTGAAAGGCTCAACCACCACCGGCGACGGATTCCTGCTGACCCGGACCACAGGCACCACGCCCGCCGATGACATGACCGGCACCCTGAAAATTTCGGGTACCAGCACGGTTAGCAACAAGGTGTTTGCCACGACTGCCTACATTATTCCCGCTACCGGCGGTGTTTGGCTAAACAACGCCAACTTCACGGTGGCAGGTCAGACAGGCTCCGGCACCGTGAATGGCTTGTTGCGCGTATCGGCGGGTACCTATAACGTAGGCACTGGCGCGGGCAACTCCCTGGGCTTCGGTAGTGGGGCCATTTACACCCAGGAAGGCGGCGCCCTGTCTACCACGGGCCGCTTTAACACCATCAACCCCATTACCTTTAACCTGAGTGGGGGTACGCTTACGGTTGTAAATATTGCGGCCGGCAACACCTCCTCAACCAATGCCAGTTTTGGGCTGGTCAACAGCACGGCGGCCAACGTGCAGAATATTTCCGGCGGCACCATTATTCTGGCCCGCGCCGCTACCGCCTTTGACTATTCGGTAAACGGCACCATGAACTACACCGGCGGGGTAGTGCAGGTAGGCTCAGCCAGCACCGCAACTACCGCCACCATCTTCAAGCTCTCGGGTAATTTACCGGGGCTGACGGTGGACAATACCACTACTGCCAAAACGGCCCAACTGGCTTCCAACACTGGCGCGGGTATTCTGGCTTCCGGGGCGGCAACGGTGGCGGGGCCCATTGTTATCAACAGCGGCTCAACGCTGGATTTGAACGGCTTTGAGCTAACGCACCGCGGTATTTCACTACGAAACGACGGCACCCTGACGGCCAACGCGACGACCAGTAAGCTGACGATGGCCGGCACGGCACCCCAGACTATTGGCGGAAGCGGTACTTTCTCGGTTGTTACCAACCTCACCCTCAGCAACACGGCGGGCCTGACGCTTGACGCTCCTTTGGCGGTGAACCGGCTGAACCTGATAGCTGGCAACCTGCTAAACGCCGGTAACCTCACGGTAGGCAGCGGCACTGCTACTGCCAACGTCATTCAGCTAGGCAGCGCGGCTGGCACCACGGCCGCTAGTAGCTTCGATGTGGCCCCCAAGTTTAACATTGGCACGGGTACGTTGGAGCTGATTTATGCCGCTGAAGCAGCTGGCCGTAGCACTGGCTTTGAAATTCCAGCAACCCGCAGCGTAGATTATCTGACCATCGCCAACCCCAGCGGCGTAACACTGGTACGCGGCAATCTTACGGTGCGCGGCGACGGCACTCGCTCACTGACATTGACCAGTGGGGTACTGAGCACCTCCGAAGCTAATACTCTGATTCTGGCCGAAACGGCCGGCACGCCGCCCACAGGCTCGGCAACCAGCTTCGTGCGGGGCCCGCTGGCCATAACGGTAAACAGTACTACCCCCGTGAGCCGCACTTTCGCCATTGGCGACGGTCCGGGCTGGCGGCCAGTCGTGCTGGGCGGCATCACCACCTCGGGGGCGCAAACTTTTACGGCCACGATTATTAGTGGTGCTACGGGCGGCTCGTTGTCGGGGTCGTTGTCCTCACTGAACCCCACGCGCTACGTGCGCATTCAGAACACGGCCGCCCTGCCGGCTTCGGCTACGGTGCAGCTCAGCTACGGCGGTGATGATGTAGTAGGTGGCACGCTCACGTCGGTAGTGGCCCAGGCAGCTACGGCTAATGGCACCTACGCCAGCATTGGTGGTACTGCGGCTTCGGCTCCTACTACCGGTTGGGTATCCAACCAGCCTATTACGCCCGGCAACGACTTTTTTGTGCTGGCTAATACGGAAGGTGGCTCCCTGGCCTCCTCGGTAGCCAGCGTGTGCAGCGGCTCTAACACGGGCACACTCACGCTTAGTGGCAACGTGGGCACCATTACGGGCTACGAAGCCAATACGGGCAACGGCTTTGTGGCCGTACCCGGCACCAACACCGGGACAACGCTGGTGTTTAGCAATCTGACCCAGACGACGACTTTCCGGGCCGTTATCCGGACTGTGGATAACCGTATTGTGTACTCTTCCGCGGTGACGGTGACGGTAACGGCCGGTCCGACGGCTACGCTCACGGCGGCCACGCCCACCACGTTCTGCGGCTCGGGCACGCTTACCCTGAATGCTACTCCCGTTACCGGTGCTACTTACCAGTTTCTGCTGAACGGGCAGCCCATCAGCGGTGCTACTTCGGCCACGTATACCGCCACCGTAACGGCCAGCGGCGCTTACTCAGTTGTGGTGACTACGGGCGCTTGCTCAGCTACCTCTGCCGCCATTCAGGTGACGGTGAATCCTGGCGCTTCGGCCGCTTTCAGCTACGCCAATACCACGTTCTGCCAGAGCGGCACCAACCCTATCCCCACGGTTACGGGCACGGCTGGCGGTACCTTTAGCAGCACCACTGGCCTGGCCATTGACGCAACTACGGGAGTTATCAACCTGGCAGCCAGCACGGCCGGCACCTACACGGTGACGTACAGCGTGGGCGGCACCTGCCCTGGGTCGGCAACGGCTACGGTAACCATTACCAACGCGGTAACGGCTGGTTTCAGCTACGCGGCTGCCACCTACTGCACGTCAGCCATTGGTACGGTTACACCTACGCTGGCCGCCGGTGCAGCCAGCGGCACGTTCAGCAGCACGACGGGCCTGACAATTGATGCCACTACCGGTGCCATTACGCCCAGCACTTCCACTCCCGGCACCTATACGGTGACCAACACAGTGGCGGCTTCGGGTGGCTGCGCGGCGACTACGGCCACCACCACGGTAACCATTACGGCACCGGCTACTGCCGCCTTCAGCTACCCCAGTACAGCTTACTGCACCTCGGCTACGGGCAACATTGCGCCAGTGCTGGCTACCGGTGCCACGGCTGGTACTTTCAGCGCCACGGCTGGCCTCACGCTCAACCCCGCCACGGGGGCCATTACTCCTGGCACCTCTACGCCCGGCACGTATACCGTAACTAACACGGTGGCAGCTTCGGGTGCTTGCGCGGCGGTAACGGCTACTTTGCAGATTACCATTACCGCTCCGGCTACCGCCGGCTTCAGCTACGCTGCCACAGCATATTGCACTAGTATCAGCGGAACCGTTGCCCCTACCCTGACCAGCGGCGCTACCGCGGGCACGTTCAGCTCCACGGCCGGGCTTACAGTGGATGCTGCTACGGGCACCATCACGCCTGGCACTTCTACCCCCGGTACGTACACCGTTACTAATACTGTAGCAGCTTCGGGTGGATGCGCCGCCGTAACAGCTACAGCTACCGTGACTATTACGGCTCCGGCCACTGCCAGCTTCAGTTACGCAGCTACAGCGTATTGCACTACGGCTACCGGTACAGTTGCGCCTACGCTGGCTGCTGGTAGCACTGCCGGCACATTTAGCAGCACGGCCGGCCTGACCATCAATGCCGCTACGGGTGCTATAACGCCCGCTACTTCTACTCCGGGTACCTACACCGTAACCAATACGGTGGGGGCTTCGGGTGGGTGCGCTACGGTAACGGCCACCGCTACCGTAACCATTACGGCGCCGGCTACGGCTGGCTTCAGCTATGTCAATGCCAGCTACTGCACTTCGGTTGCGGGTGCTATTACGCCTGCCCTTGCTAGCGGAGCCACAGGCGGCACGTTTAGCAGCACAGCGGGCCTCACGCTAAATGCTACTACCGGGGCCATCACGCCCGGCACCTCCACCCCCGGCACCTACACCGTTACCAACACGGTAGCTGCTTCGGGCGGGTGCTCAGCCGTTATGGCTACCACCACGGTAATCATCAACGCTACGCCGCCGCAGCCAACAGTGTCGGTACGCTACAATGGGGCTGTGACTACGCTTACCAGCAGCTCCGCCACGGGCAACCAGTGGTACCTCAACGGCACGCTCATTCCCGGGGCTACCGGCCAGGACTACGTGGTAAACTCGGCCGCCCAGTACGGCACGTACACGGTGGTGGTAACCAACGCCGCAGGCTGCGCCTCGTTGGCTTCGACCACGCAGGTAGTAACTACCAATTTGAAACCCCTGGCTGGTACCTCGCTCACGCTCTACCCCAACCCCACTACCGATGGGCTGGTAACCGTGAAGCTGGCGGGCTACAGCAAGGCCGTGGAGCTGACGGTGTACAACGCCATCGGGCAGTCGGTGCGCACGCTCACGGTGCCCGCCGGCCGCCTGGAGCAGCCCCTGGATTTGTCGCAGCTGCCCACGGGCGTGTACGTCCTGAAAGCCCGCACGGAAGGGGGCCTGGATGTACGCCGCATCGTGAAGCAGTAGTCGTCCTGACGTTGCTTTGATGAACTCCTCGTCGGCCTGGCCGGCGGGGAGTTTTTTTGTTCTGACCGCTGGGCAACCCTTTCTACACCAGCCAACAGAGCCACCCGCCTTGGGTCTGACTGCGGTAAATAACACAAGATGCTGATATTTGGCCCCCGCTCCTTTCCATCAGCACCTTGTATGTCCGTTTTCACCACTTACCTGCAACTGGGGTTTCACCACATTTTTAACCTGCGCGCCTACGACCACCTAGTGTTCCTGCTGGCCCTGTGCGCGCCCTACGTGCTGCAGGATTGGCGGCGGGTAGTGGCCCTGGTAACCAGCTTCACGGTGGGCCACTCCATTACGCTGGCCCTGGCTACGCTGAACGTGGTGCAGTACTCGCCCACGCTGATTGAAGTGCTGATTCCGGTGACCATCGTGCTAACCTGCGTGCTAAACCTGGCGCGGGCCGGCAGTGGGGCGGGCCGCATAGCTGATCGTCCTACCCCCCAGCCCCTGGTGCTAGCCTTGCCCAACCTGCTGGCCCTGGTATTTGGGCTGATTCACGGCCTGGGCTTTTCCAATTACTTGCGCGAATTGCTGGGCCGGCAAAGTCGCCCGGTGCTGGAGCTGCTGAGCTTCAACCTGGGTGTGGAGTTGGGCCAACTGGTTATTGTGCTGCTGATTTTGCTGCTGGGTTTTGTATTGCTACGGGTGCTGCGCGTGCACCGCCGCGACTGGCTACTGGTCACCAGCGGAGCCGCGCTGGGCATTGCCCTCGTGCTGCTGCTGGGGCAGTTGCTGGGGTAAACCAGATGTGTAGTATCTTCCGGCTGCGCTATCTGCAACCTCACGCTGCCTGGTGTGTCTTTCGCCGCACGCGGCGCGGGTAGTTTTTCCGGGACCGTTTTGCTTGTTATTGCCGCTTTTTTCTCCCCTTCATTGCATATGCTGAAACAACCATTGCTGGCCGCCGGGCTGGTGGCGCTGCTGGCCCTGCCGGCTGCGGCGCAGAACACCAACTCCGGCACCGACAAATTCGCGCAGCTGGAAACCCTGCTGCCCACGCCCAACACCTACCGCACGGCTTCCGGGGCTCCTGGCAACCAGTACTGGCAGCAGCGCGCCGACTACAACATTCGGGTAAAGCTGGACGACGCGAAACAGTCAATTTCCGGCGACGAGGACATTACCTACACCAACCTCTCGCCCGATGTGCTCACCTACCTGTGGGTGCAGCTAGACCAGAACGTGCTGGACAAGAACTCCATTACGGCCGCCACGGAAGTAGGCCAGATTCAGCAGCGCATGCCGTTTCAGGCCCTGGAATACCTGCAGAAGAGCGAGTTTGACGGGGGTTTCAAGATTGCCGAGGTGAAGATGAAAGGCGGCAAGGCCCTGCCTCACGTCATCAACCACACCATGATGCGCATTGATCTGCCCACGCCCCTGCGGCCCAAGCAGGCCGTCACGTTCAGCATCAAGTGGAGCTACAACATCAACGACCAGACCAAAATCAACCAACGCTCGGGCTACGAGTACTTCCCGGAGGACAAAAACTACCTCTACGAAATTGCCCAGTTCTACCCCCGCATGGCGGTGTACTCGGATAATCAGGGCTGGCAGCACAAGCAGTTCCTCGGTAACGGGGAGTTTGCCCTGCCCTTCGGCGACTACCGCGTGAGCATTACGGCCCCCGCCGACCACGTGGTGGGCGCCACCGGTACGCTGCAGAACGCCTCCGAGGTACTTTCCTCAGCCCAGCGCCAGCGCCTGGAGCAAGCCAAATCGTCCAACAAGCCCGTGCTCATCGTGTCGCCGATGGAGGCGGAGCGGGCCGAGCAGAACCGCGCCAAAGGCACCAAAACCTGGACCTACGCCGCCAAAAACGTGCGCGACTTTGCCTGGGCTTCTTCGCGGAAGTTTATTTGGGATGCCATGGGCGTGAAGCAGAACGGCGTGCCGGTGATGTGCATGAGCTACTACCCCAAGGAGGGCAACCCTTTGTGGGGTAAGTACTCCACCGAGGTTATTGCGCACACCATCAAAACCTACTCCAAGTTCACCATCCCCTACGCTTACCCGGTGGCCATTTCGGTGCACGGGCCGGTGGGCGGTATGGAGTACCCGATGCTGAGCTTCAACGGTGGCCGCCCCGAAAAGGACGGCACCTACTCGGCCGACCGGAAATACGGTATGATTTCGGTGATTATTCACGAAGTGGGCCACAACTTCTTCCCCATGATTGTGAACTCCGATGAGCGGCAGTGGACGTGGATGGATGAGGGCCTGAACACCTTTGTGCAGTACCTCACCGAGCAGGAGTGGGAGCGGAACTACCCTTCGCGCCGCGGCGAGCCGGCCAACATTGTGGCGTACATGCAGTCGGATAAGAGCCTGCAAACGCCTATCATGACCAACTCGGAGTCGGTGCTGCAGTTTGGCAACAACGCCTACGGCAAGCCCGCTACGGGCCTCAACATCCTGCGCGAAACCATCATGGGCCGGGAGCTGTTCGACTACGCTTTCAAGGAGTACGCCACCCGCTGGGCCTACAAGCACCCCACTCCCGCCGACTTCTTCCGCACGATGGAAGATGCCTCGGGCGTGGACTTGGACTGGTTCTGGCGCGGCTGGTTCTATACCGTGGATAAAACCGACTTGGCCATTGACGGCGTGAAGTGGTACACGGTGGACTCCAAGAACCCCGAAATTGAAAATGCCCGCAAGCGGGAGCTGATCAATAAGGCGCCCCAGAGCATTTCCCAGCAGCGCAACCTGCAGGACATCAAGAAAACCCTGGTGGACGACAAGCCCGAGCTCAAGGATTTCTACAACCAGTACGACCCGCTGGCTACCACCGAAGCCGACAAGCAGCGTTACCAGCAGATGGTAAAGGGCATGAGCCCTGAGCAGCAGCAGCGCCTCAACAGCGGCCTGCACTTCTACGAGGTGAGCCTCAAGAATAAGGGTGGCCTGACCATGCCGGTAATTGTGCAGATGACCTACGAGGACGGCAAGCAGGAAATCATGAACATTCCGGCCGAAATCTGGCGCAAGAACAACGCCGAGGTAACCAAGGTATTCATCACTGAAAAGCCGGTGGTAAGCTTCGTGCTGGACCCCTTCCTGCAAACTGCCGACACAGACCTCTCGAACAATGCCTGGCCCCAAAAGGCCGCGCCCTCGCGTTTCGAGCTGTTTGAGTACCAACAGCGCGCCCAGCCCAACCCCATGCAGCAGCAGTCGGCCCTGCAGCAGAAGGAACAGAAGCCGGTCAATTCCACGGGCGGCGGTACCAACTAGCCTTTGCCCGCTGACAAGCAATAAAAAAAGCCTTCCTGATCAGGAAGGCTTTTTTGTTACGCGTTGGCCTCGCTGGCGGCGGGCCAATAGTCGCGTAGCAAGCTTTG
This sequence comes from Hymenobacter sp. UYP22, assembly GCF_040547285.1. Lineage (NCBI taxonomy): Bacteria > Pseudomonadati > Bacteroidota > Cytophagia > Cytophagales > Hymenobacteraceae > Hymenobacter > Hymenobacter sp. UYP22. The sequence continues at coordinate 97,011 of NZ_JBEPPK010000018.1, read as the reverse complement.
CAAGTGCCCGATGGTGAGCAGGGCGGAGCGGAAGTGCAGCAACGGCGTGTTTACATCACCCACGATGACTTCAATTTCGGACGAGTCTGAGTACCACAGAATACTGATTAGGGCGCGGCCGAAGTTGCGGCAGACCACGTGCCCTTTGTTTTGCCAGGCCTCGGGGCACTCGGAGGAATCACGGAAGCCCAACTCCAGTAAATCGGCTAATACCATACACAAATGTCTTCGAAGAGAGAGGCAAAATTACGAGGTTACTCGGAGTAGCGCAAAAGGCCAAGTGGTTCTAGGTAGCTGTTCTGGACGAGGAGCGCAGAATCATAGACGAAGGGCTTCCGGCAACGCCTGAGCTACCGGCCGGCCGCCTACTGCCAGCCCGGACGGTAGTCGCGCTTCACGAAGCGGTTTACTTCCTCGAAGTTGGTTACGCGCAGTTGTTGGGGGGCCCAGAGCAACTCAATGCCGCGGCCGGGATAGTCGAAGCCCGAACCGGTGGCTCTGGGCCGCTGCACATCGTAACCCCGAATGGCCAGGTTGGCCATGAGTAGCGCCTCGGTGAGCGGGCCAGCTACTTCAAAGGGAGAGCTGAGGTAGTGGTTGCCGTAGCCGGCCAGGCAGGCTTCTACCCACTGGGCGTAGTGCCCCTCGGCACCGCCCGGCACCCGGGCCAGGGTGGGCTTGGTGCGCACTTCCTGGGTGCGGGCGGTGGGCAGCAGGCGGGGCTCGGCAGCGTAGGTGCTGGCCATCATCTTGCCCTTCTTCCCGATGAACAGGATGCCGTTGCCCCCGTCGCCGAACAACTCGTTGGGGCCCAGCTCGTCCGGGCGCTCCGGCTGAATGCCCCCGTCCATCCAGTGCACCGTTATTTCCTGCTTGGTTTTGGCGGTTTTGGGAAAGGTTAGGATAACGTGGCTGGAGGGCGGACAGCTTTCCGGGAAATAGCCGCGCTTAAATTCATCCACGTACACGCTGCCCACGCTGGCCTGCACGGCACTGGCATACTGCAGGCCCAACACCCGGAAGGGTGCCTCCAACAGGTGGCAGCCCATGTCGCCGAGGGCACCGGTGCCGTACTCCCACCAGCCGCGCCAGTTAAAAGGCACCAGCTTATCCACGTAAGGCCGGGAAGGAGCCGTGCCCAGCCACAGGTCCCAGTCCAGCTCCGGGGGTACGGCCGTAGCGGCGGCTGGCCAGGCAATGCCCTGGGGCCACACGGGCCGGTCGGTCCAGCAGTACACGGTGTGCACGTTGCCAATCACGTTGTCGTCGTACCACTCCTGCAGCTGGCGCACCCCGTCGCCGGAGGCTCCCTGGTTGCCCATTTGGGTGACTACGTGGTAGCGTTTAGCCGCTTCGGTGAGGGCGCGCGCCTCGTAGATATCGTGGGTGAGTGGCTTTTGCACGTACACGTGCTTGCCCAGCTGCATGGCGGCCAGCGTAACCGGCGCGTGGTTGTGGTCGGGCGTCGATACCGACACGGCATCGAAGTTCTTGGCTTCTTTATCCAGCAGCTGCCGCCAGTCCTTATAATACTTGGCCTGCGGAAATGCCTGCACCGAGCGGGCCGCCCGCCGGTCGTCTACGTCGCAGAGGTAGCCAATGCGCACCTTACCGGTTTTGGCAAATGCGGCTATGTCACTTTCTCCCTTACCTCCTACGCCTACCCCGGCCACAACCAGCTGGTCGCTGGGAGCGGTGTAGCCCTTGCCCCCTAACACGAAGCGCGGCACAATCATGAAGGTGGCGGCGGCAGCGGCACTTTGCTTGATAAATTCGCGCCGGGAAGGCGAGGTGGGAAGTTGGCTCATGACTACGACTATGAATGAATAGAGAATCAGAAATGTAACGCCCGACCGGCGCGGGCCTACGCTGGCCGGGCGCTTGATCAACACCCCCGGCAGCCGGCAGCTCAAGGTACTGAATACAGCCGTACTAACTAGCTCAGTATAAGCACAACTGCGGGTAGTAGCTGCTCCGGTGTACGCTCCCGGCCGAATTAGGCGGTGCGCACCCCCTGACAGCCTACTCCGCGCCGCCTAATTCTGATAGACAAGCTCTTCCGCTACCGGCTCCGCGTTTCTTAGTAGCTTGAACCATACTTCCACTCCATCCTTTTTGCTATGGGACTTCTTGACGGCCTGCTGGGCAATGCTTCCGAAACCGATGCGCAAGACATGCAGCTGGAGCTGCAACAGCTCCTTTCCCCTGGTGAGCAGGTGCGCAACGCCTACGCCGTGTTGCGCGACCTGATGGTGTTCACCACCAAACGCCTGATTATGATTGATAAACAGGGCGTAACGGGCAAAAAGCGCGAGTACCTAAGCTTGCCCTACCGCAGCATCGAGCGGTTTTCGATGGAAACCACCGGCCACTTCGACCTCGACGCGGAGCTGAAAATATGGGTGCGCGGGCAGACCGAGCCCATCAGCAAAACCTTCCGGGGCGACAAAAACGTGTACGACGTGTACCGGGCGCTGAGCGAGTTTGCTATTTAACTGTTGGTTGGTAGTTGCCGGTTGTCAGTTCCTTCTTTCGCTGGACTACGTACTGACAATCGACAACTACCAACCGAAACTAACCCAATGGCTCGATTCACTGCGGCCCACGCCCTGGCACAGGCGCAACAGCACCCGCTGATTCCGGTTTTCTACCACGCTCAGGAGGAGTACGCCCGTACCGTACTGGCCGCCTGCTACGAAGCCGGCGTCCGGCTGTTTGAGTTTACCAACCGGGGACCCGAGGCCCATGCTATTTTCAGCCGCTTGCAGCGCTTTGTGGAAGCCGAATACCCCGACTTGCTGCTGGGGGCGGGCACCATTTTTACGGCCGAGGAAGCAGGCCGCTTCATTGAAGCCGGGGCCGACTTCGTTATTCAACCCGTCACCAGCCCTGATGTAGCCGCCATTTGCCGCAGCCACGATTTAGCCTGGCTACCGGGAGCCCAAACCCTGAACGAAGTATACGAAGCTCACCGCCTGGGCGCTACGCTGGTAAAGCTGTTCCCCTCGGCCTACCTCACGCCCGCTTACCTTAGCATTCTGCGCGGGCCGCTGCCCCAAGTGCCCCTCATGGTTACGGGTGGTATTCAGCCCACTACTGCCAGCCTGCAGGAGTGGAAGGCGGCTGGTGCAACCTGCGTTGGTATTGATGCCCGCCTGCTCGACACCTCCGACGAAGCCCTGCTCACGGCCCAGGTGCGGGAGCTGTTGACGGTGTTGCGACCCGCAGTTTAGCCACCCTAGCAGATGCAACTTTATGGCTCGGCCGGGGCTCGTTCAGGAACAACCCCATAAGGCAGGCTCACATGCAAAATCTAGTACCCTTAGCCCTCGGTGCCCTACTGCTGGGCACTCTTGGCGGCTGCGACGACCCTGGTTCTACGACCATCCACAGTAACTGCACGAAGGGCCGTGTAATTGGCGGGAGCTGCAACGGCACGCTTATTCAGCTAACCAGCGGTGACCTAACACTAGGCAAGACGATTACCTATACTGGCAACATCTACTACAATGTGGTTGGTACTTACTCTGTGTTGCCCGCCAACACGGCTGCCGGCACTGAGCTGACCTTCCAGCTACGCTCACCCACGGAGGCGGAGGCAGCCCCGCGGCCTTGCTTGGCTATTTATCAGGAGTTTGACGTTCCGCAATTAGTGGTAGAAAACGTAGGCTGCCAGCGTTAGCGCTCAGACGCAGCAACGCAAACACGTAACATCCGGAGACACCGGATGCGCGCAGTAGCCTACTTTGTATGCTGAGCCCCTAAGCACAACGAGCTACACGTAAGGTACAGCACGTTTTCCCTGACCCCATATCGAAAAAGGCCCCTACTTGAACAGTAGGGGCCTTTTTCAGTTAGATAATTTCTTGGAGCTACCCGCCCACCACCGGCGCGTCAGGGGCGGGCACGGAAGGGTTGTATTGGGGCGTCTGAGACTGTAGCTCGGCCTTGGTTTTGCCTTTGCCATCCTTAAAATCAGAGCGCTTATAGGGGCGGATAATGAGGCGTAGAGCTTTATCGGAGCTGAAGTAGCTGATGGCCCAACCCACCAGCGTAACCACTTTGTTGCGGAAGCCCACCAGCGTCATCAAATGCACGAACAGCCAGGTCAGCCACCCGAAGAAGCCGCCGAAGTGCTTGTCGCCCGGCAAATCGACCACGGCGCGGTTGCGGCCCACAATGGCCATACTACCCTTGTTGGTATACTGGAATGGCTTGAGGGTTTCGCCGCGCAGCAGCCGCTTGAAGTTGTCGGCTAGCTGCTCGGCCTGCTGAATGGCCACGGGTGCCAGCATGGGGTAGCCACGAGGCATTTCGTCGGTTACCATGTTAGCCACGTCGCCAATGGCATACACATTCTGGAAGCCAGTCACGCGGTTCACCGTGTCCACGTTTACGCGCTTGTTGCGGGCCACGGCGACTTCGGGCAAGCCTTCCAGGGCCGCCCCGTTCACGCCGGCCGCCCAAATCAGGTTTTCCGTCCGGATAAACTCGGTATCAGAGTAGTAAAGCTTACCCTCCTCGAAGTGCTTGGCCTGGGTGTTGAGCCGCACGTGAATGCCCATTTCCTCCAGATACCGCTTGGCCTGCACCTGCGAGTCTTTGCTCATAGGCCCCAGCACTTCCCCGCCCGACTCCACCAGGTAAATTTCCATCTGCTTGAGGTCCAGCTCGGGGTAATCCTTGGGCAGAACGTCCTTGCGCATCTCCGCCAGGGAGCCGCAAATTTCTACGCCCGTGGGCCCGCCGCCTACCACCACCACGTTCATCAGGGCTTGCCGCCGGGCCGGATCTTCGGTAAGGATGGCTTTTTCAAAGTTCTGGAACAGGTAGCTGCGCAGATTCAGGGCGTTGGGTACGCTCTTGATTTGCATGGCGTTCTGCTCGATGCTGGTGAGGCCGAAGAAGTTAGTGAGCGAGCCGGTTGCCACTACGAGGTGGTCGTAGCGGATGTCGCCGATATTGGTGGCAAGCGTGTTGGTGGCCGTATCTACGCGTTGCACATCGGCCATGCGGTAGAAAAAATTAGACTGGCCCGCGAAGATTTTACGGATGGGGTAGGCAATACTGTCGGCTTCCAGGGCTCCGGTAGCTACCTGATACAGCAGCGGCTGAAAGTTGTGGTAGTTGTTGCGGTCAATAACCACCACCTGTACGGGTGCATCGGCCAGGTCTTTGGCCAGGCGCAGGCCGGCAAAGCCACAGCCAATAATCACAATTCGGGGCTGGGAGGTACGCGGTAAGTTGGTATCCATAGCAAGCAGGGCAAAGGTCAAACACCTGCTGTACTGAATATGCGCGTGAATGGTTGAATGCCCAGAAGGTTGCAGCGGCGAATAGGTGGACCGTAGTTGCGAAGCCCCAAAGAAGCACAAAGCCCCTGGCGGCCGCGTTGGCGCCAGGGGCTTTGTGCTTCTTAAGAATTCAGACTTGGTGCCGGACGGGTTGCTACGGCTTGCAGCCTCGTCATGAGGGCTCAACTTAGTAATCTACGCCTTCCTTCTTCTTGAACTCCCCGCTTTTCACCTGATTGATGAGCTGCAGCCAGCTGAACGGGTTGAGCAGCGGGTTGTTGGTGGCGGGAGTAGCCCCGAAACCCATGCGGCGCTGCTGGTCGTTTTGCTGGGCCTGCATAGTTTGGCGGTAGTTGCCCATGCTGGTTACCGGCAAGGTATTGAACATGCGACGCATCACCTTCTCGTTGAGCTTGTCGGCCGGCGTGCGGTCGGCCTCCGAGGGCGCTTTCATGGCCAGGAAGGCTTCTTTGAAGGCCCGCTCGGTGGCATACGGGAAGATGCGCACTTCCGGCAGCACCGTGGCATCTTCCTGCAACGATACAATAACGGAGTAGCTCTGCCGCTGATAATCCTCGGGAATGATGACGTACTGGTTACGGTAGCCCAGGCTGCGGATTACAATACTATCCCCGGCCAGCACGGGCAGAGAAAAGTAGCCGTAGGGGTTGCTGGCCGTGCCGCGCCCCGCCTTGGGCACGAAGATGGCCGCCCCCGGTACGCCCAGCAGGGAGTCGCCGGAGGCCACAATGCCGCTGAACTGCACCACCCGGCGCTGCCCCTGGGCCCGCGCCCGGCCGGGCGCCAGCAGCAATACGGCCAGCAGCACGCCCACTACGGCAGGAAATATCAGGAAACGAAATCGGGCCACAACAGACATACAAGGTGTTACGAGTTACCAAAGATACGGCACTTTCGGGGGCCGCTGATGGGTTTGTGTATAAATTCGGGCCGGGGCTCCGGTGGGGCCACCCTTTTGCATTTCCCTCTAGATGCGTCTGAAACACTTTACCGTTGCATTCGGCCAGCAACTCTTCAAAGCCCTGGGCGACGACTCGCGGGTACGCATCCTGCATCTGCTCTGGCGCAACCAGGAAATGTGCATCTCTGACCTGGAGCAGGTGCTGGATTTCAGCCAGACCAAGACTTCCCGCCAATTATCGTACCTGAAAAATGCGGGTTTGGTGAATTTTCGGCGGCTGGATAACTGGGTGTTTTACTTTATCAAGGACGAAGCCCATGACTTTTTGCACCAGTTGCTCGGCTACATGGAGCGGGACCCCCAGCTGCAGCACGACCAGAAGATTTACCAAACGCTCTGGTCGAACCGGGAACTGGCCGCGTATAAGCTGCAAAACCGCCGCTGGACCGGCCAACCCTAACTCCTACCGCCCCCGTGAAGTCTGCCGATTCCGTAGTTCGCCTGTTTGTATGTAGTGCCCAGAAGGATGAGGTGGGCAAAGGCGTGGCCCGGGCCCTTAAGATAGAGCTGAAAAAGCAGGGCCTGAAAAAACTGTTTACGGGCGGCGAGAAGCACAAAGTCAGGGTTCAGACCTGCAACTGCCTTGACCTGTGTAAGCAGTGCAAAAAAGGCCCTGGCGCCGCCCTCATTGTGCACCCGGAGGGCACCACCTACGGCAACGTGAAGCCCAAAGACGCCGCCGAAATTGTGCAGGAGCATTTGGGTGAAGGCCGGGTAGTTGAGCGGCTGCGCATTGACTGAGGTAAAACGCCGCGCTGCCTGCTCGTATTCATGTCATCTTCTCATCACGCCAATCAGTGAAATACCGCCATATTTTCTTCGACCTTGACCACACGCTGTGGGATTTTGAAACCAACGCCGACGAAACTCTGCGCCATCTGTTTGCGGAGCACAACATCAGCCGGCACGGGGTGTCGGTGGATAAGTTTATCAAGGAGTATTCCGACATCAACCACGGTTTGTGGCGCTTGTACCAAAACGGTAAAATCACGCAGCAACAGCTACGCACCACCCGGTTCCCGCGCACCTTCACGCAGCTCGGGCTACGGGAGGAAGACTCCCCGGCCGGTATTTCGGAGCAGTTTACGGATATTCTCCCCCAGAAAAAGGCCGTATTTCCTTACACCTACGAGGTGCTGGACTACCTCCGCGACAAGGGCTACCAACTCCACCTGATTACCAATGGCTTCCGGGATATTCAGTACGTGAAGCTTAACGCCTCCAACCTCACGGAGTATTTTCAGGAAATTGTCACCTCCGAGTGCTGTGGACACCTCAAGCCCGACTGCCGCATTTACGAGCACGCGCTGGAGCGCACCGGTGCCACGGCTCAGGAAAGCATTATGATTGGCGACAACCTGGAGTGCGACGTGCTGGGGGCTTATAATGCCGGCCTTGATCAGGTGTACTTCAACCCCAGCAAGCGCCGCCACTTCAACCAGATTACTTACGAAATCAGCTGTCTGAGCGAGTTGAAGGAGATTTTGTAACGCAGCTTATTCCAGCGCCACCACGGTTTTTACGGCCCCCGAATACTCTATCAGCTCCGGCGTAAGCCGGAAGCTGCGGCCGCCCATGCTTTTGCCGTACAATTCCATATCTACCGGCGACTGGCGGCCCCACCCGCCTTCCTCGGGGCTGCCACTGGTTTCTTCAACCTGCAACACGGCCCCACGCTTTTGGCCCAGGCCGGCGCACAGCTTATCGGCCGCTTTCAGGGCATTACGCATGGCTATCAGGGTGGCCTCGCGGTGCAGGCTATCGGCGTGGGTATTGGAATAACTCAGCTGCCGGATGCGACTGACGCGAGTTTGCAGCAGCGTTTCCATAAACGCCTCCAGGCGGCTCAGGTCGGTGAGGCTAACGGTGAGAGACTGTGTAGCCTGAAAGCCGACGAACAGCTCTTTGTCGTTGCGGTAGGTGTACTCCTTATTAGTTGATACGCTGCTCGTGCGCAGGGCCTGAGCATTTTTGAGAAACGGCCTCACCGCTCCCGTAACATGCTCAATAACCTGTTGCACCTCTGCTGTTGCATCTTTCAGCCGAGGTTTGGTGAAGGATACTTCCACGGTAATTTCGGCTTGGTCGGGGTAGGCGGATACGTTACCATACCCCGAAACGCTGATCTGGCGAGGTAGCACCGTGGATGAGCTAGAAGGCGAACAACCAATTATCAATAAGGGTAGACAGCAGAGTAGGAAGCGCATGGAACACATGGTTAAGTGGATACACCCAGGGCGGTAAATAGGTCAGATAAACGCACTACTGCAAACTTCCTATATACCTTTGCCGCATGATTCGCTTACTTGGATTTTCGGGTCGGCGCGGCAGTGGCAAAGACACCGCCGCCCGGCTGATACAGCAGTTGCAGCCCCAGCAATGCTGGCGTATTCGCTCGGTGGGAGAGCCCATTAAGGCCGTGTGCGCGGCCCTGGCCGGCGAGGGTACGGCCCCCTACTTTTCCCAGCAGGGTAAAGCCGAGAAACTCCCCGCCTTCGGGCGTACCCGGGGTGAAATGCTCCAGCAGGTGGGCCTGGCCCTGCGCCAGTGGGAACCGGATATCTGGGTGCAAGCCTTCTTCTCCCAACTACCCACTGAGCAGCACACCCTGATTCCGGATGTGCGCTTTCCCAATGAGGCCGACCTCATCCGCAGCCGGGGCGGCCTGATGGTGCGCGTAGAGGGCGACCCGCTCCACCAGCGCGGCGACGGTACCCGCGACGACGAGCACCTGAGCGAAACCGCCCTTGACCAGTACCCTAACTTCGACTTCACCATTCACAACTCCGGCTCCCTGGCAGACCTGGAGTGGCAGGTACGGGCCCTACTAGGGCAGTTGTAAGTGAAGGCTAACTCGCTCCACTAATGGTACGTGAGCCTATCTTCAGCTTCTGGCTTAGAGCGTGGGTGCAGCCGATTATCGGAGCTGCTTTTCTGTTAAGTGTAGTGTGGCTGGCAGCTCAGCGTTGGCGCACCTTGCATGGAACTCCTGCTACTGCAATAGTGCACGCGTTGCCAGGGCTAGTTGGCTCAGGCAAAAGCAGCACTTACGAGGTTGTGATAAGGTATGCCCTCCCGCAGGAGCACGTCAGGATTGCCCGCATGCTTACCAATCAGAGTGCTTTCAAGAAACTGAATGTAGGTAGCAAAGTATCTGTCCGTTACGCTGAAAACCAAGCCCAAAAGCCGCTGCTAGAGTCCGAATGGAGTTTTAACGGCGAAATGATTGTGCTTTCAATTGGGGCATTATTCTTTTTCCTGTCGGGTCTGCACGCCAATACAGCTTGGCGCAAGCGTCGCCGGGCAGGATATCTACCGTAGCCATTAGTATGAGGAAAAAAGTCTTATTTCTGCTTTTTGTCCTTGGTATAATAGCATATCTACTGTGGTTGAAACCGGTCCGCTCGATGGTCTTGTATGCTTTTTCTGACAGTTTCGCGGCTACTTGGTCCTTGACTTTGTATGCGAATGGGCAGTTCCATATTGTATTGCCATCATTAACGGAAGGTGGCCGCTTCCAACTCCGCGGTGACACTGTAGAGTTATTCTATAATGCTCCAGCTATTGCTTTACCAGCCGCTTACTACATCAACCGGCAGCGTAACAGACTGGAGGAGTTACATCGAATAGGCGCCCATTGGTCTATTAGGAAAAATGCCGCGTCAATAGAAATTCAGCAAGACTCAACCAAATATTACCAGTACAGGCAAGCTAAACCGTAGCCTAATATGGCTACAAGCTCCACAGAACACCGCACACCGATGGGCGTAAACTCAGAATTTTACGCCTATTCACGCTTTGACTTATGTGCGGCCGTTACACATTTATTGCTCCGCCGGGTTTGGTGGAAGACCGGTTTGACGCCATGTTTGCCGAGCCGGTTGCTCCTACCTACAACGCGGCCCCTTCCCAACACCTGCCGGTCATCACCAACACCGCGCCCGGCCAGATTCAGCTCCTGCAGTGGGGGCTGGTGCCGGCCTGGGTGAAAGACCGCACCTCAGGTCCCCAGCCCATCAACGCCCGCGCCGAAACCCTCTCCGAGAAGCCCTCCTTCCGGCAGTTGCTCCAGCGCCGCCGCTGCCTGGTACTGGCCGACAGCTTCTATGAGTGGCAGCAAAAGGAAGCCCACGGCCTGCCTCCCAAAACGCCCCACCGCATCCTGTTGAAATCAGCGGAGCCTTACGCCTTTGCTGGTCTTTGGGACGAGTGGGTAGACCGTGCCACGGGGGAAGTGCTGCCTACGTTCACCATCGTCACGACTGAACCGAACGCCCTAATGGCACCTTTACACCACCGGATGCCGGTTATTCTGGAAAGCCGGGCGGCGGAACGGGCCTGGTTAGATGATGGCCTTTCGGCGCAGGAACATCAGCAGCTACTGCACCCCTATCCGGCGGAGCTGATGCAGGAATATGTGATTAGCAAGCTGGTAAACTCCCCGGCCCACAATGAGCCGGCCGTGTTGGAGCCGGTGCAAGCAGCCTGAACAACTACCCTGTTTGCCTTGATTTGGAACGGTGAGCCAGGCTCCGGTGTCTGGCCCACATCCGGCATTTCGCTCTACCTTTGCCGCCACCTCTTCTACCATCCTAGCACCCAAACCCAGCAATACTTATGGCCAACGGCTTTTTCAACGTTCCTGCTCCCATCAATGAGCCGGTAAAAGGCTACGCGCCCAACTCCCCCGAGCGCACCGAGCTGCTCAAAACTATTAAGGAGCTGAAGCAGCAGCAGCGCGACATTCCAATGCACATTGGCGGCCAGGAAGTACGCACCGGCAAAACGCACTCCATTACCCCGCCCCACGACCACCAGCACGTACTGGGCCATTTTCACGAGGGCGACGCCAGCCACGTCAGCCAGGCCATTGATGCCGCCTTGGCTGCCCGCCCACTGTGGGCCGAAATGCCCTGGGAGCACCGCGCCGCCATTTTCCTGAAAGCCGCCGACTTGCTGGCCGGCCCCTACCGGGCCCGTATTAATGCGGCTACTATGCTGGGCCAGAGCAAAAACGCCTTCCAGGCTGAAATCGATGCGGCCTGCGAGCTGATCGACTTTTTCCGGTTCAACGTGCAGTTTATGCACCAAATTTACCAGCAGCAGCCCGAGAGCCTGCCCGGTATGTGGAACCGCTTGGAGCACCGCCCTCTGGAAGGCTTCGTATTTGCTCTCACGCCCTTCAACTTCACCTCTATTGCCGCCAATCTGCCTGCCTCGGTAGCCATGATGGGCAACGTAGTGGTGTGGAAGCCCGCCTACACGCAAATCTATTCGGCCCAGGTGCTGATGGAGCTGTTCAAAGAAGCTGGCGTGCCCGATGGGGTAATTAACCTAGTATATGTGGACGGCCCCACTGCCGGAGAGGTTATCTTCTCTCACCCCGATTTTGCGGGTATCCACTTCACTGGCTCCACCGGCGTGTTCCAGAACATCTGGAAAACCATCGGCCAGAACATTCACAAATACAAGAGCTACCCACGCATCGTGGGCGAAACCGGCGGCAAAGATTTCATCCTGGCTCACCCTTCAGCCCATGCCAAGGCAGTAGCTGTAGGCATGAGCCGGGGCGCGTTTGAGTATCAGGGCCAGAAGTGCTCAGCCGCTTCGCGGGTGTACCTGCCCTCCAACCTGGCCGACGAAATTCTGGGTTACGTGAAGGAAGACTTGGCCTCCTTTAAAATGGGCGACGTCGAGAACTTCTCGAATTTCATCAACGCCGTTATCGATGAGCGGAGCTTCGACAAGCTGGCCAAGTACATCGACGGTGCCAAGGCCGACCCGAACGCCGAAATTGTGGCCGGCGGCAACTATGATAAATCGAAAGGCTACTTCATCGAGCCCACGGTTATCGTAACCAAAGACCCCAAGTACGTGACCATGTGCGAGGAGTTATTTGGCCCCGTACTCACCGTGCACATCTACGACGCCGACAAGTTCGACGACGTCCTGACGCTGGTGGATACTACCTCGCCCTACGCCCTCACTGGCGCCATCTTCTCCCAGGACCGCTACGCCATCGACCACGCCTCCAAAAAGCTGGTGCACGCGGCCGGTAACTTCTACATCAACGACAAGCCTACTGGTGCCGTAGTGGGTCAGCAGCCCTTCGGCGGCGCCCGCGCCTCCGGCACCAACGACAAGGCTGGTTCTATGCTGAACCTGCTGCGTTGGGTGTCGCCCCGCGCCATCAAGGAAACTTTCGTGCCGGTTACGGATTACCGCTACCCCTTCTTGGGCTCGGCCCCTGCTGAGGATTTGAACCGGGACAAGGGTTTGTAGCGCGAAGCGTTGCGCATCTGCACTGCTAGCACAAAAAACGCCGTCCTAGGAAACTAGGGCGGCATTTTTGGCTTTTACCGGAGACGTATCTGGGGCAGCTGTTCCAGTTTCACCCGGGCGTACAGCTCGGCCAGCGGCACCCGGATGAACAAGGCCGACAGATGGAGTTCATCAGCAAGCGCATCATATATCTGTAACGTCCACTCGTTTTCCGCCCCCGCTGATTCGGGCTGCCGCGTGAGGCACTCCACCCAGCAATAGTCCTGGCGCACCAGCACGTAGTGGCGCAGACTGGGAAGCTGCTGATACAGCCGCAGCTTGATGGTGCGGTCGTAATCGGCGCTGCTGGGGGAAAGCACCTCGAAAACCACACTGGGGTGCGCCAGAATCCGGTCGGCGGCGAGGTCATCGGGGTGGCAGGAAACGGTCAGGTCGGGATAGAGGAAGCAGGAAGCGTCTACCTTCAGTTGGGCACCATCCAGAAACACTTCATACACCCCGTCATCTAGCAGACGCAGTATGGAGGCAGCACCGTTACGAATGATACGATTATGGCTGAGCGAAGCACCTGACATGGCGAAAATCTCGCCCCTGTAAAATTCATGGCGAACTTCGGACACTTCTTCCAAAGCCAGATATTCGGCTACCGTGTAGCGGGGTGATAAGGCGGCAGGTTGTTCCATAAGGCTTGGAGCTACCGCTCCATTGGTGGCTGAGCCCGCATGGGGGCAATGTCAATTTCGTCGTAGATATCCGCTACCCGCAACGTAAGGGCTAGTTCAGGCAGTTCCAGCGTGTCAGTTAGCTCTCCCAACGGCGTGAATGACCACACGCCGCTCGGCTCCCGCCGAAACCATTCGACCAAACAAGTGTGCTGCGATACCAGCACGTAATACTGCAATGACGGTAGCTGCTTGTACTGATTGAATTTCCAGCTTCGGTCGTGGTCGGCCGTGGAGGGCGACAAAATTTCGATGATGAGGACCGGATGGCGCATGATACGCTCCTCGCGCTGGTCGTCCGGGTGGCAGGTCACAAACACATCGGGGTAGGTGTAATACTGGTTTTTCTGTACGGCCAGTTGCACGCTTTCCAGAAACACCTTGCAGCCTTTGCCGCGCACTCCCTGCCGTAGCGCGAAGGCGCAATTCTGCGCAATCAGGTTGTGCCGGGAAGTAGCCCCCGATATAGCGTAGACCTCGCCTTCAAAATACTCGTGCCGCTGCGCCGAAACTTCTTCCAGGGCAACGTATTCTTCTACTGTATAGCGGCGAGGCTGCGCGGATATCGGCTCCATGAGTAAGAAACGAAGGTTCTACTCAAAGATACGCCTTTCCCCCAGAGGCTGATTTCGCGTTTGTTCCGCCCGCATTTCGTGGTACCTTTGCCTTCCATGCCGTATTTACACGGCTTTACCCTGTCGCAGCCTATGCTTCTCGCCGTTCCGACTAATTATCAACCCGCTGACTTTCTGCCGATTGTCGTGCAGTTCGTGTTGGCCATTGCCTTCGTGGCCTTTGCCATGGTGGTTTCCCACTTGGTGGGCCCGCGCCGCAAGAGCGTGGTGAAGGATGAGGCCTTCGAGTGCGGTATCGAGTCGGTGGGCAACGCCCGCACCCCGATTTCGGTGAAATACTTCCTCACGGCTATCCTGTTCGTGCTGTTTGATGTGGAGGTGATTTTCATGTACCCTTGGGCCGTGAACTTCCGGGCCCTCGGCAGCACCGGCTTCTACCAGATGATTGTGTTCCTGGCTTTGCTGATGGCGGGCTTCGCGTACGTTATCAAAAAAGGCGTTTTGCGCTGGAACGAAAGCCGTTAGCAGCAACCTTTGGGCCCGGCCCGGTGTTGCTCTCAAGTGGATTATCTCCGCTTCCTAACCTGACCTTCTCTCATGGATACTAGAGTTCCTGAAATTAAAATGGTAGATGCCCCCGAGGGCATGGAAGGAGCTGGCTTCTTCGCTACCTCGCTGGAGAAAGTGGTGGGCATTGCCCGAGCCAACTCACTCTGGCCCTTGCCCTTCGCCACTTCTTGCTGCGGCATCGAGTTCATGGCTACTATGGGCTCGCGCTACGATATTTCCCGTTTCGGCTCGGAGCGCCCGTCCTTCTCGCCCCGGCAGGCCGACCTGCTGATGGTGATGGGCACCATTGCCAAGAAGATGGCCCCCATTGTAAAGCAGGTGTACGAGCAGATGGCTGAGCCCCGCTGGGTGCTGGCTATGGGTGCCTGTGCCTGCTCCGGTGGTATTTTTGATACCTACTCCGTGCTGCAAGGCATCGACCGAATCATTCCCGTGGACGTGTACATTCCCGGCTGCCCGCCCCGCCCCGAGCAGGTGCTCGACGGCCTGATGCGCATCCAAGACCTGGCCAAGAACGAATCCTTACGCCGCCGCAACTCGCCCGAGTATCAGGCTCTGCTGGCGTCTTATAACATCAAGTAAGCAGTTGGATATAGAGCTTAGAATAGAGAACCTAGAACTCAGCTTGTTCCATTTCTCCTTTCTAAGCTCTTCCATCTAAGCTCTAAGCTCTATTACATGGCTGACCAGAACGAATCCATTCCGGCCCAGGAAGAAGCAGCTGCCAAAGATCCGGCCGCGCAGAAAAACGCGCAGCTGCTGGCGTTGCTGCACCGCTTGTTCGGTGAGGACACTTTCACGGATGTAGAGGAGCCCTACGGCCTACTCACCGCTACCACCACCCGGGAGCGGATTCACGACATCGTGGCTGGTTTGCAGCAGGACCAGGAGTTGCAGCTCAACTTCCTGACCACCATGTGCGGCATGCACTTTCCCGAGCGGGAAGGCCAGGAGCTAGGCATGGTGTACCATCTGCACAGCTTGACCCAGAACGTGCGGCTGCGGCTGAAGATTTTCTTCCCCATTGCCGACCCGGTAGTACCTACTCTGACCGACCTCTACTCCACCGCCAACTGGATGGAGCGCGAGGCGTTCGACTTCTACGGCATCATTTTTCCCGGTCACCCCAACCTTATCCGCATTCTGAATGTGGAAGACATGGACTACCATCCCATGCGCAAGGAGTACGCCCTGGAAGATGGCACCCGCGAAGATAAAACTGACCTTTTCTTCGGCCGCTAACCTGTTAGTACCGAGTAGAGAGTATTGAGTACCTAGTACTCCGAACTGTTTTTCACCTCTTCGTCCTTACTCACTACTCAATACTTCCTACTCACTACTAGAATGGCAGTAAACGACACGCTGGAAGGCACCCATAAAATTATTGAAGAAGCACGCGAACAGCAGGCCCGGATCAATCCGCTGGCCCCTACTGTCAACGACTTCAACCAGGAGCTGACTACGCTGAACTTGGGTCCTACCCACCCCGCTACCCACGGCATCTTCCAGAACATTCTGCAGATGGACGGGGAGCGGATTATTTCGGGCGTGCCCACCATTGGCTACATCCACCGGGCTTTTGAGAAGATTGCCGAGCGGCGGCCCTTCTACCAGATTACGCCCCTGACGGACCGTATGAACTACTGTTCGTCGCCCATCAACAACATGGGCTGGCACATGACGGTGGAGAAGCTGCTGGGCGTGGAAGTGCCTAAGCGCGCCCAATACATGCGCGTGATTCTGATGGAGCTGGCTCGCATTTCCGACCACCTGATTTGCAACGGCATTTTGGGGGTAGATACGGGCGCCTTCACCGGTTTCCTCTACCTGATGGATGAGCGGGAGAAGATCTACGAAATCTACGAGGAAGTAAGCGGCGCCCGCCTGACGACCAACATGGGTCGCGTGGGCGGCATGGAGCGGGATTTCACACCAGTAGCGCTGCAAAAGCTGCGCGCCTGGCTGAAAAGCTTCCCGGCCGTGATGGAGGAGTTCGAGAAGATGTTCAACCGCAACCGCATCTTCATGGATCGGGTGGTGGACGTGGGCGGCATTTCTGCCGAGCGGGCTCTGAACTACGGCTTTACCGGCCCCAACCTGCGCGCTGCCGGCGTCGACTACGACGTGCGGGTGATGAACCCCTACTCCAGCTACCAGGATTTCGACTTCGAAATTCCGATTGGCACCAAGGGCGACACCTACGACCGGTTTATGGTGCGCAACGAGGAAATCTGGCAGAGCCTGCGCATCATCAACCAAGCGCTGGAAAACCTGCCCGAAGGCCCGTACCACGCTGATGCGCCGCATTACTACTTGCCTCCCAAACAGGCCGTGTATAAAAATATGGAGGCCCTCATCTATCACTTCAAAATTGTGATGGGTGAGATTGAGGCTCCGGTTGGCGAGGTCTACCACTCGGTGGAAGGCGGCAACGGGGAGCTGGGTTTTTATCTGGTTTCTGATGGAGGCCGCACGCCCTACCGCCTGCATTTCCGCCGCCCCTGCTTCATTTACTACCAGGCCTATACCGAAATGGTGGTGGGTCAGACTCTCTCCGACGCCATCGTGACGCTGTCGTCGATGAACGTAATTGCCGGGGAGCTGGACGCGTAGTTTTTTGCTGAATTTGACTGATATGGAGACGACTGCCGTCAAGCCGCAATTTTCCGAAGCCGCGCAGGCTGAAATCAAGCGTCTGCTGACCCACTACCCCGACGAGCGCCGCAAATCGGCGCTGCTGCCGGTGCTGCACATTGCCCAGGCCGAATTTGGCGGTTGGGTAAGCCCTGAGGTGCAGGACCTGGTAGCCGAAACGCTGGGCATCAAGCCGATTGAGGTGTACGAGGTTTCGTCCTTCTACACCATGTTCAACCTGAAGCCGGTAGGTAAGCACGTGCTGGAAATCTGCCGCACGGGCCCCTGCATGCTGCGCGGCTCTGACGAGCTGACAACTCACCTGGAGCGTATCACCGGCGCCAAAGTAGGTGGCCCCGCTTCGGCTGACGGCCTATTTACGTTGAAGGAAGTAGAGTGCCTGGCCGCTTGCGGCTTCGCTCCTATTGTGCAGGTGCGCGAGAAATACTACGAGCAGCTTGATACCCCGGAGGCTGTGGATGCCATGCTTTCTGAGCTGCGCAACCAAGTGCACCGCCCCGCTCTGCCGTGGGAAGAAACCGGCCTGCCGAACGCACTGGCCAACAACTAACGTCTTTCAGCTCTGAACCTATGGGACGCAAACTGCTGACCGAACATATTAACGTTGAAGGCATCGATACCTTCGAGGTGTACCGCAAACACGGCGGCTACCGCTCGGTGGAGAAGGCCATCAAAACGATGACCCCCGACGAGGTGGTGGAAGAAGTGAAGAAGTCGGGCCTGCGGGGCCGCGGCGGCGCGGGCTTCCCCACCGGTATGAAATGGAGCTTCCTGGCCAAGCCTGAGGGCGTGCCGCGCTATTTGGTGTGCAACGCCGACGAATCGGAGCCCGGTACTTTCAAGGACCGGCAGCTGATGTCGAAACTGCCCCACTTGCTCATCGAGGGCATGATTACAAGCTCCTACGCGCTGGGTGCCAACACTTCCTACATCTATATCCGTGGGGAGTTGTTGTACGTGCTGCGCATCCTGGAAAAGGCTATTGCTGAGGCCTACGCCGCTGGCTTCCTCGGCAAGAACATCCTGGGCTCGGGCTACGATTTGGACCTGCACGTGCACCCCGGTGGGGGCGCGTATATCTGTGGGGAGGAAACAGCCTTGCTGGAATCATTGGAAGGCAAGCGTGGCAACCCGCGCAATAAGCCCCCATTCCCGGCTGTGCAGGGCCTCTACGCCCGCCCCACGGTAGTAAACAACGTGGAGTCCATTGCCGCTGTGCCGGTAATTGTGAATGACGGTGGCGACGAGTACGCCAAGATTGGCGTGGGCCGGAGCACCGGCACCAAGCTGTTTTCGGCTTGCGGCCACCTCAACAAGCCCGGTATCTACGAAATTGAGTTGGGCCTGCCCGTGGAGGAATTCATCTATTCCGATGAATACTGCGGCGGTATCTGGAAAGGCCGCGACCTGAAGGCCGTGGTAGCTGGCGGTTCGTCGGTGCCGATTCTGCCCAAGGAGCTCATCCTGAAAACTGCCGCAGGTGAAGACCGTCTGATGACCTATGAGTCATTGTCGGATGGGGGCTTCGTGACGGGTACCATGCTGGGCTCGGGTGGCTTTATTGCCATGGACGAGACGACCTGCATCGTGCGCAACACCTGGAATTTCTCCCGCTTCTACCACCACGAGTCGTGCGGGCAATGCTCGCCTTGCCGCGAGGGTACGGGCTGGATGGAGAAGGTACTGCACCGCCTCGAGCACGGCCACGGCCACATGGAGGACATCGACCTGCTGGTAAGCGTAGCCAAGCAAATCGAAGGCAACACCATTTGCCCCCTCGGTGAAGCCGCCGCCTGGCCCGTAGCTGCCGCCGTGCGTCACTTCCGCGACGAGTTTGAGTGGCACGTAACCCACGCCAAGCAAGCCGCCCAGCCCGGCGCAGTATTTCCCGGCAAAGCGGTTCTGGCATAACACCAGAACGTCATGCTGAGCTTGCCGAAGCATCTCTACCGCTTCGCAAGACCATTAGATTACCTTCGGTAGAGATGCTTCGGCAAGCTCAGCATGACACTAGTTTTGCATGAGAGTCGAACTAACGACTTCAACTGATAATGGCTAAAATAACCTTTGATGGCGTTGAGGTAGAAGTTCCGGATGGAACCACTATCCTGAATGCGGCCCGCCAGATTGGCGGCAGCATCGTGCCCCCGGCCATGTGCTACTACACCCCGCTGAAAGGCTCGGGTGGCAAGTGCCGTGCCTGCCTCGTGCGCGTAGCCGCTGGCTCGGCCAAGGACCCGCGCCCCATGCCCAAACTGGTAGCCTCGTGCGTGACGCCGGTGCAGGATGGCATGGTGGTGGAAAACACCACCAATGAGCAGGTACTAAACGTGCGCAAGGGCATTGTGGAGATGCTGCTCATCAACCACCCGCTGGATTGCCCTGTATGCGACCAAGCCGGGGAGTGTGACTTGCAGAACTTCGCCTTCGAGCACGGCGTGAGCACCACTCGCTACCAGGAAGAGCGCCGCACCTTTGAGAAAATCGACATTGGTCCGCTGATTCAGCTGCACATGACGCGTTGCATCCTGTGCTACCGTTGCGTGTTCACCGCCGACCAGATTGCCAAAGGCGACCGGGTACACGGTGTATTGGGCCGCGGCGACGCTGCCGAAATCGGCACCTACATCGAGAACATCATCGATAACGACTTCTCGGGCAACGTCATCGACGTGTGCCCGGTAGGTGCCCTTACCGATAAAACGTTCCGCTTTAAGTCGCGCGTGTGGTTTACCAAGCCGGTGAATGCGCACCGTGACTGCCCCAAGTGCTCCGGCAACGTGGTACTCTGGTACAAAGGCAAGGACGTACTCCGCACCACGGCCCGCAAGGACCAGTACGGCGAGGTAAAAGAGTGGATCTGTAACGAATGCCGTTTCGAGAAGAAGGAAACGTCTGACTGGACCATTGAAGGCCCGGCTCACATCGACCGTTCTTCGGTAATTTCGGCCAACCATTATGAGCTGCCCGTGCTGAACCAGTCGGTAGTGGCCGATTTGCCGGAAAGCACCACCCGCGACTTGCAGCAAAACCCGCCGCTGAAACTGGGGAACTGATTTTAGCGGTTGGCTGATGGCAACTCGCTGTTGGCTTTTCGTGCTACATCCTTGAACATTAAGCTAGCAGCCAATGGCTGTCAGCGAACAGCTCAAACCAATGCTAGAACTACCCGCCCTCGGCTGGCAATCCATTGTCATTTTCGTCGTCTTTGCGCTTTCCCTGTTGATTGCGACGTACTGCACCTACGCGGAACGCGTAATTGCGGCGTTTCTGCAAGATCGAGTGGGTCCCGACCGTGCTGGCCCGTACGGCCTGCTGCAGCCCTTGGCTGATGCCGTGAAGATGTTCACCAAGGAAGAGTTCTTCCCTGGTGGTGCCAACAAGGCGCTGTTCGTTTTTGGCCCTTGCTTGGCCATGATTACGGCCCTGATGTCGTCGGCGGTAATTCCGTTTGGCAACAACATGAGCTTCGGCAACAACGCCTTCTTTCTGCAGGGCATCGAGGTAAACATCGGCATGCTGTGGGTGTTCGGCGTGGTGTCGCTGGGCGTGTACGGCGTAATGATTGGCGGCTGGGCCTCCAACAACAAGTTTTCCCTGTTGGGCGCTATACGTGCGGCTTCGCAGAACATTAGCTACGAGCTGGCCATGGGTATGGCCCTAATTGCCGTGCTGATGATTTCGGGCACCTTGAGCCTGCGTGAAATCACGCTGCAGCAGTCGGTGGCCGGTGAGTGGCACACGTGGAACATCGTGAAACAGCCGCTGGGCTTTATTATCTTCCTGGTATGCGCCTTCGCGGAAACCAACCGTACGCCCTTCGACTTGCCCGAGTGCGAAACGGAGCTGGTAGGTGGCTACCACACTGAGTATTCGTCGATGAAGCTGGGCTTGTACCTGTTTTCGGAGTACGTGAACATCTTCGTAGTATCGGCCGTGATGAGCGTGTTGTACTTCGGCGGCTTCAACTTCCCCTTCCAGTATGAACTGCGCGACTGGTTTGTGAACAGCCAGGGCTGGGAGTTGGCTTCGGCTCAGAACCTGATTACCCTGCTGGGTACGGTAGGCCTGTTCCTGAAGATCTTCGCCTTCATCTTCTTCTTCATGTGGATCCGCTGGACCCTGCCGCGCTTCCGCTACGACCAATTGATGCGTTTGGGCTGGACCATCCTGATTCCGCTGGCCGTCTTCAACATTGTGCTCACCGGCGGCCTCATTTTGGCCGGCGTGATTTAGTAACGACTGTAGCGCGAACTTTGTAGTTCGCGTTTCCCACGATAATTGTCACATCGGGGCCGCCTAACGCGAACTACAAAGTTCGCGCTACTGCAAGCCAAACCCGACTACTCTTATGCAACTCACCAACCGAGCCAAGAAAATAGAGAAGAAGCCGATGACGTTGGCCGAGCGGGCCTACCTGCCGGCCATCTTCCAAGGCCTAAGCATCACCATGCGCCACTTCTTCATGAAGAAGGCCACCGTGCGCTACCCTGAGGAAGTACGTCCTTTCGCTCCCATTTTCCGGGGCCTGCACGTGCTTAAGCGCGACGAGCAGGGCCGGGAGCGGTGCACCGCCTGCGGCCTCTGCGCCGTAGCCTGCCCCGCCGAAGCCATTACCATGGTAGCTGGCGAACGGAAGAAGGGCGAGGAAGGCCTTTACCGCGAGGAGAAGTACGCCATCAGCTACGAAATCAACATGCTACGCTGCATCTTCTGCGGCCTTTGTGAAGAGGCTTGCCCGAAGGCTGCAGTGTACCTACAACCCGACAAAATTGCCCCCCCACGCTACGAGCGGGACGAATTTGTGTATGGCAAAGACCGGCTAGTAGAGCCTGTGTCGCCGGACGAGCGTTCTGTGCGCGGTATTCAGCTCACGCCGGAGCAAGCTGACACGCTGCGCGGTAAACTACAGCAGGCGTAATGATTCTCGTGTCGCTTCGAGCATAGCGAAAAATCTGAGTCAGCCTATTCAAAGGCCAAAGCCAGATTCCTCACTTCGCTCGGAATGACAAAACACCTTCTCTATGTCTCCTCTTTTCCTCTTCCTGTCGTTTGTGGCGCTACTAAGCGCGCTGGGTGTGGTATTTGCCAAAAACCCCGTGCACAGTGTGCTGTTCCTGATTTTGACGTTTTTCTCACTGTCGGGACACTACCTGCTGCTGAACGCGCAGTTTCTGGCGGCTGTGAACATCATTGTGTACGCTGGTGCCATTATGGTGCTGTTCCTGTTCGTGATTATGTTCCTGAACCTGAACGTGGACACCGAGCCGCACAAACCCGCGCTGGCCAAAATTGCTGCGGCCGTAGCTGGTGGCTCCCTTCTTCTCATTCTGGTAGCCGCGCTGAAAGATGTGCATCCTGTTGGAGTAACGGGCACCGCATTCAACTCGCAAATCGGTATGGTAGACCAACTGGGCCTCAAGCTCTACACGGACTTCCTACTGCCTTTTGAACTGGCTTCGGTGCTGTTCCTGGTAGCCATGGTGGGCGCCGTGATGCTCGGCAAACGCGAAGTAGGCGAGCGGAACTTCTAAGACCCTCTACTAGCTTCAGTAGAAACCAAGCGCGGCGGCTGATACATCAGTCGCCGCGCTTTTTTATGTTTGCTCATGACTATTGCTGAAATCAAAGAATACTGGGCGGCTCAAGGTCAGTCCACCTCTACATTCACGTCTGTCCAGCTACCGGATGCTGATCTAAGTAGTAGTACCCGTCAATTTTTGGAAGAAGCCGGCTTACCGATAGATGCGGCGCCTTTTTTATCGTTTGCAAACCAAGATGACCCGCCTTACTTGATTTCAACTCAGTATGATTTTCTACCGGCCAGCTTTGAACGTTACGTATGCATCGGTTCAGACGGGGCAGGTAATCCAATTGTAATCGACAGCCTGACCCAACAAATTCTTCTATTAGATCATGAGAATGAATTTGCTATTCAGTACATGAATTCAACCATTTGGCAATTAGCCGAGGCATTGATAGTGTACTGCGAATTTGGTAAGCAAACTGTGGCACTAAATGGCAAAGACGCTTTTATAGATGCTAACTTTAGTGATGAGCTTTTCACTGACTTACGCCAGAAACTGTTTACAATTGATTCAGTAGCAATTAATGATAATAGCTTCTGGGTTGGAGAGATGCAGAATCTGTTGGCGAACAGAGAATACTACCAAACCGAAAGCGGCACCTGAAGAATCAGATGCCGCTTTCGGTTATTACTTACAGCGAAGCGGTTTGGTCTGGCTCAGTTGCTCGACGGCGCATCCAAGCGGGGCCGGTGCAGACGCCTTCCATTTTCTGGCGGAATTTCTCCTGTTCCTCGGGCGAGAGTCCGGCCATGCGGGATTCCATCTTCTGCTTCCACATGCGGCGCTTCTGGGCCCAACCGGCCCGGTGGCCGCGGCCACCCCAGCCTCCGAACAGGATGCGGGACAGCACCAGCAAGCCCAGCGCCTGCCAGATGCTAATGCTGGGCAAGTTGAACAGATCAGGCAGTAGCCAGTTCCAGAGGCGCATGGTGACGTAGCCCGCCACGGCCACAAACAGCGTAATCAGGAGCAGTATTTTAAGGCCTTGTAACAGGCGGAAGGAGCGGTTCATTTCAGTTGGTTTTTGTAAGAACGTGTCATGCTGAGCTTGCCGAAGCATCTCTACCTCTGGCTATTCAATACTGTTGCAACGAAGCGGTAGAGATGCTTCGACTGCGGCTGCGCCTTCGCTCAGCATGACTAAAACTAATCCGTAAACAGCTCGGTGTAGAGCGTGCGGAGGCGTTTGCGCAGGTGTTGCACGGCGTAGTGCTTGCGCGAAATCAGAGTTTTGAGGGGGACGCCGGTTTCTTCCTCCATTTCGCGGAAGGTTTTGTCTTCCAGCTCATGCCAGATAAACACTTCGCGCTGGGCGGCGGGCAATTCGGCCAGAGCGTCGCTGAGCGCTTCCATGAGCGTTTCGCGCAGCAGGCGGTTCTCGGGGGCATCATCTACAGCGGGCAGAATGTCGGCCAGCAGCAGGGTGTTTTCGTCGCCGTCGGCGGCAAAGGCGGCCATTTCGTTTTCCAGCGAAACGGGCTTTTTGCGACGGTAGAGGTCGGTGATTTTGTTGCGGGCTACCCGGAATAGCCAGGCAGCGGCCTGCTCCACGGGCTTCATCACCCGGTAACTTTCTACCAGCTCCGCGAAAACGTCCTGCAGTACGTCTTCGGCCTCGGCTTCATCGGGAATGCGGCGGCGGATGAATGCCAGCAGACGCTTGCGCTGGGTACGCACGGCTTCCTGTATCTGCAGGTCCTGGTGGCCGGCCGTCATCTGCGAGGCATCGAGTGATAGAGCGAGAGTTTCCATTCTGCAGAGGCAGACGGAATGCGCCGGAAGATACTTTATCGGCAGAAAGAAAATTTTTGTCGAACAAGCAGAACGTCATGCTGAGCGCAGCCGAAGCATCTCTACCGGTTCGTTGGATTACTACTACAATGAAGCGGTAGAGATGCTTTGGCTGCGCTCAGCATGACGTTTCATTTGGAAGTTTTTGCTCCTACAAAAAGTGATACAGGAACGTAATGATGCCGGTGTAGGCGGGTTTGCGGCTGCCTTCTACCTCCAGGGTTACTTCGATGCGGGCTTTGGCAATGCCGCGCAGGTCTTTCACGGATAGCAGCTTGGCACGTAGCCGCACTTGGCTATCTACCGTCACGGCCTGGTTGAAGCGCAGGCTTTCAATTTCGTAGTTCACCTGCATCTTCAGGTTTTCGATGCTGACAATCTGCGTCCAGAGGTAGGGCAACAACGAAACAGTGAGGTAGCCGTGAGCAATGGTAGCGCCAAACGGTGACTCGGTTTTGGCCCGGTCCGCGTCGAGGTGAATCCACTGGAAGTCGAGGGTGGCAGCGGCAAACTGATTGATTTGCTCCTGGGTAATGGTGTGCCAGGCGGACACGCCAAGTTCCTGCTCTTCGTATTGTTGCAGTTCGGAAAGGCTACCGATGGTGAGGCTCATGCGAGTGTGGGAATTGGAAGTGAAGAGACGAATGTACGGCTGCAAGGCGTTGGGCGGTGTATATTCCTTGCAAAGCCTCCTAAGCCTTCTTGGCTGCTTCAACCAATCAATACCTTCGGCTAAGTCACGAACAGGCCTCCGTAGCGAATCTTCGCCCCATATAGTACTAGTAACAGACACATTTAGGGGTGGCGTTTTCCGATTTTCAGGATACCTTTGCCGGCTAGTTGTCCTTACCTGCCTGTGCGGGTAACACGCCTTTTTTTCGCCGTCAGCCCCTGCGCATGGACCAGAACATACCCGAGGTAATCCAAACGGTTCCGCTTCAGTACTACGTTTTCTTCGCCGCTGCTCTATTTTCCATTGGGGTGCTGGGCGTACTTACCCGGCGCAATGCCATCATCATTTTTATGTGCGTGGAGCTGATGCTCAACGCCGTAAACGTGCTGCTGACGGCCTTCTCGGCTTACCGCTCCGACCCCAACGGGCAGGTGTTCGTGTTCTTCATCATGGCCGTGGCCGCCGCCGAAGTAGCGGTAGGACTGGCCATCATTGTAATGATTTACCGGAACCTGCAGAATACCGACGTTAATCTGCTCAACCGCCTGAAGTTCTAACCCCACCCCAACCCCTCCCCGGTGGGGAGGGGCTTAGTTTACTTTGGCAACGTTGTAAAATCGTTGTAGTAGTAAACTAAGCCCCTCCCCACCGGGGAGGGGTTGGGGTGGGGTCAGCCGACCCTGACTTATGCAAGAACCTGTAATTCCCGCTGCCGGCGCGCCGTTCTCCACGTTTCTGTACGTGCTTATTCCGCTGCTGCCGTTTCTGGGCTTCCTCATCAACGGCCTGCTGAACCGCCGGCTGTCGGGCACGGTGGCCGGCGCCATCAGCAGCCTGGCGGTGCTGGGCTCGTTCCTGATTTCGGCCACGCTATTCTGGGAGTTTCTGCATCCCTCGGCCCAATGGATTGCTCCCGGCGCTACGGCGCACCAGGCGTACACCGTCACGCTGTTCGACTGGATTTCGGTTGGCTCCATGCAGATTCCGTTCAGCTACCAGATTGACCAGTTGAGCCTGATCATGCTGCTGCTGGTAACGGGCGTGGGTTTCCTGATTCACGTGTACAGCATCGGCTACATGCACCACGACGAGAACGTGGGCAAGTTTTTCAGCTTTCTGAACCTGTTCGTGTTCAGCATGCTGGTGCTGGTGCTGGGCTCCAACTTCGTGATTCTGTTCATCGGCTGGGAAGGCGTGGGGCTGTGCTCCTACCTGCTCATCGGCTTCTGGAACAAGAACACCGCCTACAACAACGCCGCCAAGAAAGCCTTCATCATCAACCGCGTCGGTGACCTGGGCTTCCTGCTGGGCATCTTCCTGATTTACCTGACTTTCAACTCGGTGCAGTACGCCGAGGTGTTCCAGAAAGCCAGCACCCTGCAGATTGGCACGGGCGTGGTAACGGCCATTACGCTGCTGCTGTTCGTGGGTGCTACCGGTAAATCGGCCCAGCTGCCGCTCTACACCTGGCTGCCCGACGCCATGGCCGGTCCCACCCCGGTTTCGGCCCTGATTCACGCCGCTACCATGGTAACGGCCGGTATCTACATGATTCTGCGCGCCAACGTGCTGTTCACGCTGGCCCCCGATACGCTCGAAGTTATTGCCATCATCGGCGCGGCTACGGCCCTGTTTGCCGCTACCATCGGCCTGGCTCAGAACGACATCAAGAAGGTGCTGGCCTACTCCACCGTTTCGCAGTTGGGCTACATGTTCCTGGCCCTGGGCGTGATGGGCTACAGCACTTCCCTGTTCCATGTCCTCACGCACGCCTTCTTCAAGGCCTTGATGTTCCTGGGCGCAGGCTCCGTGATTCACGCCATGAGCAACGAGCAGGACATGCGCCGCATGGGCGGCCTGCGCAAGTCGCTGCCCATTACGTTCATCACCTTCCTGGTAGGCTGCCTGGCCATTGCCGGCATCCCGCCCTTCTCGGGCTTCTTCTCCAAAGATGAAATCCTGCTGCACGCCTTCGAGCACAGCAAGGTGCTGTACGCGGTGGGTTTGTTCACGGCCTTCCTGACGGCCTTCTACATGTTCCGCCTGCTGTTCCTCACCTTCTTCGGCGAGTTCCGCGGCACCGAGGAGCAGAAGCACCACCTGCACGAGTCGCCGGCTTCCATGACCCTGCCGCTCATCGTGCTGGCTGTGCTGGCCGCCGTGGGTGGTTTCATGAACGCGCCCTTCTTCCTGGGTGAGGAAAACGCCTACCTCTCGAACTTTCTCGCGCCGCTGTTCACCTACTCCAAGCAGCTGAACCCGGCCGCCTTCGGCCTGCACGCCGACCACGCCACCGAGCTCATGCTCATCGGCCTCTCGGTGGGCGCGGGCTTGCTGGGTATTGCAGTAGCCTACGTGCAGTACGTGAGCCGCGGGGTGCGCCCCACGGAAGACGGCGAGTCGCGCGGCTTCCTCGAAAATCTGATTTACCACAAGTACTACATCGACGAGCTGTACAACGCCCTGTTCGTGCGCCCCATTATGTGGCTCTCACGCGGCCTATTCCGCTACGTGGAAAACGGCATCATCGACCCCATCGTGAACGGCTTCGGCCGCCTGACTATGGGAGGAGGTCAGCTCCTGCGCTACGTGCAAACCGGCTCCGTGGAAACCTACCTCATCCTGATGGTGGTGGGCATCGTGCTGGTAATGGCGCTGAACTTCGTGAAGTTTTAATATATGCGCTGGGGAGCAGCTATATATCTTATGCTGATATCTCTATCATCATGTTCTAACGATGGTGGGCTTATAGGTACATGGATATATGCGGATGCCCCTCATGCACCATACACAGAAGATACACTTTGGATAACTAAATCGGATACTGGTTTAGTTTGCACAGTGCACAGAGGTAAATACAAGATTGAAAGCTATTTAATAGATCCTAATAACTCATTCAATAGCAGATTCATGATTGGCTGTTTTGAATACGATTTAACATACAAGCTTAAGCCAACAACAAAAAAAGACTCATTAACTGTATTCATGATTAGTAACCGTCATAAGGGCCTTAAACCTAATATCCTTTCTTATACCAGAAGCTCTATATAACATCAGTTACCACAACGACACCGCACCCTCACAGTAAAGCATGCTGACTGTCCTTCTTCTACTCTGGCCCGTGGCGGCCGCCCTGCTGCTGCACTTCTTCAAAGGCCGTGCGGCCCGGGTTCCGGCGCTGGGCGCGGCCCTGGTTGAATTTGCGCTGGCAGCTTATGCCGCCATTACCTTCAACGGCAACCACAGCGGCCAATTCTCCTACAACCTCAACTGGATTCCCTCGGCGGGCATTCAGTTCGCGGTGGGCATGGACGGGCTGAGCCTGCTGCTGGTGCTGCTGACGGCCGTGCTGGTGCCGGTGATTCTGCTGAGCGCCTTCCGCCGCAACTTCGAGAACGAGTCGGTGTTTTACGCGCTGGTGCTGTTCATGCAAACCGGACTGATTGGCGTGTTCACGGCCCAGGATGCTTTCCTGTTTTACTTCATGTGGGAAGTGGCCCTAATTCCGATTTACTTCCTGGCTGGCGTGTGGGGCGGCGTGAACCGGGCCCGCGTTACGTTCAAGTTCTTTCTGTACACCATCATCGGCTCGCTGTTCATGCTGGCCGGCTTCGTGTATCTCTACTTCCAGACCGGCCCCTCCCCTGACGGCCTCTCGGCCCACAACTCGGCCCTGGCCTCGTTCTACGCTCTGAACCTGCCAGCCGAAACGCAGGTATGGCTATTCTGGCTGATTTTCGCAGCCTTCGCCGTGAAGATGCCCATTTTCCCCTTCCACACCTGGCAGCCCGACACCTACACCGAGGCCCCGGCCCCAGCCACCATGCTGCTTTCGGGCATCATGCTGAAAATGGGTATCTACGGCTGCATGCGCTGGCTGCTACCGGTGGTGCCGATGGGCGTTGACTACTGGCAGAACTTGGTACTGATTCTGGCCATCATCGGCATCATCTATGGGGCCATCATTGCCATCCGTCAGCAGGACGTGAAGCGCCTGATTGCCTACTCCTCCCTCTCCCACGTGGGGTTGATGATTGCCGGCGTGTTCTCCCTTACTCAGATGGGGATGCAGGGCGCCAGCATCCAGATGCTGGCCCACGGCGTGAACGTGGTGGGAATGTTCTTCATTGCCGACGCCATTGAGCGTCGCACCGGCACCCGCAACATTGCCGACCTGGGCGGCCTCACCCGCAAAGCGCCCGTCCTGACGGTGTGCTTCCTGGTGTTGCTGCTGGGTACGGTGGCTTTGCCCCTTACCAACGGTTTCGTGGGTGAGTTCCTGCTGCTGGCCGGGGTGTACCAGTTCAACGCTTGGATGGGCGCGGTAGCCGGTGTAACCATCATTCTGGGCGCGGTGTACCTGCTACGTATGTTCCAGCGCGTGATGCTCGGCCCCGATTCCTCGTTCACTGAAACCTTCACTGACCTCACCGGCTCGGAGTTGGCCCTGCTGGTGCCGCTCATCGTGCTGGTGTTCTGGATTGGCCTGTTCCCCAACACGTTCCTGCACCTGTCGGAAGGCAGCGTGCTGAATATTCTGAACGAGGTAGTAAAACGGTAACCCCTCCCGCGTCCCAGGGCTGAAGCCCTGGGCTACGTAGCGCTTCCCACGTTTCATCTGGCTATTCGGGCCGCTTTCATACACGCTCCATAGCCCAGGGTTTCAACCCTGGGAACTCCAGCCGACCATATGAATTCCATCATTCTACTTTCCGTTCTGGGCCTGGGTAACCTCTTCCTGGGGTTCCGCCGCTCCAACCGGCTGCTGCTGCCCGTGATGATGCTCATCCTGGGCGCGGTGCTGACGGTGAACTTCCTCGATTGGGGTACCTCGCAGTCGTTCTTCAACGGCATGCTCACCATCGACAACTTTTCGGTGGCCTTCACGGGTATCGTGCTGTTGACGGCGCTGGTGCTGATTCCCTTCTCCCAGAAATACGTGCTCGACGGCGAAGCCAACCTGGCCGAGTACTACTCGCTGCTGCTGTTCTCGCTGGTGGGCGCCATTATGCTGGTGAGCTATAACCACCTGCTGATGCTGTTTCTGGGCATCGAAATCCTAAGCGTGGCCATGTACGTGCTGGCCGGCTCCGATAAGCGCAACCTGCGTTCCAACGAAGCCGCCCTCAAGTACTTCCTGATGGGTGCTTTCTTTACCGGCGTGCTGCTGTTTGGCTTGGCGCTGGTGTACGGGGCTACCGGCACGTTCGTGCTCAGCGAAATCAGCTTCGCGGTGCAGAATCCGGCTCCCGGCTTCGAGTCGCTGAAGCCGATGCTGTACATTGGTATGCTGCTGATGTTCATCGGCATGGGTTTCAAGGTATCGGCCGCGCCCTTCCACTTCTGGACGCCCGACGTGTACGAGGGTACGCCTACGTTCTTCGCCGCGTTTATGAGCACCATTGTGAAGACGGCCGGTTTTGCCGCCTTCCTGAAGCTGCTGGTGCAGGCCTTCCCGGCTGCCAATGCCCAGGGCATCTGGCTGCCCACACTCACGGCCATGTGCGTACTTACCCTGCTTATCGGCAACGTGGGTGCGGTAGCCCAGACCAGCATCAAGCGGATGCTGGCCTACTCCAGCGTATCCCATGCCGGCTACCTGCTGATTGCGCTGGTGGCTTACAACGGGCAGCTGGAAGGCGCTTCGGCCAATGGTATTCTGTTCTACTCCCTGGCCTACTCCGTAGCTACCGTGGCTGCCTTTGGGGTGGTGAAACTGGTGGCCGATGCCCGGATGCGCGAGGACTACAACGGCCTGAACGGGCTGGCCAAAACCAACCCGCTGCTGGCCTTCTCGCTCACAGTTTCGATGCTGAGCCTGGCCGGCATTCCGCTCACGGGTGGCTTCTTCGGCAAGTTCTTCGTGTTTTCGGCGGCCGTAGAGAATGGCTACATCGGCCTCGTGGTATTTGCCGTGGTGATGTCGATGGTGAGCATTTACTACTACCTGCGCCCCATCATCAGCATGTACATGCGCGACACCGACGCCACGACCAACGAAGTAGTACCGGTAACCACGTTCCAAGCCGGCGCACTGCTGCTGCTGGCTTTGCTGACTGTACTGTTAGGCGTGCTACCCGGTTTGGTAGCCGGCATACTCTAGAACTTTCTTCCTCACAAATACAAAAAGAGCGGCCTTTATAGGCCGCTCTTTTTGCGTTACTGCCACTCATTTCTTCAATACCCGAATACTGATGCGGCGGTTGAGGGCGCGGCCCTCGGGCGTGGTATTGGGGGTGATGAAGTACTTGCCGCCGTAGCCTTTAGCCTGCACCCGGTTCATATCAACGCCCATGCTGGCAATGGCTAGCATAGCCGTTTTGGCCCGCTCCTCGCTGAGTTGGAAGTTCTTAAGTGGGTTGCCGGTACTGTCCGTATAGCCCCCCAACTTTACCACCGAAGCCGGGAAGGTTTTTAGGATGCTGGCCACGTTGCGGAGCTGCAAGAACGACTCATCGGTGAGGGTAGTTGAGCCCGGCTCAAAGTACACTCTATCAAAGTTGATCCAGCCTTTGGTCCGATTTATTGAATCGACTTGCTGGGTGGGGTCGGCCAGGAAGGTATACAGGCGGTTTTCGGTGGAGGTAGCCCCTACTTTTTGGGTGGTACCATCGGCCAGGTGCAGAATGAGTGGTTGCCCGGTGTCGTAGATATAATTCCCACTGCTGGCATCATAGCGCCCGGTTTGCTCAGGTGCAGGTTTCTCGGCTGGGGCCGCCGTAGCGCGCGTCAGAGCGGTAGCGTTGCCGAAGGGTGTTTCGCGCCAGTTACCAAACAGGTAGCCTACTACTACGGCCGCTAGCAGCAGCACCCCCCATTGCCAGCGTGTGGCGGGCGTGTGCTCAGCTGGCTCGACTGGGGCCGACGTATAGGTTTGCCCTCCACTCACGGGTGCCCATCTTCCTTGCGCCTGGAGTGCGGCCGCTCCCTCAACGGCAGGCTCCATTAGCCTCGACACCGGATTTGGGTCTGTGGTTAGGGTTCCAGTGAGGCTGCCCCCCTGCTCGGTTAGCCATGATGCCAGCCTGGGTGGGTCGAGCGTATGTTCCTGACTGTACTCTCCAATTACGCCCAATGCAGCTACGGCCGCCGCGCTCAGCACCCGCTCGGCAGCTGGCAAGCCGGTACTGGCACCAGTGGCTATCCGCATGGCAGTGAAGTGGTACGTGTCGCCTAGCAGTCCTCGCATGAGGGCTTCCCCCCGAGTCATCCAGCCCGCGTGGTTTTCGACTGCCATAGGCTCCAGTACGCTAGCTCCGTAGGCCTCCCGGCCCAGTTTCCAGATGGTGTCGGGGCCATCGGGGCCACTTACCCGGCCGGCCAGGGCCTGAATGGCTACCGGAATGGCCCGGCTGAGTGCCAAGCGGAGTGTTTCGGCACTCTCCTGGGTTTCCTGGGTAAGTTGTTCAAGCAGCTCCGTGCTGAATGAAACCCGAGTGACGCTTGCCAGTGACTGTTCCATAGTTTCCTTCCCTTTTGTCCAACATGAATAAAACTACATTTTTTATTTGAATAGTTACTACAATATCCACACACCTGACAGCAAACCGGGCAAGGATCAAGGCCGGCTCTTATTATCATTTTACGGCCTTGGCATGGTTAGCACCTAGTACTAGGTCTACATCTGCAGGCATGCGCTTCTTCTCAGGTTCCGAAGCAGACTATACGGGTAGAAAGTGTGGCCTTTGTCTGGTAGTCTGAGTGCTTGGGGTTGCCGCGTCCGTAGCATTTACTCTACCTTGCTACTGCCAGCGTATTGGTACTCAAGCGGGCCGCACTTTGCACTACTAAACACCCGAAGAATAATGCCTTCACCACTCGTAATTAGCCGTACAGACGAAACCGGAGAGTTGGGCGTGCAGCACCTGAAGCGCTATTGGTCCCAGGCTATTGCCAGGCGTAACGGTATATTCCTTGAGCAAACCGAACGAAATTGGCGCTTTGACAATTTGCTGCTGAATGGCCTGGGCCTGCCTCTGGAAGAAACCATACAGTATCTGGGCCAGCATGCCCCAAGCTTTCCGGAATTCGAGCAGTGGATACTGCGCAAGCACAACGGGCAGCTCGATTCGCTGCAGATTGACCGACTGAACAGCGTGTTTTCCGGCCAACCGTACCCGCCCGCGCTACAAGAAAGCCTACAGAAACTTGAGCAGGAGCCCGACGTCCTCAATGCTGATGACCTAGCCTTTTGGGAGGAAAATGGCTATGTAATAATACGCGGAGCCGTTTCGCGGGATCAGGCGCGAGCTACCGAGCTGGCCGTATGGGAAGCACTGGATATGGCCCCGTACGAGTCTGCTACCTGGTACCAACGGCCCATTGGGAAGGGCATCATGATGGAGTTTTACCACCACCCCACGCTGCAGGCTAACCGACAATCCAAGCGCATACAAAAGGCCTTTTCCCAACTCTGGGGCACCGCCGACCTCTGGAAAACAACTGACCGCACCAGCTTCAATCCACCCGAAACGCCTTTTTTACCGTTCCAGGGGCCCCATTTGCACTGGGATATGAGCTTGGAGCCGCCTTTCAGCTTCGGTACCCAGGGCCTGCTCTACCTCTGCGACACCCCCGCCGAGCAGGGCGCGTTCTGCTGCGTACCCGGCTTTCACCGCACCCTGGAACCATGGCTGCGTAGCCTAGCACCCGGCACCGACCCGCGCCGCGTGAATCTGGATGAGCAAGCCGTACCCATTGCCGCCAACGCCGGGGATTTTGTTATCTGGCACCACTTCCTGCCCCACGGCAGCAGCCCCAACCGTGGCACCTACCCCCGCATCGTGCAGTACCTGAACATGTATCCGGTGGAGTTCAAGGAAAATATAGCGTGGCGGTAACTTTTATATTGATTGAAGCCAAAAGCGGCGCCGGATGCATCCGGCGCCGCTTTGCAATTATTCCTGTGGCGGGTCAATCTTAATATATTTTTGAATTAGTGGTATCAGCGTCTCTTCTGAAATACCGAGCGACATCAGGGCTACAACGTCCAATTGCCTCCTGGACTGCCGCTGTATTATTACCAGACTTTTGATAACTCCTATACCAAAACCCGATACGGACACGATACTCACCCGAACATCTTCCCAAGGCATAAAGCCAATTTTAGGTGTCCAGAGACCAGAAGGACCGAATTGAAACAGTGGCTGTTTGCGAACCACTATTTTTTTACCCTGCCATACCACCAAGCCACCTATAAGCCAAAAGATTACTGTGGCACCTACACTTCCTTTACCATTTGCTGAACCGTATAAACCAAGTAAAATGATTAAAATACCTACCAGAATGACAGGGTATCCGGCCCAATTCGCTTCGCGGTAAATGTGTGCGTATTCTTTGGTCTCCACTCTTATTTAATGGCTACCACATCGGTTTTAATGCTCAATTCTTTCAACTGCGCTGGTGAAATCTGCGAGGGAGAGTCAATCATCACGTCGCGGCCGGAGTTGTTTTTGGGGAAGGCAATGAAGTCTCGGATGCTGTCGGCGCCGCCAAAGAGGCTGCAGAGACGGTCGAAGCCGAAGGCAATGCCACCGTGGGGCGGCGCGCCGTACTCGAAGGCGTCGAGCAGGAAGCCGAACTGGGCCTGGGCCTCCTCGGGGCTGAAGCCGAGCAGCCCGAACATCTGGGCCTGCACCGTGCGGTCGTGGATGCGGATGGAGCCCCCACCCACTTCCACGCCGTTAATCACCATGTCGTAGGCGTTGGCGCGCACCTCCCCTATTGTGTCGGGCGAGGCCAGCAGGGCCACGTCCTCGGGCTTGGGCGAGGTGAAGGGGTGGTGCATGGCGAAGTAGCGGCCTTCCTCCTCGATGTACTCAAGCAGGGGGAAATCCACTACCCACAGGGCCGAGAAGGTGTCTTTGTCGCGCAGGCCGAGGCGCTGGCCCATTTCCAGACGTAGCTCCGAGAGGGCCTTGCGTGTTTTGTTTGGCTCGCCGGCCAGTAGCAGCAGCAAGTCGCCGGGCTGGGCGTTGAATGCGGCCTTCCACTGCTGCAGCACTTCCTGCGAGTAGAATTTATCTACCGACGACTTGACCGAGCCGTCGGCCTCCACGCGGGCGTACACCAGACCGGTAGCGCCAATCTGGGGGCGCTTCACGTACTCGGTTAGCTCATCGAGCTGCTTGCGGGTATAGCTGGCCGCGCCGGTGGCGCAGATGCCCACTACCAAGCCGGCGGCCTCGAATACCGGGAAGCCGTGGCCCTTCACTACGTCATTGAGCTCCACAAACCGCATTTCAAAGCGCGTGTCGGGCTTGTCGTTGCCGTAATAGCGCATGGCGTCGGCGTAGGTCATGCGGGGCAGCTGGCCGATTTCCAAACCCTTCACCTCGCGGAACAGGTACTGCACCAGCCCTTCGAAGGTGTTGAGGATATCCTCCTGCTCCACAAACGACATTTCGCAGTCAATCTGCGTGAATTCGGGCTGACGGTCAGCGCGCAGGTCCTCGTCGCGGAAGCACTTTACAATCTGGAAGTACCGGTCGAAGCCTGATACCATCAGCAGCTGCTTGAAGGTTTGGGGGCTCTGGGGCAGGGCATAAAACTCACCGGGGTTCATGCGGGAGGGCACCACGAAGTCGCGGGCGCCTTCGGGCGTACTTTTGATGAGCACCGGCGTTTCTACTTCGATGAACTCCTGATCGTCGAGGTAGCGGCGGGTGGCCTGGGCCACGCGGTGGCGCAGCATCAGGTTCTGGCGCACGGGTGTGCGGCGCAGATCCAGGTAGCGGTACTTCATCCGCAGGTCGTCGCCGCCGTCGGTGTCGTCCTCAATCAGGAAGGGCGGCAGCTTGGCGGGGTTCAGCACCTCCAGCTTCTCTACCCGGATTTCAATGCCGCCGGTGGGCATTTTGTCGTTTTTGGAGTGGCGTTCGGCTACGTTGCCCGTCACGCACACCACAAACTCGCGGCCCAGCTGCCGGGCCTGCTCGCGCACCTCGGCGGTTTCTACGCCTTCTTCCAGGGCCAGCTGCGTGAGGCCGTACCGGTCGCGCAGATCCACCCACAGAATACCGCCTTTGTCGCGGGTGCGCTGCACCCAGCCGCAGAGCGTGACAGTTTGGCCAATGTGTTCGGGGCGCAATTCGCCGCAGGTATGAGTCCGGAGCATTTTTTCTGGTATTGAGTATTGAGTAGGTAGTACTGCGTAACGGATGATACTGATGGGAACCGCAGAGCCTTCTGCCAACTCAATACTCAGTACCCACTACTCCTTACTACCCACAGCGAAGGTAGGCAGGAAAAATAAGTAGGGGCACGAAATCCGCGACCTTTTATCGACTTCTGCCACTTCGGAAACCGCCTGTAAAACCAGTTTTCAGCGCTTTATGAGGGTTTTGCGTAAGCTTGCGCAAAATTGGTACGGAGTATGCAAACAGGCTTCACCGAACCAACTTCCCTTCGCCTCACTCCTTCTTTACCCCATATGAAACGCCCCGTTCTGCTTGCCCTGGCCGCTACTCTGCTTTCTTTCTCGGCCGCGCAGGCCCAGACCAAGGTGAAAACCAAAGCCAAAACCGCCAACGGTACCGAAATCAAAACCAAGTCGGAAGCGGAGCCCGTAACGCTCAATGGCCCCATCAAGCGCGTAGAAACGCTGTCGGGCATCGACGTATTTCCTTCCTCCAGCGGCCAAACCATCATGCTTAGCTTCACCCAGCAGTTCACCAAACCCGGCACGCTGGTGATGACCAACTACAAAAAGCAGGCAGTATACACCACCGACCTGGACCCCACCAACAACACCGGGGAGCCCGTTGACCTGGGACGTATTCCGGCTGGCACCTACCTCATTGAGGCTAAAACCGGCAACTACGTGTACTGGAAGAAGGTGAGTATTAAATACCCCTCGGTAGCCACTACCAAAAAGCGCCGCTAAATCACAGATGGTGCAGATGGTGGTGATACCGCAGATTCGTTCTAACCGCTCGTCAGATAAGTACGAATCTGCGGCATCACTATCATTTGTGATTTAAATGAATACCTGCAAAGCTCCGGAGTCGCCAGCGGCTTCGGAGCTTTGCGTTTGAACGCGGCGGCTCCCGGTTGTGGGTTCCGCCTTACCTTTCTGCCCTATGAAAACCGTTTCCTATTTCCGCCGTGTTGTACCACTGGTGCTGGCCGTGTTGCTGCTGGCGGCCTTTGCGGGCCCCAAGCTGAAGAAAACCGCCGTTGGCAAGAACATTACGATTGGGGTGCCGGAGAGCTTCGCGGCCTTACCCGACGATGGCATTGCCGCTAAATACCCTTCCCCGCGCAAACCGCTGGCCGTATTCAGCAACCCCAGCGGCCGCATCGATTTAAGTGTGCAGCAGAAGCCTACTACCTTCAGTAACCGGGACTACGCGCTGCTGCTCAAGATTTACAAGGCCAGCATTCAGAACCTGTACAGCAAGGTGCAGTTCCTGCGCGAGGATATCCAGACAATCAACAAGCGGGATTTTGTGGTGCTGGAGTTTGTCTCGACGGTAACCGACAACCGCCGGGGCGGCAATCTGGCCCCCATCCGCAAGTACCAGCTGGTGCAGTACGCCATTGAGCGTGACCAGCTGTACGTGTTTACCTTCGATGCCCCCGCCGAGGAGCAGGCCCAGTGGCAGCCCACGGCCCAGGCCGTGATGCAAAGCATTGTGCTGAAATAGGAAGGGAATGTGCGGAATGTGGGAAATGTGAAGAATGTACTCCGTACCTGGAAGAGCAGTGCCCTCTCCTTTCTCACATTTTCCACATTCCGCACCACATTTTCCACATTCTCGTTCCATGACCCTTTCCCTTTATTCCGACGAGCAGTACATCCGGGAGGCGCTGAAGCAGGCGCGGTATGCCTTTGAGGAGGATGAAATTCCGATTGGGGCCGTGGTGGTGTTGGATAAGCGCATTATTGCCCGCGCCTACAACCAAACCGAGAAGCTGCAGGACGTAACGGCCCACGCCGAAATGCTGGCCCTCACGGCCGCCGCCAACCACCTCGGCAACAAGTATCTGCAGGAGTGCACCCTATACGTAACCGTGGAGCCCTGCGTGATGTGTGCCGGGGCTACCGCCTGGGCCCAGGTGCGGCGGGTGGTGTACGGGGCAGCCGAGCCCAAATTCGGGTACCGCCGCCACGGCCATCTACTGCACCCTCGCGCCGAAGTAGTCAGCGGCATCTTGGGGGATGAGTGCGAGAGCCTGATGCGCGAATTCTTCGTCCGAAAGCGGAAATAATCTACTTTTGGCCGCCGCCGTAACCCTATGCGGGTTGCGCGGGTTAAGGTATCACTGTCACCCTGAGCACAGCGAAGGACCTTATCATGGTAGCATGAGAGACGTACCAACGATTCGTTCTACTCTCATAAGGTCCTGCGCTACGTTCAGGATGACAAGAATTTCCTTTCTCTACTTTTCACCCACAAACTTTCTCTACAATGGCTTTCGAACTGCCCCAACTGCCTTACGCCTACGACGCCCTGGAGCCGCACATTGATGCGCAAACCATGGAAATTCACCATAGCAAGCATCACCAAGCCTACGTTACCAACCTCAACAACGCCATTACGGGCACTGAGCTGGAAGGTAAGAGCCTGGAAGATTTGCTGCAGAACGTTGCCGCCGCTCCGGCCGCCGTGCGCAACAACGGTGGGGGCCACTGGAACCACTCCTTCTTCTGGCAAATTCTGGGGTCGAATGGCGGTGGTGAGCCCACGGGCGCAGTTGGCGAGGCCATCAACAAGGCATTTGGCAGCTACGAGAAGTTCAAGGAAGAATTCGCCAAGGCCGCTACCACTCGTTTCGGCTCCGGCTGGGCCTGGCTGTGCAAGCAGGCCGACGGCTCGGTGCAAATCTGCTCCACGCCCAACCAGGATAACCCGCTGATGCCCGACTCCGGCTGCAAAGGCACCCCGGTGCTGGGCCTGGACGTGTGGGAGCACGCTTACTACCTGAAGTACCAGAACCGCCGCCCCGACTACATTGCCGCTTTCTTCAACCTCATCAACTGGGATGAAGTGAACAAGCGCTTCGCGGAGGCTGCCTAAGCTGCCCCTGAGCTTCACAACAGTACTTAGAAGGCTGCCTTACCGGCAGCCTTCTTTTTTTGCCCACTAAACGGGCAGGCAATCCACTTAGCAGTATCAACAACCCAGTTACCCAGCATCCTTGTACGGCTTGCGTTGCTCCTGTTTCGCTGTAGTCTGCAGAGGGCAAATTAGTTATCTTGCTCAACTATGGATTCTCAACTAGTGGCCAAATCGGCGGGGGCGTTGTCCGATAAATATCGGCTCCGTATTGTGCTGGCGCTGAGTAAGCAGGCACAGCTGGCTTTTGCCGAAGTGCAGGAACTCACGGGCCTGTCTCAGCCCTGCGTATCGCACCACCTCAAGATACTGGCGGAGAGTGGGCTGGTACAAACGCAGAAGTGCGGACGGTGCGTGCAGGTAACGCTGAACAAGGAAGCAGTACGGCAATTGGCCCTGTTTCTGAATGACCTCGGGTAAAGCACAACTATTTGCTTGAACCCATTCAAACATTTT
The DNA here is from genome assembly GCF_040547285.1 of Hymenobacter sp. UYP22. Taxonomy (NCBI): domain Bacteria; kingdom Pseudomonadati; phylum Bacteroidota; class Cytophagia; order Cytophagales; family Hymenobacteraceae; genus Hymenobacter; species Hymenobacter sp. UYP22. Next base: position 57,363 of record NZ_JBEPPK010000018.1, on the reverse strand, counting down.
GATGGGAAGATGCTTTATAGCCGCATCAACTCAACCGCTGAATTTCTGATGGCTACTACGCTCTTCTCCCCTGCCAAACTGGGCAACCTCACGCTCCAGAATCATATTGTAATGGCCCCGATGACGCGCAGCCGCGCCCTGGGCAACGTGCCCGGCCCGCTGGAGGCCGAATATTACGCCCAGCGGGCTACTGCCGGCCTCATCGTCACGGAAGGCACCGCGCCCTCGGCCAACGGCCTGGGGTACGCCCGCATCCCCGGTCTGTTTACGCCCCAGCAGGTGGCCGGCTGGAAGCTGGTAACCGACGCCGTACACGCCAAAGGCGGCCACATTTTCGTGCAGCTGATGCACACGGGTCGCATCTCGCACCCGCTCAACATGGCCGCTGATGCCGAAATTATAGCTCCCTCGGCCATTGCCGCCGCCGGTGATATGTGGACCGACCAGCAGCAGATGCAGCCCCAGCCCACGCCCCGGGAACTGACTACCGCCGAGGTGAAAGCAGTGGTGCAGGAATACATCAACTCGGCCAAACTGGCCGTGGAGGCTGGTTTCGACGGCGTTGAAATCCACGCCGCCAACGGCTACCTCATCGACCAGTTTCTGAACCCCAAGAGCAACCAGCGCACCGACGAGTACGGCGGCTCCTTCGAGAACCGGGCGCGCTTCGTGCTGGAAATTGCTCAGGGCATGGTAGCCGCCATTGGGGCAGAGCGCGTGGGCATCCGCGTGTCGCCCTACGGCGCCTTCAATGACGTGGCTCCCACCTTCGATGACATTGATGCGCAGTACCTGTACTTGGCTGCTGAGTTGCAAAAGCTGAATCTGGTATACCTGCACATCGTGAACCACGAGAGCATGGGCGCGCCGGCCGTGCCTGCCAGCATCATCGAGGGCCTGCGTGAGAAGTTCACCAACGCACTCATCCTGAGCGGGGGCTACGACGTGGCCCGCGCCGAAGCCGACCTGCAGAGCGGCCGCGCCGAACTCATTGCCTTTGGCCGGGCGTTCATTGCCAACCCTGACCTGGTAGCCCGCCTGGAGCAGGGCGCCGAGCTGGCCCCGGCCGATCCTTCTACCTTCTACGCTCCCGGCCCTGAGGGTTTCCACCAGGGATACACCGATTACCCCGCGCTGGCTACGGCTCACGCCTAGCCTGCGCACGGCTTGCTACAAACTGCCCCCCGGCCTTCTGGTTGGGGGGCAGTTTGCGTTCCGGGCCGCCCCATACCCGCTGGGGCGAATTTTCACGGTAGAGAATTCTTGTATCTTTAGGTTTCAAATTGTGTTCCCCCCACTTTCCTCACCAGTAGTTGCATGAGTACCAAGTTGCGTCTCACTATTCTGAGCTTTTTACAGTTTTTCATCTGGGGCTCGTGGCTGATAACCATCGGGGCGTACTGGTTTCAGACCAAGCAATGGTCGGGTGCGCAGTTCGGGGCCATCTTTTCCACCATGGGCATTGCCTCTATCTTCATGCCTTCCATCATGGGGATTATTGCCGATAAGTACGTGAATGCCGAGAAGCTCTACGGCATCCTGCATATTCTTGGCGGGGTGGTGCTGTGCACGGTACCCATGGTGACGGACCCCGGCACCTTTTTCTGGGTGATTCTGCTAAACATGATTTTCTATATGCCCACACTGGCGCTCAGCATTGCCGTGTCGTACTCGGTGCTAAAGCGCCAGGGCCTGGACGTGGTGAAGGATTACCCCCCCATCCGGGTGTGGGGTACTATCGGCTTCATTGTGGCCATGTGGACGGTGAGCTTGCTGGGCTTCGAGAAATCGGCTAACCAGTTTTACGTGGCTGCCGCCGCGGCTTTTGCGCTGGGCATCTACTCCTTCACGCTGCCCGCCTGCCCGCCCACGGCCAAAGACACGCCCAGCCGCTCCCTGGTAGATGTACTGGGGCTGAAGTCGTTTGCTTTGCTGCGCGACACCAAAATGCTCACCTTCTTCCTGTTCGCGCTGCTGCTGGGAGCCGCTCTGCAGCTCACCAATGCCTACGGCGACACCTTTCTGCACGATTTTGACAAAGTACCCGCCTATAAGGACACGTTTGCGGTGAAGTACCCGGCCATTATCATGTCCATTTCGCAGGTTTCGGAGACGCTGTTTATTCTGGCCATTCCGTTCTTTTTGCGGCGCTTTGGTATTAAGCAGGTGATGCTGTTCAGCATGATTGCCTGGGTATTGCGCTTTGGCTTGCTGGCCTTCGGCACCCCCGATTTTCCCGGCATCACGCTGGTTATTCTCTCGTGCATCGTGTACGGCATGGCCTTCGACTTCTTCAACATCTCCGGCTCCCTGTTCGTGGAAACCCAAACGGCTTCCAGCATCCGGGCCAGTGCACAGGGCTTGTTTATGATGATGACCAACGGTTTCGGCGCCGTGCTGGGCAGCTCCATCAGCGGTATCATTATCGAGAAGTACTTTACTGCCCCCGATGGCCTGACCAAGGACTGGCAGGGAATCTGGCTGACGTTTGCGGCTTATGCGCTGGTAATTGCCGTGCTGTTCGTATTCCTGTTCAAGCACAAGCACAGCCCTCAGGAGGCCACCGCCGAGCTGGAGCATCCTGAGCCCCTGCTGAGCGTAGAGCAGGCCTAAATCACGGATTCAGCCGGATTTTTCGGATTGCACGGATTTCGGATTGCACGGATTCATGCAACCGTTGCGCCTAATCATAATTTGAAACAACAAAAAGCCCGCTTGCAGCAGCAAGCGGGCTTTTTGTTGGTAGACTTTTCAGACAAACCACGAATCCAGAACGAATCCGTGTAATCCGAAAAATCCGGCTAAATCCGTGATTTAGAATTGCTCGTCGGCGGTGAAGTAGAAGTCACCTTCGATTTGGGCGTTTTCGTCGGAGTCGGAACCGTGTACGGCGTTGGCTTCGATGCTCTTGGCGTACTTTTTCCGGATGGTGCCTTCGGCGGCCTGGGCGGGGTTAGTAGCGCCAATCAGGGTACGGAAATCAGCTACGGCGTTGTCTTTCTCGAGAATAGCCGCTACAATGGGGCCCGACGACATGTACTTTACCAGGTCGCCGTAGAAGGGGCGCTCCTTGTGTACTTCGTAGAACTGGCCGGCGCGCTCGGGAGTCAGCTGTACTTTTTTCAGGGCTACGATGCGGAAGCCGCCTTCCTCAATCATGCTCAGGATGCCACCGATGTGGTTGTCCTGGGTGGCGTCGGGCTTAATCATCGTGAACGTGCGGTTCGTGGCCATGGGCTTCGTATGGTTGGGGTTGAAATGGATACCGTTACGGCGCAAACATCAGGCGTTTGCGGCCGCAAAAGTACAGAATGAATTCATGGAATACGGTAGAGCCGCTAAAATGCCCACAGCAGTTGTGCGGCTTTTTCGGTAACGCGTACCGGTATTGGTAGCATATTGCTCATATTCAACTCCACATTTCCCATATTTTTCCTGCTTCGGAACATTCGGGCAGCCCCCGGCCTTACACTCACCTACGCTCCGGCTGCACCTTTCTGCAAGCCGTTTTGTTGGAACCCAGAATATTTCCGACTTTTGCCGCCTTTGTACGCGGCCTAACCGACCGAAATTCAGTCACCTACCCCGTAGGCAATGTCCACAATATCTGAGCTGAAGGAGCTGCTGGCGCAACCCCGACAGATTTTTATCACCACCCACCACAAGCCCGATGCTGACGCCCTGGGCTCGTCCCTGGGCTTGGCCGGCTACCTCCGCAAGAAGGGCCACAGCGTAACGGTGGTTACGCCCTCCGACTACCCCAACTTCCTGGCCTGGATGCCCGGCAACGAGGAGGTAGTGGTGTATGAGCCCCGCCAGAACGATGCCCAGGTGCGCGACATCGTGGCGCGGGCCGAAGTGCTGTTCTGCCTCGACTTCAGCTGTCTGGGCCGCATCAATGAGCTGGGCGACTACGTGCGGGAGGCGAAAGGCACCAAAGTGCTCATCGACCACCACCAGGAGCCGGAGGACTTTGCCCAGCTGGATTACTCCAACTCCAAGGCGGCGGCCACGGCGGAACTGGTATTCGAAGTAATCCGGGACCTGGGCGACCAGGACCTGATTGACACCGGTATCGGGGAGTGCCTCTACGCCGGCATTATGACGGACACCGGCTCTTTCCGCCACCCCAGCACCTCCCGCAATGTGCACCTTATCATTGCCGAGCTGCTGAATGCTGGCATCAACCTCTCCGACGTGCACCGTCGTATTTACGACTCGCATTCGGAGGAACGGCTGCGCTTTTTGGGCTTCGTGCTCAAGGACAAGCTCACGGTACTGCGCGAGTATAACACGGCTTATATTGCCATTACGGCGGATGAGCTGCGCCAATACAACTCCAAAACCGGCGACACGGAAGGGCTGGTAAATTTTGCGCTCAGCATTGAGGGCATTGTGTTTGCCGCCATTCTTATTGACCGGGGGCAAGCCGTAAAAATATCCTTCCGCTCGGTGGGCGACTTCTCGGTCAGTGAGTTTTCGCGCCGCAACTTCAACGGCGGGGGCCACCACAACGCCGCCGGCGGCATCAGCTACGACTCGCTGGACAGCACTGTGGAGCGTTTCCTGGGGCTTTTGCCCGCCTACCAGACTCAACTTGTAACGGCCCCACTGGCTCCGGTAGCACCATCGGTATAATTCGGTGTAACTTGGCCCCTCATTCTGTCTTCTAACCCGCAAACCCCTTCATGTTCCTTAAACGCAACTTTCTGAGCCTGGCCCTCGCTGCCGGCGTTCTGGGCCTGGCCTCCTGCAACAAAGGCGGTGACTTCAGCAAGACCACATCAGGAATCGAATACAAAGTTTTCAAGAGCAACGGCAAAAGCTACGATGCCCGTGAAGTTGGCGCCGAAGGCGACGCGTCTTACAAAGACCGCATCGGCAAAATAATGGCCCTGCACGTGGAGTACCGCACGGCCAAGGACTCGGTGCTGTTCAACTCGCGTAAGCAGCAGATGGGCTTCCCGGTGCGCGTGCCCCTGGACTCGGTGCGCAAGCAGCAGCGCGGCGGCCTGGAAGAGGCTATCAGCCTGCTCCAGCCCGGCGACTCGGCCGTGTTCCGCTTCAACGTGGATACCATCTTCGCCAAATCGTTCCGGCAGCCGGTGCCCCCGTTCATGCAGAAGGCTGGCAAGACCATGACCATGTACGTGAAGGTGGACAAGGTGCAGACCCGGGACGAAGCCATGGCCGACGTGCAGAAAATGCAGGTGGAGCAGCAGCAGAAAATGAAGGAGCACGCCGACCAGCAGTTGAAAGCTGACGACGTGAAACTGCAGGACTACATCAAGAAGAATAACCTGACGGCGCAGAAGGATCCTTCGGGCGTGTACTACGTGGTAACCTCGCCCGGCACCGGCCCCAAGCCCAAACCCGGCCAGATTGTAGCCGTGAAATACACGGGCAAACTGCTGGAAAACGGCAAAGTGTTCGATACCTCGGAGAAAGCACCCAACAACGGTAAGCCCATTGAATTCCCCATTGGCGTAGGCCAGGTAATTCCGGGCTGGGACAAGGCCATTCCTATGCTGAATAAGGGCTCCAAGGCAGTGTTGCTGATTCCCTCGTCGTTAGCCTACGGGCAGCGTGGGGCCGGCGCCGATATTCCGGCCGATGCTATTCTGCGCTTCGACGTGGAGCTGGTGGATGTGAAAAACGCCCCGCCTCAGCCCCAGATGAGCCAGGAAGACATGCAGCGCCAGCTGGAAGCCTTGCAGCAACAACAGCAGCAACAGCCCGGTCAATAAGCGCACTTGTTGTCACGGTTCGTCGTTACGCAAAAGCCCCCGACCCGGTGCAACCGAGCCGGGGGCTTTTGACTCTTCTACTCACTACCATTTTGTTTGCGTTGCGTATGCTGTTTTCCTTTTTCCGCCGCCCAATGGCCTGGCTTAGCTTCTGCCTGCTGGTGGTAGGCAGCCTGCTGGCTTCCTGCCAAAAAACCGAGGAGTTTGCCATTGATACCAAAGATTACTCGGCCCGTGATAAGCAGATTATCGAAGATTACATCCGGGCCAACAATTTCACTGGCACCCGGCTCGATACGCTGGGCATGACCATTATTGAAACCCGGCCGGGTACGGGTGCCCGGCCCAAGCGCAACCAGTCGGTGTCGGCGCTGTACACGGGCAGCCTGGTGCCGTCGGGCAACGTGTTCGACTCGACTGGCAGCCGGGGCGACCAGCCGTTCACGTTTCCGGTTGGAATGGGGCAGGTAATTGCGGGTTGGGATATTGGGTTTTCTACGTTGCGCGTAGGTTCAAAAGCCATTCTGCTGATTCCCTCGGCCCTGGGCTACGGGGGCCGGCCGGTGGGCCCTATTCCTTCCGCTTCCGTGCTGCGTTTCGATGTGGAAGTGAAGAACATCCAATAAGTCAACGGACTCCGATTTTTTGCTCTTGCTTATGAAATTTCGCTTTTCTCTGCCGTCGGTGCTGCTGTTGGGCGTGGTAGCCTCCCTGGCTGCCTGCAAAGACGATGACGACAAGGCTACCCCGGACTACACCGCCCAGGACGACGCCATTATTCAGCAGTACATCAAAGACAAAAGCCTGACCGGTTTCCGCAAGGATACGCTGGACGTGTACATCAACGTTACCCAACCTGGCACCGGCCCCAATGCTAGGAAGGGCAACGTGGTGAAGGCCCTCTACAAGGGCACCACGCTGGATGGCAATGTGTTCGACAGCAACCTGACCACCCTTGGCTTTCCCTTTTTGCTGGGCCAAGGCCGCGTAATTTCGGGTTGGGACGGCGCGTTTACCCGCCTGAATAAGGGAGCCAAAGCTACTTTGCTTATTCCCTCGAAAGCAGCTTACGGCACCTCCGGTAGCGGCAGCATCCCGGCTAATGCCGTGCTGCGGTTTGATGTGGAGGTAGTAGATATTAAGTAAATTTACCTGGCTGCCTACCCTGGCGGCCGTTTCGGTTATGAAAAAAACTTCCCTGATTCTGTCGATGCTGGTTTTGGCCCTGGCCGGTGCGCCGGTGCTCACCAGCTGCAACTCCGACACGATTTATGAGCAGCAAGCCAAGTTGGTAGAGGAGCAGAAGAAAACGGATGACTCCGCCATTCAGGCCTACCTCACGCGCCACGGCATCACCACCTACAACCGGCTGGAATCGGGTATTTACTTGGTGCCCATTGCCGATGGCCCCACTACCAACCCACTCATTAAAGCCGGCCAGAAGGTAACCACCAACTACGTAGGCAAACTCATCAGCGAAGCCAACGACGGAGTAGTGTTTGATGCCTCCAGCAACAACCGCACGGCCTGCGGCTGCCTGAGCTTTTACAACGGTACCAACGAGCTGATCAGTGGCTGGAGCGTGGCCACCCAGCAAATGCGCAAGGGTGACCGAAAGCTGGTGCTGATTCCATCGTATTTGGCTTACGGCGGAGGAAGCAAAGGCTCTATCGGGCCTAACACCCCGCTGCTGTTCGACATGGAAATCCTGAACGTAGAATAAGCGGCTATGTCGTGCTCAGTAGCAGTTCGGTGCGGTATTGTGGCTTTTTGCTGTCTGCCTGTGGCGGGTATGGCTCAGCGCACCTTATCTACTACCACGGTACCGGTTTCTACTGATAGCCTGTTGCCCAGGGCCGTTACCACGGCCTCGGGACTGCGCTACGCCATCCGGCAGCGCGGCGCGGGCCCCCTGCCCCAGCGCGGCGACCGGGTAACGGTGCACTACACGGGGCTTCTGGCATCGGATGGTCATATTTTTGATACCTCCGTGCAGCAAGGCGGCCCATTGAAGGTGAAAGCTGGGCAGGGCGTGGTAATCAAGGGGTTTGATGAAGCTCTGCTCCTGTTGCCGGCCGGCAGCCGGGCGCGCGTCTGGATTCCGGCGGCGCTGGCCTACGGCCCGAAAGGCCGCCTCGACCCCGATGACGACGCGGGTAAGCGCTACATTATCCCGCCCAACGCTGACTTGGTATTTGAGCTGGAAGTGTTGAAAATCAAGTAAAAACCGGCCCGCCCCAACTGTTGGAGCGGGCCGGTGGCGTATGCACCATTCCTGGCTGGCTGCCTTAGTTGTCGGGTATCCTTCCCATCTTGCTGCCTCCACTCGCTTAGCGCACGCACCCATGCTTATTTCTGCTCGATTCCGGAGCTTTCTGGGCCTTTTGTCCGCCTCTATCAGTCTGTACTGCTGCCCCGCGGTGGCCCAGCAAAGCCCGGCCTCCTTCAACCGCCTCAGTTCCGGGCTGGAATACCGGATTTACCACCGCGAAAATGGCCGCTACGTACCGCGTCCGGCCCTGCCCCCGGCCGGTGATGCCAGCTACCCCTCCCGCATCGGCCAGATCCTGAGTGCCCATTTGCAGTTTCGCACCGCCTCGGACTCGGTGCTCATGCACTCCCGCCGCCAGAACAACAACCAGCCGGTACGTATTCCGCTGGATACCATCAGGAGCACACAACGCGGCAGCGTAGAGGAGGCCCTGTCCCTGCTGCAGCCCGGCGACTCCGGCGTGTTCCGGCTCAACCTGGACACTGTGTTTGTGAAGTCGTTCCGGCAGCCGGTACCGCCGTTTATGCGCAAAGCGGGCAATACGCTTACGGTGCTGGCCAAAGCCCTCAAGATACAGACCCAGGCGGAAGCCATGCAGGACTTCCAGCAGGAGAAAGTACAAGCCCAGGCAGAAGCCAAAAAGCAAGACGCCGCCCGCACCGCTCAGGAGGACGTACGGATGCTGGCTTACCTCAAGCAGAACAAGCTAACGAGCCTGAAAACGGCCAAGGGGCTGCGTTACGTGATAACCAAAGTAGGTACCGGCCCCAAGCCCAAACCCGGCCAATTAGTATCGGTGCTGTACACGGGCATGCTGCTCAACGGTACCGTATTCGACGCTTCCGCTCGCAACGGAAATAAGCCCATTACGTTTGCGCTGGGCCAGGGCCAGGTAATTCCGGGTTGGGACGAGGGCATTGCCTTGCTCCCGAAAGGCTCCAAGGCCGTACTGCTCATTCCGTCGGCGCTGGCCTACGGCAGCCGGGGTGCGGGCGCCGATATCCCCCCAAACAGCATTCTGCGCTTCAATGTAGAGTTGGTGGACGTGAAGTAAGTTGTTGGTTGCTGGTTGTTAGCATAAAAACAGACTAACAACTGACAACCAGCAACCAACAATTAACAATTAACAGGCTACAACTCGGCCAGCACTTCGGAGAGTACCGACAGTGAGCGGACGTCACCGAGGTGCTCAACGTGCAGCTGGTAGTAGCGGATAAGCACATCCAGCAGCTCCCGCCGAATGCGGCCGTTAGGAATAACGGCCGTTGCGGGATGCTGCAATAACGCATCGAAATACTGCTCGAATTCCTGGAAGCGCATGGCCACCGGGTTGCGGCCACCGGCGGCGCTGGGCGCTTCGGCAGCAAAGGTCACCTGAGAAGTAATCTGCTCGGCGGTTTCCGGCCCAAAACCCAGGTAATGACTGAGCTGCAGCAGAAACTCCAGGGCAAAGTTCTCAAAGCCGCTTTCCTGCTGATCGAAGCGCAGAATAGAATCGTGCAGGAAGTTGAACAGGGGCTCGTTTTCTTCCTCCTCCTGCAATACCCGGCTCACAATTTCCGACAGCAGCAGGCCTACGCTGCTCTTGCGCACATCGTAGGGCAGGGTACGAAATGGCTCGGAGCAACGAAATTCCGCTAGGCGCGTGAGGCCCCCGCTCCGAGAGGTGTAGGCCACCAGATCCAGCATGGTGAAGGGCTGAAACAGGGCAATACGGCCGGGCGGCTTGGCTTTGCGCACTCCGTTCACCACGTAGCTCTGCAGCCCCAGCCGCTCGGTGTAAATGCGGGCAATGATGCTGGTTTCGCGGTAGCGCAAGTAGCTGAGCACAATGCCCCGGGTTTTGATGAGCATGCTGAGTAGGGTTGGTAGTAACTAGCTGTAAACAGCGCGGCGGTACTTTTAATTTCCCGCCTAGCGCTCTACTACGGCCACTTTGCTTACGCACCCGTTCTTGCCATCCGCATCCGACGACAGCACCAGATATACGCCTGACTGCACCCGCCGGCCGTTGCCATCCAGCAGGTTCCAGGTAACGGCTCCGCCGGTGGCGCGGGTCTGGTACACGAGCTTACCCGTTACATCGGTAATTTTCACGAAGCCATTGTTGGCCAGCCCGGTAATGCCCACCTGGCCCGTAAAGTCCGTGCGCACGGGGTTGGGGAACACCTTGGCGCAGCTGGGCTTGCCCTCCGTCACGGTAGCGTCGCCCCGGTAAGCCACGGTACCGGCATCCGTCACCACGAATACTTCCCCGGTTTTATCGTTCACCTCCACATCCACAATCTGGTTGGAAGGCAACGGGCTGTTATCGGTGGTGAAGTGAAGGAGGCCCTCACTGGCGTCGGCGCTGAACAGCCACAAGCCCCGGTCAGTACCAAACCACTTGCGGTTGGCCCCATCCACGGCAATGGCCCGGATACGCTCGTTAAACAGTGTGGGAAAACCCGTCCCATCTCCCCGCCGCACGTAAGGCAGCGTAAACTGCAGGTTCAGGTTGGTATCGAAGCTGCTGAGGGCATCGTTGAATACAGCCGGGCCACTGTTGGTAGCTACCCATATATTGCCCGTGCGGTCTTTCACCAAGTCATTGGATTCCCGGATTGAAATGCTGGTGTTATCGGCCCCATACGCCTGGGTGTAGTAGCGCACCGCTTTGTCGTTCGGCTGGTAGGCCACCACGCCGGTAGGGCTCAGGCGGCTACCCGTGGCCCACACTGTACCGGCTTCATCCAGCACTATCCGCTCCAGATTGTGGCTACCGCTGAAGAAGTCCAACACCCGCCAGGTAGTGGTAACTGGGTTAAACATGTATACGCCCGACTGCCCTTCAATCTGGTGCCGGTTGATTAGCCAGACGTTGCCTTCCGCATCGGTAGTGAGGTCGGTTACCCGGGTAAAATCAGGATTTGGGATGGCGCTTTTCAGCGGATTTGGTACGTTGGTCGTCGGGTTGAATACGCGAAACTCGCCCGGCCCTTTCCACTCCAGCAGGCCGTTGCCGTAGCTACCTACGTACAGAGTACCGTCGGGCGTGCGCGCCCCCCGAGTCAGGTCTTTGAGGTTAGGATACTGTGCCGGGTTAGGTTGCGTAGTTGTATTGATATTTGTCCAGCGGCCATCGGTATACTCCGCAAATCCGCGGTACAGCTCGCTCTGCACGTAGTTTTCACCGTAGCCACCCGTGAAGATATTCACCTTGCCGGAGCGAGCATCAGCTAGTACGCTAAAGCCCTGGGCATAGGCTGGAGCATTGGTAATAAACTGTTGAGCCTGCGTGCCATCAGTGGTTTGTAACAGGCCGTTGGTGTTGTCGGCTAAATAGTAAGTGCCCGTCCGGTCGCGGAGGGCTGCCCGGGGGTTCACTAGCGGCGTGGGGCGCAGGGTGCGCACCCGCACGCCAGTAGCCACATTGAGCACCGTTACCTGGCTGTTGTCAGTGATGAGCAGGCCGGCCCGGCTGGGGGTAAGCTGCCGGAACTCTACGCCGGTGGGTGAGCCGCTGAGGGGCTGCCAGCCGCTGCCGGCCACGTACGTTACCAACCGCTCCCCATTGATGCCGGCTACTACGCGGCCATCCTGCACGGCCAGGGTGCGGTAGGGGTTGCCGGCGCGGGCAGGCAGGTCAGTGGTCCAGTTGCGGTAGTCGAGGGGGTTGGCGCTCAGGCTAGTACGCATCAACCCGTTGGACGTAGCCGCAAACAACACACCGTTGGCCACGGCCGTGGCATATACCTGCACGGCTGTGCCGCCGGGCCCGATGTTGGTGTACGAGTCCCGGATTTCCAGCCGGGTCAGATCCACTACTACAATACCAAAGCTGCAAGCCAGGTAGGCCCGCCGGGCATTGATGTGAATGTGGTTAATGGTTTTGGCCCCGCTTATTTCCTTACGGGCAATATCATTGAGGTTCGTAACGGCCTCATTCTGGGGGCGCAGAATATCCAGGTTGGCACTGCGGTAGGCCACTACCAGCTGCTGCGTCACCGAATCATAGGCCAGCGTACTTACCCCCGCGTCGTTCAGGCCGTCGCGCCGGGAGAGCAGGCGCGTGGTATTTAATTCTTTATCAAAGTAGAAAAAGGCATTTTCGGCGGCCACGTACACCCGGCTGCCCGCATCGGCTAACGCCCGGGCCTGATTGTTGGGCACGTGCAGCTGCCAGTCGCCGTAACCTACCGGCCCTTGGGCACGGGCGGCGGCAGTAGTAAACAGAAAAGCGGCAAGGCAAGCCCCGCGTAGCAGGCGTAGCACTGAAATCATGGGCAGAGTATGGCGGCGTACTGGATGAAGTGGCAAGATAACGCCGCCTGCCGGGCTTTAGTGCGAAGCTTGCAGTAAGACTGATTACCCGCATTGCTCAGGCCCAGCTTATCACAAACCACGTCCCGATCCAGCCAATTTTTACCCTTGCTTGGCTGCTGGATTTTCTGCGTTACGCGCCCCGCAAAAGTTTCTCGGCGGTAGGCTCCGCCGACTTTTCCTTCATCCCCTCCTGAAAACAGGCACGGCAACGGGCCTCGTACGCATCGGTTTCGCCCAGCAGAATCTTGTCTTCGGAAGCCGTGACGCGGAAGGAATACGAAGCCAGCTCCCCGCAGCACACGCAAATGGCGTGCACCTTGGTCACAAACTCAGCCACGGCCATCAGGGCCGGCATGGGGCCGAAGGGCTGGCCCAGGAAGTCCATATCCAGCCCGGCCACAATCACGCGGGTGCCCCGGTTGGCTAGTTGTACGCACACTTCCACCAACGACTCATCAAAAAACTGGGCCTCGTCCACGCCTACCACGTCGCAGCCGGTGGCCAGCAGCAGCATTTCCTGGGCCACGGGTACTGGCGTGGAGCGGATGCTGTTTTGGTTGTGCGATACTACGTCCTCGGCGTGGTAGCGCGTATCGAGGGCAGGTTTGAAGATTTCGACGTGCTGGCGGGCAATTTTGGCCCGGTTGAGCCGGCGGATCAGCTCCTCCGTTTTGCCTGAAAACATGGAGCCGCACACAACCTCAATCCAGCCCCGGCGTGCCACGCCCGAGCCCGTAATCACGCGGGGTTCAATGAACATAGAAGTGAGAAGTTGCGGCGGCCGGGGCCAGTGGTCAATGCTTCAAAGTACGGAGTTCGGGGCCTTTGCTCCAACCCTAAACCATGCATCGGGTTTGCGCTATTTTTTCACCTGCCTGATACTGAGCGCGCTACCAATACCACCTTTTGCAATTCCCCGTCAGCAGAATACGACACCTCCACTTGGTCGCCCGGCTCCACCCTTGCAAACAGTGACTGGCTTACGCTTACCCGGTGAGTATCATCGGGCGCAAACTCCAGCCAGTACTGGCCCAGCACGGCCGTTTTCATTCGCACCGGGAAACGGCCTACCAACCGGTGCGCGTGGTGGCTTTGCCGCCAGGGCGTAAGGATGGTGCTATACACCGCCCCAACCGCCAGTAATAGCCCCACTAGCAGGGCTGCCGGTACATACGCTAGGTACTGCTCCGGCGAGCTGGGCGCGGAGTAGCGGTAGAAGCGCGTGGGCAAGAAGGGCAATACAACAACCGCCACGCTTATAATGGCCAGGTACAAGGCTAGCTTGGCCAACTGAGTCCGCAGGGAGAAAGATGCCGCCTGAAAAGGCACTTTCTTGTACAGATGGGCATGGGCCCGGCGGAGCGGAGCTGTGCTCATTGGTAGCGGACGTGGGGTAGCTGGGTGGCTTTGGGTACGCGGGCTGTTACGGTACCCTCGGGCAGGCGGGCCTGGCAGGTGAGGCGCTCATCGGGCAGCAGGCGGCCAGCTTCCCGGTAGCGCAACTCGGCGGGGGTGAGGGGCGTTAGCAGGTCGAGCCCGCTGCGTACCTGCACGCGGCAGGTAGTGCAACGGCCCCGCGCCCCGCAGGCGTGCAGCCAGTCGTGGCCGGCGGCCTGAAGGGCAGCCAGAAGCGTAGCGCCGGCTGGCACGGAAATGGCCTCGGAAGGCAGATTTTCAATACTGAGCGTGGGCATTTTGCCTAACTTGCCCGCTAGAAACAGGCTTTCAATGAAGACCCAATATAGCCACGCCAAGCGTGAACAATACGGCCGGCTGCTGGCCGCTCTACTCTGCGACCAGTATTTTGGTGCCCGCCCCACGGCTACCCTCGATGGGCCCGCCGTACTGCGCTTCACGCCCATCCGGCAGGTAAATCTATTTGTGGTGCAGCAGCTCCTCCATAAGTGGACGGCTGAAATGGGCCAGCTGCGCAGCCCCTACTTCGATTTTGAGGATGCCGATGTACGCCAGGCCCTCACGCAGTTCATGAATGTACTGTCGCGGCGCATCAAAATCAGCCGGCCGGCCTTTGAGCCCTTGCTGGCGGAAGCCATTACCGATACGCTCACCGGCTGCCTCGACCCCACCGAAACTTTTGCCCGCAAGCTGCTGGGCGACGCGCCCGGTTACACGCCCGAAAAGCTGCGGGAGTCTCTGCGCTATCTGGATGCCAACAAGCCGGTTTTCGAGGAATTTCTGGCCACCCTGCCCGCCGGCCAGGAACAGCAGCGTGATTACCTGCTGAGCCGCTTCCGCCTGCACCGTGAAGCCAGCCAGGAGCACATGCAGCCCGTAGCCTTGGTAGTGGAGCAGTTTAATGTGCTGCTGCCCCTTACGGAGGCCGAGCTCTACGAAACCGCTCAGCCCGAGGAAGCGGCTACAGCTCCGGCAGCGGTCAGCCCTGCCCAAGAGCCCGCCGCACCAGCACCGGCACCGGTTGAAGCCCCGCCACTTGCTCCCGCTGAGCCCGCACCGGTGGCTCCCCCGGAAATTCTCATCCCCACTCCTGCCCGCCCGGAGCCAGTCCCGATGGTGAAGCAGCCGGCCGCCGCGCCGGTTACCCCGCCGCAACCAGCTCCCGCAACCAGCCGCATAGCCGCTACTCAGGCCGCGCCCGAAACGGCCTCGGTGCCCCTTTATGAGAAACTGAAGGCTGAACAACCCGCGGCCCCTTCGCTGAGCGAAACCCTGCGCCAGGAGCGTGCCGCTACCCTGGCCGACAAAGCGCCAAAGGTCGAGTCGTTGCGGGAAGCCATATCCATCAACCAGCGTTTCAGCTTCATCAATGAGCTGTTTAACGGCGAAAACATGGAGTATCACGCCGCTATTCAGCACATGGATACGCTGCCCAGCGCCGAACTGGCCAAGCGCTACGTAACCGAGGATCTGGCCAGCAAATACCAATGGGCGCGCAAGGATGAGCACATTGGCAAGCTGTTAAAGCTCATTGAGCGAAAATTCAACGGTTAATACGCCCGCCCGCGTCTCTCCTGCCGCCGACTGATGTAGCCCGTCAGTCGGCGGCATTGTTTTACGGGCTATTTTGCGGCGTATGTCTACCGCTTTTTCCTTGCGCTGGCCCCGGTGGCTACTGGTGTATGTATTGGCCCTGGGGCTGGTGGCGGGCCCGGCCTACACCATGTACCTGCACTATGATTTTTCCCATTCCCTTGACACGCGCAGCTACCTGAGCCTGGCGCGGGGCAAGTTTGAGGGCGTAAATATTACGCGCCGCTACCGGGTATTGGTGCCGGCCGCTGCCGCCGCCCTGGCCTGGCCGCTGGAGCAAGTATACGCCCACGTGTGGCCCCAGCGCCCCAGCACGGAATGGCCCCTGCGGCTGGCCTTTTACGGGGTGAATTGCCTGTTGATGGCGGGGGTAGGTCTGGTAGTGTTCCGGACCTGCCTGCGGTACGGGGCGGCACCACCAGCGGCGGCCTTGGCCGTAGCGGCCGTGCTGTTTAGCCGCTGGGCCGTGTACACGGCGGGGCTGCCGCTGGTAGACAGTTTGTATCTGCTGGTAGTTGCCTTGGCGCTGTACGGGGTGCGCGGCGGCTCAGCAGCGGCTCTTGTTGCAGTGTATCTGCTAGGGCCGCAAGCCAAGGAGTCGGCGGTTTTTTTGGTGCCGTGGCTGCTGGTGTACGGGCGGCGTGCCTTGGGCTGGCCGGCGCAGCTGGCCTGGCTGGCAGTGGGCGGAGCCCTGGCGCTGGCCGTGCGCACCTGGATTGACACCCGCCTGGGAGCCCCACCGGTTGCAAGCGTGCAGAATGCGCTGGCTCACGCCGAAAACCTGACCTACTCATTGCGGCGGCTAGCATCGGTGAAAGGCCTGGGGGAGCTGTTCAGCATTTTCGGCTTCTTCAGCCTGCTGCCCTTGCTGGGGCTACGCAGTACCGCTGCCCGGCAACACTGGCTGCCGGTTCTTGGTGGGCCGGGGGGGTGGCTGCTGGCAATAGTAGCAGTACATATGCTGCTCTCCGGCGACCTGGGCCGCATGGGCTACTTGGCCGCACCGCTATTCGCTGTTGCTTGTGCCCTTATTTTTACGCGCGACCCACTTTTCAGCTGGCTGACCCGATTTGAGCCTGCTCAGCCGATGCCGATGGACGCCCCCGAGTAAGGCCGGCACCGGCAGCGGCCAGCAGTAGGGGCAGCACGGGGACCGTGAAGCGGGCGGCCCCCAGCGGCCCCGTCAGCAGCGCCACATATAGCACCAAGCCTACTAGCCCCCAGCGCACCGCCCACGGATAACGGGAGTTGAAACTGAACTTCAGCACCAGAAACAGGCGCACCACATTGGCGCTTAGCAGAAGCAGCAAGCCTCCCAGCAGCCCCAGTGGCAGGCTTCGTAAGTAACCCAGGGCTGCCGCGTAGCTACGCTGGTTCAGCAGCTGTAGCAAACCGCTGCCTGCAGTTTGCGGGAGGCGCAGGAAGTGCACTACATCAAACCGGCCGGGGTCGAGGAAGAAGGTGAGCACGCCCCGCAGCTCCTGCCCCACAAGCGTACCCGGATGCTGCACCAGTACTGCCAAAGCGTGTTGCTGCACGTACTGCTGCTGGGCCGCAAAGCCCGGCCGGCTTTCGGCGGCAGCCAAAGTTGCCCGAACAAACTGCTCGGCGGCGGCCGGCCCTTGTGCAGCCTGGAGTACTCCGCGCGCGTTGTAGCGCAGCAGATTAATTTCGGAAATGCTGGAAAAATGAAAGTAGCCGGTTTGCTGTTGGTTGCGCGCTATCCAGAGGCTAGCCGCCAGCAGCGGCACAACCGATACGGCTACTATACTTACCCGCCGCTGCCGCCACCCTATTACCACTCCTGCTGCCAGAAAAATTGCGGCGAATGGCCAGAAAACCGGTTTTATCAGTAAGGCAAGTGCTGCTGCCACTGCTGCCCTACTCAGCGTCCTTTGTTGCCACTGCCCGGTTAGCAGCTTGGTTATACTGAGCCAGAGCACTACCACGGCCGTTTGCAGCATTGTTTCACTCATCAGCACATTGGCATAGATGAATTGAGCGGGGGTCAGCACTGCCAACAGCAGCACCGCGCCCCACTGCCAGGGGTGCAACCCACCCGTATAATGGGCCAGCCACCGCAGAGCCAGCCACAGATTAAGTAGGCTCAACCCGTTCTGAAGCAGCAGCGTCAGTACCGGGAAGGCGGTTCCGGCGCCGCCCGTAAGCAGTAGAAATACTGGGTAACCCGGCGGCCGAATAGTATATTCCTGCAGTTGCAAGGGCTTTTCATGCAGCGGCAGCGCGTACAGCACGCCAGCATCCCGCAGGTTGCGGGCCGCTTGCACGTACCGGTCGGAGTCGGGAAAAAACGGCTGGTGCGTGTATATCTGCCAGCCCAGCGCCAGCACATGCAGGGCAACAAGCCCTGCCAGCACCCACCGGGGAATTCGCCCAGGTTGCGGCCGTAGTGGATGCTGGTCAGCTCTCATGGCCGCAAAGAAAGGGAAGCTACCGGTAGCATACTGCCCCCCTGAACAACTTCCGCCTGCTGCCGCTTGACGGTTTTGGGCCTAGTACCGCTCCAAATCCTGTTTGCGGTAGGCATCAATGGCCAGCAGAATGAACAGCAGCGTGGTAAAAGACCAGAGCGAGGAGCCACCGTAGCTGAAGAATGGCAGTGGAATACCCACCACCGGCGCCAGCCCGATGGTCATGCCGATGTTCACGCAGAAGTGGAAGAAGATGATGCTGGCCACGCAGTAGCCGTAGGTGCGCCCAAACACCGATTTCTGCCGCTCCGCCACGTACACCACGCGGCCCAGCAAAGTCATGAACAGGATGATGGTGACCATGGTACCCAGCCAGCCCCACTCCTCCCCCACCGTGCAGAAAATGAAGTCGGTGCTCTGCTCGGGCACAAAATCGAACTTGGTTTGGGTACCCTGCAGGAAGCCTTTGCCCGCCAGCCCCCCCGAGCCAATGGCAATTTTCGACTGCGTCACGTTCCAGCCCACCCCCAGCGGGTCGGCGGAGGGGTTGATGAGGATTTCAATGCGCTTGCGCTGGTGGGCCTGCAGCACATTGTTGAAGAAGAAATCTACCCCGAACACCATGCCAATCACCACCGCCCACACACCCAGCGACAAAGGCAAATGGTGGCGCCAGAGTTTGGAGTTGAAGGCAAAAGCGGCCCCCAGAATAACGGTAAACGCCCCCACCAGCCACAGCTTGGGCACGAGCAGCGCGAGTATCAGGATAGCCCCGGCCGCCGCCAGAATCAGCAGAATCAGCGGCGACATACCCTCGCGGAAATAAGCCAGCAGAAACGCTCCGAACACCAAGGCTTGCCCGGTTTCGTTGGCGGCAATGATGAGCAAGGGCGGTAGCAGCGTGAGGCCAGCCAGCACCAGCTGGTCGCGGAAGTTTTGCTGGCGCAGGTTGATGCCGGCCATATAGCGTGAGGCAGCCAGGGCCGTGATAAACTTGGCAAACTCAGCGGGCTGCAAACGCACCGGCCCCAGCTCCAGCCAGGAGCGGGAGCCGGCAATGGGCCGGGCAATAAATGGGGTGATTATCAGCAGCAGAATCATGCCCCCGTACAGCACAAAGGCAAACGTATCGTAGGCCTTGGAGTCGATGACGACCAGCACTACAATGAGCACCACGGCCGTGCCAATCCAGAGAATCTGCTTAAACCAGTTGAAGGCCATCAGCTCCTGGAAGCTCAGGACGCTGAGCGCATTATCCGGGGCATCGGGCGAGTAGCTGGCCGCGTACACGTTCAGCCAGCCCACGCCCACCATCAGTAAATAGATGAGCACCGTTACCCAGTCAATGCTGCGGCTGTAACGAGCAGGAGAAGTTGGCATACGAAATAGAAACTGTCAAGCTGAGCTTGCTAAGGTCCTTGGCAGGCTCAGTTTGACAAAGAAACTCAATGACGGCGGGTGATGAATCGTTCGGCGGGGCCGGGCAGCCACTCCTCCCAGCGGTGCCGCCAGGGGGCCACTTTGCCGCGCAGGTATTTCTCCATGACCAGGGAGGCCAGCGGGGCGGCCGAGCTGCCGCCAAAACCGGCGTTTTCAATGAACACGACAATGGCAATTTTAGGATCCTCGGCCGGGGCGAAGGCGGCGAAGGTGGCGTGGTCGTCGCCGTGGGGGTTTTGCACGGTTCCGGTTTTGCCCGCTACTGATATGCCCACATCCAACAGGCTAGCCGCACTGCCGGTACCGCCGCGCCCATCTACTACTCCCTGCATCCCGGGAATAATGGCCTCGAAGTGAATGGGGTCGACGCCCACCGTGTGTTTCTCCCGGAACTGCGGCAGCGGCCCGCCCTGGCCCACGCTCTTCACAAAGTGGGGCGTGATGTACCAGCCTCGGTTGGCAATAGTGGCCATTACGTTAGCCATCTGCAGGCCGGTAATGCCCACCTCACCCTGCCCGATGCTGAGTGAGTATACCGTGCGGAAGTTCCAGCGGTGAAAGCCGTTGCGCTTGTCGTAGAAGTCGGACGAGGGAATCAGGCCTTTCTTTTCCTGCGACATATCCACGCCCAGCTTCTCGCCCAGCCCAAACTTCATCACCTGCCGCCGCCACTCCGCCAGGCCCAGGCGGGCATCCTCGAAGCGGTTGGTGGACCGCCCACGCATGACGGCTGCGCGCATTACCTGATAGAAGTAGGGGTTGCAACTGTTTTTGATGGCAATACCCACGTTACTGGGGTACTCGTGGCGGTGGGTGCAGCGCACCAGCTTCCAGTTACAAGCAAACGGCGTTTGGGGCGAAACCACGCCCATTTGGAGGGCCACCAGCTCATTCACCAGCTTAAAGGTGGAGCCGGGCGGGTAAGTAGCCATGAGCGGGCGGTTGAACAGGGGCCGCTCGGGGTTATTGAGCAATTCCATGTAGCGGTTACCCATGCCCTTGCCCGACAGCGTGGCCGGGTCAAACATCGGAGCCGAAACGAACGTCAGAATTTCGCCGGTTTTGGGGTCCAGGGCCACCACGGAACCCCGCTTGCCCGCCATCAGCTTCTCGGCGTACTCCTGCAGCTCCGAGTCGAGGCTGAGGTGCAAATCCTGCCCGGCCACCGACAGCGTATCGAACTCCCCGCCCCGGAAAGCGCCCTTCTCAATGCCGCGCACGTTCACCATGCGGTACTGCACCCCGCGCCGGCCCATCAACTGGTCTTCGTAGTAGGATTCGAGCCCGGTAATGCCCAAAAACTCGCCGGGCTGGTATTTGGCGTAGCGGGGTTTTTCCAGGAAAGCCGGCGTAATGCTACCCACGTAGCCCAGAGCGTGGGCCATGCTGTGGGTGTTGTAGGAGCGCGCCATGCGGGCCTTCACGCTGAAGCCGGGAAAGTCGATGAGGTTGTCCTGAATGGCGGCCAGCTCGGGCGTACTCAGGTTTTGCACCAGCGGAGAAGCCTTCACGCGGCTGAAGGCTTTAGCCGCTTTCAGGCTCTCGCGCACTTCCTCCAAGGGCAGCTGCAGCAGCTCACAAAACCGCAGAGTATCTAGCTGCTTCACTTCCCGGGGCACTACCATCAGGTCATACACCGGCGTGTTCTGCACCAGAATCTGGCCTTTCCGGTCGTAGATGAGGCCCCGATAGGGTGCCTGCACAAGGCGCTGGAGCGTGTTGCGGTCGGCGGCCAGCTTGTAGCTGCCATCCAGCACCTGAATGTAAAAGAGGCGGGCCGCAAACACCAGCGCCACGGTCAGGAAAATTGCCTGAACAACGTACTTGCGGCCTTCGAGGTATTGCAAAGCGAAAAGTCTGAGACGAAAGGTGTTCCGGTGCCGTTACCGGAACCACAAAGATACTTCAGGAAGTGATGAGATGGTAAGCGGCCATGCGGCTGAGTTCACCATCTGAGTTACTTAAAAGGCGAAAACAGCACGATAAGCCCCCTGGTTCACTGTCGCGCTTTTTCGTTCGTTACCGACTGCGGCGGCGCGTGGGGAAGAAAACCAGCTGAATAATCAGCAGCGTGAGGCCGGTATACAGGGTGCTCACCACCATTTTGGCCAGCATAATGCCCGGTACCCGGAAGGAGCCCAGCTCAAGCAGAAAATAGGCCACGTGATGAATACCCACCAGCATGGCCAGGTACACCACCATCCACTGCCAGCCCATCTGGTGAATATTCACCGAGTCCTGGGCATCATACCCGTCTCGGGGGGTGAGCAGGCGCAGCACCCAGGGCCGCACGTACATCAGCAGCACGGCGGCAGCGGCGTGCACCCCGCCGGTATCAAACACAGTATCCAGCAGGATGCCCGTCAGAAAACCCAGCAGCAGTTGCACCACGATGGGCGTGTTGATGGGCAGAAACAGCAGAAAGCCCAGGTAAATCAGGCACCAGCCCAGGTCAAACAGCACGAAGTCGGTGCCGCTAATAAGCAGCACGTAGAGCGCCAGATACAGCACGGCGCGGCCGGCTTGCCACACTATTTCGAGTAGCCCCCCTCTCATGGTTTTTCCTCAGCTTCGGGTTTAATGCCGGCGCGAGCCTCCACCGTGTCCCGCTCGGCGCGGGGGCGGCTGGTTACTAGGTACACGTAGGTCAGGCGCGAAAAATCTGTGGCCAGCCGCACCTGCACCGTCCAGAAATTTTTATCGGGCTCCTTCACAAACGACTCAATAGTCCCGATGCGCACGCCCTCCGGGAACACCGCGTTGTAGCCCGAGGTAACCACCGTGTCGCCGCGCACCAGCTTGTTCTGGCGGGGCACGTTGTCCAGCAGCACGTGCGTGGGGTCGTCGCCCAGCCAGCGGATGGTGCCAATGGTGCCGTCGCGCTGAATGCGGGCCGAAATAGTGGATTTGGAGTGCAGCACCGAGGTAATGGTAGCGTAGTGCTCCGAGGTAACTTTCACCCGGCCCACCACGCCCTCGGCCGAAACTACCCCCATACCGCTCTTCACCCCATCCACCGAGCCCACGTTCAAAGTCAGGTAGTTATCCACGCGGCGCTGGGTGCTGCTCACCACCCGGGCCGGAATCAGGGGATAGTCCGGGTCGTGGGCGGCTAGTTGGCGCAGACCCAGCAGCAGCGAATCGGGGCGGCCCAGCAGGGCCAGGCGGGCCTGCGTCACGCTGTCCTTGCTTATGGGCAAAGAGTCGGCTTGGCGGTGGCTGAGGTCAGGCGGGTAGAGCTGCTGGCGCAGGCGGGCGTTTTCGTGCATCAGCTCCTGGTTCACGTCAATCAGCCGGAAATAATCCTGCACCTGGTTGCGCCAGTCCAGCACCTGCCCCACGTAGGCGTTGGAAGAGTTGAAAAAGGCGGCCCGCTGATAAGAGCTGTTGCGCACCAGCAGATACAGGCTCACTACTTCCAGCACCGCAAATACCAGGATGCCCCGGTAGCGAAACAGAAAGTTGAGCAGGTTATTCATGAAAGGAGCTAGAAGCTAGAAACTAGGAGTCAGAAGCCAGAAGCCAGAATTGAAAGTTGTTCAACAACTCCCTCTCCCAACTCCTGGCTTCTGACTCCTGGCTCCTCAATACTACGTCAGCAGGACGCTACGGAAGGCTTGAATGTTTTTGATGGCCGCGCCGGTGCCGCGCACTACGGCGCGCAAGGGGTCCTCGGCAATGTGAATGGGCAATTTGGTTTTGACTGCCAGGCGCTTATCCAAGCCGCGCAATAAAGCGCCACCACCGGTCAGATGAATGCCATTCTCGTAAATATCGGCCGACAGCTCGGGCGGGCTGATTTCCAGGGCTTTCAGCACGGCTTCCTCGATTTTAGCCACCGATTTATCCAGGGCAATGGCAATTTCGGAGGAGGTCACCTTGATAACTTTCGGAATGCCGGTCATCAGGTCGCGGCCGCGCACCTCAAAGTCGGGCGGGGTTACTTCCAGCTCGGTCAGGGCCGCGCCTACCTCAATTTTGATGCGCTCGGCAGAACGCTCCCCAATGAGCAGGTTGTGCTGGCGGCGCATGTAGTCCAGAATATCCTGGTTGAACACGTCGCCGGCCGTTTTGATGCTCTGGTCGCAGACGATACCCGAAAGGGCAATTACCGCAATTTCGGTAGTCCCGCCCCCGATGTCGATAATCATGGAGCCCACGGGCTGCTCCACATCAATACCGATACCGATGGCGGCGGCCATGGGCTCCTGAATCATCCATACTTCCTTGGCCCCGGCGTGCTCGGCGGAGTCACGTACGGCGCGCTTTTCCACCTCCGTAATACCGCTCGGAATGCAGATAACCATACGGTGGGAAGGCTGAAACAGGCGCGTGCGGGTATCAATCATCTTGATAAGCCCCTTGATCATCTCCTCCGCCGCGTGGAAGTCGGCAATTACGCCGTCCTTCAGCGGGCGAATGGTTTTGATGTTGTCGTGGGTCTTTTCGTGCATTTGCTGCGCCTGCCTTCCCACGGCAATTACTTTATTGGTAGTGCGGTCTTTTGCGATGATGCTCGGCTCATCCACCACAATTTTATCGTTGTGAATGATGAGCGTGTTGGCCGTGCCCAGGTCAATGGCAATGTCGCTGGTCAGAAAATTGAAGAAACCCATCGAGTAACGGCAAGTGAATGAGAACGGGCGGCTTGCGCCCGTTAAAAGTGGGGGCAAAAGTAAGCAAGTTTCAGTGAAGCCCGGCATCCGGGCAGATCAATCTGAAGCAGCTCAACACCGGTAGCATCCCAGCATGGGAATTGGTCCGGCGTCCCGAACGAACGGCGGCCGATTTCATTGCACTACGGCCCCTGCTCTAGCGCGAACCTGCTCGCCTTCAGGCAAAAAACAGTACGGCCGTATAGCAGAAAAGCCCGGCCACCAGGGCCAGGGTTTTCTACTGTAGTCAGGTTAAAAATAATTTTTGGCTTAGGCTGGGTTAGTGTTTGAAGTGCCGCACGCCGGTAAGCACCATGGCCATACCCAGGCGGTTGCAGGCGGCCACGCTGTCCTGGTCCTTGATGGAGCCACCGGGCTGCACCACGGCCCGGATGCCCGCTTCACCGGCAATTTCCACGCAGTCGGGGAAGGGAAAGAAGGCATCGGAAGCCATAACAGCTCCCTGCAGGTCGAAGCCGAAGCTGTGAGCTTTCTCGATGGCTTGGCGTAAGGCATCCACGCGGGAGGTCTGGCCCACACCCGAGGCCAGCAGCTGCCCGGCCCGGGCCAGCACGATGGTGTTGCTCTTGGTGTGCTTGCATACTTTGAGGGCAAATTCCAGCGCGGCCACTTCTTCCGCCGTGGGAACCGAATCGGTTACGGTGCGGAAATCAGCTGCTCCCTCCACAACTTTATCAAAATCCTGCTCGATTACACCGTTGAGCAGGGTTTTCACCTGCTTGGCAGGAAACTGCACGGGTTTCTGGCGGAGCAGGATACGGTTTTTCTTGCTTTGCAGGATGGGCAGGGCCTCGGCGGCAAACTCCGGGGCAATCAGCACTTCAAAGAACAGCTTGTTCAGCTCCTCGGCCGTGGCGGCATCCACGGGCTTGTTCACGATAATCACTCCACCGAAGGCTGAAACCGGGTCGCAGCTGAGGGCGTTGAGGTAGGCTTGGTGCAAAGTATCGGCCTGGGCTACGCCGCAGGCGTTAGTATGCTTAAGAATGGCGCAGGCGGCGGGGCCAGCGGCGGCAAACTCCTGCATGAGCAACACGGCCGCGTCCACATCTACCAGGTTGTTGTAGCTGAGCTGCTTGCCGTGGAGTTGATCGAACAGGGCGTTCAGGTCGCCGTAGAAAGTGCCGGCCTGGTGGGGATTTTCGCCGTAACGCAGCGGGGTAGCAGGCTTTTCGGAGAGCTTGAGGGCCGCGCCGCTCAGCTCCGTACCCTGGGCCATGTAGCGGAAAATCTGGGTGTCGTAGTGGGACGTGGCTTCGAAGGCGGCGGCGGCATAGTGGCGGCGGTCCTCCAGGTCGGTGGCGCAGCCTTTGGCCTGCAGCAGCTCGGTTACGGCCGCGTACTGGTCGCGGGAGCTGACCACCAGCACGTCGCGGAAGTTTTTGGCCGCGGCCCGCAGCAAAGAAATTCCGCCAATGTCAATCTTCTCGATAACGTCCTGCTCCAGCGCACCCGAGGCCACGGTTTCCTCGAAGGGGTACAAATCCACAATCACCAAATCAATGGGCGGAATCTGGTGCTGCTCAGCTTCCTGCAAGTCGCTGGCCTCGTGGCGGCGGTGCAGAATACCGCCGAATACGGTGGGGTGCAGGGTTTTTACGCGGCCCCCAAACACCGCGGGAAAGCCCGTCAGGCTTTCCACGGCCGTAACCGGGGCACCCTGCTCCTCAATAAATTGCTGGGTACCGCCGGTGGAGTAAATGGTTACGCCGTGCTCCTTCAATAGCGCCACCAAGGGCTCCAGCCGGTCTTTGTAATACACGGAAACGAGGGCGGAACGAATGGGCTGCGACATGGCAAACGGGCTTTAAGATGAAATGCTGCGCGAAGGTAGGCAGCCCCAGCCGGGCCGTTGTTACGGAATTATTAACTGCGCCGCTTTGGCCAGGCCGACGGTAAAACTTCGGTATCCGAATAGCTCAACTAGTAGCACAGCCGTATAGCCAAGTTCAACTATGCGCTCTATGCTGGCCTCTCTACCCTCCGTTACCTCATCTGTCTCCTTGTCCAGCCCGCTTGCCGCTGAAGAGGCCGCCGCTGAGCTGGCTCCCCGCCTGTTTGCCCAGGCCCCGAACACGGATGAGGAAGGCTGCTTTCCGACCACCGAGTTTGCCTGGCTGCGCGAGGCCGGGCTGCTGCAGGCCCCCTTAGCCACGGCCCTGGGTGGCTGCGACCTAAGCCAGCCGGCCTATACGGATAAGCTGCTCAGCGTACTGCGGCATATTGGGCGGGGTAACTTGGCCGTTGGCCGGGTATATGAGGGCCACGTAAATGCACTACAGCTACTGCAGCGGCTCGGTAGCTCTACCCAGCAGGCCCGTTGGGCCGCCGATGCCCGGCAGGGGCACTTATTTGGGGTGTGGAACACGGAAGCCCAGGATGGAGTGAAGCTGGAACCCTTGCCAGGCGGCCGTTTTCGGTTACGAGGCCGCAAAACGTTTGCCTCCGGGGCTGGCTCCCTCACCCGCCCGCTCCTGACGGCCGCACTGCCCGATGGGGGCTGGCAGATGGTGATTGTGGCAGTGGATGAGCAAGTGCCGGAGTATCAACCCGAGTTTTGGCAGCCCCTGGGCATGCGCGCCTCGGCCAGCTTCATCGTGGATTTTACGGGCCTGGAAATTGGAGCGGAAAACCTGCTGGGGCAACCCGGCGACTATTACAGCCAGCCCTGGTTTAGCGGGGGCGCCATCCGGTTTGCGGCCGTGCAGCTGGGCGGGGCCGAGGCCGTAGTGGATGAAACCCGCCGGTTTCTGCAGCAACTGGGCCGCACCACCGACCCCTACCAGCGCCAACGCCTCGGCGAAATGGCCTTTCTGCTGGCTAGTGGCCAGTACTGGCTGCACGCCGCCGCCCACCTAGCGGCCACTGAGTCCTCTTCGGCTGAAACCCTGGTAGCCCACGCCAACCTAATGCGCTCCGCTGTGGAAGACATCTGCCTGCGGGTGCTGCCGCTGGCGGAGCGTTGCGTGGGTGCCCGGGGCCTGTTGCGCCCCGAGCCCTTCGAACGCCTTCACCGCGACCTGACCCACTACCTGCGTCAGCCCGCCCCCGACGCGGCCCTGGCTGACGCCGGCCGCTACGTGCTGGAGCGCTTGGAACCAGCTTACCGCTTGTGGGCAGGCTAGCCGGCACCGGGTAGTTTGCGTAGTAAGGGTATGTCTACTTTTTCCAGCACTGCTTATCCAGTGCTACCGCCTGCCGCAGCCGCCAGCCTAGGGCCCACCGTGGTAATTGCTCCCCACCCCGATGATGAGTCCTTGGGTTGCGGAGGGCTGATGGCCTTGTTGCGCCAGGCCGGCCAGCCAGTTTGGTGCGTGCTCGTCAGCGACGGTACTATGTCGCACCCAAACTCCCAGAAGTTTGCGGCCCCGGCCCGGCAGGCGCTGCGGGAGCAGGAGCTACGCGAGGCGCTGGCCCTATTACACGTTCCGGCGGAGGCCCTGCACTGCCTGAACTTGCCAGACGGTGCCGTGCCTCTTCCGGATGCACCCGCCGGAGCCACCGCCGCCCAGCAGCTGACTGTCTTTCTACAGCAAGCCCAGCCAGCTACCGTGCTGGTACCCTGGCGGCGCGACCCTCACCCCGACCATCGCGCCACTCACCGGTTGGTAGAGGCCGCGTTGCAGCATCTGTCTGATCCGCCCAGGCTATTGGAGTACGTGGTGTGGGCTTGGGAACGGGCTGAGCCGGCCGATTTACCGCAGACCGATGAAGTGCAGGGCTGGCAGCTAGACATTAGCTCCGTGCTGCCGCAAAAGCAGGCGGCCATTGCCGCGCACCGCTCCCAACTGGCCGGCTCCCCCATTGACGACGACCCGACCGGGTTTACACTGGCCCCCAGTATGCTGGCTCATTTTGCCCAGCCCACGGAGCTGTATCTGGAAGCCATCAGCTAATTTTTGCTCTGCTATGAAACCGAACTCGCAACAACCCAACACCCTGCCTCCCTCCTACTTCGATGAGGTATATCAAGCCAACGAGGACCCGTGGCAGTTCGAAACCAGCCCTTACGAACGGGAGAAATACGCCGCCTCAGTGGCCGCTCTACCACGGGCTCATTACTCCACTGCCTTCGAAATAGGCTGCTCTCTGGGTGTCCTAACTGAGCAGCTTGCTCCCCTCTGTGGGCACCTTTTGGCCGTAGACGTGGCAGAAGCGCCGCTGGACCGGGCCCGCCAACGCTGCGCCCATTTGCCCCAGGTTGAATTTCAGCTGCTGCAGGTACCGCAGGCTTTCCCAGCTGGGCAGTTTGAGTTGATTGTGGTGTCGGAAGTAGGCTACTACCTGAGCCCGGAGGATTTGCAGCTGGCCCGCCAGAGAATTGTGCAGGCACTGGTGCCGGGTGGTCATTTGCTGCTGGTACATTGGACGCCCCCCGTGCACGACTATCCCCTGACGGGCGACGCCGTGCACGAGTTTTTTCTGCAGGAAGCTTACCCGTTTGGCCCCTTGGCATCCGTGCACGCTGAGCGCCACGACACCTATCGGCTAGACCTGCTGGTTCGCCAGTAAAGTATTGCTAGGCAGCGTTTACCGGGGACAACCGTGGAGTAGCCTGCACTACCAGTTGCCGCAATACCCGAATGGCTTCTGACAGCGGCAAGAGAGGCTGCTGCTCCAGGCTAGCGCGTAGTTGGGGCTGGTACTCCTGCCACAACTCGCCAAAAGTGGTGTAGCAAGTCAATAGAGGTACTAGGCTCTCCAATAATGGGTGGGTGGTAACGGGTTGCCCGTTTCGGCTCTGCCACAACAAGCGCGCCTGCCGCCGAATACTGACTTCGGCGGCTATTTCCGCCGGGTGCGCAACCAGTGGCTCCACCCCGCCCAGGCTGGCCCATTCGCGCAGCTGCCACGACAGGCCCACCGCTACTCTGCCCTGCTGCCGCCCGGAGGTAAACACTTGCACAGTTGGGCTGTGGCGTACGCGCAAATCTTGTCTGATCAGTGCCTGGTACAGCGCCTCATCTTCCAGGTAAGGCACAACCGGCAGCCCCCCCACCCGGCGGTAGGCCGCTGCCGTAATGGCGAAGCTGGCCCCAAAGTGCTGGTGGTGACGCGGCCAGGGGTCGTGGGGAAGTGGGTCGAGGAGCTGCTCCAGCTGAGCCCGCAACAGCTGATACGTGGCATCCTGCAGCTGGCAGCGCCGTACGGGTCCGCTCGGCTGGGCTTCGGTAGTTAGAATACGCCCCCCCACGGCATCGGCGCCAGCAGCCAGGGCCGCAGCCGTAGCTGCCAGCCAGGTAGGGCTGGCCTGCGTATCAGCATCAGTGCTGGCAATAAACCCCTGCTCACAACCTGCCAACTCTAGGCGGCTGCAGGCTTCATCCATCAGTTGCCGCCTAACCTGGCCTATGTGCGCGTCTGCGGAGGGCAGGTGTATTTCGGCAACGTGCAGCGCCAGGGCAGGATGCTTTCGGGCCCATTCGCGGGCAACAGCAGCAGTGTCATCTTCGCAGTTATTAGCCAGCAATAGTACCTCAAAGCTGCGCGGCGGCAACGGGTTGCCCTGCCGGTCGGTCTGGGCTGCCAAAGCGGTAAGGGTGGCCTCAATAGTTGCGGCCTCATCCTTGGCGGGCACAATAACGCTGGCTTGTAGCCCTGATACCGGCGGAGCGGCGTGGCCCCAAGGCGAATCAAGCGCGAAGCTGGCCGGTGAGGCAGTATAAAATCGGAGGGGAGAAACAGGTGGCATAGAACACTGGATACGTGTACTGTACTGGGTAACGTTGACCTACTTACTTACACCGGGCTAGTCAGAATACCGAGGAAGTAAAAACCCCAAACCTATTGGCTTGGGGCTTTGCTACTTAGATGCCGTATAACGCAGAGGTTAGAATGCTTCGCCCACGGCGAATATGATACCGGAGTTACCGCCGGAGCCTACCCCATAATCGAGGCGGATGTTGAGCCGGTCACGGCGGTTGAAGCGGAACCGGGCCCCAACCCCACCCGCAAACTTCAGCCCATCAAAGGTGTATTGGTCAATGGCAGGGGCAACCTCACCAACCGCACCAAACACGGCTCCATCAATGCGCCAAAACAGCTTCTGCCGAATTTCAGCCTGGGCGGTAGTGAACTGACGGTCACGGTAGCGGGCTTCGTAAATACCCCGCATCAGATAGGCGTTGTTGTAGAGCGAGCCGCCCAGCGTAGCCCCCATGCCGCCCCATTCCCGGAACGGAACCGAGCCAGTGTGGTACTGTCCCAAAAACTGCAGGGCCAGAATGGTATTGTTCGACCCGAACAAGGGCTTAAAATGGCGGGCGTCCACCATGTAGCGCGTGAAGTTATAGTCACTGCCCAGACCCTTGCCAGCAAACAGCACGTGCGCGTCCACGAAGCTACCCTTGTAAGTGGCCAGCACGTTGTCGCGGCCATCATACAACAAAGCTGGTCCTACGCCCGAGGTAGTGTAGCCAGCACGCTGCGCTGCCGGAATAGTATAGTACGAAGCCGTGTTGCCCTCCTGGTCTTTCAGCTTTACTTCGCCCAAATCGGTGAGGCGGTAGCGGATCCCCACGAAGAGGTTGGGCAGTACCTTCTTCAGAGCTTTTTCATCGAATACCCACAGTGGGTACTGGATATGCGACTCGTCGGCCTTGCTGGTTTCGTTGCCGCGCCCGTAGTAGTTGAAAGCCAGATCATAGTAGCTCAGTTCTCCCGAGAAATAGAACTTCTCCTCTTTGGTGAAGATGGTGTGCGTGAGCTGCGCTGTAGTCTGCTTTTCCTGCGAAATCCAGGCAATGAGGCGGGCATTGGACTTGCGCACCGTGGTATCCTGGCCGAAGCGCCACACGGGCAGAATAGCCGCGCCCACAGCAAAACCAGTTTCCTGCTGGTAGAAGGCAATGGGCACGGGAATAAAGCTGGGCTTGTCTGGGTCGTCGGGGGTGAGCTTGAGCTTGGCGGTTTTCTGAGGAGCCAGAGCCCGGTTCAGGCCCAACGGAGCACCTTCAGAAATGCTTTCTTCGGCAGCAACCGGGGCTACGGAGGCTAGAAGCTCGGATGATTCGGGGGTGGCAGAGGCAACCGACTGCGCCTGAGCGGCGGGGGCAGCCAACGCACCTAGCGCCAGCAGCGGGTAGAAAAAGCGCATACTAGATGGCTTGGGGTCAGAGTGGTAGATGGGAAACAGACGATGCTCAACCAGTCGGCAGCGCCGTAAGGCGGCACCGGGTGGCATATTGGTAGCCTAACGCAACAGATAGGACTACGGTTGTGCCTGTTTATGCCCTACCAGGCCCTCACACCCACACCATCGACAGTACCCCCGCCAGCATTATCCATTTGCACCCTGCGCTAAGCCCAGCAAAGTGCCGGCGTCGGTCGGCCCGGTGCAGGTGATAAGCCAGCCACAACAAAGGAGCCAGCACTAGCACTACCAGCCACGCTCCTAGCAGCCACTGCTGGTCCACTATTACCCGGTAAGCCGCTCCGCCAACCAATAGAGCCAGGCACACCACAAAAAAACCGGCTACCCACTTGGTGCGCGGCACGCCCCACACAATGGGAAGGGTACGGCAGTCATGCTGGGCATCACCGCGCATGTCTTCCACATC
Organism: Hymenobacter sp. UYP22; assembly: GCF_040547285.1. NCBI lineage: Bacteria > Pseudomonadati > Bacteroidota > Cytophagia > Cytophagales > Hymenobacteraceae > Hymenobacter > Hymenobacter sp. UYP22. The sequence continues at coordinate 25,923 of NZ_JBEPPK010000018.1, read as the reverse complement.
CTTTACAATTTCGCGCACCATGGTGAGCAGGAAGGCTGCCAGCGCGTATCCCCACACCATGCGCTGGCCGGTGCGCACTTGCAGCTCGGGTAGCAGCACCAGCGCCGCCGTAAGAATGGCAATGCTAAAGTTGCCCACCAGCGCCACGCGCTTAAACCGTACCGAGTAGCCCCACAGCAACACCGCCGAACCCAGATTTACCAGGCCTAGCCACGGCGACAGGAGCCCGCTCACTACGATACCTATACCCGAGAGGAGCAGGTGCCCCAGCATGGCGTGGCGGCGGTTTACGGAGCGCCCGATAACCAGCCGCCCCGGCCGGTTAATGGCGTCAATCTTAACGTCGTAGTAATCATTGATGATGTAGCCAGCCGCCCCAATGCACAGGGCCGCCAGCACCAGAATACCAAACTGCGGCGCCACTATTTGCCGCCAGGGTGCTCCCGGCAGCAGCAGGCACGCCCGCACCAGGAGCAGGCACAGGGCCATAATCAGCAGGTTGGGCAGCCGGATCAGGCGGGCCAGCTGCTGCCAGCTGCCGGCTTCCCGTGCTGGGTGGCCAGCATCGGCAGCCAGGCCATCGGGAGCAGAAGCAGAGGGTAAACGCGCCATACAAAACCGGGTAAATGGGCCAGGCAACCAGCCCCGCTGCAAAGATGCACTTCCTGACCGCAGCGCCCACAAAAAAGCCTCTCCCGAAATGGAAGAGGCTTCTTGTACCTGTGCTCAAAACCTTGTGTAAGCCACTGTCTTACAGTTTCTTCACATTTACCGCGTTAACGCCTTTACGGCCTTCCTGAGTGTCAAACTCTACGCGGTCATTCTGTTGAATCTGGCCCCCGTTAAGGCCGGTAACGTGGACGAAGAAATCTTCATTCGTGCCGTCTTCCGTAATGAAGCCGTAGCCCTTCGACTCATTATAGAATTTTACGGTTCCTGTTTTCATGAAAAGAAAGAAAAGGTAGGTTGATGATGGTTGGGGTAAATATAGAGGGATTTTAGAAAAGCACAACCCCGGCCGCAGCAGGTGCAACCGGGGCTATAAGCTTTGAGCAGATGCCCAATACCAGAGGCTACGATGGCGCTACCAGGTTTGGTGCTGCTTCATTACTAGTTCAATCAGCTCACGCACGGCGCCGTGGCCTCCAGGCAGCGTGGCCGTGTAGTTACTGATGGCGCGCACATCGGTGGCAGCGTCGGCGGGGCAGGCAGCCACGGCGCACCGGCGCATTACCTCAATATCGGGCATATCGTCGCCCATGTAGGCAATGCTGCTGGGCTCCAGATGGTAGGTATTGAGGTAGCTATTGAAGATTTTCATCTTATCATCCACGCCCAGGTAAATGTCGCGCACATCCAGCGACTCCAACCGTTTGCGCACCCCCTCTTCCTCCCGGCCCGAAATAACAGCTACCCGGTACCCCTGCCGGATGGCATGGCGCACGGCGTACCCATCCCGAATGTGGAAGGCACGGGCCTGCTCACCGGAGTTGAGCGCCAAGAGGGTACCATCCGTCAGCACTCCATCCACATCGAAGATGAATACCTTGATGGCAGAAAAATCAGGAGAAGAAGCCAAGCAATTGAAAAATAAGAAAGTAGAAAGAGGAAAGCCAGCCAGAAAAGGCCGGTTGGAGAAAGACGTACGGCCAGGCTTGCCTGTTTACGTTTACTTCCTGGGCCCCTGGTTTCCGGCTGCTCCTGCTCTATTGGTTATCGCGCCACTCGTACACCCATTTAGCCTGGATCTGCTCCAGGTGGCCTTCGGTTGACTGCTCACGGGTGCCTTCGAAGTTGGGCAGACCCAGTACCCAGTCCAGCAGCTCGGTGAAACGGACGCGGTAGATTTTAGCCTCGTTGAAGTCGTTGCCAAATTTCTCGTACAGGGCCATGGCAATATCTTCATGGTCGCTCCACTGCATCGGGGGCTCGAAGTGGTTCATATAGACGAAGGTGGTTGAAGGTGGTAGATGTAGCTGATTGTGGACAGTGTGTAATGGCTGATTTGCACATCTATTCACGTTTCTCACATTCAACCACATTCAAGATTTAGTGACCCAGGAACTCCTGGGGCGGAATCTGTACTACGATATCCTGGTTGCCCTGCACCACGCACTGACAGCCCAAGCGGGAGTTAATGCGCGGGTTTACGGCCCGATCAATGAAGTCTTCTTCCTTGTCCGAAATTTCGGGCAGGTCGTTTTCACCCTGCAGAATGTAGACGTGGCAGGTGCTGCAGCCGCATACACCGCCGCAGTTGTGCTGCAGCTGAATATCGTTGTTCAGGGCCACATCCAGCACCGATTCGCCCTCGGCGGCCATGTGCGTCTGGTCGGGCTGGCCGTCCTGAAACTTAAAGGTAATGTGTACGGCTTTCACGGCGGAATGCTAGGTGGGGCAAGGCAAAAATGCGGGTGCAAAGGTAGGCACGCCGCCTCCCGAATCAAAGCTACAGACTGCCCCTATTGTTTCGGGTAGGTTGCTGAGCTGTTTGCTGAATGCTGGCCGTGAGTTGAAGGTAGAGGCTCTGCCACTGGGGGTACTCGGCCAGGGCCTGGGTGTGCCGCTGTAACGTACCGGCATCGTGGCGGACGGCGGGGCCGGTTTGGGCCGTGAATGGGGGCTGGCTCAGGGCCTTGGCTACTGTTTCCTGAATAAGTGGGTGCAGCAACTCCCAGGGCAGCCCGGCATCGGTTAGCAGCGCGTGGCTGATGCCCAGCAGGTGGTTAGGGAAATTGCTGGCCCACACGGCAGCCAGGTGCAGCTGCAACCGCTGGGCCGAGGTTAGCTCCCGCACATCATGGCTGAGGGACTCCGCCAACTGGTGCAGTGTGGCCAGTCCCGGAGCATCGGCGGCTTCCAGGCAGAGGGGCACCGTTGCCCAGGTAATTTCCCGACCCGCGCTGAACGTTTGAAGCGGGTAAAACACGCCGCCCCGAATAGTCGGATGCTCCGCAAACACAGCTAGCGGCAAGGCGCCGGCCGTGTGCGCCACCAGTGCGCCTACCGGAAAGATGGCAGCGGCCAGCACATCCGGTACTACTGCGTCGGGCAAAGCCAGCAGGTACACATCGGCCGGGGGCAGCGCCTGCAGGCTGGGTAGCACCCGCGCGCCGCGTACCGTAGCGGCCACTGCAGCGGCCGATGCTGGGGTACGGCTCCAGATACCGACTACCGTGTGCCCTGCCGCAGCCAGGGCCAGTAAAAGGTGCTGCGCGACTCGGCCAGCACCCAGTAGCACAATTTGCAGCGGGTATATAGAAGCCGACTGCTGATTGACCTCAGCACCCATACACCTGCATTAAATTCAACTCAAACGGCCTTTTCATGTCAATATTATCAGTTTTGTGCGCAATATTTGACATCTTGTTACCTAACACCCGCATTGTACTTAAAGCGGCTGAGTGGTACGTCCTTTCAGACCGACATCTTCTTTCATTTTCCTTTTTCTGAGCAGCATCTATGACACACTCTTACAAAGCAACGCATTCGGGCCGACACTGGCGTAAGCTGGCGCTGCTGGGGTTGCTGAGCCTCGGCTACCAGGCCGCGCAGGCCCAGACGCCGGTTCGCTACGCACCCTCGGCGGTGCAGAATGTGGCCGGCACCTATACCGACCTGGGTACTACGGGCACTGCCATTACCACTGCCAATACCGACGACGACAACTCGGCTGCCACCCCCCTGGGCTTTACTTTCCAGTTCAACGGCCAGTCTTTTAATGATTTTGTGCTGAACACCAACGGTATTATCCGGCTGGGCACGGCAGCACCATCTGCAACCAACCTTTTCGGCGTCTACGAGAATGGGCAAGCCCCCGGGGTTGACCCCATTACCAGCACCAGTACGGCGGATGTTAACCTGATTGCCCCGTTCAACTTCGACCTGGAAGCCGGTTCGGCAACGGGCGGCACTGAGTATCGGGTGGCAACGACTGGTACGGCTCCTAACCGGGTGACGACCATTCAGTGGAAAAACGTGAGCGACAAAGCGGGCGGAAACGCCAAGCAGTACGCCAGCTTCAACTTTCAGGTAAGGCTCTACGAAACCACCAATAATATTGAATTTGTATACGGCCCTGCGGTAGCGGCCACTACGGGCACCGACATTGCCCGCTACCCCACGGTTGGCATTAAGGGCTCTGGCAGCGCCGCTGGCCAGACGGTGCTTGGCAACCGCACCTCTTCGGCCGCGGCATGGTCGACCACGGCGTTTATTACTGGCGTTTACACCACCTCCACGCACAACTTCCGTCGCTCCACTACCCCAGATGTAGGACGTACCTACCGCTTCCGGCCCCAGTTGGCCAACGATGCCCGGCCTGCGTTTATCTACACGCTGGGTAAGTTGCCAACCCCAGCCGGTACTCCTCACAGCATCCAGGCACGGGTAACCAATGCGGGGTCAGAAGCGCAAACCAATTTGTCGGTAACCGCTACTGTCAGCGGGGCTAACAGCTTTACCAACACTAAAACCATACCTACCCTAGCGGCCGGCGCCTCCACAGTTGTTACTTTCGATGCCTTCAGCCCGACGCAGACCGGCACCAATACCATCCGGGTGGTAACGGCTGATGACCAGGACAATACCAATAATACGGCTACTACCACCCAGTTGGTAAATGCCACTACGTTTGCTTACACGCAACAGGGTGTGGCCCCTACCAGCAGCGTAGGTTTCAATACGGGCAGCGGGATTTTGGCCAACAAATACACGACTTCCATTGAACGCTCAGTTTCAGCCGTGACGGTGCGGCTGGCCGACGCCAACTCGGTGGGAAAAACGGTATATGGCGTAGTGCTTAGTAGTGTCGGTGCCATTTTGGGCCGCTCAGCCAACTATACTATCACAGCCGCCGACATTAATGCGGACAAGACATTCACGCTTCCGGTTCCGGTTAATGTTGCGCCCGGAAGCTTCTTGGTCGGTCTGGCGCAGGTAGCTAGCTCAGTGGGCTTTTTCCCAATTGCGTTCCAGGGTACCGAAAGCCCGTTGCGCTCCGATGCCTACTTCGAGGTTGCCCTGAATGGTGGAACGCCCAGCGAAATTACGGGTGCCACGTTGGGCACCTTCATGATTGAGGCCGTGACGGGTGCGCCCATCACATGCTTCTCGCCCTCCGACGTGGCCATCAGCGCCATCACCAGCACCAGCGCCGTGGTTACGTTCTCGGCTCCCAATGCCAACGGCACGGCATACACCATCATTTACGGTCCCCGGGGCTTTGACCCCGCTACGGGTGGTACCCGGGTGCCTGCTACACCTGGCTCTACCACACTCAATAATTTGATGGTAGGCATGCCGTATGATGTATACGTGCGCACCAACTGCGGCGCTACGGAGGTGAGCTTCCTGCTGCCGCCCGTGCAGTTTTTCACCCTTTGCATTTCGCCACGGGTTACGGCCTTCCCCTATACTCAGAACTTTGATAACGCTGCTCCAGGTGAGTTGTCCTGCGGTGTAACGGTAGCTAATGTCAATGGCGACACCCGCACCTGGACGCCCGCCAGCACGGACATTCAGGGTGGTGCGCCGGCTTCGGCGCCTTACCACATGCGCTACATCTACAGCCCCAACTTCGCGGCGGATGACTGGTTCTTCCTGCCCGCCATGACGCTGCAGGCAGGCTTCACCTACCAAGTAGCCTTCAAGTACAAGGCAGCCGTGAACAACTCCTCCGAAAAGCTGGAAGTGAAGTACGGTACCGCCACCACGCCGGCTGGCCAAACCAACCTGCTGTGGCGCAACGAGAGCATCACGAACACTACGTATGCTACTACCACTGCCGGTACGGCTGCCGGCCAGGTGCTGCCCATTACGCCTACCACCACGGGCACCTACTACGTGGGCTTCCGCGTATTCAGCGACGCCAACCAGTACAACCTGTACGTGGATGATGTGACGGTAACGGCCACGGCCGTAACCTCCTCCTCGGCGGCCCTGCTGCGTGCTATCAGCGTATTCCCCAACCCTTCGGCTGGTAAGCTGAGCATTGAAGTAAGCAACGCCAACGCCCGCAACGGCCTGCAAGTTGAAATCAGCAACATGGTAGGTCAGCGCGTGCACACGGCAACCATCCGCGACAACATGACCAACCAGCTTGACCTTTCCGGCCTGGCCAACGGCATGTACGTGGTGAAAGTGCGCAACGGCAACGAGTACATGGTGCGCAACATCAGCATTCAGAAATAAATCTTCTTGCTGCTCAGCCTTGGAAAAGGGCCGCCAAATGGCGGCCCTTTTTTATTGGTAAGGCCCCGGCACTTAATAGAGGTTACGGGTGAACTATCCGTTTTATCAAGTCCTTACTACAAGCCAGAAAATGAGTGTATTGCACAAGCCAAGTGACAGAACTTTAGGGGCTTATTGCTAGCATAGTCAAAGAACTGGCCACAGCAAGTCCGTAGTAGTACCCTTATAGCTTCTCTTACCCGCCAGCGTGTACCACTGTGGTGAAGGTGCCTGAACTGGCTTGGCGCACTACCCGGTCACGTTAGCCTCTTCCACTTGCCATTCTAGTCGAAACACGTCTGAAGAACTGGCCACAGGCAGCACCACTTAGCATCCAGATTACAAAACAGCCGCTAATAACAACGACTCCGGTACTTCACCAGAGTCGTTGTTATTAGCGGCTGTTTTGTAGCCAAATAGCTTACTTAGGCTACTTGCTTGGTTTGCTGTTGTTGGCGAGGGGCAGCTTCGGGGACCGGTACAGCTTCCACCGCTTCCGTTTCGCGGCGGCGCTTGTAGATAGCCATACCAAAGCCAAGAGCCATTAGCAAAGTACCGCTCCAGAGCAGATTGATGAAGGGCTTCTCCACCGCTTTCAGAATGATATAGTCCTTCTGGGTGGTGCTTACGCCGAAGGTGAACTTGCCCTTCTGCGGGTCCACGTTCAGGAAGCTCAGGCGCAGGCCCAGATCCTCCACCTCATCGGGCACGCGGCCAATCATGCGGTTGCGCACCACAAATACCGGGTGCACGTGGTACTGCTTCTTCTCCCCGTACACCAGGAAGTCACCCTGAATAGCCAAGTCACCTTTGTTCAGGCCCAGGCCGGCCGTTTGGTGAGCAGGCTCCACGGCCCGGAACACGGCAAAGTAGTCGTTGAGGAAGATGGTGTCGCCCACGCTCAGCACGTGTTCCTTTACCTCGCTCCAGTCCTTCTCCTTATCCACTGGCGGCACGGCGCTGATGTGGGAGTAGATGTCGTGGTCGGCAAATTTCTGGATATCAGGCGAGGCCAACAGGCCGCCCATTTCCTCGTTCACCTGGGCCCGGGGGTAAAGCGTGAAAGCATCACCCGTTTTGCGGTCCTTATACTCGACGCGGTAGAAGGTATTCTCGGGGTTGATTTCGACGGTATCTCCGGCTTTGTAGTACACCTTGTCGCCGCGCTTGATATCGGCGCGGGCCAGGGTTTTGTACTCATCCACGGTGCGGTAGAGCAACTGCTTATCTACGTAGCCGGGCACGCCGGGCACATCCCAAAACTGGCCGGTATAACGCACGTCGTACTTACCCATGGGGGCCGGGTCGTTGCGCCACAGCAGCACGTTGTCCTGGTTGGTGGTTTGGTCGAACTCCCGCGAGTAGAGCAGGCCCGACACGTTTTGGCTGATGATATTAGAGTACCCGGCCGAGGCCAATACGCCCAGCAGCATCAGGGCAATACCCATGTGGGCAATACCGCCACCCGAGAGGCTCACTTTGCGCTTGAGTAGCGTAAACACCATGCTCAGGTTGGCCAGCACCCCAAACAGGGCGGTGGTCAGCAACACAATGTAGGTGATGCTCATTTTGTGGCCGTAGTACTGCACCAGCAGAATCACCAGGGCCGAAACGAGGAGGGTGAGAATGGCCGGTACGGTGAGCGTATTGGACAAGCTGGACTTGTCGTTTTTCTGCCACCACATAATCTGGGCCAAGCCCGAGAAGAAGGCCACGCCCACGCCCATCCACAGCTGAAACTTGGTGTAGTGGGCAATCTGGTCGGCGGGCAGGGCCACGTTAGTCTTCACCCCAATAAAGCCCATGAAGGCATTGTACACCGGAATGCTGGTAGTGAACAATACCTGGAAAGCACCCAGGCACAGTACCGTAGCGCCCACAAACACCCACAGCTCGGCGTTGTAGGTCGTCAGTTCTTTTTCCGAAACCGGAATCTGCTTCCAGCGCCATATCAGCAGGCCAATGGCCAGCACCACAAAGGCGCCCAGATAAATCAGCAGCTGCCCGGAGAGGCCCAAATCGGTGAAGGAGTGCACGGAGGCGTTGCCCAGCACACCCGAGCGGGTAAGGAAAGTAGCGTAGAGTACCAGCAGGAAAGTGGCAATGACCAGCACGAAGCTGGTGCGCAAAGCCGTGCGGCTGCGCTGCCACAGCACTAAGCCGTGCAGAGAAGCCACCAACACCAGCCAGGGGATGTACACGGCATTTTCCACTGGGTCCCAGTTCCAGTAACCGCCGAAGTTCAGGGTTTCATAGGCCCAGTAGGCGCCCATTACAATGCCCACGCCCAGCACCATGCCGCCCCAGAGCGACCAGCGCAAGGCCGGTTTAGTCCACTTGGTCAGCTCACCCTTCCAGAGGCCGGCAACGGCGTAGGCGAAGGGCACCAAGGTGAGAGCAAACCCCAGGAACAGCGTGGGCGGGTGAATTACCATCCAATAGTTCTGGAGCAGGGCGTTCAGGCCAGTACCGTCTTTGGGCACAAAGTTGGGCTGGGTTTTCCACACCGGCAGGTCAGGCATGAAGTCGCGCAGCAGTATGAAGGGCGAGGAGCCGATTTTCAGGTCGCCGAGCACTACGCCCAGAATCATGGAGGTGAGGAACAGCTGTACGCCGGCAAACACGGCCATAACGGGCGCTTCCCAGCGGCGGCCGTAGCGCATCAAGACTAGCCCAATGCACACGTGCCAGAAAATCCAGAGCAGGAAAGAGCCCTCCTGCCCTTCCCAGAAGCAGGAAATCATGTAGTACACCGGCAGGTGGTTGCTGCTGTGGCTCCAGGCGTAGTAGTACTCGTAGCGGTGGCCGTGAATGATGCCGAACAGGCAGGCTATAACGGCAACCACCGCCAGGCTATGCACCAGAAACGCCCCGCGCCCCAGCCGCAGCCAACCAGAGTCGGTGTCGCCGAGGGCCCGGCCCTGGCCAGCTTTGTAATAGGAATACGCCGCCACCGTGGCCGCCACAAACGCTACTATGACACTCAGGTGTCCCGCGTCGCCGATAAGGGTGTTCAACATGTGCTGCTGCGTTGAAAGTCAATCAGTTTGCCAGATACTCTACCAGACTGATCAAGAGTTGTTTTATGTACTTGAGAAGAAACCCGGTGCCGGCGCATGCGGCCGGCTCGTCGTTCCCACTGTTTCTGTTGCTGTTGTGCCTGCTGGCGGGTTTGCGCGGGCGCTCGGGTGGGCTGAGTACCCAACTTGCTGTGGCTAAACCACTGCTGCTGCACCAGTACCGGTGCCGCCTCATCCGCCGACTCGGCAATGATTTGGTAAAGGTAGCGCCCGGGCGCGGTTACTGTATCAGTCCAGCTGTAGCGCGGAGCGGCAGTGCCGTAGGTGCTGCGAGCTACTGCTACCACGGCCTGGCTGCTGGCCCGAAACTCCGCCGCCTCCCGCCGCCACACCCGAAACCGGGCTACCGCGCCAATGGAATCAGGCAGGGACCAGTGCAACGTAACCATGCGGCTGGCACTAGGGGCCGCCGGGGCGGGCGGTAGGGCTACTGCGGGCAAGCCCTGAGCGGTGGTGCTTACAGCCAAGTTAAACCGGCAATAGTCGCGCAGGTAGCCATCCACATTCAGTAAATACGGCTGACCCGCCTCCAACCCATCCAGCGCCACAAACACGTCGTCCTGACTACCCAGGGAGGTGCACGACAGTACCCGGTAAGTAGCCGGCTGGCAGGGGGTGCCCGTGAGTACCACTACCTGCACCCCGCGCGTATCCCGGCACTGCTGCCCGCTGATATTCACGAAATACTGCCCTGAAGCGGCCGGCGTAAACTCAAACCACTGGTCGTTGTGATACTCAATGCATTTGCCCGTCAGGCGCTCATCCACGCAGGACCACTGCACGGTGCAGTTGGTGGTGGTAGAGGCCACTGGCTGTTCTGCCTGCAGTACCAGCCGCCGGGCAATGTCGTCGTTTGGTACCTGAGCGTTGGCAGTAGTAGAGGGCAGCAACCACAAAGCAGCCAAGACGCTTAGCCAACCACAAGACCAAGTCTGTGCGCTTCTTCCAACTGCTTGCGTTTCCCCCACTACCCTTGTCCGGCGTTAGTTTAGCGAAGCCGTAGCTCCCTCAATGTCTTTTTCCACATACTTAGAGGGACATTTCAGTAGAATCTTATCGGCCACAAAGGTGTCGTTGCGCATGGCTCCGGTAATTACCACCTGCTCCGATTTGTCGAAATCCTGGGGCTTGGGGTTGAAGTACACCACGCGCTGGGCAATGCGGTTGGTATCTACCAGCGTGAAGGCGAAGTAATTGGGGTCTACCATGGGGTTGTATTCCAGACCCATGATGTTTTGGCTACCGTCGCGGGGCAGGCGGCCCACCACGTGCACTTTGGTGAGGTTTCCATCGGCAGCCCGCTCTTTGGCTTCCTTGAAGGAGACGTACACGCTGGCATCACCAGCGGTGCTCATGATGATGCCAATGGCCACGGCAATAATGGCAATGACGAAAATGTGTGCTTTTTTCATGTTGGGGGTTACAACAGGCGGCCCAAATCCAGAGCCAAAGGTCATTCAGAACACAGAAACCCAGCGTAAAGGTGCCAGGGCGGAGGTGAAGAGGCGAAATTGTGAGTTGGGAAGTTTGCGGAGCCTACCCAGTACATCTGGCGGCCCATCCAAACCCATTTTTCACGCGCTACTCCTGCACTTCTTTCTCTAGGCGGGTAAGGCGGCGGTCCAGGGAAACCAGGAAAAACAGCAGCCCGGCCAGCACCACCGCAATAACGGCCACTACCACGTAGATTTTACCGCTCTGGCGCAGGGTGTCGGCCATTTCGGGCTGCTCGGCGGGCTGGGCTACGGCGTGCAACACGGGCAGCAACAGGGTCAGCAGTAGCAGCACGGCGGCCCGCAGATTAGGCAAGCTGTTTTTCATATAGTTTGAGTTTGAGCAGGGAAACGCGGCTAGCCAGCTGGGCCAGCCAAAAGGCCAGGAGCGTCCAGCCAATAACGGCCGGATAAAACACCAGGCGCATATTGCTGTCAAGGTCGTACTTGGCAAACGCGGGGTTGCCGCCCGCCCCGGGGTGCAGGGAGTCGGTGAGGCGGGGCAGGATGTAGAACAGGGGCATGGCCGTGGCAAAGGCGAAGATGTTGTAGATGGCCGACACCCGGGCCCGCTGCTGCTCATCGGTGAAGGAAGAGCGCAGCACCAGATACGCCCCGTAAATGAGCATAGCTATGGCCGCGCCGTTCAGCTTGGGGTCATTGGTCCACCACTCACCCCAGGTATACTTGGCCCAGATGCTGCCTGTAGCCAAGCCCACAAACCCCATCAGAATACCCGTGCGGGCTGCTTCGTGCGCTTCAATATCCAGCTCCGGCGTGGGTGTGCGCAGGTAACGCACCGAGTAGTACACCGAGGCCAGCAGGATAAAGGTCATGCCAAACCACATGGGCACGTGGAAGTACAAATTCCGGATACTCTCGTTGAGGATGGCCAGGCGCGGCACCGGCAACAGCAGGCCCGCCACCGCCACGTACAGCAGCAGCACCACACTCAGCGCTTTCCACCAATTTTTTCTCATAAGCTGTTAGCTGTTAGCTGTTGGCTATTAGCTTTTTTCAGGGTAGTACAGAAGATTTTGGAAGGAGTGCCAAGATGAAGCTAGTAGCGAGCAGCTAACAGCTGAATCAGCTTCTCCACAAAAAAGGAAACAGCAGGTACGATACCGCCCCGACAATCATGTTCAGGGCTACCAGGGTCAGTAACGCGCTTTGGCTGGCTTCGAATTCCAGGCCATCCAGCGCATTTTTGGAAACTTTGATAAGCAGCAGCAGCATGGGCACCATCAGCGGAAAGCCCAGCACGGCCATAAGCGTGCTGCTGTTGGTGGCTTTGGCGGCAATGCCCGATACCAGCGTGAGCGTGCTGGCAAAGCCCACGGCCCCCAGCACCACGTTGCCCACAAACAGCGGCACATTCTGGACCGGGTTGCCTAACACCACCGAATACAGCACAAACGCTACCAATGCCAGGCCCAGCAGCAGCAGGGCGTTGTAGACTATTTTGGCCAGAATTACGGCTTGGGGCCGCACCAGCGTGTAGTAGTACAGCATGCGGCCCCGGCTTTCCTGCAAAAAGCCCTTGGCCACGGCATTCACGGCCGAGAACAGCAGCACAATCCAGAACAGGGCGTTCCAGGCCGGAGCGGGTAGCTGCCCCCCACGCGAGGAAAAGCTGAGGTAGCACACGAATACGGTGCTGCTTACGTACAGGAGCATGCCATTCAGGGCCGCGCGCTGCCGCCATTCCAGGCGGAAGTCCTTCTGCATCAGTACCCAGATTTCGCTTAGTAGCGTCACGGCAACACGGCTGGTAAACAGGACCGCAAAGATACAACCCAACTCCCGGATTAGCCGCCCCCCGCACCGGAATAGTGCCGCCGCCCCCGCTAAAAGCAAATCAGCCGGCTTTCCTGAGTGGAAAACCGGCTGATTCAGCGGCTGTAAAGCGCCAACTTTAGAAGTCGTAGCCCAGCGTCACGTACAGTTTCGGGCCTTTGGTAGTGTACTGCTCCCGGCCCCAGGCCAAGTCACCTTTCACGTAGAAGCCCAGCATGGTAGTGCGCATGCCCACCCCGTAACCGTACAGCATGGGGTTGGTAAAATTGATAACCGAGGCACTGAAGGAGCCCTCCGTTACCGTTTTAGTATTGTTGGAGTTGTTTACGCTGAATGGATTGTTGCCTGAGTACGTGGTGCCCATATCCCCGAAAGCCGTGAGCTGCAGGTTGCGGAAGAAGCCCGACTCAATAGGCCGCCGCGACAGGTATTGCACAATGGGTAGCCGCAGCTCGGAGTTGAACAACACGTATTTCTGGCCAATGCGCTTGCTGTAGTCGTAGCCGCGCAGGTTGGTTACGAACTGCTGATAGAACATCTGCGTGGGGTCCAGCTGCGTAGGGTCGAGGGCGGGCACCTTGTCGGCCGTGATGAACTGGCTGTCGTTGTAGTCGTAGTTCAGCCAGTTATCCATGCCCCCCAGACGGAAGAAGGGCTGGGCAGTACCGCCCCCCACGTACTGCCCGAAGCTGGCCCGGTTGGCCCAAATCAGCTGCCGATGAATTTTCTGATAGTGCCGCAGATCTACGAAAATCTTGGTGAAGCTGGTATTGTGCCCTGATATGTCCGTCAGGCGCGTAACGCCGGCCTTCATGCGGGTACCCTGCAGCATGTTTACCCCGGTCACAATGGAGTTATCGAATACTAGTTCTCCCTCGCCGCCCAGGTAGTTGTTGGTTTGGTCCGTGGAGTTGGTCAGGTCGGCATACACCTTGCGGCTCACCGTTACAAAGCGGGGCCCCAGCCGCACACTCAGATTATGCGTGAGGGGGTAGGCCAGCGTGGGTGCAATTTCGTGGCGGCCGTAGCGTACCCGGCCCAGCTGCTGCACATCCACAAAATACGCCTGTTTCTGGTAGCGGATACTCCAGTCGTAGCGGTGCTTGAGGTTGGTGTACTCAGCGAAGATGTTGCTGGTACGCAAGTCGGTGAGGGCAAAGATGCCGGCCTGAATCCGGTGGTCCTCCATCATATCCGACATATTCACCTGCCCCAGCAGCCCTAAGCCCAACAGTGGGTCAGAGTAAAGCGTGGACACCACATTATCGATGCTGAAACGGGTATCGTAGCGGAAAGGGCCGCTGAGTGTGGCAGCCTCAGCGGGGGCGGCCTGGGGCAGGGCTACCACCGTGGGGGTGCGCCGCCGGGGTGTAGTGCCCGCCGCCCGTGAAGCCGGAATATCTTCGTCGAACTGATACTCATTGGTATTCACCGCGCGCGTATCCGGCCGCCGTGCGGGCGCGGGCTCGGGCTCGGTGGTTGGTGCGGGAGTAGTAGCGGGCTGCCCGCCCTGCTGCTGTGCGTTGGCTACCGTGGGGCCAGGCCGGTTGGGAGCGGCTGCCTTGGCTGGTTTTGAGCGGTCCTCCAGGGTTTCCTGCCGGGCCGTTTTGTACAGCACCAGGTCGGTTGGTAAGGAGTAGCCCGGGTACAGATATGCGTTTTCGCGGCCATCCGGGGCGGCTACCAATGCCAGCGTGGACGTGGCCGCGTTGTAGTCGTAGTCTTTGATATTAGCCAGGAAGCTGGTAACCGGCTGGTACTGCTTGGTAGCCAGGGCGAGGCGGTAGAGGCTGCGCACCCCGCTTTCCTCGCTCACAAACAGTACTTCCGCGTCGGAAATAGCGCGGGGGCGGCCTTCGTTGGAAATACTGTTGGCCAGTACCTCTACCGGCTGCGCGCGGCCATCCAGGTGGTACAGGTACAAATCGTAATTATTGACCACCGCCCCGAAGCTGCCTTTGGCCGTGCCGGCCGAGTCCAGCCAGCGGTTGGAGCTGAACACGATACCGCCCCCACCCGGCAGAAAACTGGGCTCTACGTCATCAAACACGTCATTGGTAAGCTTTTCGGGCGTGCGGCTGCCGGCCCGTAGCAGGTACAGGTCGTTTTGGCCGTTGCGCACTCCACTGAATACCAACGACTTGCCATCGGGCGAGTAGCTCAGATCCGTTACCTGGGAGAACTGCCCGAACAGGGAGTTGCTGCGCCCAAAGGTGGGCAACAAGCTTTTTAGGCGCGCCATCATATTGCTTACCCCCCCATTGGCCTCGCGTAGCTGCAGCGCCAGTTGGCCCTTGCTCTCTTCCACCACGGCCACCTGCCCGTTGCCACGCCAGGCCAGCACAGGCAAACGGGTTTCCACCTGCTGATCGGGAGTTTTATAGCCACTCCGGTGAATTTTGGTGCGGCCCTTGCCGTTTTTATCCGTCACCAATACCCGGTAGCGGCCCTGGTCATTCTGCACGAAGGCCAGGCGTTGCCCGTTAGGGCTTAGTACGGGTTGGCTGTAGAGCATGGCGCGCCGGTTGCGGCTAACCAAACTGTTCTTGTCGTCCAGCTCCTGATAGGGCGTACGGGGCTGGGCATTGAGTTGCCGGTAGTAGCCCAGCCAGTCCTTCAGGAACACCTTATAAGGTACGTTCAGCGAGGAACTGATACCCACTTCTACGTCGCGGGTGATGCGCGTGAGGTTCAGAATATTCTGGACGCTGGTGTAGCCGTAACGCTCCGCAATGTAGTTCCACATGCTTTGGCCCGCCAGCTGCGGGTTGCGCAGAAAGAACGGAGCCGTCCGGTTGCCCTCGTACTCCTTGGTCATGGTGCGCATGTAGTTGTCCATCTCCACGCTCCAGCCCTCCGCCGCGTAGGCCGAGGCCCCACTGATAAACCAATCGGGCAACTGGAGCAGGTAGCTGCTCTGAATGATTTCCTTGAGCGAGCCCCCGTACATCATATCATTGAGCAGCACCTGCGTGATGCGGTTGCTCAACTCCTGCTTGAAACGGGTTTGCTGGCCCTGGAAGGCAATCTGCACCTTGGTCATACGCAGTAAGGAGGTGGCGCCCCCAGTCTGGTATTTGTCACTGGTCAGGCCCACATTACTCTGCCGCAGGTCGCCCACGGAGTTGTACAGCATGATGGTGGTCTTGGAATACGGATAGTACCCAATGAGGCCAGTGATGCGCTGCAGCTCCTTTTCGGCGTACTCGGCGGCGTGCCGGGCGGCCGCCTCCCCACCGGCGTAGTAGTAAATGCTGAAATTCTGGGTGCTTAGCTGCTGCCACTGAAAATCCTTGTACTGCAGGCGCACCCGCCCAAAAGGCTCCTGCGCCGATTGGGCCTGGGCGGAGTAGCCGGAAAGCAGGCAGCCCAGCAGTAAAGCTGCCAGGCCGGCCGGCCCACCTGCGTGGGACCGGGAAAGAAAGGACACGTGCCTCATATACGGAAAGCTAGGAGCGGGATGCGGGTACCGAGGAGCCGGCAGCAGCCGACGCGGCTATAAACAACGAAAAATACCGGCGGATATTGATTTCGGGCCACAGCTCTACGTCATTTTCCAGCCAGTCGGCCATGAGTTGGGCCAGCCGGGGAGCCATCATTACTCCCTTTGAGCCAAACCCATTAAATATATGCACGCCCGGCGTATTCGGGTGTGTACCTACTAAGGGCTTTCGGTCGCGCACGGCGGGCCGTACGCCCGCCCGCTGCCCCGTTACCTGAAACGGCAGGCCGGTAATAGCCTGCAGCCGTTGTCCTAGTTCGGCGCGGGCTTCGGCGGTGGTTCCTTCGGCGAAGGGCGGCCAGCGGTAGGTGGCCCCTACTCGCAGCTGCCCGCTCCCCAGCGGCACCACGTAAGCACCTTTGTTGAGCACGGCCCCTTCCGGCAGCTCGGGGCACTCCACATCCAGTACCTCCCCCTGGTTTGGGGTCAGCGGAAGCCAGCTGAAGTAGGGGTTGCGCACGGCGGCGGCCCCTTCGCAGCTAATAACATGCCGGGCCTGCACCCGCTCGTCGTAGCGGAAGCCGCCCGCCGGGTCGGCAACAAGCCGGGACCAGTCAAAAGTTTCGTGTTGCAGCCATCCTTCGCGCAGGCCCAGGGCCGTGAGCCGGGTAATCAGCTCCTCGACCAGTACGTACCCTCCGCCCCGGATCAGCAGGCCGCCCATGCGCTGCTCCACTCCGGGCAATGCGGGCAGCTCCCCGGTGGCATCGGGCACAAACTCCTGCCAGGGCCGGTCGGCGCTGCGGGCCAGCACATCGTTCTGCTCCTGGGGTGATGAAAACAGTTTCACAATGGGCATTTCGCGCAGAATAGGCACCCGCAGCCGCTCTTCCTGCTCCCGGTAAAACGCCAGGGCAGCCGGCAGCAGCTCCGAGGCTCTCCAGGCCAGGGCAAAGCGTTTACCAGCCACCGGGTTCATCAGGCCCGCCGCCACCCGCGAGGCCGAGTTGGGCTGGGGCTGGTCAAGCACCAGCACCTGCCGCCCCCGGGCCCGCAGCTCGGCAGCTAAAGCGGCTCCGGCAATACCGTACCCGATCAGTAGATAATCAACGCGCATCATGAGAAGCAAGGTAGGGAATTGGCGGCACGCACGAATGCAGGAGCTACGGGCAAGCAACCCGGTAGCCTTTGCCGTTGTTGGGCCGGCGGCTCGCACCTCAGTACTCTTCCGTAACTTACCCGCTCAATTACGCGCGGTGTAAGGCCGCTTTCTTTCTGCTCCATGACGGTTTCGGGATTTACTTTCAACGCCTTTTCAGAGAATACCTACCTGCTGCACGACGGCACGGGGCAGTGCGTCATCATTGACCCGGGCTGCTATGAGCCGGCCGAGCAGCAGGCCCTGCAGGGGTTTATTGCGGAGCAGGGGCTGGAGGTAGTGCTGCTACTGAACACGCACTGCCACATCGACCACGTACTGGGTAATCAGTTTGTGCTGGATACGTACAATGTGCCGTTTCTTATTCATGAGGCCGATGCCAGCACCCTTCGCTCTGTGTCGGCGTATGCGCCCAGCTACGGGTTTGCGCGCTACAACCCAGCCGAGCCCACCGGCTTCCTGACGCCGGACAAGCCGGTACAGTTTGGTGATACAGAGCTGGAAGTTCGGTTTGCGCCGGGCCACGCCCCCGGCCATGTGGTGTTTTACCATGCGCCCACGGGCGTGGTTATTGGGGGCGACGTGCTTTTTCAGGGCAGTATCGGGCGCACCGATTTGCCCGGCGGCGACTACGCCACCCTCATCAGCAGCATCCGTAGCCAGCTGCTTACTCTCCCCGACGATACGGTGATATATCCCGGGCACGGCCCCGCTACCACTGTGGGAGCGGAGCGCCGCAGTAACCCCTTTCTGCAGTAGAAACTCAAAATATGTGGCAGGCTGAATACTAGCACGGCCTTCTGACGTTCTGATGGGCACAGCCGCCACGTATTAGCCAAGTATCCTTTCGAGCCTGTAATTCTCCAAGCCTCCAGCCCACTTGAAAAAGCACCTTCCTAACGCCGTTACCTGCCTCAACCTGTTCTCGGGCTGCTTGGCGTTGTGCAATATCTTTGCCGGCAACCTTGAAGCCGGAGCTTACTTCGTAGCGCTATCCGCCTTATTCGATTTCTTCGATGGCCTGTTGGCCCGGGCGCTGCACGTGTCCTCACCCATTGGCAAAGACCTGGACTCGCTAGCCGATGTTGTTTCCTTTGGCGTAGTACCCGGGGCATTTCTGTTTGCCTTACTGGGCCAGAGTGGCACCGACTTACCTGATTGGCTACCCTACGCCGGTTTTATCGTAACGGTGTTTTCGGCCCTGCGCCTGGCCAAGTTCAACAATGATACCAGGCAGTCCGACTCGTTTATTGGGTTGCCGACTCCTGCCTGCACGCTGGTAGTAGCCTCATTGCCGCTTATTCTGGCCAACGACCGGTTTGCCCTGAGCCCCTACATACTGAACCCGTGGGTGCTACTGGCGCTTACGCTGGTATTATCGGGCCTGCTGGTGGCCGAGTTGCCGCTGTTTGCTCTCAAGTTTAAGTCGCTGCGCTGGCAGGATAATCAAGTGCGGTTCGTGTTCCTGCTGCTGAGCGTGGGCTTGTTGCTGTGGCTGTGGGCTGCGGCCATTCCGGTCATTATTTTACTATACGTGCTGCTGTCTGTGGTAAGTCCGGCCAAGCCCTCAGTTGCGTAAGTGACAATGGGCTTAGTACGCCCAAGTTATGAAGCAGCATCGGGGGTTATTTTTTGCCGGATGGCAGCAATAATTCTGATTTTCCGCAGTTAAATGCCCGTGGCTGAACTGTGGAACGCAGCAACCTGTTGCGTCTCTAACTTCTTCTCACCCTGCTTTTTTGCGTATGCGGTATTCTACGTTTCGGTGGCTTGCTCTGCTGGTGTTGAGTGTGACCGGGCTGGCTGCCCAGGCACAGTCGGAGCAGGTAGTGCAGGCCCGTATTACCTGGGCTGGTACCGAGCCCGTAGCCATTCGCGGAAAACTGCGGCAGTTACCTTCTTTTCGGGGGGCCTCTTTCCGCAAAGATGAGCAAGTAGGCACCTATCAGTTACGCTTGGCCGGAGCCGTGTCCCAGGGCCAGCTCCGCGACGCGGTGTACGAACCCCTGACCACGGCTGAGGCCCGCCAACTAGATGCGGCGGCCCTACCAACCACCCCCGTAGTGGAGTTGATTACCGGTCTGGAAAACCGCCAGCCTGTTACCCTGCTGGCCCTGCGCCCTGCCCGCCGCAACCCCCAGACCGGACAGCCCGAGAAGCTGGTGTCCTTCAGCTACGCCTATACCCCGGGTTCCCTGCGCCCCACTGCTACTCGCACGTACACCCGCGCATCGGTTCTTAGCCAAGGCGACTGGTTTAAGATTGGTGTACCCAGTAGCGGCATCTATAAGTTGGATAAAGCTGCCCTCAGTAGTCTGGGGTTGAATATGCAGGGCCTTGACCCTAACCGTCTCCGCCTCTATGGCAATGCCATGGGTACTCTGCCCCAGGCTAACAGCACCTACCGCCCCGATGATTTGGTGGAAAATGCCGTTCAGTTTGTGGGCGACGGCAACACGAGCTTCGACGACAACGAGTATTTTCTGTTTTATGCCCGTGGCCCCCACACCTGGTCCCGGGAGGGCCAGACGGCTTCTTTCCGCCACCAGCAAAACCCCTATACCGATACCGCCTACTACTTTCTGACGGTGGGTACTGCTGCGGGCCGGCGCGTTGCGGCTGCCCCGGCTGTTTCTGGTACCGCTTCGGCTCGCATCACCACGTTTGCCGAGCGGCAGTTTTATGAGCGGGAACTTCTGAACCTGGCTAAGTCGGGCCGGGTGTGGGTGGGTGAGCAGTTTTCCTCTTCCTCCAGCTTGCAGCGCGAGGTGTCTTTTGCCGTAACGGATCTGGTACCGGGTTCTATTGCGCGCGTTACCTCTGCCGTGGTAGCAGCCTCCGTATCGGCTACCACGTTTCAAACGGCCATCAACGGCCAAAATAACACCACTCAGGTGGTGAGCGGGTTTACGTGTACTGGCGGCGGTGGCTGCTACCCCGAGGCGGCTAACACCGCGCGTACTGAGCTGAGCTACCCTATACCAGCTACCTCCCCCACCGATATCAAGATCAGCCTGACGTATAACGGTGGCACTGACCCCTCGGCGCGGGGCTACCTTGATTATCTGGAGCTGAATGCACTGCGGCAGCTGCGCATGAGCGGCAACCAACTGGAATTTCGCTCCCTGAGCAACCTTGTTCCGGGGGCCATCAGCCAGTTTGAAGTCGGCAATGCCATAGCGGGTACTACTATTTGGGATGTAACCAACCCGCGCCGACCGGCCGCTATCAGCCATTTCAACGGCACTTACCTGGCCCGCACCGATTCGGTGCGGGAATACGTGGCGTTTACTGGTAGCAACCTTCCTACTCCGCGCGGCTTTGGTCGAGTGGGCAATCAGAACCTGCACGCCCTCAACCTGGATGGGAAGCTGGAGCTGATTGTTCTTACGCACCCTGCCTTTCTGGAAGCCGCTAACAAGCTGGCCGCGCACCGCACCACTCACGATGGCCTGGTAGCTCAGGTAGTCACTACCACCCAAATCTACAATGAGTTCGGTTCGGGTGCCCAGGATGTAACGGCCATCCGCGACTTCATGAAGATGGTGTACGACCGTAACACTACCGGCCGTCGCCAGTACCTGCTGCTGTTCGGTGATGCTTCCTACGACTATAAGGCCGACCCCAGCAACGATGCTGCTAAGCTGCCCGACTGGTGGAAGGACCGGTTACCCGCTAATGCTGATAAAATCAATCAGAACTTCGTGCCGGTATATGAGTCGGTCGAAGGCTTTGACTACGTACAGGGCTACCGCCCCGGCGGCCAGGGCATTACCTACTCCTCCGACGATTATTACGGTCTTCTGGATGATAACGAGGGGGCTTGGCTCCCCAACACCAGCAACGAGTTGATGGACATAGCCATAGGACGACTCCCGGTCCGGACGGCCGCTATGGCCTTGGCTACTGCCGACAAGATTATTGGCTACGATGGCGTGGCGGGGTTTGGCAAATGGCGTAACCGTCTCTCCTTCGTGGCTGATGATGGTGACGGCAACCTGTTCACGCAGTACAGCGACCAACTGGCCAACCCGCTGGAAACTCTGCCTACCACACGGAGCTACAACGTTTACAAGCAGTACCTCGACCTGTTTCCTCAAACTACGGTAGCTGCTGGGCAACGCTCCCCAACTGCGGAAAAAGCAGTGGATGAAGCATTCGAAAAGGGCTCTTTACTGATCAACTACGTTGGGCATGGCAGCCCCCGCAGTTGGGCTGATGAGCAGATTCTGACCACTACCTCGGTGCAGCGTCTGCAAAACACGTCGATGCTGCCTTTCCTGTTCACCGGCACCTGCGACTTCAGCACCTACGACAATCCTGAATTCACTTCAGCCGGCGAAATATCCCTTACGGATATTACCGGGGGCGCCATCGGTCTGCTCACTACTACTCGGGTAGTATATGCCGATAAAAACCAGTCCTTAGCTATTGAGTTCTTCAATGAATTATTCCGACCTCAGGCTGATGGCACCATGCCCCGTATCGGTGAGGTATGTCGCGGAGCCAAAAACACGGCCGTAGCCGGCGACAACAACCGCAACTACGCTTTGCTCGGCGACCCATCCATGCGGCTGGCGTACCCCGAGCAGGAGGCTGTGGTAACCACTCTTAACGGCAAGCCTATTGCCCAGACCGACACACTGAAGGCGCTCCAGCAGGTTATCCTGCGCGGTGAAATTCAGCAAGGCAGCCGCCTTAATCCGGCTTTCAACGGTACGGCCAACGTGCAGGTATTCGAGAAGAAACTACGGCTGCCAATGTTGGGTAATGAATCCAAGCCCGATACCATATGGGTGCGCGAGAACGTGCTATACGATGGCCCTGCTACTGTGCGCAACGGCTTGTTCAATGTGCAGTTTGTAGTGCCCAAGGATATCAATTACAACGTTGGCCTGGGCAAAATCAGCCTCTACGCTTCCGATGCAGCCAACCGCACGGATGCGCACGGCCAGCAGCTACTAGGTATTGGTGATGCGGCTCCCTTGGCCTACCGTGACACCATTCCGCCCCGCATCCGGCTGTTTATGGATAATGAGCAGTTTGCCTTTGGCGGCCTCACCGGCCTCACCACTACCCTGCTGGGCGTTCTGCGAGACGAGAGTGGTATCAACACTGCTGGTACCGGCATCGGCCACGATTTAACTGCTACGCTTGACGGGGATGCCAGCAAGGTCACCATTCTGAACTCGTTCTATACCGCCAAAACCGACAGTTTTCAGGTAGGCCGGGTAGAATACAAGTTCAAGGACCTCAAGGCGGGGCCGCATGAGCTCCGCGTGAAAGCCTGGGATACCTGGAACAACTCATCAGAGCGCTCCGTGGAGTTTGTGGCGGCAGCTACTGAAAAACTGGCCTTACAGCATGTGCTAAACTACCCCAATCCCTTCGCCCGCAACACAACCTTCCACTTCGACCACAACCGCCAGGGCGAAGACTTGGATATTCAGGTGCAGATATTCACCGTAGCCGGTAAGCTCGTCCGCACGCTGCAGGCCACGGCGTTGGGCAGCGGTTCGCACGTTTCCTCTATCAGCTGGGACGGCCGCGACGAATACCAGGACCAGCTGGCGCGGGGCGTATATGTGTACCGCGTGAGCGTACGAGCCCATTCGGCTAACAGTTCCAATGCGTCTACTACCTCCAAATACGAAAAACTTGTGCTGCTGAATTAACTGCAGCTTTTCGCCTACCTTCCGCCTCCATACCTCTTTACCCCCTATGACACTGCTGAAACTGTCCTTGCGCTCTATACTGCTCCCCGGCCTGCTGGGCCTGGCGGCTACTGCCTCTCACGCTCAGAGCCGGGTCAACGCCATCACCACCGCCGTACCTATTCTTACCATCAGCCCCGATGGGCGTTCTTCTGCGCTTGGTGAAGCCGGTGTGGCCATCAGCCCCGATGCCAACGCCGGTTATTACAACCCCGGCAAGCTGGGCTTTGTGCGGTATCAGCATAGTGCGGCAGTTTCCTACACGCCTTGGCTGGCTGGTATTTCCAATGATATGGGCTTAGCTTACTTGAGCGGTACCAGCAAAATCGGGGAGCGGTCAACTCTATCGGCCAACCTGATGTATTTTGATCTGGGCCAGATTCAGTATCGCAACGCGCAGAACATCGAGGGCCCAACCTTCAACCCCAAGGAATACGCCTTGGCAATTGGGTACGGCCAGAAGCTGAGCGACAAATTCGGAGTAGGCCTTAATGCCCGTTACATCCGCTCCAACCTCACTGGCGGCACCGCCGACACCAAACCGGGCAATGCGGTAGCCGTAGACTTAGGTGCTTATTACACCACCGACTTGACTATTGGTCCCGGTGAATACAACCTGGCTTTCGGCGCGGCCGTGTCTAACATTGGTAATAAAATCACCTACACCACCGCCAACCAGCCCGACTTCTTGCCCACCAATCTGAAGCTGGGCACGGCTATTACCAAGGAGTTGGATGCGTACAACAAAATTACGCTGACCTTCGACGCCAACAAACTCCTCGTTCCTTCCCCTTACTATGACAAGAACGACCCCACCGATAACCGGCAGGCACCAGCTGTAGAAGCGGAAAACGTAAAGCGCGCTAACTACGGCATTGTCCGGGGTATCACTAGTTCCTTCGGTGACGCTCCCGGTGGGTTCAGCGAGGAACTGAAAGAAATCAACCTGTCTGCTGGTGCTGAGTACGTGTACAACGATTTGCTGATGGCCCGAGTAGGGTACTTCTACGAAAACCCCATGAAAGGCGACCGGCAATACCTCAGCTTTGGTGCTGGCGTACGGTACCAGGTTTTCGGTATCGATGGCACCTATTTGGTACCAAACTCCAAGGCCAACCCCTTGGCTCAAACATTACGCGTATCGTTGCACTTTAACTTCAACGAACTCAGCGAGGCTTTCGGCTCTTCTGATAGCCCTACCAACTAACTCTTCTCCCTTTTGATGCTCGACCGTACAGTCGCACCTCCCGTTCAGCCGCTGGCCAGTGTAACACTGCCCGCGGCTGACGTGCTTTCACTCCCTAACGGAGCCCGCTTACACATCCTTCGTAACAATGCACAGCCAGTAGTGCGGCTGCAAGTCGTTCTGCCAGCAGGTAAATCGGCGGAACCTAGCCCAGGCGTTTCCCTGCTCACTGCCCGCATGCTACTGGAAGGCACCACCACGCGCACCGCTCGTCAGATTGCCGATGAAGTAGCCTTCTACGGCGCTTCCCTGGAATGTGAGCAGGGCTTTGACCGTGCTACTCTTACGCTCTATTGCCTCACTCGCCACCTGAGCAGCCTCCTGCCACTTATCCTGGACGTACTCAAAGAACCCAGTTTTCCGGAGCAGGAATTAGCGTTACTGAAAACCCGCACTGTGCAAAACGTGCGGGTAGAACGCCAAAAAACTAGTTATCTGGCTGCTGAGCAGTTCTCACAACGTCTTTTTGGAGCATCTCATCCGTATGGCAATACGTTTGAAGAGGAAACTTTCCAACAAGTAAGCACCAGGCAACTCCGGGCCTTTCACCAGCACGCATACCAATTAGGAAAAGCTGAAATCTTCCTCTGCGGCGACGTTCTGCCCGCCGACGAGCTGGCTATTGGTCAACAACTGGGTCAGGGAGCACCTATAAGTACCTCTAACATTATAGCCCCGGTTGTTTCTTCAGCTACCTATGCTAATGCACAGTTGTACGTTCCTGTTGAAGGCAGCTTGCAGGCCTCATTAAGGATAGGCCGATTGTGGCCAGACCTCAGGCACCCGCAAAGTCACGAGTTGCAAGTATTGGTGAAGGTATTGGGAGGCTATTTCGGCTCCCGCCTCATGAAGAACATTCGTGAGGATAAAGGACTAACGTATGGGATATATGCCAGCATCGGCCCGCGTGAACATGCAACTAGCCTCGTAATTGGCTCAGACGTGAATGCCGCAAATGCTCAAGCGGCTATCCAAGAGGTCCACCATGAACTACGGCGTCTGCAGCAAGAACTCATTCCAGGAAATGAGTTGCTGACAGTCAAGAACTACATGGCAGGTAAGTTCGCCAATGAGTTAAGTACTGTGTTCGAACAGTGTGACAAGTACAAGAACTTAATTTTCTATAACCTTCCCCCAGATTATTACTCTGACTTTATAACCAGTGTACAACAAGCAGATGCATCTACTTTAAGAACCCTGGCTCAAGAGTACTTAACCCCGGAAAGCATGCTAGAAGTAGTCTCCGGACCAAACCAAGCATAGCCATAAGCAAAAGGCCCCTAGTTTTATAAAGCTAGGGGCCTTTTGCTTATGGGAAACACGCAGCTAGAATATCGACTTATGTAACGGCTACGCACTCGGTTCAGCAGTCTGAAAACGGTATAGTCAGAAGCTGTATTCGAGTATTACCAGGAAAGTAACAATACCAGCCAGACTGCTTACTGCACAACCTCGAGCCAATAAGCGACTCCCCAGTCAGGACGAGGAGCGACGCAACCCCACCGGCACACATCTGCGCCAACATTTTCATACGTCGGCAACCTAACAGTCGGCACCTAAATACCCGTCGCCGAGTCCCCGCAACAGGTAGACGAATGGCCTGGGGCAAGGCGGGTTTCTTCCAGGAAGCGTTTGGCCTGGGCCCGGGGGCCTAGGGGGAGGCCCCAAAACACAACCGCCCCGCGCATTCCGGTCACGATGGACACAAGGAACGCAGCGGGGCGGTTGGATCTGATAAGGTTGGCGGCGACCGACTCTCCC
>NZ_JBEPPK010000017.1:0-115825 GCF_040547285.1 Hymenobacter sp. UYP22 | reverse complement strand
CTCCGTTCCACGGGGCGGGCAAGGCTGGGGAAGGTAGCGCCAGCCTGCTGAGAAGTTACGAAATGGCTGGCATAGCGCCGGCACCAGCTCAACACAGTGCTGCGGCCCTGGATACCATAGCGCCGCTGCGCCTGCTTGTAGCTCAGTTCGCCGCGGCCGACTTCGCCCACCACGGCCAACTTAAAGGGCAAACTGTAGTCGCGCTGACTACGCCGCACACGCGGCTCTTTCGGGTTTTGCATGACATTTCTGGGGAAAGTGTCAACACATACCCGGACGGGACACCTTCCTAAAAAAAGCCCGACCTATCTGGTCGGGCTTTTTTGTTCCACTGCTTCCTCGCAACCCCGCTGCTTTTTTCCTTTTGAATGAACACAATACGCGGCCACTACCAGACACGAAAAAGCCCCACCACTTGGCGGGGCTTTTCTGTAGCTATGCCGGCTACGAAATCTGGGCTTAGAAGCTGGCGGTTACGCCTTCGGCTACTACCTCTTTCACCTCGGGTACCATGCGCTTGAGCAGGTTTTCGATGCCGGACTTCAGGGTAACCGTGGCCGAAGGGCAGCCGGAGCAGGAGCCTTGCAGGTTCACGGTTACAATGCCTTCGTGGTAGCTTTTGAAGGTAATGTTACCGCCATCCTGCTCCACGGCGGGGCGCACGTAGTTATCAAGCAGGTCGATGATTTTCTGGCTTGTTTGCTGGTCAGCCTCCGAGGCGTCGCCGGTGGCAGCCGCCTGCTGGGCGGCGCGCTGCTCGGCAGCGGGGTCAACGGTGAAGATGGGCCCGCCAGCTTCCACGTACGACTTCAGGAAGGTGCGCAACTCGGGAATGAGCTGAGCCCACTGGTGCTCGGTGGTTTTGGTGATGGTAACGAAGTTCTGGGCAATGAACACGCGGCCCACGTAATCGAAGTTGAATAGCTCCTGGGCCAGCGGCGAGTTGGCGGCGGCTTCCAGGTTGGGATAATCCACGCTCACCCCGTCAGCCAGCAGCTGGGTGTTGAGCACGAATTTCATGGATTCGGGGTTGGGGCTGGCTTCGGCGTAGATAGAAACCGGCGCAGCGGGGGCAGTGAGTTGTTCAGCCATGTTTGAAAGACTTGGAGACAAGCGAAGGGAAACCAGGCCGCAACGCGCAGCCTGCCGTGGTAAACCGCGCGGGGCGGCAATAGTTGCAAAGGTAGTTGAATAGCAGAACAAGCCTACACGACCGGAAGTGCCGCCACCGCGGAAATGGGTAGGTGTATCTTTGCGCCTGCCTATGTTAACTACCCTGCTCCTAATTAGTGCGCCGCCGGCGTGGCCGCTGCTCCTGCCTTTCTTTGGCTTGTTGGCCCTGATTGCTAGCGGCCCGCTGCTGTTTCCCAAGCTCTGGGAGCATTGGTACGGGCACGTAGCCGTGGGCCTGGGCCTGCTGATGCTGGGCTACTACGGTTTCATCCGCCACGACTGGCACACTACCACCGAAACCCTGGCCGAGTACTTTTCCTTCGTGGTGCTGCTTACGGCGTTGTTCGTGGTGGGTAGTACGCTGTATTTCAACCTGAACGTGGCGGGTACGCCGGGGCGCAATGTGCTGCTGCTGACGGCTGGAGCCGTACTGGCTTCCGTGGTGGGCACTACCGGCGCCTCCCTGCTGCTCATCCGCCCTTTTATTCGGCTCAACGACCAGCGCATCCGGTCCTACCACATTGTGTTTTTCATCTTTATTGTGAGCAATGCGGGCGGGTTGCTCACACCCCTCGGCGACCCGCCCCTGTTCATTGGCTTCCTGCGGGGCGTGCCGTTTTTCTGGACCACCGAGCACCTGCTGGTTCCCTGGTTGCTCTCCAACGGGTTGCTGCTGCTGCTATTCTGGCTGAAAGACCGGCGCACCCCGTACCCGGCGCGCCTCTCGCGCAGTGAGCAGCGCCGGGCCCGCTCAGCAAAGGGCCTGCCTCTGTTCGATTTCAACGGGCGCTATCATTTGTTTTGGCTGCTGCTGGTGTTGGGCGCGGTATTCTTGAACCCCAGCCATTTGCCCTGGCTGCCCTACTTGCCGGTAGCGGGCCTCAAAATTTCGTTTGTGCGCGAAGCAGTGCAGCTACTGGCGGCCTGGGGCTGCTACCGCACGGCCCACCCCAAGGCTTTAGCGGCCAATCATTTCAACCTGGCCCCAATGCGGGAAGTGGCGCTGCTGTTTTTCGGCATTTTCCTCACCATGATGCCGGCCCTGCAGCTAGCGGCCCACGTGGCAGCCGAGCCAGCCGTGGCCAGCCGCCTTACCCCCGCAACGCTGTACTGGCTAACGGGCATTCTATCGGGGTTTCTGGATAATGCACCCACGTACGCGTCCTTTCTGGGGCTGAGCCTGGCCGGGCAGCAGCTTGATTTTGCCAACGCCACGCAGGTGCAGCAGTTTGCGGAGGCAGCGGCCACCATGCCGCTGCTGCGGGCCATTTCCAGCGGGGCCGTGCTGTTTGGGGCGCTTACTTACATTGGCAACGGCCCCAATTTTCTGGTGCGCGCCATTGCCGAGAAGGAAGGGGTACCGATGCCCGGCTTTTTCGCCTACATCGGTCGTTACGCGCTGCCCTATCTGCTGCCCGTGCTGGGCATCGTGAGCGGCTGGCTACTGTGGAGCTAATCCGGCAGCCGGGCGGGCGCGTACATTGCGTCTATGCTCCACCGGTTTACTTCTGCCCTATTTCGCCCCATTGATGTTGCCTGGTTAGTGGCGTTCCGGATTGGGGCGGGGTGGCTGCTGGCCCTGGAGCACGGGGGCGCTATTGTGCTGGGCCGGGTACACAACTACACCGAGCCCCGGTTTCATTTTCGCTATCTGGGCTGGGAATGGTTGCCCCATCCGCCACCGGCCGGCGTGTATGCTGTGTATGCGCTGGTGGTAGTGGCGGGGCTGGCCGTGGCCGCGGGCTGGCACTACCGCCTGATGGCCGCCCTTTTGGGTGCGGGTTACGTGGCCCTGCTACTGCTGGAGGAAACCGAGTATATCAACCACTTTTACCTGTATGCGCTGGTAGCAGCCGTGCTGGCAATAATGCCGGGCCACCACGCCGCCTCGGCCGATGTGCGGGCCGGCCGCGTGGCCCCTATTGGCACTATACCCGCCTGGACGCGCCTGCTGCTACTATTTCAGATTGGCCTAGTGTACGGGTTTGCGGCCCTGGCCAAGCTCAACCCCGACTGGCTGGCGGCTCGCCCGCTTACCGTGTGGCTGGCCGCCAAAGCTCATTATCCGGTAATTGGCCCGGTGCTGGCAGCGCCGGCCGCGGCCTGGGCTTTGAGCTACGGGGGCATTGTGTTGGATGCGCTGGTGGTCCCTTTGCTGCTGTGGCGCCCCACCCGCCCCTGGGCTTTTGCCGCCGCCGCCCTCTTCCATCTCACCAACGTGGTGGTGTTTGGACTAGGCACCTTTCCGTGGATGGCCCTGCTGCTGACCAGCCTGTTTTTCGCGCCCGATTTTCCGCGCCGGCTACCGGGGTTTCTGGGCCGCTGGTTTCGGGCGCGGGTGCCATTGCCCGAACCACCCTCTTTTGCAGCAGAGTCCCAGCATCGGCCATTGCGCTGGCGCTGGGTAGTAGCCGGCTTGGGCTTGTTTGCCGCGGTACAACTACTGATTCCGCTTCGTCACTTTCTTTACCCCGCCGACACGCACTGGACGGAGGAAGGCCACCGCTTTAGCTGGCACCTTATGCTGCGCACTAAATCGGGGACGGCTATTTTTCGGGTGCGCCTGCCCGGTGGTCGGGAAGAAATGGTGTGGCCCGATGCCTATCTCACGCGCAACCAAATAAATAAGCTCACCGACAGCCCCGACCTGCTGCTGCAATTTGCGCACCTGCTGGCCCAGGAATACCGGCAGCGCGGCCAGCAGCCCACCGCCATCTACTGCGAATCACGGGTGAGCCTGAACGGTTTGCCCGCTCAGCCGCTGGTGAGCCCCACGCTGAATCTGCTTTCGGTTCAGCGTGGGCTCGGTCATGCTCCCTGGATACTGCCCCGGCCCTAGTCACGCAGATTCTTTCTGCAGCGGGCATATCAGGCTCCAGCCAGAATTACACCCGGCTACTGCGGGCTCGGAGTAGCATATCGGCTAGCACCAGGTTGGTCATGGCGTCCACGATGGGTACGGCCCGGGGCAGCACGCAGGGGTCGTGGCGGCCCCGCCCGGCCAGGCTGATGGCCTCGCCTTGGTCGTTGATGGTGGCCTGGGGCTGCAGAATGGTAGCTACCGGCTTGAAAGCCACCCGAAAGTAGATATCCTGCCCATTGCTGATGCCACCCTGAATTCCGCCCGAGTGGTTGGTACGGGTGCGTACCTGCCCGTTGGTATCGGTGTAAAACTCGTCATTGTGCTCGGAGCCGAACAGCAGGACTCCGCTGAAGCCAGAACCGTACTCGAAACCCTTTACGGCGTTGATACTCAGCATAGCCCGCCCTAACTCGGAGTGCAGTTTATCAAAAACCGGTTCTCCCAATCCGGCGGGCACGCCCCGTACCACCCCCGTTACCAGGCCGCCCACCGTATCGTGCCGGTCACGCACCTGCCGAATCAGGTTGGCCATTTGCTCGGCAGTTTCGGGGTGGGGGCAGCGCACTAGGTTGGAATCAATCAGGCTTAGGTCCAGCTGCTCATAGCCTACGGGCACCTGCACTGCTCCTACCTGCGACACGTAGCTGCTGGCTCGCACCCCTTCCCGCAACAGGAGTTGCTGAGCCACGGCCCCGGCCGCTACCCGAGCCGCCGTTTCGCGGGCCGAGCTGCGGCCCCCGCCCCGAAAGTCGCGGCGGCCATACTTCTGGTCGTAAGTATAATCGGCGTGAGAGGGGCGGTAGGCGTGCTCAATGTGCGAGTAGTCGTGGCTGTGCTGGTCCTGGTTGCGGATGTACAGACTGATGGGCGTGCCAGTGGTTTCACCCCGGAAGATGCCCGATTGAATTTCTACCTGGTCGGCCTCCGAGCGGGGCGTGGTCAGCTCGCTCTGCCCCGGCCGGCGGCGGTCCAGGGCAGCCTGAATCTGCTCCTGGCTTACGGGCAGTCCCGCCGGGCAGCCGTCTACTATCACGCCAATCCCCGGCCCGTGCGATTCTCCAAAGGTGGTAATGCGAAAGAGCTGGCCGAAGGTATTCATATGGAAAAGAGGGTGCTACAGTGAAACAGCGGGGCTAATAATGCAGGAAGCTGTGCAGGTAGTATAGCAACTCAACCTGCGCTTATAGCCGCAAGTTGGACAGGAAACTACCTTTTTCACAATTTTCCTCCCTGCCTACCACTTCAGCGCCGGGCCTTCCACCACCCTGTTCCGGCTATTACCAGCAGCACTGCCACCACCAAATTGGCGTAGCGGCGCACGTCATGGTACAGGTTTCGG
Organism: Hymenobacter sp. UYP22; assembly: GCF_040547285.1. Taxonomy (NCBI): domain Bacteria; kingdom Pseudomonadati; phylum Bacteroidota; class Cytophagia; order Cytophagales; family Hymenobacteraceae; genus Hymenobacter; species Hymenobacter sp. UYP22. Next base: position 110,450 of record NZ_JBEPPK010000017.1, on the reverse strand, counting down.
GGCTGGGCCGTGGCCTCGGCCTCACTCAGCGCGTCGCGGTAGAAAGGGTCATCGGGCTGAGCCCGCAACTGCGTAAGCACCTGCTGCTCACCGCGTACTACGGGGCTCAAACCAGCACGCAGCGTGTCGTAGCGGGCCTGCACCGGGTTGAAATACACCATCTGAAACAGCGTATCCAGTGCCAGAGGACCCGGCCGCCGCGCCACCACCCGAAACCGGAAGCTTTTACGCCCCCCCACCCGGCCGTTTTCGCGCGTGAGACTCTGTTGTACCTCCGGGCCGTATACTTCCGCCGCGGGGCCCGGGGGTGGTGCAACCAACTGCACGGCGGCCAAATTACCTTCTCCCTCCACGGCGAAGGTGTAAGTAAAGGCCTGGCCCGTCCGGAAAGTAGTGCGGTCAATGGCTTCCGTCAACTCGTAGTTACCCACCGGCACCTGGTCGCGCAGGGGATGAGGCGGCAGGGGCAGCACGGCCACGGTGACCGCCGCCGAGCGGTAGGTTTTGTAGCCTTCCATACGATTATCCAAACCCGCTTCCGGCTTCTTGGCCACCCGATACTTCAGCATCTGCAACTCTACCGCTGGAAAATTCAGCGGCTGCGTGTTCAGCGGGTACAGTTCTGCTTCCCACAGACGGTAGCGCAGAAAGGGTTTGCCGCCTACAACCACGTTTTCGGGCAGCACTTCCTGCTCATCAAACCCCTCTTCCCAAACGCTCCGCTGGCGCAGCTGCCGAATAATACCTGGCAGCTGTCCAGCAAAGTTGTGGAAGTTCAGTACCGCTTGGTCTTGGGGTGTGAGGTAAAAATACAGTCCCACATGCACCCCAGCGCCCACAAACACGCGCTGTTTATCCGGCACCAAGGCCAGAAATGCCTGATCCTGGGGCTCCACATACTCCTGGGGCTTGGGCTTGCCAAACAGCTGATCCAGCAGTCCAATACCCTGCAAGGGGGCGGCGGCCGGGGGTGGCACGGCTTGCGGCTGGGGCCCTACTTTAAGCGTCACGCCCCCCGATTCTACCGTGAGCCCGTTGATTTTCATGGTAAAGGGCTTTACCACATAGGTGCCCTCGGCATAGGCTGCGTACCGCTGGGTAATGGTCAGTTCCGAAAATGTTTTTCCCTCCACAATGCGCGTGGTCGTCGTGCTCGACTTTCCGCTTTTCTTAAAACCCTCCACGTCCGGAAAAGCAGAGTACCGCTCCAGCGGTGCGCCTCGCAGGGTAAAACTGATAGTGAAATACTCGTTGATGGGAAAAGCGGCAGTACTCGTTTTCAGCGTGGCGCTAGGGGCAGTGGTCTGTTGCGCCTGCACCTCCGGCACCAACATCAACCGGAGCAACAGAGAAAAAACCAGAAACAGACGCATGGGCAAGCAACAGCAGGGTAGAAATCAAAGCTACCAAAAAGTAGCCGCTGAGTGCGCTGTGCAGGCTGAGGCTCAACTGGCTTCAGCCTGCTGAACAACCAGTTACCGAATTACCGGTATAAGATTATGGCTTTCCTAAATCCGTGATGGTTGAGCCGGCGTATTTGCTCACATAACCACCTACCCCTTCCGGTAGCCCAGAAATTCTGGGTTTCTCACAAAAACCGCCGTGCGGCGGGTGGCTTCTTATTGCCCTATTTTTTCACCCAACCAGTACTCATCATGTCCGATAACAAACTCCTCGGCAGCGACGAAGCGGAATTCGCCAAGCCACTGTACACGCCCATCAAGCGGCGCTCCTTCTTTATGTACGCGGGCGCTACGGCCGGTGCCACAGCACTGCTGCTGGCTGGCTGCGACGACGATGACAACAACACCGACAACATGCCCGGCATGGTGAACGTGGGTTCGGGCAGCGTTGGCGTACTAAACTATGCCTATGCTCTGGAGCAACTGGAAGCTGCTTTCTACACCCAGCTGCGCACCGGCACTTACTATACTGGCCTGGCTTCCGGCAGTGCAGAAAAGCAAATCCTGGACGACCTGTACTACCACGAAGTAATTCACCGCGAATTCTTTAAAGCAGCGCTGACCCGTGATGCTGCCTCGTCTATTATTAAACCGCTGGAGCCTGATTTCTCCTCCATCAACTTCACCAACCGCGCTAGCGTGCTGGGTGCAGCCAAAGCATTCGAAGACCTGGGAGTAGCAGCTTACAATGGTGCTGCCCGTTTCTTGGGCACCGACAACGCTGGCCTGAACTACTTGGTAGCCGCCGGTAAAATTGTTTCGGTGGAAGCCCGTCACGCCGCTATCATCCGCGACTTGCTGTCGGAAGGTTCCTTCGTCGATTCCGATGTTGTGACCATCGCCACCAACGGGCTGGAGATTTCCAAGACGCCAACGGAGGTAGCTACCGTGGCCAACACGTATCTGAAGGACGGCTCTAAGCTGAATGTTTCCGGCCTCGTGTAGTCTGGTTGCCCTTCCTACTTCCATCTAAAATTCGCACTCAGTTATGAATTTCTTCCAAATCCTCTCCGAAATCGAAAAGACCGACCCAGAAGTCTTCGAACGTTTCGATTCGCGCCGCCAGGTATTCAAACACCTGACCGGCTTCGGCAAAAAAATGACGGCCGCAGCTTTGCCATTGGCAATGGGCGCCATCTTCAATAAAGCATACGGACAATCTTCGAGCGCACCCAGCGTAAACGATGTTCTGAACTTCGCTCTGAAGCTGGAATATCTGGAAGCTTACTTCTACAACCTGGGCCTGTCGGGCGACGGCACAATCGACAACAACACGACCACGGCCACTCAGACCGCACTGCGGACTCAGCTTAGCGCTACTAACCTGTCGTCGCTGCTGAAAATCCGTACCGATGAGAACAACCACGTGAAGTTTTTGCGCGCAGCCCTCGGCAACAACGCCATTGCTGCACCGGCTGTTTCGCAGTTTGACTTCACTGGCGGTAAAGGCAGCAACGCCGGTCCGTTTGCGGGCGTGTTCACCAATGCTGCGCTGTTTCTGGCCGTAGCTCAGTCGCTGGAAGATACCGGCGTACGGGCTTACAAAGGCGGTGCTCCCTACTTGGCTTCCAATAAGGATGTGCTGACAGCAGCCCTGAACATTCACTCGGTTGAGGCCCGCCACGCTTCCCGCCTGCGCACCATGCGCCGCGGTGGCCCGGCCAACAACAACGCTTCGGCTACGGCTGGTGCTGGTACCGGTGCTTCGCCCAAGAGCTGGATTTCCGGCCAGGATGGCGGTGGTGCTTCGCCTGCCCAAACGGCTCCTATTTATGCTGCAGGCTCGGCCCCAGCTTATACCCCTGCCGGCATTACGTTCCCCGCTGAGGACAACGTGACGCAGGGTGCTACTGGTGCAGCCCCTGGTGTAAACCTGCAGACGGCTCTGGCTTCGCTGAATTTCCCAGCCGCCGCCTTCTCCGAGGCCTTCGACGAGCCCCTGGATGTGCCAACGGTTTCTACCATTGCTCGTACGTTCACCATCACGGGTAGCACGCTGTTCTAAGCGTAGCCTCTTTTTGGTACTTACATCTACAAGGATGGCCCCACCGGCCATCCTTGTTTTGTTTGGCAGCCCATGCAACGCTGTCCGCTCCCTGATTATCTTCCTGCTAGACCATCCCATCATAACAGGCTATCTTTGTTGAGTTGGAACCGACTGTTTTTCGCTCTGGTATCGCCCAACCTTTTCTTATGCACACTCCTTCTTCTCCGGCGCAGCTGCTTGCCCGCCGCTCTTTCCTTCGGGTAGCAGGTGCCACTGCTGCTACCTCGGTCCTGGTGCTAACTGGTTGCGGCTCCGACGACACCCCCACGCCAACCAGCACCACCACGGTTGTAAGCCTGCCCGGCGACGACAACGGGGTACTTAACCTGGCTTACTTGCTGGAGCAATTGGAAGCTGCTTTTTACCAGAAGGTAGTCGATGCATTTCCTACTGATTTTACGGCCGAGGATAAAGCTGCCTTTATTGACCTGCGCGACCATGAGGTAATCCACCGTGAGTACCTCAAGTTTGCCTTGGGCAACAACATCTATGACAGCGCAGCCCCTGGGGCACTGGTGTTCAACTTCTCCTCGTTCACGCTTACCAGCCGGGCCGGAGTGTATGCGGCGGCCCGTACCCTGGAGGATATTGGTGTGGGCGCCTACAACGGAGCCGCCAAGCTGCTCTCCAATGCAAATTACCTAGTGGCGCTTGGCAAGCTGGCTTCCGTAGAGGCCCGACACGCGGCCTTTGTGCGGGAGCAGGCCCAGCCGGGCTCCTTCGCGGCGGCTGATATAGTAGGCACCACTGGTCTGGATACAGCAAAAACGCCTGCTGAGGTAGCCACTCTGCTAACCCCCTATTTGCCGGCCACCTTGGACGTATCCCGTCTATCCGCCCTTTCCTAAGTTTTCAGCCTGTTGCTTTCTATGGATTTTCTTGATGCACTGGCCCGCTTGGCCACCCTCGATACCACCAATACGGCTGAAGTGCTGGCCCCTCGCCGCCTGGCCCTTTCGCGGCTGAGCCAAGCAGGCACGGCTTTGTTGCCAGCTCTGTTTACCACTCTCGTAACCCCCGCCGAGGCTGGCACCACTCAAACACTCACCCGCCTTGATGCCCTAAAACTGGCGCTGAAGCTTGAAAACCTGCAGAATGCATTTTACTCGCGGGCATTGGGGCTAACAGCGGGCGGGCCGGCCAACCCAACCGTTTTTTTTGGTAGCACCGCTGTTCAGACCGCCATTCAAACCATCCAGACGCATCAGAGTCAGCACAGCACGTTGCTTACTACGTTGATTACCAACTCTGGCGGCACGCTTGATGCTGCTCCCCGCTACGATTTTTCGGGCAGCAAAAACGGTAGTCAAGCAGCCCTGTACCCTGATGTGTATACCAACCTGGACACCTTTCTGAAAGTAGCCCAACTGCTGGAAGATGCTGGTGTGCGCGCCTACAAAGGCCAGGTAACGGCTTTGCAGTCGGATAACGCGCTGCTGGAAGCGGCCATTCGCATGCACTCCACCGAGGCCCGGCACGCCGCCCACATCCGCACGCTCCGGCGGCAGCGGGGCGCAGTGGTTAAAAGCTGGGTTAGCCCCTCCGATACGGCAATTACCACCACCGGCACTACCGCCGACAGTGTGTACAGCGGTGAGGCCAACACCTTGCAGTACATTACTTCTAATACCACCGTCACCAAAGTACCGTTTGACTCTACTTTGCCCATCAACGTGGGCACGCCCGCGCTCAGCGCAGCAGCAATTCTAGCCAAGGTGGCCGAAGCCTTCGATGAACCCTTGGAAGCGCAAGCTGCCGAAAGCGTATTACAGCTGTTCACGTATTGATTTGGTAACGGCGGGGTCATACCTCACTCACACTGGATTCTCAATTTTGCCCCCGGTAACGGCTCTAAGCAATAGGCCAATACCAGGGGCAAAGTGCGTTTTATAGCAAACATTATATACTCCAACTTGTATTTACAGGACAACAGTTTGTATATTTCAGCAAAGCTCTCAAGATAATCTAACACTTGTTAGCCTTTTTTTCTCTGCTCCGTACAACTCCCTGCTTACCCTCCCCCGCTCTGTTTACCCCACTACCAGCTAACCTCAATACCCATGCTCGAGTACGCTAAAACCATTCTGCTCAAAGTGAGCTTTGACCGAATTCTTTTCGAAAAAGAATTGCGCAAAGCCCTTCGCAACCTCGTGCCAGTTGAGCTGTCTGAATTGAAAGCTTGGTGCTATCAGCAGTTCTCCAAACTGTACCGCCGGGTGCTGAACCGCGTGTTTCGCCAGGCTGTCAGCGCGTAACCTTTCCGCTTTCCCCACGCCGGAGCCGGGCGCCGCTTGCTTTACCGCAGGCCAGCGCCCGGCTCCGGCGTTTTTGGGTACTTTACATGCGCGGCGTTTCCGGGGCCGAGTGGTCGGGCAAAGTAGTCGGGGCTTCTTCGCCCAGTACAAATCGAATGTTGCGCTGCAGCCCCGCATAGCCTGTGCGCTTCACCGCCGATTGCCGGAACAATCCCGAAAATAGCTCGTGGGTGATTTCCCGCCAGTCACCACGCGTGAGGTCTTTCAGGGCCGGGTGGGCCGTAAACTGTGGCTCCTGATGAGGCTTCGAGAAACGATTCCAAGGACACACATCCTGGCAAATGTCGCAACCGAAAATCCAGTTGCCGAACTGCCCATTCACTTCCCGCGGAATCTGGTCTTTCAACTCGATGGTGAAGTAGCTGATGCACTTGCTGCCATCCACCACGTAGGGCTCAGTAATGGCCTGGGTTGGGCAGGCGTCCACGCACTTGGTGCAGGTGCCGCAGTAGTCTTTAATGGGGCCGTCATAGTCCAGCTCTACGTCCACAATCAGCTCGGCAATGAAGAAGAAGCTGCCGGTGCCGGGCCGGATAAGGTTGGTGTTCTTGCCCATCCAGCCCAAGCCGCTCTTCTGAGCCCAGGCCTTATCCATCACCGGCGCTGAATCGACAAAGCACCGGCCGCCCACCTCCCCTATTTCCTGCTGCATATCCTGAAGCAGTGTTTTGAGCTTGTCCTTGATGACGAAGTGATAGTCGCGGCCGTAGGCGTACTTACTCACCTTGAGCGTATCCTCGGGCTGCTGCTGGTCTTCGGGCGGGTAGTAGTTCAGCAGCAGGGAAATAACGGACCTGGCCCCATCCACCAGCAGGCGCGGGTCGAGGCGCTTGTCGAAGTGGTTGGCCATGTAGGCCATCTGCCCGTTCATGTTGTGATTCAGCCAGTTTTCCAGCCGTGGTGCTTCCTCCTCCAGAAAGCCCGCTTGGCTGATACCGCAGTACATAAACCCCAGCTCCGCCGCCCGGCGTTTGATGAAAGCAGTATAATGGGCGGTGGGCAGCATGGCAGTAAGGTGGTGAACTACAAAAATACGTCATCCTAAGCACAGCAAAGGACCTCATCAGCGTTGAACAGCATAGTTCAAACGTAATGAGGTCCTTCGCTATGCTCAGGATGACAGTGAAAGCGTTAGCTAAACAACTCGCCCGTGGCCGTGTTGCCGCGCAGGTGCTGGGGCATGGGGCGGCCGAGGTGCTGGTAAGCCAGTTCAGTAGCTTCACGGCCGCGGCTGGTGCGCTTGATGAAGCCTTCCTGGATGAGAAAGGGCTCATACACTTCCTCAATGGTTTCGGCCTCGTCGCCGCAGGCGGTGGCAATGGTGCTCAGGCCCACGGGCCCGCCTTTAAACTTGTCGATGATGGTGCTCAGGATGCGGATATCCATCTCGTCGAGGCCATTCTGATCTACGTCGAGGGCATTGAGGGCAAACTCGGCAATTTCGCGGGTGATGGTGCCGGTGCCTTTGATCTGGGCGAAGTCACGGGTACGGCGCAGCAGGTTGTTGGCAATACGCGGGGTACCGCGCGAGCGGCGGGCAATTTCAAAGGCTGCATCCTCGTAAATCGGTGTGCCTAGGATTTCGGCCGAGCGCAGCACAATGCTGGTCAGGAGCTTGGAATCGTAGTACTCCAGGCGGGAGCTGATGCCGAAGCGGGCCCGCAACGGGGCCGTGAGCATGCCCGAGCGGGTGGTAGCCCCAATGAGCGTGAACGGCGACAAGGAAATCTGCACGGAGCGCGCATTCGGGCCCGAATCGAGCATGATGTCGATTCGGTAGTCCTCCATGGCCGAGTACAGGTATTCCTCCACCACCGGGTTGAGGCGGTGTATCTCGTCGATGAACAGGACGTCGTTGGGCTCCAGGTTGGTGAGCAGGCCGGCCAGGTCGGAGGGCTTGTCGAGTACCGGGCCGCTGGTCATTTTGATGCCTGATTCCAGCTCGTTGGCAATGATATGGGAGAGGGTGGTCTTGCCCAGACCGGGAGGGCCGTGCAGCAGCACGTGGTCGAGGGCTTCGCCACGGTGCTTAGCGGCGGCTACGAATACCTTCAGGTTTTCTACCACCTTGCCCTGGCCGGTGAAATCATCAAAAGAAAGCGGCCGTAGGGCTTTATCAATGTCCTTTTCAGAGGCGTCCATGTGGTCATTGCCTCCGGTCATATACGGTTCGCGCATAAGCGTAAAAAGTAAGTCGATGTGTCGAAAGGTAACACTTCCGGTCTGGGCTTGGTGCCTTTTTTAGCAAAAAATATTACACGCAGGCTATTTAACTAATGGCGTTAGCAAATAAGTTGTAAACGGCGCCGCGCAGGTTGGCGGCAGCGTGTAACTTGCAGCCTCATCCGCCGCGCCCCTATGCCTGCATCCATTTCCTGGCTTGATGCCCTACCCCCCGATTTCTACGAGCAGCTGGCCCACTGCCTGAGTCTGCATGGCATGGCCGCAGCCGAATTACTCAGCCGCCCCGAGGCCCAACAAGTAGCAGACCTAGCGCAGCTGAGTACCGGGAAAGTGCAGGCGCTAAACCAGATTCAGACCCAGGCGGACCTGTTGGGCCAGTTGGCCGCGGAGCCGCTGGCGCTGTACCATTTGCTGCTGCTGGGCCGCCTCACGCTGGAAACGTCCCTGGCAGCGCCGGTGCTGGCCTACGTGCAGCAGCAAATGCGCATTGAGCCGCCGCAGTTGGCAAAGCTCAAAACCTACTGCCTGGAGCTGAGCGGCGCGTTCCTCGTCACGCTGGAAGAGCACGTACCGGCTCCGGCAGGCTCCGCTTCCCTGAGCCTGCACCGCTTGGTAGTGGAAGAGGAATTTGCCCAGATGCTAGCCACGCAGCCCGCCCCTGCCCTGCCTGCGGCCAACTTGCGCCTGGCCGAGCCTCAGCTTCAGATGCTGCGCCTGGCCCTGCTGCTGGTACACAGCCTGCCCAATACCACCGACCACCCATTTCTGCGGGCCGTGGCTCTGCTACCCAATTTACAGCCGGCCGCCTTGGAGCCCCTTATTGAGCACCTGGGCCGGGTGCGGGCGCAGGAGCAGCTCACCCTAACCATGCCCGAGCTGGTGCAGCTCTACCAGGGCATGCAGGTGTGCGGGATGGTATTCGTGTCGGATGTGATGAGCCGCATTGGGCTGGAAGACGCGTTTCCGGTGCTATCAGAGGAGGAAATAACGGCCACGGAAGCTGCGCCGGTAAGCAACCGCCAGGCCGTGGGCGAAATGGTGAGCGGGTTCACGCACTGGGTGCAACATACCTTCCCCGACGCCCCTGAAATTCAGCAGGCCCGCCAGGAAATTCGGGAGCTAGCCGATACGCTGGGGTGAGGAAGTGGTGAAATTGTGAAAGGTGAAGTGGTGAAAAGCTAACCTATTCAAAAGGCCTTACGCCGAAGTAAAAGCCTTTCAATTCTTCAGGGCTTACCTCATTGAATAAGAAGGATTACTTCGCTCCGCTCGCAATGACAGCTTTTCACAACTTCACCTTTCACAATTTCACCCTTATACCCGCGCCAGCAGTACTTCAATTTCCAGGTGCAGCCACTCCTCTTCCCAGGCTTTGTGGGTGAGGCGGGCCGAAATAGGGTAGCCGGCATCAAGCATGCGGGCCACGGTTTCATTATGACCTTCGGGCAGGTAACCGAGCCAGAAGGCATCGGGGCCGGTGGTGTACACGCGCACGGCCCAGTCGTCGTAGGAGCTGTCGGGCTCCCGCTGCAGAGTCAGCGGCTGCTCGGGTTGCAGGTGCGGTTCGTGGGCACGCAGCCCTTCCCGGTGGGTGGTGCCGGCAATGAGGCATTCAAGCAAAACGAGCGGAGCAGCGGATGCGGGCATAAGCAGAAAGTTAGATTAGGACCGTAAATTACACGTTGGCGCGGGTTTACGCCTAGGTAACCCAGAGTGTTTGTTGGAAGTGGGGTCTGGCCCGCGCATCTAGTATGTTTGCCTTACCATGTACAGTAAAACTGAAGTCACCCAACTCCGCCAGGCTTTCTGGACTACGTTTGGGCAATATATGCAGCCTGTTCCTTCCGCCGAAGGGTTGCCCGCCAACTGGATCAACTATAAAACCGGCCTCAAACACGTGTATTTTCGCATGCAGGCCGATAACCGCCACGCCACCATCAGCATTGAGCTAACCCACCCCGATGCCGGCCTGCGGGAGCTGTTCTTCGAGCAGTTTAAAGAAGTGCGCCTGCTGTTGGAAGAGGCCACCGGCGAAGCCTGGACCTGGGAAGCGGAGGCCATAGATGCCAACGGGCAGCCCCTGAGCCGCATTTACCAGGAACTGCGCCCCGCCAACCTATTTGACCGGGAGCAGTGGCCCGCGCTGATTTCGTTCTTCAAGCCCCGCATCATGGCCCTGGATGAGTTCTGGAGCACTGGCCAGTATGCATTTGACGAGCTGCGGTAAGCCTATTGGGTAGACAAATTCACGCTTCATTGCACTACTGAGTATAGCACGGCTTGCCGCCGCCAGATAGTGCCCGATTTGCGGTAGACGCACAAGTCCCAGCCATCCCCGTAACTCACAGCTACTAAAGCACTTTTCCGGCTTTTTGCAAAAAGCATTTCTCCAATTGCATATATCCGGTAGCTGCCATAGTGATATAGCAGCGTGTCATTGAATCGATATTCGGCTTGCCAACCTAGCTGCCGTTGCAGCCGGCTGCTGATGGCCTGCAACGTGTCCCGGGAAAGTATCTGCACCCAAGGTTGTCTGATCATAGCTGGATCGAACCTGAAATTCTGAGCGTCAGCCATCTGCTGTTTCATGTAATCAATATCGGCAGCAGAGAAGTGGCGCAGCAAAGCGCTGTACTCCTCTGTACCAACAGTTGCCTTCTCAAGGAACGGTACGGCTTCGGCATATGCATGATCCAGCAGAAGTAGCCGCACGGCTGGGGTATCGGTAGGTGTGACTCGCCAATAGTAGTGGCCATTGGCACCTTTTTTCACCGAAGAAAGGGCCTGCGGCTCCAGTTCATGCAGAATACTTCCAGCCAGTTCGTACTTGTGCGTGACTGAAATCTGTTGGCCATAACTGGTTTGGTAGTAGAAGAAGAACACCGAAAAGGCAACGTATTTTTTCATGGTTTCTACTGTGTGCTATAGCTACGCATCATTGCTGACAGGCCTGAAAGGAGGGACAGTATCAAGGAAGCAACATGAATTGTCGGTATAGAATAAGAACCTGTTTGAACAGCGGCCATGGCAACTGTGAACCGCTACTACGCAGAGGGCTGGCGGCTAATCAGCGTAGCTCCAAGTGATATCAGCGGCAGCGGAACCACCGTCTTCAGCCAGACGATTTATTATTTGGAGAAGAAGTAGCCTTATTTTTTCTCTGCTTAGAAAAGCTCCGAAGCGTATGCTTTGGGGCTTTTTTGCACTGTACACCTCAGTCCATACCTAAATCATTTGTAAAGCTGTCCGTCAGCTGAATTTCTGGAACCGATACTCCACTTCGGTCACTCGTGATGCCAATTACGGCGCGCTGCACTTCGTACAGCGTCCTGGGTCGCGGCAACAACTGAGCGTAATTCTGGGCTAGCAGCCACTCCGCTAAATCAAAAACGGTAGTCTGCGCCCAGTTGGGCGAAAGTGGAGGTGGCGAGGGTGCTGTTTCGGGCGCGGTATTTCCAAACAGGCGTTGCCACCAGTTGGGCAGGCGAGGTGACAACGGGGGCTGCGGTAAATCAGGCATTCGTAGTTGCAGGCAGGCCGCCAGCGCCGCAGCCCTAGTTGGGCTGGCCCCTAACAGTTCCAGCTTTGTCAGGGGCGTGGCTTTGGTAGTTGCCGGGGGAAGGCAGGCCAGCAGTTGGGTGAGCATCTGGTAATAGGCAGCAGTATGCGTCGGATCAGCCGACAAGCCTTTTAGCGCCGTTAGGGCAGCGGCGGCAGCGGCTACGGTATATAGTGTTTCGGCAGTCCGGTTGGGAATAGCTACCTGGAAATGCTGCTCGAATGCCACTACTAGTTCAACGATATCGAGGCCCATAGTTAATTGGTAATGCTTTGTAGAGGGAGCCATTGCCCCTGCTTCCGCTGCATAACTAGCGTTAATCTGTTCCCAACGCCGCAGAAAGTACCAAGATTCAACGTAACGGTCGTGACTGCACATCGGCCATCACATGAAAACAGCGGCGCGCTCAGAAAAGAAACATGCTGAGTTCGGTACTCACGCTTCAGATGGTCCATTGCGGTAAAAAAATCAGCGTCTGGCATACCAGGTCGCTTCATGTGCCGCCTCAGTAGCTCGACCGGAATAATTTTGCAGTCAGGCAGGAAACGAGACTCTAGCCGAAAATCAGCAGAGCGTGCGATTTGCTGGCGCATAAACGCCGTATCCGCTGCTGAAAGGATCTGCTCCGCATACAACTGCTCAAGTATCGGAGCCGATTCTTCGCCATAACGGTACTGGAAGAATCTACCTCCCCCATGTGGCGCATTCAACATGACTGGTGCATGCTCAAATAGCACGCGGCTTATCCAGAAAGCGGCCTTATGCTTGGAAAACGGGCGGGGCGGCTCAGGGTCTGACTGCGCTACTACCTGCCGTACGAAGTCGTACAGCACACTATCTGGCACCAACGGGCGCGTAGTGGCCCACTGTCGCACCACCACCGGCTTCAGGTCGGGCGGATATGCCACCCGCAGATATACGGCAACAAATACTGTTGCCAGCAGCAAAGCGGCGCTCAGAAAACAGCGGGTATTAGGTTGCATAGCGTATTCCTGCAGTTTCTAAATTGATTATTAATTGTTTAGCAGAAGCTCTAGTAAATTATAAGTATATAACCAAACAGGCATTTTCAGCTGCAGCACTGTTTGCAAACGACTGTAATTTATTGAACTCGTTGACCAACCAGTTTCGCATCTCTTCAAGTTCTTGCCCCCACCCTCTCGGATAGAGCTCCAGTTCATCCATCCTAGAGCCTACGTATCGGCTCGCAAATGTCTCTAGGGTTATATCGTTCAGGTCATTTGCAAACTGCTTGACCTCGGGAGCAGTTAGTCCGCGTGCAGGACCATAGCCTACATCATGCTCCTCTTCATTACCAATATCATGGCCACCTGTCAGCAAATATGCCAGCGGCTCGTCTCCATCCCAAGCAGTGCCCGTCAGCATGAAATGCAGCCCATGCCATGCTTTATCTAAATCCAGCTCTTGGCCCTGCGGAACATCATTATCAATAAAATCGAAGATGCCATCGGGGTTGATTAGTAACTCGCGCAAATCTGCCTTTCTGATCTTCCTGATTGTCATTCTCATTCCCATATTCACAGAATAAGCATGGATGTATCTATGCACAAAAACGGCCGCTCTGCCCAGCAGAACGGCCGTTTGAAGATACGCGGGCGGTGGCTTACTTGAACGCCTGGATACCCGTAATATCGGCCCCAGTGATGAGCAGGTGGATGTCGTGGGTGCCTTCGTAGGTCACTACCGACTCCAGGTTCATCATGTGGCGCATGATGGGATACTCGCCCGTGATGCCCATGCCGCCGTGGATCTGGCGGGCTTCGCGGGCCACGTGCAGGGCAATTTCTACGGAGTTACGCTTGGCCATCGAAATCTGGGCGCTAGTGGCTTTGCCTTCGTTTTTGAGCATGCCCAGGCGCCACACCATCAGCTGGGCCTTGGTAATTTCGGTAATCATTTCGGCCAGCTTCTTCTGCTGGAGCTGGAAGCCGGCAATTGGCTTACCGAACTGTTCCCGCTGCAACGAGTACTTCAGGGCCGATTCGTAGCAGTCGATGGCCGCGCCCAGGGCACCCCAGGCAATGCCGTAGCGGGCCGAATCGAGGCAGCTGAGCGGGCCTTTGAGGCCGTCGATGTTGGGCAGAATGTTTTCCTTGGGCACCTTCACGTTGTCGAACACCAGCTCGCCGGTGATGCTGGCGCGCAGGCTCCACTTGTTGTGGATTTCGGGGGCGGTGAAGCCTTCCATGCCCTGCTCCACAATCACCCCGCGGATGCGGCCGTTGTCGTCCTTGGCCCACACTACGGCTACCTGGCTCTGGGGCGAGTTACTGATCCAGAGCTTCGCCCCGTTCAGCAGGTAATAGTCGCCCTGGTCTTTGATGGTGGTCATCATGCCGCCGGGGTTGGAGCCGTGGTCGGGCTCGGTGAGACCGAAGCAGCCCAGCCACTCGCCGGAAGCCAGCTTAGGCAGGTATTTGCGGCGCTGCTCCTCCGAGCCGTACTGATAAATGGGGAACATCACCAAAGAGCCTTGCACCGAGGCCGTGGAGCGCATGCCGGAGTCGCCGCGCTCAATTTCCTGCATAATCAGGCCGTAGCTGATGTAGTCGAGGCCGCCGCCGCCGTACTCCGTGGGGATGGTGGGCCCGAACGCGCCCACGTCGCCGAACTTGCGCACGATATCGGAGGGGAAGTAGGCATCCTGGGCCCATTTCTCCACGTTGGGCGAAATTTCCTTTTTGACGAAGTCGCGGATGCTCTGGCGGATGAGCTTGTGCTCCTCGGTCAGCAGGTCGTCGATGTCGTAGTAATCAGTAAAGCCGGCGGCGTTCAGGGAGCCTTTGTTGCGCTGCACCTGGGCCTTGGTGGAAAGAACGTCAGCTTGCGAAGACATAGTGAAGTTGTGGGTGGGATGAGGGCCAAAGATAGGAATTTCACTACGCACAACCGGGCAGCTTATTCCCCGGTTCCGGCCCGAAAAAACCCTGACCGGTACCGGAACCAGTCAGGGTTTTGGAGGACGAGGCGGGTGGCTCGGGAATGCCTGAAGCCGGCCAGCGCCGCGCTACGCCCACAATACGACCAGAAGGCAGATTCCTGGTCGGGAAATTCACTGCCGCTTCTTGGCAAAGCGTATGCCGAAAAATAGTGTTTCGCTAATCTATTCGCAAAAAATCCTGAGAATGAAGTCGTTCAGAATTTTGACCAACTCCGAGCTAAACTTCACCAGAACGTCATTCTGAGCTTGCCAACCAGTAAACAGTCTTAGAACTTCACGCCCACTGAGGCCAGGAAATTACGAGTGGCCTGGGGGTAGTAGTAATTAAAGGTGAGCGGCTGGCCGCTGGCATCTGGGTAACCGTAGGTATAGCCGTTGGCCACATATTCCCGGTTAAGCAGATTATTCACTAGTAGGCCCAGCTCTAATTCCCGCATAAAGGAAGGCTGCACTGTATAGCGCAGGCGCAAATCAAGTACCTGGTAAGCGGCAATGGCCTTGTTGGCCGACTCGGTGTTATCGAGGTACTGGCGGCCAACGGTTTTGTAGAGCAGCGCCGCCCGCAGGCCTTTCACCGGCATTACTTCCACCGTGTGTGCCGAAACCACCGAAGGCGAGTAGGAAATGGTGGTGGTGCGGCCCTCGGCAGCAGTTAGGGGGTTGTAGTCCTTGTCGTAGGTAACGGCGCGGTAGTCCAGAATGCGGTTGCGACTCAGGGTAAGGTTGCTGCTGATGCTGAGCCAGGCCAGTGGCGCGTAGGAGCCGCTCACCTCTACGCCGGCCCGGTAGCTGCGCGGAGCATTGGTGCGCAGCGCCGTACCCACGTCGTTGAGTTGGCCGGTATTCACCAGCTGGTTGCGGTAGCGCATGTAGAACCCGTTGATTTCGGCCCGCAGAACTTGGTTGTTCACGGTGCGGTTGAGGCGGTAACCTCCTTCCAGGTCGTGCAGCTGCTCAGCCTTGGGGCCGGCATCGTTCAGGGGCCGGTCGGTGAAGTCAGAGCGCACGGGCTCCCGGTGGGCCACGGCGTAGCTGGCGTACAGCGTTTGGGTGGGGGCCAGCTGCCAGGTCAGGCCGGCTTTGGGGTTAAAAAAGGTGTAGTCGGCCTTGGCCGCTACGGGCACCTGCTTGTCCTCAATGCCGTCCAGCTCGTAGTTGATGCGGCGCACCTGCACGTCGGCGTACACGCTCAGCTTTTCCAGGGCTTGCCAGATGGCGCGGGCGTAGGCGTTGTAGTCGGTTTTGGTGGCGTCGTTGAAGTAGGAACGGTGGCGGATATTGCCTGTGGAGGCGTAGCGGGCCCAGATAACCTCACCGTAATGGTCGTTGAGGAAGCGGTTCCAGCCTCCGCCCAGCGTGGCCTGCACCTTGCCCTCGGCGGGCTGGTAGTTAAGGGCAAAAATCCCCCCGAAGAAATAGTTATCCAGCCACTTGCGGTCTACCAAATCGGTGCGCTTGATGGTGGTGGTGTTGGGGGCGGTGCCCAGCACCACGTCGGGCAGATTGTAGTCGGCCAGCTTACGGTCCAGGCGCAGGCTCTCGTAGTAGCCGAAGCCCCGGGTGAGGTGGGCGGCGGCGGCCACGTTCCAGTTGCGGCCCAAACCTTGGGTAAGGTGGAGCTGGTAGTGGTTCTGCTGGTAGTTGTCGGTCTGGTTGTCGTAGGTGTAATAGGCGTAGCGGCGGCCTTCGCGCAGGGCCCGTTCAGCATCCTCCGGGCTCAGCTCGTAGTTATCCACGTATTGCTGCAGGCCGGCGGCGTTGCGGGTGAGAGCTGGCTCGGGCACCCCGTTCCAGGCCTGATAGGTTTTCTCCCGCCCCGAGAAGGTAATAAACTTGAGCAGGGTGTTCTTCTGCTGATACCCGGCGGCCAGGTAGTAGGACTTCAGGTCGGAAGCGCCCCGCACCATGTAGCCGTCGGAGCTGATGCGCGAGAGGCGGCCATCCACGGTAAACCGGCCGTTGATGAGGCCGGTGCCAAACTGCACGTTGTTTTTCCAGGTGTTGAAGGAGCCGTAGGTGTTCTGGCTTTCGGCGTAAGCCTGCTGCCGGCTTTCCAGAGTGCTCAGGTTGAGGCTGGCCCCAAAGGCGGCGCTGCCGTTCTGGCTGGTGCCCACTCCGCGCTGCACCTGCAGGCTGCTGGTGCTGGAAGCCAGATCGGGCAGGTTCACGAAGAAGGCACCGTGGCTTTCGGCATCGTTCAGCGGTACGCCATTCACCGTCACGTTGATGCCTTCAATGCCCGTGCCCCGCACCCGCAGGTTGGTGTAGCCTACGCCATTGCCGGCATCCGAATTTACCACCACGGAAGGCGTCTGGTCGAGCAGGTAGGGAATATCCTGGCCGAAGTTGCGCTTCTGCAGGTCCTCTTTGCTCAGGTTGGTATAGGCCGTGGCCGTACGCTCATTGGCGCGGCTAGCCGTTACCAGGGCCTCGCCGGTGAGCACGCTGCCGGGCTGCAGGCTGAGGCGAAGCTGCCGGGGGCCGCTTTGGCCTTCCAGGCGCTGCACCAGGGGTTCGTAGCCCACAAAGGTGATGCGTAGCTCATGCACGCCGGCCGCCACGGCGGGCAGGGTAAACGAACCATCGGGGGCGGCGGCTACGGCCGTGCCGTCCAGCAGAATGGTGGCCCCGGGCAGGGCGCTACCGGTGCGGGCATCCAGCACCGAACCCGACACGGAGCCTTGCGCCCATGCCACTCCGGATACGGCCAGTAGGGCCACTCCGGTAATCAGAAAACTTTTCACTGGTGAAAAAATGGAAAAGATGGAACGGACCCGGTGCCAGGGGTCGGCACCACAGGTTTTTCGCTCGCGGATCGTTTGTTCCCTTCGCCGGCATTACCCGGGCAGGTTCAATGGGTATGATCTCAGCCTGGCAGAGCAGGCACCCCTAAACTATGACTCAAAGGTACACGGGAGTTTCGGTTTTGCGCTGTTGCTACCTCATAATTGGCCCGGCAGGCCCGTTTCTCTGGCCTTAGCTCGGGTTTTAGGGGCGGGAAGTAGTTGGCAAAGAAAGCTACCCAGCCGCCGCACAATGCCGCCCGGCATAGCTACTTTATTTCCTGACAATCAAGTAAATTAGCTATTCACCGGCCAGAACGGGAGGAAAGTGGGCTTCCGTAAAAACAACCCGCCCCACACCGCCGTTTCTGTCTGCAAGGCTCCTTCGAATTTCCGGTTTGTTACACCTTAGTTCACCTCGCCATGCCCTTCTCTAGCCTACTTTACCTGCTTGTTGCGTTGGTGTTCCTGGGGTTGCTGCTGGTGTTGCCCCGCCGCCGTATGCGCCAACCGCCCGCCCCCGGCAACGACGATGAGGGCGGCGAACCGTTGGATGATGGCCTACCCGACTTCGACCTGCCACCTGGCATCTCCCGCCCCATCAACGACTGGGAGCCGGATTACAACCGCCCCCGGGTGGAGGTTTGAGGTGTAGAACCGAGAAGAAAGAAGTGAGCCCTTCGTTCTAGCGGCGCGTTGCCGGAACGAAGGGCTCACTTCTTTCTTCTCAGTTCTGGATTCTGAGTTCTATAAATCCTTGGCCATGCGGATGTAGGGGATGGTGCCGCGGTAGAAGCGGTTGCCCTCGGGCTCCAGGCCAAAGGCGCGGTAGAAGTTTTCGTTCACGGCGCGGGCGTCGCACCAGATGCGCTTGGCGCCGTGGGTGCGGGCGTCATCCAACACGCGGCGCAGCAGCTGGGAGCCGATGCCCTGACCCTGGCAGTCGGGGCGGGTGGCGAATTTGCGGAAGCGGGCCACGCCCCCATCCATAAACAAGGAAATCACCGAGACGAGCTTGCCATTGCGAAAGGCCCCGTAGTGGTGGCCCTGCTCGTCCTGGTTCAGCTTCACATACTCAATGGATTCCTGGGGCCACAGTACTTCGTGGCGGAGCGGGTAGGTTTCGGCCGCCTTAATGGGGCGGATGGTAATTTCGGAGGTCATGAAGAGGTTACTCAACGGTGATGCTATGCGAGGTACTAAACTGCTGGCCGGGCTCCAGGCTCAGGATGCCTTCCTTGTTGGTGAGGGCCCGGGAGCCGGTGGTGGAGCTGGCAATGCCCTGCCAGGGCTCAATGCACACAAACGGGGCACCGGGCCCTCTGGTCCAGAGGCCCAGGTAAGGAAACCCATCGAAGCGCACCCGCACCGCGCGGCCCGAGCGGCGGCTGCGCAGGGTGAGGTGGGTAAAATCGAAGTGCTTAAACACCAGCGCATCCTGGGCAAACAGCGCGTAGCTGAGCGGCAAGGTAGCCTGCTGCTCCAGCACGGGCTCGGTCTGGCCCGTAAGCAGGCCCCCATCCAGCAAATGCCGCTGCAAAGTTACGGGATGGTCGAATATAAAGTCGTAGTCCTCGAAGGATTCATCGGGCAGCAGGGGGCAGCGGAAAGCCGGGTGCGCGCCAATGCTGAACAGCAGCTCTCCGGTGCCCGGGTTTTCAACTTCCCAGCCAATGGTGAGCATGGGCCCCGCCAGGCGGTAGGAAATGCGCAGAACGAAGGCAAACGGATACATCTGCCGGCTTTCGGCGGTGTCGCGCAACTCAAACGTCAGCTCCGCCGGGCCTTGGTGTAGTAACTGGAACTCTTGGTCGCGGGCGAAACCGTGCTGGCCCAGGGTGTAGGTGCGGCCCGCGTGTTCGTAACTGTCCTGGGGGAGGCGGCCCACCAGCGGGAAAAGCACCGGGGCGTGGCGGTTCCAGTAGGCGGCGTCGGCGGGCCAGATGTACTCCAGATTGTTGAGGTCTTTCCGAACGAAGCTGTGCAGCTCCGCCCCGTGGGTGTCCACCGCCACTCGGCACAGTTCATTTTCGAGGGTATACAGCATAGAAGGAAAAGTTGCGCCAGCCCTCAGGAACGGCGGCCGGGGTCCGAAGGTTAGGCCCGAAAGCTGGCTGGTAGCTGCCAAGCACCGGTTTTACCCAGCAACGTATCCACGTGAAAACAGGCCTGCTCCAGGCGCTCCTCCGGGGTACCGCTGATTTCGGCATAATTGGACATCTGTTCGCGCAGCTCCCGCTGGTAGAGGTCGTAGAAGTACTGGCGGTGGTTGGGGTGCTCCCGCAGCGGGTCTGGCTCCCAGGGCAAGTCCACGTTCAGCAGCAGCACCAAATCGTAACGCTGCTCCTCAATCCGGCGCAAAATCCAGGGGGGACAAATACCGAAAGCGTGCTCGGCCCAAATCTTGATTACCAGTAAATCGGTGTCGCAGAAGAACAGAGGGCGGCCTTGCAGCTGCGCGGCTTGCAGGGCGTTCTGCTCGGCGCGCAACTGCCCCTTGGCCATGCGCTCCAAATCGGCGAGGACGTAGCCCGGCCCGTGCTGTTCCAGATAGTAGCGGGCATACTCGGGAGCCCAGGTAGTGGAATAGTGCTCAGCCAGCAGCCGGCTCAAAGTGGTTTTACCCGTTGATTCGGGTCCGGTAAGGGCAACGCGCAACACGGAGAAGACGGGCAATCAAGAATGAACAATCAGAAAAAGACCAGCCCGGACTCCCACGGCCGTAGGCAGCTCCGGGTAAGCAAGGTGATTAAGCTACCGACTGCAGCGCGGCTTGCTCCCGGCGCATGGCCTGGCGCCACTCCCAGTAGCCATACACGGCCAGCCCCAGGTACAACGCGTAGAGCGCACTGGTTGGATAAAGATGCTTGTACCAGAGCAGAGGCACGTACATGATATCCACCACAATCCAGAGCCACCAGTTTTCCAGCCGCTTGCGCATCAGCAGATACTGCGCGGCCAGGCTGATAGCCGTTGTTATGGCATCCCAATGGGGCGTAGTGGCATCGGTATGGTGCTGCAGATAGTAGCCAGCGCCCAGGGTGTAAGCGGCAACAAACAGCAGACAGCCCAGCCATTCGGTAGGCCGAGTGCGTGATACCGCCAGTTTTGTCTCGTTGCGCCCCCCGTACAGCCATTGGTACCAGCCATAGAGGCTTAGCAGGATGAACAGAATCTGCAGAAAGCCGTCGGAATAGAGCCCAGCCTGGTAATACACCAGCACATACAGCGCGCAGCTGACAATGGCCACTGGAAAATTCCAGAGCGACTCGCGCGCGGCTAGCCACACACAGGCGAAGCCAGTCAGTACGGCCACCCACTCCAACGGACTGCCCCCAGCGGCGGCCGTCCAGAAATCGTACAAGGATTCTAGCACAGAAACGAACAGTATACTGCGGCGCGCCGGAGCCAATTGCACTGCTCAGCGCGCCTGCATGGTCAAAGCTAACGACTAGTGGGGTATTTTTGTGGATTCTCTGGCTTTCCTCTCTGTTTGCGGCTGCTATGCTTCCCGAAATTACCCCCTCCGACTTACACGCCCGCTTACAAAGCGGCGAGGCTATTCAGTTGATTGACGTGCGCCAACCCGAGGAATTTGCCTACTGCCGTATTGCGGGCAGCCAGCTGATTCCGCTGGGTGAGCTGGCCCGCCGCGCCGAGGAAATTGACCCCGACCAGCCTACTGTGCTCATCTGCCACCACGGGGTGCGCTCCATGCAGGCCCTGGCCTACCTGCAGCACCGCCACGAGCTCACCAACCTGCTCAACCTGCGCGGCGGCATCCACGCCTGGAGCCTGCAGGCCGACCCCTCGGTACCGGTGTACTAATGGTGAAGTTGTGAAATGGTGAAGTTATGCAGCTGTTGGACAGGTTGAACTTTAGCAGGCATCTCA
This sequence comes from Hymenobacter sp. UYP22, assembly GCF_040547285.1. NCBI lineage: Bacteria > Pseudomonadati > Bacteroidota > Cytophagia > Cytophagales > Hymenobacteraceae > Hymenobacter > Hymenobacter sp. UYP22. The sequence goes on along the minus strand of NZ_JBEPPK010000017.1, from coordinate 89,243 downwards.
CGCTCCCTTTATGACCACTCACTCGCAACGAAGCTGTTTGAAAAGTATCTGAGAATCGAAAGAACGTCATGCTGAGCTTGCCGAAGCATCTCTACCAATTCATTGCAGTAGTAAGTCAAAGAAGCAGTAGAGATGCTTCGGCAAGCTCAATATGACGTTCTACCGGACTTTCTAAACAGCTTCAACTTCACCATCTCACAACCTCACCGCTTGCAACTCCCCACTCTTCCCATCCTCGACGCGCTGCCGGCGCTGCTGAGCACGCTGGAAACGCACTCCACGGCCGTGCTGCAGGCCCCGCCCGGCGCGGGCAAAACTACCCTGGTGCCGCTGGCTTTGCTGGAGGCCGCCTGGCGGGAAGGGCGGCGGATTCTGGTGCTGGAACCCCGGCGACTGGCGGCTCGCGCCGCCGCTACCCGCATGGCCCAGCTGCTCGGCGAGCCGGTGGGCCAGACGGTGGGTTACCGCATGCGCCTGGAAAGCAAGGTATCGGCCAAAACGCGCATTGAAGTAGTAACGGAGGTAATTCTGACCCGCCAGCTCCAGGATGACCCTGCCCTGGAAGGCGTGGCGGCCGTGCTGTTTGATGAGTTTCATGAGCGTAGCCTGCAAGCCGACCTGGGGCTAGCCCTGGCCCTGGATGCCCAGCAAGTGCTCCGCCCCGATTTGCGCCTGCTGGTTATGTCGGCCACTTTGGATGCCGACCGGCTGGGCCAGTGGCTGGGCGCGCCGGTGGTGCGCAGCCTGGGCCGCATGTTTCCGGTAGAAACCCACTACCTCAGTCCTCGCCGGGCCGCCACCGCCTCCAGCCGCCCCCACGAAAAGCTGCAGGATCTGGTGCCCGCCCTCGTCCGGGAGGCCCTGCAAGCCCACCCCACCGGCGACGTGCTGGTGTTTCTGCCGGGCCTGGCCGACCAGCGCCGCGTGGCCGATAAGCTGGCCTCCCTGCCGGAGCACATCGATATTCACGTGCTGCACGGGGAGCTGCCCGCCGAGCAGCAGGACGCCGCGTTGCGCCCCGCCCCGGTTGGCCGCCGCAAGGTGGTGCTGGCTACCAGCATTGCCGAAACCAGCCTGACCATTGAGGGCGTAACCATTGTGGTGGATGGAGGCTACGCCCGCGTGCCCCGCTTCGAGCCGCGCACCGGCCTCACCACCCTGGGCACCGAGCCCGTGAGCCAGGCCGCCGCCGACCAGCGCCGGGGCCGGGCCGGCCGCCTCGGGCCGGGCACCTGCTACCGCCTCTGGACGGAAACCGAGTTCCAAGCCCTCCCCCACCACCTGGCCCCCGAAATCCTCACTGCCGACCTTAGCCCGCTGGCCCTGGAGCTGGCCCTCTGGGGCGCACACGATGCCACCGCCTTACGCTGGCTGGATGCGCCCCCGGCACCGGCGCTGGCCCAGGCCCGGGAGCTGCTGGTACGCCTGCAGGCTTTGCACCCTGATGGCCGGCCCACCGCCCACGGCCGGGCCCTGGCGGGGCTGGGGCTGGCCCCGCGGTTGGCTCACCTGGTAGTACGGGGCCAGGAAATCGGGCACGGAGCCACGGCCTGCGCTTTGGCGGCCCTGCTCACGGAGCGCGACATTCTGCGCCCCGCCGACGGCTCATTCGGCCCGCCCGACTTGCGGCTCCGGCTGGAAGCCCTGAACTCGGGCCGGGCCCCGTTGCCGGGCCTGCAGCCCGATGGAGCGGCCGTGCGCCGAGTGCGGGAAGCCGCCGCCGTGCTGCGCAGCCGCGCCGGCGCCCGGGGTACCGTGGAGCCGGACGTAGCCGGTCTGCTGGCAGCCCTGGCCTACCCCGACCGCCTGGCCCAGCGCGAAACGCCGGAGCGGGCCCGGCTTGTGAGCGGGCAGCGGGCCACCTTGCCGGCAGAGTTTTTCAGTCAGCAGGATGTATTTTTTGCCGTGGCGGCCCTAGATGGGGTGGCCGCCCAGCCTCGCGCCAGCCTGGCCGCGCCCCTCAGCCGTCAGGAGCTGGAAACCCACTTTGCCGAGCAGATTGAAACCCAGGACGAGGTGCGCTGGGACGAAGCCGCCGGCCGCGTAACGGCCCGCCGCCTGCGCCGCCTCGGCGCCCTGGTGTTGTCGGATAGCAACCTGCCCAGCCCCGAGCCGGCCGCTATAACCGAGGCATTGCTGGGCGCTATCCGGGCGGGGGGCGTGGGCCGGCTGCCCTGGAGCGAGGCCACCCAACAGCTGCTGGAGCGGCTGGCGTTTCTGCATTACCACTTCCCCGAAAACTGGCCTGACGTGTCGGATGCGGCCTTGCTCACGGAGCTGGAAGACTGGCTGGGGCCTTACCTCCACGGGGTAAAATCAATGACGGAACTGGCGCGCGTTGACTTTCAGGACGCCTTGCTCAGCCGGCTGCCCACTGGCTGGGCTCAGCGCCAGGAGCTGGAGCGGCTGGCCCCAGCCCACCTGGAAGTGCCCACCGGCTCCCACATCCGGCTGGATTATGCCGAGCCGGCAGCTCCAGTGCTGGCCGTGCGCCTGCAGGAGGTGTTTGGCCTGCTGGATACGCCCACGGTGGCGGGCGGACGCGTGCCGCTTACCTTGCACCTACTCAGCCCCGGCTACCGCCCCGCCCAGGTTACCCGCGACCTACGCAGCTTCTGGACCAGCAGCTACTTTGAGGTGCGCAAGGAGCTGCGCGGACGCTACCCCAAGCACTACTGGCCCGAAAACCCCTTGGAGGCTCAAGCCATCAGAGGCACCAAGAAGCAGAATGGTTTGTAGCTCGCGGCCCGAATTGCGCGCAGCTACTCATTGCTTTACTACTTTTTCGGCTGTTTAACCCGGTTACGTACCTCATTCATCGAGAAGCACTTAAAACTTAATATTAACAATTAGGTAACCCAGGAAACAATTCGGTAACATTACTCTATGCAAAAATCTACCCCTTCTTTAATGGGGCTGATGCTGCTGACGAGCCTGCTGTTGCTGCTGACGCACCCGGGCACGGCCCAGCAGCGTACGGCCCTGCCCGCTTCCTCTACCGTCCGCCACAATACCTGGCTGATGTTTCTGAGTGACGCCCGCCTGAGTAAGCGCTGGGGGCTGCACACCGAGGTGCAAGTACTACGCACCCGCACCTCCGAGCTAGGCTCGCAGAATGTGTTTCGGGGCGGGGCCAACTACTACGCCGCCGACAACCTGGTGCTGACGGGTGGCTACGCCTACTCCCAGGCCGTAGCCGATGATAATTTCACGGGCGCTATTGGCCCCGAACACCGTCTCTACCAGCAGGTGCAACTTCATGACGTCAAGAGCCGACTGCAGCTACACCACCGCTACCGCCTGGAGCAGCGCTGGGTACAGTTTCAACCCGGGCAAGAGTTTACGTACCTGAACCGCATGCGCTACCAGCTACGCTTGGTAGTCCCACTGCTGGGCTCAGAGCTAACCAGCGGAATGCCCTACGCGGTGGCTGCCGATGAGATTTTTCTGGGTTTTGGTAAAGGCTCGAAGGGCCGGCTGTTTCAGCAGAACCGCGCTTATCTGGGCGTCGGTTACCAAATCAGTAAGGCCTCAGCGGTGGAGCTTGGCTACCTCAACCAGTTTGTGCAGCTGCCGGTAGAGAGCCGGCCGGAGCTAAATGAAAATATGCAGCTCAGCTTGTGCTTCAACCCTGATTGGCGGCGCACTATTCCAGGCCATAAGTAAATAGCTGACCTGGTTTTGATACTATTTACCTGATAAGGGAACTTTTTCTCGGTGGGCGTGAAAGGATGGCATTATCATTGGATACAGCAAATCCAGTGTTCATCCATCTTTCTTTCATACTGCTATGAAACGCACTCTTACCAGTTTATCATTACTCTGCGCTGCATTGGGGTTCTCGGGCACAGCCGCGGCCCAGGATACTGCCGGCTGGAAATTTTACTTTGAGGCCGGGCCAAAGATTACCGACTTCCGAGCTACCTCCTACGGTGGCACTTACTCTCCGCAGTCGGGTGTTTCTTCTTTCGCGGAAGAGGACCGCCGGGTGTCCGTACGCAACACTTTCTCGGCCTTTATGGATGTAAAGGCGTTCCGGCCTTTGTCGGAGCGGCTGGTGCTTTCGGGTACTGTGGGGCTGGATATGCAGCACCTGAACTACCGCACCGGCTACACCCAAACAATCAGCAACAGCGTAATTACGGCCTACGGCAACGAGCATATCAGCCGGCTGCTAACCCGGGCCCGGGCCGATTTTGGCCTGCACTACCAGGTCCGGCTAGGGGAATCGGGGCGGCTGCTGCCGGGCGTGTCGGTGGGCCAGATGGTGAACTTGAGCAAAGGCGGCTACAGCTACACGTTCATCCAACCCGGCCTCTACTTCACCAACGACCGGCTACTGCTGTCCGCTACCGTTTCGGATACGCCCTACAACGTGCTGATTCCGGGAGCCTCGCACTTTGAGGGCGAGTTACAAGGGCCCTACACTTACGATGCCGAGTACCGCATCCGTGAGTTTCAGCTAAGCATCGGGGCCAAGTTCTAACCACCCACAGACACCAATAAAAAGCCCCGTAACATATATGCTACGGGGCTTTTCATTGGTACTCGTTAGAGGTTTACTCGCCAGCGGGGTAGTCAGCGGAATCACCGAGGTCGGCTACCTGGGCTAGTTCCTGCACCAAAGCAGTGAACTTCTCGCGGGCCCCTTTTACGGCGGCTTTGCCTAGCGGCAGGTGCAGGGGTGGGTTTTCCTGGCGCACTACCTCAAACATGATGCGGGCGGCGCGCTGCGGGTCGCCGGGCTGCTTGCCGCTGTAGCTCTGAATGCCCTTGAGGTTTTCGCCCACGGTGCTGCGGTAGTCCTCAATGCTGGTGTCCACGTAGGTAGCGGAGCTGCCGGCCCACTCAGTGCGGAAGCCGCTGGGCTCAATGTTGGTGACTTTGATACCCAACGGGGCTACTTGCTGAGCCAGGCTTTCCCCAATGGCTTCGAGAGCAAATTTGCTGGCGTTGTACACCCCCACGCCCGGGAATGTTTTGAGCCCGCCAATGCTGGTGATGTTGAGCACGTGGCCACTGCGCCGCTCACGCAGATGGGGCAGCACGGCACGCAACACCCGCAGGGACCCAAACACGTTTACATCAAACTGACGCTGCACCTCGGCCTCATCAATTTCCTCAATGCTGCCCAAGGAGCCGTAACCGGCATTATTTACTACTACATCAAGCTGCCCGAAGAACTGGATGGCCTCCTGCACGGCCTGCTGCACCTGCTGCTCGTTTACCACGTCGCAGACAAAGCCCCGGGCCCGGTTGCCGTCTTTCTGGGTGAACTCATCGGCTTGCTCCTGCTTGCGGAAGGTGGCAGCCACTGAGTCGCCCTGGCTGAGGCAGTACTCGGCCAGTTCCTTGCCGAAGCCGGTGCTTACGCCGGTGATAAACCACGTTTTAGTTGCCATACAAAATCAGAATTTTCTGGAGTGAGGGGAGAGAAAACAAACTGCTCCGGGAGTGGCCTCCCGAAGCAGTTACGTGGGCCTGCGCGAGGCCCGTTGCTGGTTGTGTAAACTGGCGGCTAACGTTTTTGTTTGCCTCTAGCGGTTCTGCTGGCTGAAATACAGCTGCATCACGGTGGTAAGCTTTTCCTTAGTTAGGGGCTTGCTGACCATGCCGGCAATGGGGTAGTCCTCCAGGCGGGCCAAATCACCGGACGGCATGCTCATGGCCAGAATTACAATGACGGTAGCTTGCTGCACGGCTTGAGGCAAGTCATGAAAGGCTTCCAGGAATTCCATTCCGTTCATTATGGGCATGGCCATATCCAGCAATACCAGCACAGGCTCCTCGGGGGTTGCCGAAACGCTGCATTCCTGCAGCATGCGCAAAGCTTCCTCGCCGTTGTTGGCCGTGAGGTATTTCTCGGTCAGGCGCAGCTCATAGAGGGTGGATTCGTTCAGAAAATTGGTGGAAGGGTCGTCGTCGACGAGCAGAATAGCGGATATCTGTGGCATAGCCGGTACAGCAAATGAAAACGCGGTAATAGGAAAAGGGTCTGGCAGCATACGGGCTGCCAGTGGGTTAAATGGTGCCGGACTCCTGGAGCAGTTCGGTGATGGAGGCGGAGGTCAGAGGCTTGTGGCGGAACTCAGCCCCGAAGGCCTGGGCCCGCTGCCGGTCGGCGGGCAGCTCTGAGGAAGATACTACAATGATGCGAATGGCCCGCTGCTGTTCCGGTGACCAATGCTGGTACTCCTCCAGAAACTCAAAGCCGTCCATTACGGGCATATTCAAATCCAGCAGCACTACCACCTTGCCGGTAGGCTGCAGCTGTAGCTGGTGCAGTACTTGCAGGGCCTCCTGCCCGTTGGTGGCCAGCAGTAGCTGCACCTGGCTGGCGTAAGGACGCATCAGCCGTTGTCCCAGATAACGCGCTGCTTCGTCGTCATCGACGAGCAAAACGGTTAGGGGTTCCGCTGCCGCCGTGGAGGCAGGGGGTATTTCTGGGTTTTTCATACTAATGGCTACGCTCTGCCTTCACTATTGGTTGGGGCAATACAGCCCGAAAGATAGAACCAACTCCCACTTGGCTGGTAACGGAAAGCTGCCCGCCGGTTTTCTCAACTACCTGCTTGGCCAGATACAGCCCGATACCGGAGCCCTCTACGTGGTCGTGCAGGCGCTGAAACATACCGAAAACCCGCTGTTGCTGCTCGGGGGTAAGTCCCAATCCATTGTCCTCTACTTCCAGCACAAAAGCCTCTTCTTGGTTGAAGTGGCAGCGCACCTGCACCAAGGGCGCCCGCTCGGGGGAGCGGTATTTCAGGCCGTTGCTGAGCAGGTTATACAGCAGACTGCGCAAGTGCTTCTCGGCAAACAGCAACTGGGTGCAACTGTCGGGGGAGAGCAGTACCTGCCCACCGGTTACGGCCAGCAGCGGGGCCAGGTCGCGGCACACGTCCGCCACCACGTCCGGCAACGATACGTGCGTAATTGGCTGGTCCTGCACGTTTTGCCAACGGCTAACCTCCGTCAGGTACTTAATGGTGCGCTGAAACCGTTGCACCGAATCCTGCATCAGGCGCAGCACCGTTTCCGTATCGGCCTCGGCGGCCGGCTGGGTAAGCTCATGGCGCAAGGCTTGCAGCAGCCCATCAATGTTGGTGATGGGGGCCTTCAAATCGTGCGAGGCCATATACACGAAGGTATCCAGGTCGGCGTTGGCGCGCGTTAGTTGGGCGTTGGTGTTGCTTAGCTCGTCGGCCAGCTGCTGGGTCTGCTGCTGGTTGGCTTGCATACTCAGGCGGGCGCGTACCTGCTCCGTTTCGTCGTAGGCAAATACCAGCACGCCATCAATCTGGTCGAGCTCATTGCGGCGAGCCTGGTAGGTAAAGGTGAAGTACACCGTTTCCAGGGGCTGGCCTTCCACGCGGGCTACTTCCAGGGGCATTTCCCGGGCCATGTAAGTTTTGCCGGTGGTGTACACGTGGTGCAGCAGGGCCGGAATGGGTGTATCCGTCAACTCGGGAAGGGCCTCCAGAAGCGGGCGGTTCAGCAGGCTGCGGCCCGGAAAAATCAGTTGGTAGGCTGGGTTCACCAGTTGATAGATGAACGTAGGACCAGCCAGGATAGCAATGGGGGCGGGCACCTCCAGAAACAGGCTATGCAATAAGTTTTGCTGTTTTTGCTGCTGCTGCCGGATGCCTACCTGCTCCGTCACCTCGTAGCCCACGGCAATCAGGCTGGTGGTGTGGCCGGCCTCATCCTGCAGGGGTTGGAAGGTAAAGTCGACGTAAGCCTGCCTGGACTGACCGGTATGGGCCCGGTTTATGGTAACGGGGGCTTCGTTGATGGAGTAAGGCTGGCCGGTGCGCATCACGCCCGCCAGAATATTCTCAAAGCCCTGGCCAGCAGTATCGGGCAAGGCCTGGAAGTAGGGCTGGCCCAGCGTGTTAGCCGGCGGCCGGCCCCATATTTCGCCTATGGCGGCGTTGGCCAGCTCTATTACCAACTCCGGCCCCCGCAGGATGGCAATGGCCACGGGCGTCTGCTCAAAAATCCGGCGCAAATCGGCTTGCTGGGCTTCACGCTGGGCTTCGGCGGCCCGAATGCCCTCGGCCACACGCACTTCCAGCAGCTCGTTTTGGCGCTCAATCTGCTGCCGGGCTTCTACCTGCGCTGTCACATCGTAGGCAAACACGTAAATACCGCTAATCTCCTCTTGCTGACTACGCCGGGCCTGGTAAATAAAGTTGTAGTACCGCTGCTCCAGGTCGGTCCGGCCCTCATTGGCGTGGTCCAGTTGCACCAGCATTTCGTGGGCCGAGAATGTTTCCCCGGTTTGGTACACTTGGTCCAGCAGAGCGAAAATGGGTTGCCCCTTCAGTTCCGGCATAGCCACCGCAATGGGCAAACCTACCAGCGGCCGCGCACCTACCAACGCCTGATACGCCGGATTCACGAACTGAAAAACGTGGTCGGGACCATCAAAGACGCAGATCATGGCCGGCGCCTGCTCCAGCAAATGGTACAGGTGCTCCCGCTGGCGGTTGGCCTCCGCATAGGCGGCCAATTCGCGAGCCTCACTCTGCTGCCGGGCCTCCTGCGCGGCGGCCAGCACGGCTTCGCTCACGGGCAGGCAATTCAGCAGCATCCCCTCGCCCACCTGCTGGGCCGTTGCCCGCAGCGAAATACTGCCTCCAGGCAGGGGCAGCCCAACCACGCGCTCCACCAGCTGAGTGTGCGCGTAGGCAGCTTGCAACAGCTCCAGTATGCCGGCTGCCTGGTTTGCGGGCAGCCACTGGCTCAGGGCCAAACCGGGCGTGGCCGGGCCCAGGAGGTGTTCGGCAGCGGGGTTTAGGTAGTCAATCGTAAAGTCATGTACCGCCCCCGCTTCGTCCGTTAGGGGCAGAAAATACCCTACTCCCGCCAGCGAGTTTTCGAGCAGGGCTGGCAGTAAGCTAGCGGGAAGAGAGCGGACGCTATTCGCGAAACCAGCAGGCATAGGCAGAAATGGCAGGTACCAGCAAAGAGCTGGCCGCCGACGCAAGTTCTCACTTTCACTCCAATTTACTCCTCTGTTGGGGGCGGCAACACTACCCAGGCACCTATAAACAGATTCAGCTGCCGACCCATGACCGGGGCCAGGGTGTAGTGCGGGTTGCGGGGCGCTTGGCCCTGGTTAGGCCCTAGTGGCAAGCCTTGGTGCCTAGTCCTTGGTGATTTAATGCAAGGGTAACGAGAAAAAGAGCCGCACGAACCGCAAACCCAATTTTCTGCCGTACCTTTGACCGGCAATAAGCGGAACCTAACCTACTTGTTGCCATGGCCGACTACGCTGCCAAAATTGCCTTCGAGGCGCTTACCTACGACGACGTCCTACTGCTGCCCGGTTATTCGGAAGTACTGCCCCGCGACGCCGACCCCAGCTCCCAGCTCACCCGCAACATCCGGCTCCAGCTCCCCTTCGTTTCGGCCGCTATGGACACCGTTACGGAGGCTGAAATGGCCATTGCCCTGGCTCAGGAAGGTGGCATTGGCATCATCCACAAGAACATGAGCATCAAGGCACAGGCCGAGCTGGTCCGCCGCGTAAAGCGCTCCGAGAGCGGCATGATCCTCGACCCCTTCACCCTGGAGGAAACCGCCACCCTGGCCGATGCCCGCAAGCTGATGCGCAGCAACAACATTGGTGGAATTCCGATTGTGGATGAGCAGCGCCGCCTTAAAGGCATCCTCACCAACCGCGACCTGCGCTTCGAGAAGGACATGACCCGCTCGGTAACCGAGGTGATGACGGCCGCCCCGCTGGTAACCGCCAAGGCCGGTACCGAGCTGGCCGCCGCTGAGGATATTCTGCAGGATTCTAAGGTAGAAAAGCTGCCGGTTATTGATACCGATGGCCGTTTGGTAGGCCTCATTACCTACAAAGACATCCGGAAGCGCCGCCGTACTCCTAACGCTTGCAAGGACGAGCTGGGTCGCCTGCGCGTAGGAGCCGCCGTGGGCGTAACCGCCGACTTGCTGGACCGCGTAGCGGCCTTGGTAGAAGCTGGCGTGGACGTGGTGAGTGTGGATACGGCCCACGGCCACAGCAAAGGTGTACTGGATGCCGTGCGCAACCTCAAGCAGCAGTTTCCTAAGTTGGAAGTAATTGCCGGCAACGTAGCCACCGCTGAGGGCGCCCGTGCCCTAGCCGATGCCGGCGCCGATGCCGTGAAGGTGGGCGTGGGCCCCGGCTCTATTTGTACTACCCGCATTATTGCCGGCATTGGGGTGCCCCAACTCTCGGCAGTGCTGGAAGCGGCCCGGGGCCTGGAGGGTACCGGCGTTCCGCTCATTGCCGATGGTGGCATCAAATACTCCGGCGACGTGGTAAAGGCCCTGGCCGCTGGCGCCAGTACGGTAATGGTTGGCTCCTTGCTGGCCGGCACCGAGGAGGCGCCTGGGGAGGTAACCTTATTCGAGGGCCGCAAATACAAAAGCTACCGGGGCATGGGCTCGGTAGAGGCCATGGAGGAAGGCTCCAAGGACCGGTATTTTCAGGATGCCGAGGACGACGTGAAGAAGCTGGTACCCGAGGGCATTGTAGGCCGCGTGCCGTATAAAGGCCTGGCCGCCGAGGTGCTGTACCAACTGTCGGGGGGCTTGCGGGCCGGTATGGGCTACTGCGGGGCGGGCAGCATCGAAGCCCTGCACACGGCTCGGTTTGTACGCATCACCGGGGCAGGCCTGCGCGAGTCGCACCCCCACGATGTGCAGATTACCCGGGAAGCCCCCAACTACAGCAGCCGCTAACTAACCAGCTAAGCCCGCGCGTGTAGTACTGCTTTATCCTTTCTTGAAAAGCCAACGGCTGCAGTAGCCGTTGGCTTTTTTGCTAGGGGTGGATGCCTAGTGAGTTTGCCGGTGTTCGGATGATTGTGGTGGCTTTTTGGCTATACCCTGTATCTTGCTACTCAATTTAGCTCCCAGCCCCTACCCTGCAGTAGCAGGATTTACTGCATGTCGTTCCTCCGGAAGTTACATCCCTTCCTGTATCCTGTTTCGCTCCTGACGTGGCTTGGCTTGCTGGCCTGCATGCTGCTGTATGCGCATCCGGCACTGGCCCAGCAGGTTCCCCGCCCACCGTCCTGGCTTTTGCTGGTGCTGCAAGCTGTGTTTGCCGCCAGCATCTTCATTCAAGAGCGTAGTGCCGCTGACCGGCTCCGTGGCCTCGATTTCGTGGGCTTGCTCCGCCGCCTGGTACTGGGGCCTTGTCTGCTGGCTACCATATGCGTGGGCCTGCACTTAGTACAGCGCCTCACGGAGGACCAGATGCCCGGCGTTGGCTCCATCTTATTCACGGTAACCTACACTGTGAATATTGGCTTGTTTGTGCTACTGCTGGCTCGTACTAACTACGTATGGCGCTCCTTGGTATTGTTTCGCTCCTCCGGCAAGCTACGGAAGCAGTGGGAGGCCTTTGAGATTCTGCTAGGTGTTACCCTACTTGTGCACCTGTTTGCTCCTACTCCTACCTGGGGCTTCAACAGCGTTATATTCGGGGCCTTGGCCGCTTTTGGCGCTTACATCAGCAGCCACCAGAAGTGGGTAGCCTATCTGAGCCGACGGCAGAAGCTGGAAGCCGTGCTGCTGCAAGTGGCGGTGCTGCTTTCAATGGGGGCGTTTGTTTTCTACTTCCTGCAAACTCAGCAGGACCCTCACCTGGTAGCCCCCGATACCCAGCATACATTCCTGATTCTGAATTCTTTCTTTGCGGGCTTCTATGCCTTTATGGGCCTGCTGGTTACGGCTTTCAATCTGCCTACTGCCAGCGTGTTTGAGCAGAAGCGGGAAGAAATTCTGAGCCTGCAGCGCCTGACCCAGCTTATCCAGCGGGGTCAAACTCAGGAGGAGGTATACCGCATGTTCTTCGACTCGGCCGTACAGACAGTAAATGCCGACGCGGCCTGGCTGGATCTGTCGGCTGAAGGTGCCACCCAGCAACTGTTCCAGCAGCACATCAGCCCGGAGCAAATTACGGCCGTGCGCAGCCTGCTCACCGATTACAACCTCACCCATATTGAGTACCTGAACAACGACCTGTTCGACAGCAACGGGTTTCGGGGGCTTGACCTGCCCTATGGTTCCTTGATGGTGATGCCCCTGAGCTCCAGCAAGCGCCAGTACGGCAGCATTTACATGCTCAAGGAGCAGCCCCAGGGCTTCGACCGCGAGAACCTGAGCATTCTGCAAACCTTCGCCAGTCAGGCAGTGCTCAGCATCGAGAACCTGCAACTGGTGCAGGCTTCCTTGCATACCCAGCGGGTGCAGGACGAGCTGAAAATTGCCTCGGCCGTACAGGATAGTCTGATTCCGAAAAATCTGCCAATTGACAACTGGTTTGAAATCAGCTCCCACGCCTTGGCCGCCACGGAGGTGGGCGGCGACTTCTATGACTTCCTGCACTTACCCGGCCGCCGCTTGGCCGTGCTCATCGGCGACGTATCGGGTAAGGGCGTTACGGCGGCCTTCCACGTGGCCCAGATGAAGGGTATCTTTCATGCCCTCATGCAGGAAAACCCGCTGGCCCGCAATGAGCGGGACAAGTTTCCGGTACCCAGCAAATTTATGGCGCAGGCCAACAACGCCCTGGCCCGCTGTCTGGAGCGCTCTGCCTTTATTACCGCCTCCCTCTACATCATTGATTATGAGCATGGTGGCTTTGTTTTTGCCCGCGCCGGCCATTGCCATACGCTCTACTATCACTCCATCAAAGAGGAGGTTTCCTATTTCCGCACGACGGGGCTGGGCCTGGGTATCATCCGGAATGACACCTACGAGAAACACATCAAAAACCAGTTCTATGACTACAACCCCAGTGACGTGATGGTGATTTATACCGACGGCATTGTGGAGGCTCGAAATGGGGCCCAGGAAGAATACGGTGAGGAGCGCCTGCAGCAAATGCTGGAGAGCACCTATTATCTTGATGCCGAACAGATTAAAGAACGTATTCTGGCCGATTTAACCGAGTTCAGCCTGGGCCAGCCCATGCACGACGATCAGACGCTGCTGGTCATTAAATTCAAAGCCGCTCAACCCGAAGCTGCTCTCTAACGTAGCACCGAGCTATGAAAATAAATCAACACGTTACCGAACATACGCTCACGCTCAGCCTCGACGGCGAACTGGACGCCAGTTCCTCTGTACTCCTGGACACAGAGCTAAGCAAACCGGAAATTCTGAGTTTCCAGAAAGTACTGATTGACTGCCGCCAACTGAATTACATTTCCTCAGCGGGTCTGGGTGTGTTTATTTCCCACCTGCAAACGTTTCAGGACGCGGGCGTGAAGCTGGTGTTCTTCAACATGCAGGAGAAAGTCCACAATGTATTCGAAATCCTGGGTCTGGACTCGTTGATGACGATTGTACCCTCGGAAGCGGAAGCAGTAGCCATTTAGTCGCGTTGCACAGAACACGCAGGGAATGAAACACGCAATCCGAATTAGCTGCACACGCCGCAACCTGAAGGTGGTGCGCGACTTCGTGAGCGACTTTCTGGCAACTTACCACTTATCAGACCTGATTATCAATCAGATTGTGCTGGCAGTCGACGAGGTGGTAGCCAACTTGATTATCCACGGCAACGGGGAAGATGAGTCGCAGTTTCTGGACGTTCGGGTATCCATACGGGAGCAGGAATTTTGCATCGAGATAGAAGATCAAAATCTAACCTCCTATTCCCCCTCCAGCTACCAAGAGCCTGATCTGCAGGAGTATGTACGCATCGGCAAAAAGGGCGGTGTGGGTATGATGCTGGTCAACCGCATCATGGATCGGGTGGAGTTCACCACGCAGGATGCTCACAACTTGTGCCGCCTGTGTAAGAAACTGGGCTAGAGCACCGTTATATAGTTGGTCAAGAAAAAAGCACTCTGCTGGCAGAGTGCTTTTTTCTTGACCCTGAGCCGGCGTCCCCGACCCGGAAAAAATCCGTAAAATTGCGACTAGCAGCCATCCGTATCCGGAGCGTTTTCCGGCCGGTTTTCTGGCTTCTTCTGATTACTTACTGTATGCACAAACGCATTTTGTTTGCCGGCACCGCCGCGGCTGCCCTGCTGGCCGGGTGTCAGGCTACCAAGCCTACCACGAAGGCCGCCGCGCCCTCGGTTGAAACCCTGGGTACCACGGAAGTTCCTGCCTCTGAATTTGCCTACGTATACCGCAAGAATAACAGCTCAGCCCCCGAGTTTGGCACCAAAGCCAGCGTGCAGGAGTACCTCGACCTCTACACCAACTTCAAGCTGAAAGTGCTGGAAGCTGAGCAGCGCGGCCTCGATACTACCCAGGCCTTTAAGCGGGAGCTGGAAGGCTACCGCCAGCAATTGGCCCAGCCCTACCTCACCGAGAAAAGCGTAACCGACAAACTGGTGCGCGAAGCCTACGACCGGATGAGCAAGGAGGTGAATGCCTCGCACATCTTGGTGCGCATCACGCCCGATGCCAGCCCCAAGGACACGCTGGCCGCTTACCAGAAGATTACGGCCCTGCGCCAGCGCGTGACCAGTGGTGAGGACTTTGCGAAAGTAGCCCGCGAGAATTCCGAAGACCCTTCAGCCGCCGAAAACGGAGGCAAGCTGGGTTACTTCACGGCCATGCAGATGGTGTACCCCTTCGAATCGGTAGCGTACAGCACGCCGGCGGGGCAGGTGTCGCAGCCGGTGCGTACGCGCTTTGGCTACCACATTATCAAGGTGAATGATGTGCGCTCGGCCCAGGGCGAAATCAAAGTAGCCCACCTGATGGTGCGCACCACGCCCGGCATGCCCGCGGCTGATTCCGTTACGACCAAAAAGAAGGTAGATGAGCTGTACAGCCGCCTTACCCGCCAAGGCGCAGCCTGGGACAAACTGGTGTCGCAATTCTCGGAGGATGCCGGCTCAGCGGCCAACGGCGGTGAGCTGCCGCCCTTCGGCACCGGCCGCATGATTCCGAGCTTCGAGGAAGCAGCTTTCAAGCTGCAGAAGCCCGGTGATATTTCCCGCCCCGTACAGACGCCTTACGGCTGGCACATTATCAAGCTGATTGAGAAGCAGCCAGTGCCTTCCTTCGAGGCGATGGAGCCCACCTTGAAAAGCAAAGTTGCCAAAGACTCCCGCTCGGAGCTAAACAAAGCGGCTTTCCTGAAGCGGGTGCGCACGGAAAACCGCTTCACCGAGACAGGAGCAGCCAAGGATTACGCCTTTGCTAAAACCGACACGGCGCTGGTAGGTGGCCGGTTCCAGTACACGGCCCCGCCCGCTCCCGCCAAGGCCACTAAAACTACCACAGATAACTCCACGCTGTTCACGATTGGCGGCAAGCCCTACCTGGTGAAGGATTTCTTGACCTACGCCCAGCAAAACCAACGGCCCCGCCCCGGGGCCGAGCCCCGCTTCGTGGCCCAGCAACTCTATGACCAGTACGTGGAGCAAAGCCTGGTGGAGTTTGAAAAGGCTAACCTGGAAAACAAGTACGAAGACTACCGCATGCTGGTGAAAGAGTACCGTGACGGGATTCTGCTGTTCCAGCTCATGGATGAGAAGGTGTGGAGCAAGGCGATTGAAGACACCGTAGGCCTGCAAAAGTTCTTCGCCGACAACCAGGCCAACTACCGCTGGGAGCCCCGGGTGCAGGCCACCGTTATCAGCGCCGCCTCACCCGAGCTATTAGCCAAAGCCCAACAGCTTCAGAAAGCGGGCCGCTACCAGCTTACTACCGGCCTGCCCGCACCGGTAGCCTTCCGTACCGGCTCAGCCGAAGCCCCGAGTAACGCCCTAACGGCGCTGGCTGAGCAACTGCTGGCCGATGCAAGCCTGAATTTGCGGGCCGTGGGCCACATTAAAAAAGGCGAAACGCCGGCCCTGGCTCGGCGGCGGGCCGAGGCCGTAGTGGCAGCACTGCGGGCGCAGGGAGTACCAGCCAGCCGCCTCAGCAGCGGTGCCGATACTAAGCCCGCTGCCGCCTACACCACGTTTGAGCTGACCACTACCAATGTAACTGCTCTGGAAGGTCTGCTCAACACCCAAAACCCACTGGCGGTGCAAGTGCAGCAGCGCAGCTTCCAGAAAGGCGATAGTAAAGCGGTAGACCAGTTCCTGAACAGCGCCCCCGGTACCTACACTACCCAACAGGACGGCCGCTACTACGCCATCATCGTTGATAAGCAACTGCCGGCCGGCCCTAAAACGCTAGCCGAGGCCCGCGGTCAGGCTACCTCCGACTACCAGAACTACTTGGAAAAACAGTGGATTGGGCAGCTGCGGGAGAAATACCCGGTAAAGATCAACCAGCCCGAGGTAGACAAGCTGGTGACGAAATAGGGTAAGCCAGTAGGAAAAAAGGCAGAAAGCCAAAGCCAGTTCGAGCCGTGTAGGGCCACGCTGGTTTTGGCTTTCTGCCTTTTCCTGGCCACTAGTTCGCCGCTGTTGCAACCTCCGCTGGCTGGCTGGTCTCTCTTTGCCACCTAGGGGCACTAACTGGGTGCTTCCCGGTGTTTTTGCCGGAGAAAGGATTTATGATGAAATTTACGGGCGGCTTGTGGCGTTTTGCCTGTCGTCTGGCTCTGGCAGCACTGAGTTGCCGGCAGCATTACAGAAATACTCCATGATTAAAATAGTAGGGGCCCGCAAGGCGCTGTTGAGTGCAGTTGTGGTAGCAGTATCGGCCACAACCAGCTTTGCTCAGTTGGGGGTAGGCCGCCCAGCAGGCCAGAAAGTAGTGGATGGCATCATTGCCAAGGTGGACAACCAGATTGTGCTGCGCTCCGACCTGGAAACCATTTTTGCCCAGGAAACTGCCCGGGCCGAGGGCAAACCGTTGGCCCCCGATACGAAATGCCGCATTCTGCAAAGTCTGGCATTGAACAAACTGCTGCTGGCTAAAGCCGAAACTGACTCCGTAGTAGTAGAAGACACCCAGGTGAAAAGCGAATTAGACCGCCGTATGGCCTATTTCGTGCAGCAGATTGGCTCCGAGAAGAAGCTGGAAGAATACTACAACAAGCCCCTCAAGCAGCTCAAGGAAGAGCTGCGGGTGCAGGTGAAAGAGCAGTTGGTACAGCAGAAAATGCAGGACCAGATTGCCGGTAAGGTGTCGGTGACGCCCCGGGAGGTGCGGCAGTTCTTCAACAAAATGCCCAAAGACAGCCTGCCCTACTACTCCACGGAGGTGGAAGTAGGCCAAATTGTGAAGCTGGCTAAAACCAACTCGAAGTCCAAACAGGCGGCCCAAACCAAGCTCAACGATATCCGGGCGCGCATTGTGGCTGGGGAGGATTTTGCTACGCTGGCCAAACAGTTTTCCCAAGACCCCGGCTCGGCCGTGGAAGGCGGCTACCTGGGTTTCTTTAAGCGCCGGGAGCTGGTGCCTGAGTACGAAGCCGCCGCTCTGCGCCTGGAGCCAGGCGGATTGTCGCCCATTGTAGAGTCGCAGTTTGGATTTCACCTGATTCAGCTGATTGAGCGCAAAGGCGACTCCTACAGCACCCGCCACATCCTGCTCAAACCCGAGACCGGCACAGCGGACACCAACGAAGCGGCCCAGGATCTTGCAAAAATCCGCCGCCGCATCATGGCCGACAGCCTCTCGTTTGCCAAGGCCGCCAAGGATAATTCCGACGATAAGATTTCGGGCGGTAACGGCGGCATGCTCACCAACCGCCGCGACGAAAGCACCTACCTTCCCCTCGACCAGCTCGACCCGGCCATTTTCTTCACCATTGATACCATGAAGGTGGGCAGCATCACGCCGCCCATGCCCTACCGCACCGACGATGGGAAGGATGCCGTGCGGATTCTGTATTTGAAGTCGAACCACCCGCCTCACCAGGCCAACATCCAGGACGACTACCAGAAAATTGCGGCGGCAGCTCTCAACGAGAAGAAAAACAAAGCCCTGGACGCTTGGTTTGCCCAGAACCGTGGCACCGTTTACCTCGAAGTTGACCCCGAGTACAGCGGCTGTCAGTTGCTGAATTCCGTTAATTAACGTATTCGTTTTTGGTTTTTGGTTGGTGGTTTTTGGCTTGATCAGTTGCTGAAAACCACTAACCAGAAACCATCAACCAAAAACTACCCTATGCCTTTCTCCTCCGATAAAGAAGCCGCCGACGCGTTAGCCCTTTCCTACCAGAAGCTCCTCCAGGAAATCGGCAAGGTGATTATCGGGCAGGATGAGGTGGTGCAACTGGTGCTTACGGCTGTGTTTTCGCAGGGCCACTGCCTGCTGGTGGGCGTGCCTGGCCTGGCCAAAACCCTGCTTATCCAAACCATTGCCGATTCGCTGGACCTGTCCTTCAACCGGGTGCAGTTCACGCCCGACCTGATGCCTTCCGACATCGTGGGCTCGGAAACGATGAACCAGCAGCGGGATT
Organism: Hymenobacter sp. UYP22; assembly: GCF_040547285.1. Classification (NCBI taxonomy): domain Bacteria; kingdom Pseudomonadati; phylum Bacteroidota; class Cytophagia; order Cytophagales; family Hymenobacteraceae; genus Hymenobacter; species Hymenobacter sp. UYP22. The sequence goes on along the minus strand of NZ_JBEPPK010000017.1, from coordinate 70,906 downwards.
TTCATTTTGTGCCGGGCCCCATTTTCGCCAATATTGTACTGGCCGACGAAATCAACCGGACGCCGCCCAAAACCCAGGCCGCTCTGTTGGAAAGCATGCAGGAGTACGCCGTAACCGTGGCCGGCAAGCGGTACCCCTTGGAGCGCCCGTTTTTCGTGCTGGCCACCCAGAACCCGATTGAGCAGGAAGGCACTTACCCCCTACCCGAAGCCCAGCTGGACCGTTTTATGTTCAACATTGAGCTGGGCTACCCCAGCTACGAGGCCGAGTTGCAGATTGTCAAAAACACTACCTCTGACCGTAAGCCCAGCGTAAGCAAGGTGCTGACGGCCGCCGAAATTCAGGCGTTTCAGCAGTTGGTACGCCGGGTGCCGGTGGCCGATAACGTGGTGGAGTACGCCGTGGGCTTGGTACACAAAACCCGCCCCAACACTGGCCGGGCTGCAGCCCGCGCCACGCAGTTGCTGGAATGGGGCGCCGGCCCCCGGGCCTCCCAGCACTTAATTGTGGGGGCTAAATGCCACGCCTTGTTGCACGGTAAATACTCCCCCGACATTGAAGACGTAAAAGCGGTAGCCCTCCCCATCCTGCGGCACCGTCTGGTCCGTAACTTCAAAGCGGAAGCCGAAGGCATTACGGTGGACCAGATAGTAAAAGAACTCCTTTGATTAGTTCTGAGCACTGAATGATAAGAGTTGAGTCTGGGGCAATGTGTGCTCTTTCACTCTATTTCACTCATCATTCAGCCCTCAGAACTCATAATTTTCTAACAGAATGGAAGCAGCCGGTTACTACCAGCAGTTTGAGCGCAACCTAGAAATTATCCTAAGCGGCTTGGAGGCAGGCCTGGATGTGCGCACCACGGCCCTCAATACCTCGTTGCCACTGGAAGTGTATGTGCTGAGCGAGGTGCTGAACCAGGGCGGTGGCCAGTTTCGCCTTACTACGGAAGCGCCATTGGAGCGCCTGCGCGAGTTTTATGGCCAGTTCCGGCAGAACCAAGCTGGCACAGAGTCCCTGCTGCAGCGCATCCTGGACGATAAGAAAGCTATGATGCGGACACCCGAAGGCCGCGTACTGACGAAAGAAATGCTGATCCGCCGCCTGGAGTACTTCAACGAGGCTGCGAGGCAGGTAAACGTCATGCGCAACCAGCAGGCGTTGGGCAGCCCCCCTCAAAGTCGCTCCGGCATTGGAGCCGAGTTGCAGAAAGGTTAATTACGGATTCGTTCTGTTACACGCATCAACTAAAAAGGCCTTCCACATGGAAGGCCTTTTTAGTTGATGCGGATAGTTGCAGCCATTATATTGGCTGAAAGCAGCTGTGTACTGCTTAGTACACGTTGGAATTTCCGATTAGCTCATAGAAGCCGCTGCCTCTTTGCGCACCTTGGTGTTTCCGTCCTTGGAATGGTTGAGCTGCAAGTCACCGGCGGGCTCCCGCTTGAGGTGATTAGGTACTTCGTCGCCGGCCGCACTCTTAGAAATTGTTACGCCTCCATCCACAAAGTACGTAGCACCGGTTACGTAGCTGGCTTCATCCGAGGCCAAGAACAGGTACACATTGGCTACTTCCTCGGGCGTACCCCGACGGCCCAGCGGCACTCCAGCCACCGTATTTTTCTCCATTTTTTGGTTCATGGGGCCAGTTTCTTTGTGCGTCCAGGCCGTATCGATGGGGCCTGGACCTACGCAGTTTACCCGCACCCCGTGCTTAGCCTGCTCCACGGCCAAGCCTTTGCTGAACGTCATCACCCAGGCCTTAGTACCGCCGTAGGGCGTAATCATGGGGGAGCCCATCTGCCCAGCTTCTGAGCCTGCCGATACGATGTTGCCCTTGGTTTTCTGCAGTTCCGGCAAGGCAGCCCGGCTCATCATGAATACCGAGTAAATGTTGTTTTTGATCATGTACTCGAAGGCCTCCACCGGATATGAATCCAGCTCGGCGGTAGCCGGAAACACCCCGGCATTATTGACAAGAACATCCAGCTTGCCGAATTCCTGCACGGCGGCTTTCACGCAGGCTTCGGCCACTGTTTGCTGGGAGATGTCACCGAGGTAGCCAATGGCCCGTCCTCCTTCAGCTAGAATTTCATCTACTACCTCCCGCACGGGGTCGGAGTCGAGGCCGACCACTACCACGGCGGCCCCTTCGCGGGCGAATTTCTTGCTGATGGCTTCTCCAATACCGGATCCGCCGCCGGTGACAATGGCTACTTTATTTGCGAGTCTTGTGGACATAATACGAACGTTGATATGAAGGAATACGGCTGGGCAGGCGTGGGGAAATTACTGGACCCTGCCAGCCAGCCGCTACGTTCTGAACGGTTTGGGAGTGCCGGAGTTACGACAGTGCAGTTTGGCAACTAAGCAAAACGGGCATTTTTGGGCCATTCTGCGTACTATGCCCAGGCCTTGTTCCCGAAATAATGTACGCCGCTCCGCCCCTGCCCGCTCCTACCGACGCTCCTCTGCACACGGCACGGCTCTTGCTCCGCCCCTACCAGCCCTCCGACGCGGACTCCTTCTTTCAGCTTATTGAAGGTAACCGTGCGCGGCTGCGCCCTTCTTTTCCGGCGCGCGAAGCAGCTACTCTCACGGCCGCCGCCGCCACCCAGGTGCTTGCCCAATTCCGACACGACTGGGCAGCCGGACGACTCTATGTGCTCGGCATCTGGCACGGTGAAACGCGGCAATACCTCGGCGACATCAGCCTGAAGCCCAACTGGACTTCTCCCGTCACAGCCGAAATTGGGTACTATCTGGCGGCCGATGCGGAAGGGTACGGCTACGCCCGCGAGGCTTTGGCGGCCGCCGTCACCTTCGGGTTTGATACGCTGCACGTGGCCCGCCTGCTTATTCGGTGCCAGGCTAGCAACCTACGCAGCTGCGCCGTGGCCGCTGCCGCCGGATTCCAGCCGCTGCCCCCCAAGCCCCGCCCCTGGCCGCTACGGGCACTTGGTACCTCTGGCATTCTGTACTACTCCCTGCGCCGGCCCGCTTGAAAGCGGCTACTGGTTTTTGACTGTACCGAGTAGAAAGCTCTGGTTGAAATTCAGATACAGCGCAAAGGAAAAATCGAACAGACCATTATTGAGGTCATAGAGCGGCTCGAAGCGGGTGGTCAGAATCACGTTACCGGGTAGCTTGTAGTCCTTAATAGCCCGCAGAATCAGTAGCTGCCGGTTCTTATCGGTGTAGCCGGGGTCAGCTACCGATACGGAAATCGACTGGTACAGCCGCCCCCCAATAGGCGAGATATAGCCATTGCCCTGCCAATACGCTAGCTGCAGGTTATTCAGGCGCGTATCCAGGCCGGCGTTCAGATAGAGGCCGGTGCCGCGCTTGTAGGGTAGCTCGTAGGTGAAGGAGTAGTCGTGGAAATAGGTAACGTAGCCATCAAAGTGGGCAGCCTGCAAGAAGCGCGAGGCCAGCGCCTTGCGCACCCGTAGACCGGTGGCTACATTGAACAGGGTTTGCAAAGGCCGGTCCACGGTGTCCAGTTGCCCGCCGCGGTGGGTGGCCGTAAACTGAAACGGCAGTTTTACTAACCAACCCACCGAGTCGCCCGCCAAGCAGCGCTCCAGGCTGAGCCCCCCCGCTACCTCTTCCTGGTAGTTGCTAAAGCGGTACTGTTGCCGCCGCCAGTTTACCCAGGCATCCAGAAAGGTGGCATCCGTTAGGTATTGGTACTGCAGACCTTCCTCAAGCCGGTCAGTCAGTACCCGCTCAAAATCATACATCGGCTCAATGTAGCCGTGCTGCAGGCTCCCCTCAATGTTGCCGAACAACAGCCGGTGGGCTCCTTGCGCATACTTGAGCGTGAATAGTGGCCGTACCTGCCGGAAGCCGCGGGAGCCGTAGTCGCGCTGTAAAAACACACCTGCCTCCAACCGCAGATTACTAGCCGGGAAGTACACTAACCGCGGAGCCAGCTGCGCTCCAAAATACGTGAGGCCGGGGTCAATCTTGTTAAAATACTCGTTGTCTTTGTTGAACAGCAGGCCCTGCACATCCAACCGAATTTGCTGCTCATAACCAGGCCCCAGGGGCAGCCGATGGTAAAAAGCCCGATTATCCAGCTGAGCCCAGCTAGCCTGTGTGCTACCCAGCCACGCTACCAACGTCAGTATCAGGACGGTAGCGGCGCGGCAATTTTCTAAAAATTTTAGCACGGAAAGAATCTGCTAAATCCGACGAATTTTTTTAGCATTGCGGGCACAAAATATAGTCCGGCGACGTTACCATGAGCCGCCCCACTCTGGCTTGCCTGGTGGGTTGCGCGGGGCCCGCAAAAGGCCTACATTCACCAAACCTACGCATTTCCAATCCAACCCCTCTCTATAATGGCTGCCACCACTGAAAAGGCCGAAAAAACTGCCGCAAACCCGCAAGCTGAAAAGTTGAAAGCCCTCCAGCTCACCCTGGATAAGCTGGACAAAAGCTACGGCAAAGGCACCGTAATGAAACTCAGCGACAACAAGGTGATGGACGTTGAAGTCATCAGCACCGGTTCGCTGGGCCTGGATATTGCACTCGGCGTAGGCGGTTTGCCCAAGGGTCGCGTTATTGAAATATACGGCCCGGAATCGTCGGGTAAGACCACGCTAACCATGCACGCCATTGCTGAAGCGCAGAAGAAAGGGGGCATTGCCGCCTTCATCGACGCCGAGCACGCGTTTGATCCGCTGTACGCCAAGAAGCTGGGCATCGACACCGAGAACCTGCTGATTGCTCAGCCCGACAACGGGGAGCAAGCCCTGGAAATTGCCGACCAGCTGATTTCCTCCGGGGCCATTGATATCATCGTAATTGACTCAGTAGCTGCACTGGTGCCCAAAGGCGAACTGGAAGGCGACATGGGCGACTCCAAAGTGGGTCTGCACGCTCGCCTGATGTCGCAGGCCCTGCGGAAGCTTACGGGTACCATCAACAAAACCGGCTGCTGCTGCATCTTCATCAACCAGCTGCGCGAAAAAATCGGCGTAATGTTCGGCTCGCCCGAAACCACCACCGGTGGTAACGCCCTGAAGTTCTACGCTTCCGTGCGTCTGGATATCCGTCGGATTGGCCAGATCAAGGAAGACAAGGACAATGTAACCGGTAACCGCACCAAGGTGAAGGTGGTGAAAAACAAAGTAGCCCCGCCCTTCAAGGTTATCGAGTTTGATATCATCTACAACGAAGGCATTTCCAAAGTAGGCGAGATTCTCGACCTGGGCGTTGATATGGGTATTATTGCCAAATCGGGCTCTTGGTTCTCGTACGATGGTAACCGTCTGGGCCAGGGTCGGGAAGGTGTTAAAACCGTACTGCTGGATAACCCCGAACTGGCCGATAAAATCGAGGCTCAGATTCGGGCCAAAGTGAAAGGTGACCCAGAAGAAGCGCTGGCCGCCATTCCAGAGGACCGCTCCATGGAGGATGACGAAACTGAAGAGCTGTAAGCTTTCCGCTTTCACACAAAAAAGCCCGCCGTTCATTTCGGCGGGCTTTTTTTATTGTCAGTAAAATCTTGTTCTACAAGAATGGGGCTGGGCAAAACCGCCTGTTCTTCCGGGCCGTACTGAACGTGTGGATAGTTGGTATAAGGCGGTTGGCAAACAAACCTTGGCGGGTGTAGCTGCTCCGTAAGAAGGTATTTTTTGCCCTGCGGAATCCGAGTATCTTTGCTGGCACCGCATTTGAGTAGGAACCGGCTATACCCCAATCTGCCGCTTATCCATGAACCGCCGCTGGCTTCTGTTTACCGTACTCTCGCTGCTGCTGACAGCCACTCTACCTGCGTTTGTGCCGGCCTCCGAAGCAACGCGCACCGTTGCCAATACCAGCTTTGAGCGCGGGGAGGTGCTGCAATACAAGGTGCACTACGGCCTGATTAACGCGGCCGAGGCTACCATTGAAGTAGACAACGAGGTGCACCGCATCAATGAGCGCCCCTGCTACAAAGCCACCGTTACGGGCCGCACCCTGGGCTCCTTCGATTTTTTCCTGCGTATCCGGGACACCTGGCGCTCCTACATCGACACTACTAGCATTCTGCCCCAACGCTTCTTCCGCAACATTGAGGAGAACAACTACCGCAAGCGTGAAACGGTGGACTTCGACCACCTGCGGGACGTGGCGGACGTGGAAAGCCACAAGAAGAATAAGGACCAGGTGAAGAAGGGCACGTTCAAAGTGCCCAACAACGTGCAGGACCTGGTTAGCGGCTTTTACTACCTGCGCACCCTCAATTACGACCAACGCAAGGTAGGCGAGGTTATCAAGGTGCAGGGCTTTTTTGACGAGGACGTGTTCAACATGGACGTCATCTACAAGGGCCGGGAAGTGGTGGAAACCAAGGCCGGCACTATTCGCACCATTCGGCTGGTGCCTAAAATGCCCAGCAATAAGTTGTTCAAAGGAGAAAACGCCATTTCGGTGTACCTCTCCGACGACCGGAACAAGGTTCCGGTACTGATTCAGGCGGAAATGTTCGTGGGCTCCGTCAAGGTGGACATGTTCAAGTACAAAGGCCTCCGAAACCGGCTAAATGTAGTGGCGCAAAAATGACATGCTGTGAAGCGGCTCCCGTTGGGGGCCGCTTTTCTTTTTTTATATCTCGTTCTTTCTCTCGCTTAAGTACCTGATGCAGACAACCCTGGTTTCCCGCCGCCGCTTGGTTATGCCGCCTCCCCGCTCCCTGGCTCCGGTGCTGCTACCTAGTCCGCCGCCCCTTGCCGATTTCGTGTGGCCCATTCCAAACCCGGTTCCGCGCAAGGAAACTGTTCGGGCCCGGCCCGCAGGTAACGAAACCATAACACGCCGTGCGCGCCGCCCGGCGGTACTTTTGTCTTCGCGCATTCTGTTTTACCCTAAACCTCCCCGCTCCGTGCAACCAACCGCCAACCCCAACGCCTACAAAATTCTGGTAGTGGACGACGACCCCGACATCGTGGAGCTGCTGGAGTACAACCTGCGCAAGGAAGGCTACGAGGTAGCCAGCGCCCCCGATGGCCGCAAGGCCTTGGAAATAGCCCCCCAGTTCGGGCCCGATATCATTCTGCTGGATGTGATGATGCCCCACCTGGATGGCATTGCCGCCTGCCGCCAGCTTCGGGAGCAACCCAAGTTCAAGGATACCTACATCATCTTCCTGACGGCCCGGGCCGAAGAATTCTCGGAAGTAGCCGCCTTCGATGCCGGCGCCGACGACTTCATTGCCAAACCCATCAAGCCCCGGGCCCTGCTCAGCCGCCTGGCCGCCTTCGTGCGCCGCGACAAAGACCCCCAGCAAACCTCGGACACTATCGAAATCAACGGTCTGAAAATTGACCGCACCGGCTTTGCCGTGTATCAGGAGGGCCGCAAAATCACGCTACCCAAAAAGGAGTTTGAATTGCTGGCCTTCCTGGCCGCCTCCCCCCATAAGGTATTCGGCCGCGACGAGCTACTGCAGAATATCTGGGGCAACGACGTGTTTGTGCTGGCCCGTACTGTGGACGTGCACGTGCGCAAAGTGCGCGAGAAAGTAGGCGACCACCACATTCAGACCATTAAGGGCGTTGGCTACAAGTTCAACACGGATAATTAGGTGAAATAGGGAGATGGTGAAATGGTGAGTTGCTATTCCAACGGCGCGGTTCGGCGCAGGTGGCCCCCGGTGCCTTCAGAACAGCAACTCACCATTTCACCATCTCTCCATTTCACCACTCCCCATGAAACTCACTGTATCCTCCCGTACCATTGCCATCATCCTGTCGTTGCTGGTGGCGGCCGTGCTGACGACGCTGGCATGGCTGGCGCCCACCATGCCCTTCCAGCAAGGCGTGCTGGCAGCGGGCGTATCGGTGGCAGCGTGTTTTCTGCTGCTGTACCTGATGTTTGAAGCCCTGATTTTTCGGGAAATCAATAACATTTATGAGAGCTTGGAGAACATCAAGCGCAAGGAGTTCCGGCGCATGTCCAACAAGTTTCTATTCCGCCCGGAGCCGCTCAAGCGCATGCGCGACGAAATTCTGGACATGGCCCAGCGCCGACAGCAGGAAATTGAGGAGCTGAAGCGCCTGCAGGTGTTGCGCCGCGAGTTCCTGGCTGATGTATCGCATGAGTTAAAAACACCCATTTTCGCCGCCCAGGGCTTCGTCCATACCATTCTGGATGATGATGACGTGGACGACTTTACCCGCAAGAAATTCCTGCAGAAAGCTGCCACCAGCCTCGACGCTCTTGACGCCTTGGTGCAGGACTTAGTAACCATTTCGCAGCTGGAAAAAGGGGTAGTTCGGATGCGCCGTCAACGGTTCAATTTGGGTGAGCTGGTGCAGGACATCTTCGAGCAACTGGAGATGAAAGCCGCCCAGCGCCAGGTAACACTGGAGCTGCAACTTCCCCAAGCGCAACCGGAAACAACGCTGGTGGTAGCTGACCGGAACCGTATTCGGCAAGTGCTTATCAACCTCATCGACAACGCCATTAAATACGGCCGCGAGAACGGGCACGTCACCGTTTCCCTGCTGCCCAACGGTAAAAGCCTGCGAGTGCAAGTGCAGGATGACGGAGAAGGAATTCCGAAGCAGTTTCAGAACCGCATTTTTGAGCGGTTCTACCGCATTGACAAAAGCCGAACCCGCGAGTCGCGGCAGGCGGGCGGCTCAGGGCTGGGGCTGGCCATCAGTAAGCATATCGTGGAAGCGCACAAATCCACTATTCGGGTGCGCAGTGAGCTGGGGCAGGGTACCGTGTTGGAGTTTAAGCTGCCAAAGCCCAAAAAGCGAGTAGCTGATAAATTAGCCGACGCGCAGGCGTAAACACTCCCGGGGCGAGGGGAGCTTTTGGGCGCGTAGCAGCGCTTTGTCGGTAAACTGCTGATTATGTTGTTTACCAGGCACTGGCGGGATTAACGGCCGCTGGCTTCTGCATCCCTGAATTACCGTGTACCTTTGCAGCTCTCTATGAAGCTGCCCAATTTCGACGACCTGATTCTGTTTGAGGACGAAGACTTCGTCATCATCAATAAGCCGCCCTTCCTAGCCACGCTCGACGAGCGGTTTGGTGGGGCGCCCAATATTTTACGCCTAGCCCGCGAGAAGTACGAGGATGTGCAGGCCTGCCACCGCCTCGATAAGGAAACCAGCGGCGCGCTGGCTCTAGCCAAAAACCCGGCCGCTTACCGCCACCTAGCCATGCAATTTGAGGACCGGCAGGTGAAGAAAGTGTACCACGCCGTGGCCTGGGGCGTGCACCAGTACGATGGCCTGCGCGTAGACCGGAGCATTGAAACCACTACCAAAGGCAAAGCCCGCTTGGCCTACAAAGGCAAACCGGCCGTAACATTGGTGCGCACCCTGGAAGCCTACGCCCGCCACACCCTGCTGGAGTGTCAGCCCATTACCGGCCGCATGCACCAGATTCGCCTGCACCTCTCCTACCTGCAAGCCCCCATTGTGGGCGACGGCATGTACGGCGGCGACGACTTCTACCTGTCGTCCCTGAAAAAGAAGTTCAACATGAAGCAGGGCGAGGAGGAGCAGCCCTTCATCAAACGGTTTGCCCTGCACGCCCGCCAGCTCACCTTCGCCAAGATGGACGGGGAGCAAGTCACCATTGAAGCCCCCTACCCCAAAGATTTCCGGGTATTGGTGGAAACGCTGCAACAGTACTCGTAAGTGAAAGGCCCTCTTTGTTAAACAGAAAGAGGGCCTTTCACTTACGAGTACTACCGGATTTTCTCAAAAATGGCCATCCGAACAGAATCAGGAGTAGGCTTGTGGCGGTTACGGGGTAAAGCACCCTGCCAGCGCAATTGGTAAGTGGGGTTGGTATGCAACGATTCAAAAGAAGTTTGGCCTTCCATACCACCATACCATTCATCCCAGAAAATCAACGTTCCAGTCGGCATCCATCGGTCAGGGTCACGCAAATCTTCAATCTTGTTGGTATAATTTCCGAAAGGATTGGTGCCAAGTGCCAACGAAAAGTAGGGGTGTGAATACACCACATGCGGTACCTGTTTACCCAATATCCATCGGGCAGCGGTATTAGCCAAGATCTGGTCTGAAGGCTGACCAAAATCCCGCTCCCAGCGCAACGCAGCGCGCGCGCCTGAAAAAACGAAGCCGACTATCCCGAGCACTAGTGTGGCCATAATCTGTTTTCGCGCTGTGCCAGTACGGCCTAAACTGGTTACCAACCCTAGGCCACGCAAAACGATTAAGCTCAGCAGTGGCACCACGCTGCACAGCACCCGCGTCAGCCCGAACGAACCAAAAATACCGAAGACCCAGAATACGGTGTGAGCCCCAATAAACACCACCACACACCCATACACCAGCAATAAGTCGGCGGTAAACTTCTCAGAGTATAGCCGCGCGGTGGGTTGCAACCACTCCCACAACATGCGCCCGCCTCCCAACCAAAACAACCCATACTGCACCCAGCCGATGGTGTCAGGTAGGCTTCGGATAAAGTGCAGCCATCCACCATTACCATACAACTCATTACGAACCGGATAGGCATTACGTGTGAATACCCACCAAAAATCATCGTACACAAACACTCCGGCTATTCCATATACAATGAAGCCCAACGTTAGCCACGGCAAGGCTCGCCAGTTGTGCGTAACCAGCACGTAAAATCCATACACCGCCAGCAGTAGAAAACCCTCGGAGCGGGCAAAAGGCAGGAAGGAAATTATGGCGGCCCCCCAGGCTACCCGCCCACGCAATGCCAGTGCTACAGCTACCATAAGCACTGCACTAAAGGTAGGCTCCGTGAGGCCCGAAAACTGAATCCGGAAGTAATCAGGGGAAGCGTAGCAGAATACAATAGTCAGCCAAGGCCAAGGCATTCGTAGGCTACTAGCTGCGTTGTAAGCCGCCGCCGTTGCTACTGCTACCAGCACGCATTGTAGCACCATCAGCCCGCGAAGGCCAGCCCGCGCTGGAAGCGCGGCCAGCTGCACTACTAACGGCTTCGACCACGACTCCAGAAAGTTAATCGGGTGCTGGAAGGCATAGTGCGCAAACAAGTAATGCATGATACTATCACTGGAATCATAAGAATTCCGTGTCAGGAATACCGTGGCTATCGAAATGCATACCAGTAATGCCAGTAAAATATACGCCCAAGGCTTGTAGGAAGCTGAGCCAGGAAATTCTGGGTGAGGAGAAGTAGTACTCATTGTACGGTAAAAGTACGGAGCTCAATCGAAGCACCTACCGCAGGTATAGTACCCCCTTCAAGCGCAATAATTACCTCCCAGCTTGCATATTGGCAGAAAGCCGGTAACTTTGTGTCCGTTTTCCCCGAACTGTGTTCGGCTTCTTCTTCATTTTCAAACGCTTATCCTCCTCCCCAATGGATCATTTGAGCTTCAAGACGGTATCCGTCAACAAAGCCAACGCCAACAAGGGCTGGGTTGTGGTTGATGCTGCCGACGCTACCCTGGGTCGTCTGGCCAGCCAAATTGCCAACATGCTGCGTGGCAAGCACAAGCCCTCCTTTACGCCCAACTCGGATTGCGGCGACAACGTCATCGTTATCAATGCTGATAACCTGCGCGTAACCGGCAAAAAGCTGACCGACAAAATCTACATCACCCACTCGGGCTACCCCGGCGGACAGAAGCGCATCAACCTGCGCGACAAGAAAGCCAAGGACTCGACCCGGGTGATTGAGCACGCCGTACGCGGCATGCTGCAAGGCAACAAACTGGGTGCCGAGCAGTTCCGCAACCTGTACGTGTACGCTGGTACCGCTCATCCCCACGAAGCGCAACAGCCCAAAGCTGTTTCTTTCACGAATCTCTAAGCCGTTAGTCGGCCCCCCTTTTAACTCTTCACTTAATGGAAATCTCCAATACCTCTGGTAGAAGAAAAACCTCGGTGGCCCGCATTTACATGCAGGCCGGGCAAGGGAATATCACTATCAACGGCCGGGACATCAAGGCTTACTTCAGCAATGAGCTCCTGGAAAACATCGTGAACCAGCCTTTGGCGACGGTCGAGCAAGTCGGCCAGTACGACATCAAGGTAAACGTGCGCGGTGGTGGCATCTCGGCTCAGGCTGAGGCTATCCGTCTGGCCATCTCGAAAGCCCTCGTAGGCGACAACGACGAAGTTCGTCCCGCCCTGAAGAAAGAAGGCTTCCTGACCCGTGACCCGCGCATGGTGGAACGTAAGAAATTCGGTAAGCGTAAAGCTCGTCGTTCGTTCCAGTTCTCGAAACGCTAATACTTCCAGAGGAACCCTATCATGGCTCAGACCACCACGTATAAAGAACTGCTTGATGCCGGTGCCCACTTTGGTCACCTTACGCGCAAGTGGGATCCGAAAATGGCGCCGTACATCTTCATGGAGAAGAACGGCATCCACATCATTGACCTGAACAAAACCCTGGCTTCGCTGGACCACGCTGCTGCGGCTATCCGCAACATCGCCAAAAGCGGCCGCAAGGTGCTGTTCGTGGCTACCAAAAAGCAGGCTCAGGAAATAGTTACTGAAGAAGCCAAGCGCCTGAAAATGCCTTTCGTTACGGATCGTTGGTTGGGTGGCATGCTCACCAACTTCACCACCGTACGCAAGTCGCTGAAGAAGATGAGCACCATCGACAAGATGGTGAAGGAAAACACCGCCTACGCGGCCCTCGCCAAGCGCGAGAAGCTGATGATGTCGCGCGAGCGGGAAAAGCTGGAGCGTGTACTGGGCGGCATTGCCGACCTGAGCCGCCTGCCCGCTGCCCTGTTCGTGGTAGACGTGAAGCGTGAGCACATTGCCGTGAAGGAAGCGCAGAAATTGGGTATTCCGGTATTCGCTATCTGCGACACGAATTCCAACCCCGAGTCGGTACAGTTCGCCATTCCCGCCAACGATGACGCCTCCAAATCCATTCAGCTCATCGTGGGCCTGATGGGTAAGGCCATCGAAGAAGGTCTGTCGGAGCGTAAAGTCGACAAAGAGGACGCCGACAAGAAGCAAGCCGAAGACGAAGGCATCCAGGAGAAGCAGAACGCCGACGAATAGTCTTGAAGAAGCTAGAAGCTAGGAGTTAGAAGTTAGAATCTGTGATGTCGGCAACTCGCCCATTCAGTTCTGACTTTTAGCTCCTAGCTTCTTTCCTTACTTCCCCCTCTCTCATTTCATTCCAACTTGTAGCTTATAGCTACTAACTCCTCCAAGAAATGGCCGCTATTACCGCCGCAGACGTAAACAAGCTGCGCACCATGACCGGTGCTGGCATGATGGATTGCAAAAAAGCCCTGACCGAGGCTGATGGCGACTTCGAAGCCGCCCGCGACATTCTGCGCAAGCAGGGTCAGAAAATTGCCGACAAGCGTGCTGAAAACGCTACTGCCGAAGGCCTCGTGCTGGCGGCCGTAAGCGAAGACGGTACCAATGGCAAGCTGGTAGCCCTGGCCTGCGAAACCGAGCCCGTTGCTAAAGTTGAAGACTTCAAAAACCTGGCCCAGCAGATTCTGGCCACGGCCGTGAAGTCGAACGCCGCTACCAAGGAAGAGCTGCTGGCTGCTTCCCAGGAGGACGGCCGCTCGCTGCAGGAGCACATCACCGACCTGATGGGCAAAATTGGCGAGAAGCTGGACGTGGTTGCCTACGAAAACGTAACTGCCGAGAAAGTTGCTTCTTACATCCACTCGGATAACAAGAAGGGCGTTCTGGTGGCCATGAAAAACGTGGGTGGCGCCGACGTAGCCACTGTAGGCCGCGACGTAGCCATGCAGATTGTAGCCATGAAGCCCGTTGCCCTCGACAAAGACGGCGTGGACGCAGCTACTATTGAGCGCGAAATCGAAATCGGCAAAGAGCAGGCGCGTGCCGAAGGCAAGCCTGAGGCTATGCTGGAAAAGATTGCCCAGGGTAAGCTGAACAAGTTCTACAAAGAGAACACCTTGCTCAACCAGGAATTCGTAAAAGATAGCTCGATGACCATCAGCCAGTTGCTCGACAAGACGCAGAAAGGCCTGACCATCTCTGACTTCAAGCGTGTAGCTATTGTAGGCTAACCACTGCCTTTACTGAGTTGAGGAGCCCACCGGTTTATAACCGGTGGGCTCTTTGCATTTCTATCCATTATATAGAAATACTTTACCCTAATTCTGCCAGTAGTATTATTCTAAGCTCGACAATAGAAATGAATTCAATTGCTTCAGTACTCACAGTAAAATCAACTGTGTAAGTACACATATATATAACCTTAAAATTATTGGATATAATTTATTGTATAATCCCCGTCAATATATGCAATTTTTAATGTTTAATTCCCATAATGAAACAAGTTTTTTCATCTGGAATAAATAGAACTTAAGCATGCCAGATGCCGTACTCGACGAATATAAAACTGCATTGGTTTTTTGTAGGGGCTATAAATCAAGTTTATAACACAACTTTGTGCTCATTCTTGCTATAGCCCGAGCCTACATACCACACCTAATTTTTCCCATTATGAAACTGAGTGCGTACCCATTTCACTCGTCCACGGGTGAGTTGTTGCCCGCCTACCGAGACGCCTATTTGCGAGGCGACTTGAGCAGTGAAAATACTGCGCTGGTAGATGGATTTTTAAAAGAACACAAGGAAAAAGGTGACGAGGTACTGCGCCGTTTCTACGAGATGAGCCAGAAAGGCCACACTGTACAGCCCGTGGGTTGGGTGCAGCGCCAGTTTGATCTGATCCGCACGGAGCCCGAGCGGTTTCGGCGGCGGGCGGCCTCTTTGCTGATTGGTGGAGTGGTTGTCAGCGGCGCTGTATTCGCTAGTAACAATCTGCCAACTGCCGTTAACACGCCCACTGAAAACACGCCGGTGGTAACTGATGCTATCGAAATGCCCGTTGAAGCCGGAACTACCAGTGCTGTGCGCATGGTAGCCGTGAAGGGCCGCATTTTGGATGAGAATGGTCACCCGCTGATTGGGGCAACGGTGTTGCAGAAGGGCACCCACCGCGGCGTAAGCACTGATGCCGAGGGCAATTACACCCTCCGGCTTCCTGCTAACCAGAAATCTACTCTGCAGTACGGTTACGCCGGCTACTCGGAGGAGGAAATGCTGGTGCGCAGCGGGGCTACCGCCAACGTGACTTTGCTGCCAAAGGCGGGTAAACCCGTAGCCAAGAAGCGCTGGTTGTTCTTTTAATTTACCCCAGAGAGAGGGTGCTGGGCTTCAGCACACTCTTCTCCGTGGGAGGCTAAAGTGATGTGCGGCATCTTGCACTGCTACAGTCATTTCAGGAGGATTTTTCTTTGATACTGCCTCCTTTTTTACGCCCAGAATCAGTTACATGAGACTTCCTTTTCTGCACAAGTTCACTGTGAAGAAAGTTACGGGAGATGCCTCAGGGATAGAGCGCCAGCAAGCAGAAGCAATTCTGACGGCTATTTTGCGGGAGCTACCGGAGCTGCTGGCCATGGCGGTGGTAGAAGTCCAGTCGGGTAAAACGATGGCAGCCTACACGGCTACTGCTCTCCTCGACCCCTACAAGCTCAATAGCCGCTATGCCGCCAACATTCGGCAAACCCGGCAATTTCTGACGCAACCCTGGCTTTCCGCCCAGAACCTGACGGACTTTGTGCTTTTGCTGGAAGACCAGCAGCATTGCCTGCGCCTTGCCGCTGATGGCCGGTGGCTGTGCTACGTGGTAGTGCGGATTGCTGATGCCAACCTGGCGTTGGTGCGGGAGGTGATGCGCCGGTGCACTGCCTGATTATTACTGAATTTTTCTCAACATTTTTTCTTTTGACCATGTCAGCCATTACCCCCAACCAAGCTATCCAGAACATTCTGAAAGAGTTGCCTTCACTGGTGGCAGTAGCTGTGGTAGAAACCGAAACTGGTATGCCCCTGGCCCACCACTCTAACCTGGCTTCGTTTGACGCAGAAACAGCTGCTGCTTACAACACGGAAGTAGTAAAGCAGAAGCTGAAAGCCATTCAGGCCCTGAAGCTGGACCAGACGATTCAGGACATTCTGCTGACGCTGACAGACCAGTTGCACCTGCTGAAGCTGTCGGCTGATGGCGGCAAATTCATTTATCTGGCTGTTAACTCCCGGGATACGAACTTGGCCATGGCTCGTCAGATTCTGAAAAGCCAGACGGCGGTTCTGAACTAAGCACTGCCCCGCTTTAACCTAAAAATCCCCGTCAGCAGCTGCTGGCGGGGATTTTTAGGTTAAAGCGGCGGCCCGGTCGGCTTTGGCTTATTCATCTCGCGATGCATCTGCGTCATCATGTTCAAGTAGTTTTCCAGCGGCTCCATACCAATGGCGGCGCGGCGCTGGTTGACGCGGGCAGGGTCGCGCAGCGACTTGGGCACCGCTTTGACAGTTGGCGTGCCTACCCCCTCATACACCACCTGCGTACCGTATTCTTCGGGTTTACCAGCGTTGATGGCTACGCGGTCAGTGAGGTAGGCATAGTTGATAGCACTGGCGTTTTTGCGTCGTACTTCGGCCAACATCAGCTTGCGAATGCGCCGCTGGAAGTCCGGGTGGGCATCAGCGTGCTGCACCAGGAGCCAGAAGTTGTTGGAGCTTTTCTCGCCCACCTCCTTGAAACCAGGGTAGCCGTACCGCCTTACAATAGCCTCCAGCACGGGTTGGTGGCGGGCATAATTAGCCTTTTCCACGTCTTCCAGATTGCGCCCGGCACTATCAGGCAGTTGCTGAAACATGCGTTGCATGGGCCATTGGTCAACGACTGCCAGACTATCGAGGGTGCGGCTAAGGGCGGGGTAGTGCGGGCGGGCAGTCTGCGCGGAAACTCCGCTACTTACCCTCAACAAGGTCAGTAAGACGAGCAGCTGTTTCATAGCAGTACTAGATGGTGACGACAGGTAACGGAGAATAGCTGCAACAGCTCCTGGCATTGCTTACTGCCCATTCAGCAGCATACGGTAGGCGCGCACGCGGGCCCCGGCGTTCTGGCGGATGTTGGTGTAGAACAGAGCATAATCGGCAATGTGGAAGGAGTGGCGCAGCTCGGGGTGGCCGGGTAGCAGAAACCGGGGGTAGCCTTTGGCCACGGGCGGGTGCACCCACACCAACCCATCCTGCACCTTGGCATCCACCACGCGCTTATCCTGGCGGTTGTAATCGTGCGGGACGCCGCCGAGGTTGAGGCGGGCCGGGGCCGTAACCGTATCCCGTGACCAGGTAAGCGGATTTACCGCCACCCCGTTGGCGAAGGGCGCGTAGGTATTGCCCCAGGCCACCGTGTTCCAGGCCACAAAACAGCCGGTTTGGGTGGAGTCTTCGCAGGGGCGCAGCACCTTGTACTCGTCGGCTTTCACTTTGAAGCCGATGAGGTAGGCAGCCACCAGCTGGCGGCGCAGCTTGGGGTCCTCATCAAAAAAATCGTGCAGGAGGCGGGTGGCGTGCACCGTACCCTGGCTGTGGCCAGCAATGATGATGGGGCGGCCGTGGTTGTAGTTATCGAGGTAGAACTGGAAGGCCGTTTTCACATCGGAGTAGGCCAGGTCGAGGGCCTCCCGCCCGCTCTCATCCTTGGTGTCGAAAAAGGAAAACAGCGTGGCTTGGCGGTAGCGGGGCGCGTACACGCGGGCCGTGCCGTTGAAGGCCGTGGCTTGCCCCCGAATCACCGATTCATCGGTAAACCGGTTCAGCCGCTCATCGGTGAGGCTGGCGTTCCACTGCTTGCGCCAGTAATAGGTGGTGGGGTGAACGAAGAACACATCAGCGGGGGCGTCGCGCTGCTGGTCGTGCAGCAAGGTGCCACGCGGTACCACATCGGCCGAGTCGCGCCGGTCGGGCAGGGCGGCCCAGTTACCTTCCATGCGGTAGTCGGGCACTTCGGGTGCGGGGGCCTGGGCGAAGTCCTTGGCGGGCTTCAGCACACTCAGGCAGGAAGTCAGCAGGGCAGCCCCAAAAATAAGTAAGTAGGAAACGGATACGCGCATGAAACGGAACAGCAAATCGGCAGGAGCTAACAACACCAACGCCCGCCGCCGGTTGCAGGCGGCGGGCGTACGCGCACAGTAAAACAGCTGCGCGGCTAGTCGATGAAGTTGTTTTCGAGCAGCTTTTCCTGGCGCAGGTACACGATTTTGAAGTTCTTATCGAAGCGCACCCGCACCTGAGCCGCCGTTTGCTGGCGCTTCTGCAGCGACTGGCGCAGGGCCGTACTCCGCTCCACAAAGGTGACAACGCGGGAGCCATCGGCCACCGGCGGGCTTACCTTAAGCGTGCCCGGCTCAATAGTGGTCTGTCCTTCCAGGAATTCGGGGAAATGGGTTTTCTCCAGCTCGGCATTGATGGCCGCCGGCGTGGTGTTTTGCTGCAGATAAAACCGCTCCACCTTAGGGGCGAAGTAGGCCGTGGCGGAAAAGGGGGCGGCCTGCAAATCGGAGTAATAGTTCTGCAGGGTACTCTCTATCCGGTTTTGGGCGGCTCCCTCGTCGGCGGCAGATGGAGCCAACGGAGCCGTTTCTTCAGGAGCGGGGGCGGGAGCAGCAGTAGCAACTGAATCGACGGGGGCCACGGGCACGACCGGCGCCACACGGATGGTTTCGGGCGCGGCGGCCGGGGGCAGCTCAATCTGCTCGGTCTGGGGGCCTACCTCGGGGTTAGTAGCCAGGGAATCGGCGGCGGTGCGGGTGGTGCTGGTCAGGCGCTCCGATTCCCGGTTACCCAGCATCAGATACGCCACCAGCGCCAACAGCAGCACAATACCACCCACCACCAGAATGGTGCCCAGCGGACTTTTGGCCGGGGCCGTGTAGGCGGTATCCTCCACGTATTCCTCCTCCGCAGCCGGGGCCGTAGAGGTTACGAAAGCATCATCCTGGCTGGGCGAAGCGCCGGGGCGGCCAGCTTCCAGTGGGTGCGAGAAGCCCGGCGTAGCAGTGGGCGGTGTGGGTGGAAGCGGCGGGTAGCCGGGCACTGGCTCGGTAGTAACGGGCGGTAGCAGCGGCTCCGAAACGGGCGCGGCCATGGTGGTCGGCTCGTGAACAAGAGGTGTCGGCGTTATGGGCGGGGTGCTGGGCGGCGCGGGGGAAGCCGGCGGAACATGGGCCGCAGGCGGAGTAGCCGCAGGGGCGGGCGTTTGGTTAAACACCAGCTTCTGCTTCAGGGCGTCAAACTCCTGTTGCGTAATGGTACCGGCGTCCAGCCACTCCTTGAGCTGGCGCAGGGTGTCGAGGGAAGAATCTTTGTCCATGAGAGAGGGAAGCGGCGGCAGGGTTATTTCCGGTCGAGGTTAGTGAGGCGGGCGCGGCGGCGCTCCAGCTGCTGTTTACGCAGCTCCATGAGGCGGGCGTTATCTAGCAGCTTTACGGAATCTTCGGCCGACTTCAGCTTATTGTCGATATTCTGCTTTTTGAGCTGCTCAATTTTCTCCAGGTTGGATTTGGTGTTACCGGCCAGGCTTACCCGCTCCTTTTCCAGCTTCTCCTTGTCTTTTTCGGCGGCGGTCAGCTGCTTTTCGGCTTCCGAAATCTGCTCCCGGTAGGCCTGCAGGCGGGCGGCGGCGGCAAAGCTCTGCACCATGGTGCGCAGGGAGCTGAACTCGGAGGGCGTACCAGATGAGGACAGAAACGAATCGGGGCCCATGGCGGCCCACACCGACAGTTCGGCTACCGTGTCGGCGGGGGCCGTAACGGTGGAATACAAATCCAGCAATTTGCCCGTGACGTTGGACATGGGTACCTGCTTGGCGGCCAGCACGTCCTTCTTACCCACGCCAAATACCCCGTCGCCTTTCAGCTTGATGTTGTACGTATCCTTGAGCCAGCGTTGCCAGAAGTCGCGCGTCCATTGGGCAGTGCCGTCAATCTGCACTTTCAGGGCTTCCCGCTCCCGCTTTTCCACGTTTACGCTGCTGGTACGCACTTCGTAAAGTTGGGCGTGCACAGCCACGGGGCCCAACAGAATGGGCAGGAACAGAAGATAGTGAAAGAGCCGTTTCATAGGTAGGCGAGTTAGGAAGGGAAGCTGCACGCAACGTGTGCATTAAATACCGTGCCGGTCGAAGGCGGCCTGCAAATCCTGCTGCATGCCTTTGAAGCGCTGCACGGCCGCCTGCACAAACTCCTCGTCCAGTAATTGGTGAATATCATCTTCGCTGGTTAGGTCTAGTTCGCTCACCTTGTAGGTTTGCTCGAAGGAGCCTTTTTCCAGCTTGATGAGGTACTTGCCGTTCCAGCTGAACAGGGTGATTTTGGCCTCGGAGTGCGGAATAATGGCGAGTTGACGCATAGGAGTAGCAGGGCGGTTACGTGGGGCGAAGATACGCACCGGCCCGCAACCCGGTTCCGGAGCTCCGCATAACACAGCTACCCCGGGCGCGTACTGTCTGGTAGTACGTGGTTGTTTCACTTCTAACCCATTTGCATCATGCCCCAGGGAGATAAATCGGCCTACACCGACAAGCAGAAGCGGCAGGCTGAGCACATTGAAGAGAGCTACGAGAAGCGCGGCCTTTCGGAGGAAGAAGCCGAAAAACGCGCCTGGGCCACCGTCAATAAGCAAGACGGCGGCGGCAAGAAAAGCGGCTCGGGCCGCAAGAATTAATCTGATGTTCGATAAAGCAGAAAGCCCCGCCAAAGTCTTCGGCGGGGCTTTCTGCTTGCTTGTACTACTTGAATCAGGCGTGCAGAATCACGTACAGAGAGGCCGTGGAAATGACCAACCAGAGCAGCACGCCTAAGGCAAACGGTTTCGGCCCCACTGAGCGAATAGCCTTCATAGACAAGCCGGCCCCAATGAAGAACAACGTAACCGTGAGCCCCAAGCGGGCCGCCTGTACCAGCCAAGGGCCTACTACGTGCGTAGCGGGCACGTACGTGTTCAGCAGCATGGCCCCGATAAAGCCTAGGATGAAATAAGGAATCTTCACTTTTACCTCCTTCTGCTTGAAGAGCATGGCCGTACCCAGCGCCACGGGAATAATCCAGAGGGCGCGCGCCAGCTTCACGGTAGTAGCCACTTCCAGGGCCTCTTTGCCGTAGGCCGTAGCGGCTCCTACCACCGAGGAGGTATCGTGAATGGCAATGGCACACCACAGGCCGAACTGCTGCTGGGTAAGGCTGAACGCGTGCCCGATGGCTGGAAAAGCGAACAGCGCAATGGCGTTGAGCACAAACACCGTAGCCAGCGCCACCGACATTTCCTCATCCTTGGCGCGCAAAACCGGACCCACGGCCGCAATGGCCGAGCCCCCGCAAATGGCAGTGCCGCAGGAAATGAGGTGGGTAACGTGGCGGCCTAGCTTCAGCCAGCGTCCCGCCGCGTAGCCCAGCAGCAACGTGCCAGCAATGGAGCAGATGGTGAACAAAATGCCCTGGCGCCCGGCCTGCACCGCCGAGTGCGCATTCATGCCAAAGCCCAGCCCGATAACCGAGTATTGCAGCAGCTTGGCGGTGTACTGCTTGGTGAACGTGGGAAACGGGTTGCCGAGGGTTTGGGCCAGCACCAGCCCCAGGGCCAGGGCCAGCGGCGGCGAAGCCCAGGGCGTCAGACAAAACACCAGTACCAGCCCGAAGCCCACGCGGGCCAGCTGGTGCCGGTGGTTGCGGTTGAGGTCGTTGGGGGGGAGAGTGGGCGCAGCTGAAACGCGGGTGGGGGCTACTAGGGTGGCTTTCACGGAGGGGAAACTGAAGTGGGTGCTTCAGCTCAAAAGTACGGCCTCTCCTGCCCTATCGATAATCCCGAATAGTTATGCGTTATTACCTGAAGTTATAACGATTTGTACGTACCGCAAAAACCGCTCGGCGGGCCGGGTCAGGGGCTGACCTTGTATCCAGAGGCCTTCAAACTGCCGCCGTAGCTGCAGGCCGGCAATGGGCACTTCCTCCAGCAGGCCCGCCGCCAGCTCGCGCGTCAGGGCCCGCCTCGATACAAATCCCAGGGCCTCGGGCGCGGCTTCCAGGTAGGTTTTGATGGCCTCGGTATTATCAAAGTAGAACACGACTTGCAGGCTGGCCGGCTTGATGCCCCGCTCCCGCAGGGCAAACTCCAGCACTTCCAGCGTACCCGAACCCCGCTCCCGCAGCACCAGCGGGTGGGCCAGGGCCTCGGCCAGGGCCAGCGGCTGGGCGGGCGGCCCGGCGGCGGTTGCGCGGCGCACGGCTACCAGCTCATCCTCCAACAACGGCTCGTAGTGCAAATCCCGGCTCTTGGAGCGGCCTTCCACAAAGCCCAGGTCGAGCTGCCCGGCCAGAATGGCTTCGGCAATCTGCTCGGAGTTGCCGTTGAGCAGGGTCAGCTGGACCTGGGGGTAGCGGTGCTGAAACCCGGGCAGCAGGGCCGGCAGCACGTATTGGCTGAGCGTAGTGCTGGCCCCCAGGCGCAGCCGGCCGGCCGCTTCGCCGTGCAGGTTGTGCAATTGCTCGGTCAGGTGTTGGTGCAGTTGCTCCACCTCATCGGCGTGAGCGAGCAGCAGAGCGCCGGCTTCGGTGAGGCTTACGCGGTTGCCGCGGCGCTCAAACAGGCGCTGCCCGTAAGTGCGCTCCAGCTCCCGGATGTGCTTGGTAATGGCGGGCTGGGTGATAAACAGCTCCTGGGCCGCCTTGGTAAAGCTCAGGTGCCGGGCCACTGCCTGGAACACGCGCAAACGAAAATCGGGCATAAGCAGGCCGGCAGGAAAGGAGAAGCGGGGAGAATAGTGCCGCGCTTTCTGCAACACCGCCTAAATTTAGCCCATGAAACGAAACCTATTGACCGCGCTGGCGCTGTTGCCGCTGGCCGCCGCTGCCCAAACCGGCAGCGTATATACTCCCGAGCTGCTCTGGAAGCTGGGCCGCCTGGGCGAAATGCAGGTGTCGCCGGACCGCAAAACCGTGGCCTACACCGTTACGCGCTACAACCTGGCCGATAACAAAGGGCAGTCCGATATCTGGACGGTGCCGGTGGCGGGCGGCGCGCCTCGTCAGCTGACCAGCACGCCTACCGTCTCGGAGAATACCCTGAACTGGCGGCCCGATGGCAAGCTGACCTTTCTGAGTGGGGAAAGCGGCACCGACCAGCTCTACGTGATAAGCGCCGATGGCTCGGGCAAGCAGCTGCTGAGCCAGTTCCCCGAGGAGGGCCTGAACAACCTAAAGCTGGCTCCCAAGGGCAACTTCATGCTGTACACTCAGGACGTGAAAACCGGCAAATCAGTGCAGGACTGGTACCCCGACCTGCCCAAGGCCGACGCCAAAATCATCGACGACCTGAACTACCGCCACTGGAACGTATGGGACGACTACAAAGCCTCGCACGTATTCTTCCAGCCCCTGGGAGCTGATGGCAAGCCCACCGGCTACAGCAAGGACGTAATGGCCGGGGAGAAATTCGATTCGCCGCTGCAGCCCCTGGGCGGCTCGGAGCAGCTGAACTTCGCGCCCGATGGGTACCGGCTGGCCTACACCTCGCGCAAGCTCACAGGCAAAGCCGAGGCCGAAAGCACCAACTCCGACATCTACCTCTACGACGTGCGCACCGGCCAGACCCAGAACCTGAGCGAGGGCCTGGGCGGCTACGATACCGAGCCGGTTTTCTCGCCCGACGGCACCAAAGTAGCCTGGCTGAGCATGGCCACGCCGGGCTTCGAGTCGGACCGCAACGGGGTGGTGGTGTATGATTTCAAGACTAAGAAGCGCGAGGACGTAACCAAGGGCTCGGAGCAAACCGCCGCCAATGTGCGCTGGAGCCTGGATGGCAAAACGCTGTACTTCGTGAGTCCGCTGGAAGGCACCGAGCAGCTGTTCAGCGTACCGGCTAAGGGCGGCAAGGTGCAGCAGCTGAGCCGCGGGGCCTTCAACTACAACAGCTTCGAGCTGGCCGGCCCCGGCGTGGCCATCGTCAGCAAAACCACCCAGGCTACCCCCGCCGACCTGGTGCGCGTAGACCTGAAAACCGGCCGCGAAACTGCCCTGACCAACATCAACGAGCAGGAGTTGGCCGGCGTGAAAACCGGCAAAACCGAGGCCCGTATGGTGCGTACTACCGACGGTAAGCAAATGCAGGTGTACGTTATCTATCCGCCTGATTTTGACCCGGCCAAGAAGTATCCGGCCTTGCTGTACTGCCAGGGCGGCCCCCAGAGCCCCATTACCCAAAGCTTTTCGTACCGCTGGAATTTCCAGCTGCTGGCGGCCAACGGCTACATCGTGGTGGCGCCTAACCGCCGCGGCCTGCCCGGCTTCGGCACGGAGTGGAACAACAGCATTTCCGGCGACTGGGGCGGGCAACCCATCCGCGACTACCTCTCAGCCATTGACGCCGTGAGTGCCGAGCCCTACGTGGACAAAGCCCGCCTGGGGTGCGTGGGAGCCAGCTACGGGGGCTACTCGGTGTATTTGCTGGCCGGCAAGCATGAGGGGCGCTTCAAGACGTTTATTGCCCACTGTGGCCTCTACAACCTTACCAGCTGGTACCCCAGCACCGAGGAAATGTTCTTCGCCAAGCAGGATATCGGGGCAGCACCCTGGGAAACGCCGCAGCATAAAAGCTACACCGACTTCAACCCCCAGCTGTTCGCCAAAAATTGGGATACGCCCCTGCTGGTGATTCACGGGGGCAAGGACTTCCGGGTGCCCGAGGGCCAGGGCATGGAGGCGTTTGGCACGGCGCAGCTGCGCGGTATTCCCAGCCGCTTCCTCTACTTCCCCAACGAAGGCCACTGGATTGGCAAACCCCAGAACTCGGTACTCTGGAACCGGGTGTTCTTCGACTGGCTGGGCCGCACGCTCAAGCCGGAAGCTTCCGCTACGAAGTAGAAGCCCGATTCACCTCCCAAAACGCAAGCTCTGGCAACGGGGCTTGCGTTTTTGCTTTTCTGCCAGCTGCACGGCAGATACCGCGCAGTGTCCTCTGGTCCGGCGGGCGGAGCCCGTCGGGCCGGTTGAAGCCAGCTGACACCTGAACGACACGCCACCACCTCAGCACGCGGCAACCGGCCCGACGGGCTCCGCCCGCCAGACCGGCACGCTAGCCGTAAAATTGCCACGGCGGTAAAGCCCCTAGGCAACCGGCCGGGGCAGCCGCCGCAGCCAGAGCAATAACACGAGCACCACCAAGCCGCACCCGAAGCCCAGTACTGGGGCCGACATTACCTTCAGGGCCCAGCCCGTGACGTAGGAGCCCGCCACCCCGCACAGATTCACCAAAGCCATGTAGGTGGTGAATTGGGAGCCTTCGATGCGGGGGCGGCACAGACCCATAAGTAGGGGCAGCGCGGCTACGCTCAGGCTGGGGTCGGCCATGTTCCAGACGAGCAGGCCCAGAGTAGCTACGGGTTTGGAGTGCCAGGTGAAGCTCAGGGCGCAGAACACCAGCAGAAAGCTGCCCAACACCAGCATCACCCAGCGCTGCAGCCGGGCCGCACCCAGGCGGTCGGCCAGCACGCCCCCGGCCACAATCAGGCAGAGGGTGGCCACGCTGCCCCAACTGCCCTGCAGAATCGACACCTCACTATCGGCCCAGTGCAGGCGCTGAATCAGGTGGTAGGAATAGGCCCACCCGAAGGCTCCGAAGCAGAGGTAGGTAAGAGCAATGATGCCGAACAGCAGCAGGGTCCGCGGCTCCAGCATGGCGCGCAGCAGCTCCCGAAACAGCCAGCTTACGGGCGGATTATCGACGTTGCGGCGGGCCGGGGCGGGCACCGCCCCGAAGCGGGGCAGCAACTGGTCGGTGCGCTCCAGCCGGATAAAGAAGGTAAGCACCGTAAAAACCAGCAAGGCCCCCGACTGCGCCAGCGCCGCCTGAAAGAAGCCGTAGCGGTGCAGCATCCACGACAGGCCAGCCGCCCCCAGGGAGGAACCCAGCAGAAAACCGCCCCGCATAAACGCATTGACCCGCCCCCGCTCGGTCTCGGGCACCACGGCAATGGCAATGGCATCCACGCTGGCATCCTGAATGGAGGCAAATACGCTGTGCACCACGAAAGCCAGCAGCATGAGCCGGAGCTGGGCGGCGGGGTCGCGCACGAGCAGCAGCAGCAACGAGGCCAGCACTGCCACCAGCTGCGTGAGCACCACCCACTGCTTGCGCTGCCCCAGCACCGACTCCTGGTATTTGTCAATCAGCGGCCCCCACACAAACTGCAGCGTCCAGGGCAAGCCCACGGCCGCCGAAAACGAAGCCACTACGGGAGCATCCAGTCCCTGCCCAATCAGGTAATTCACTACCGCCGTCAGCCCAAAGCCCGCCGGGATGCCCTGCATGATGTACAGGTAGAAAAAGGTGAAATACCGCAGGCGGGTACTTTCGCGCAGAACCAGAGCAGCCACAACAATAGAAGGTAAAGCAGGATCGAGATGGACCTGAATATAGCACCGCGCCTGCACGGAGCCGACCACCCAAGCTACTCCTTCCCGGCAAGCCCCACTTATTCATTGGTGAACGAGGCTTTTTGGCGTAGCTTTCCTTTTCCACGCAGGGTTCCGCGGGGAGGCGGCGCAGTGGTTTGCAGTGCCCGACCACCGCGAGACCCTGCGCCACTCAGTTGTGAACCACCGAGAGAAACTGTATGACTAACGCTACTATTCGCCTGCTCCTGGTCGGCTTAATGGCCACCGCCCCGCTGCTGGTACCGGCCCAGAAAAAACCCGCCAATTCCCTCAGCGCCATTAAGGAGGCCGATATCAAAGCCGACCTGTTTGCGCTGGCCGATGACAAGTACCGCGGCCGGGAGGGCGGCACCCTCGATGAGTTGCGGGCCAGTATGTGGCTGGCCGAGAAGATGCGCGCCCTGGGCCTGCAGCCCGCCGGCGACGACGGCACCTTCTTCCAGTTCTTTAATCTACAGCGTACCCGCCTCACCAAAAGCAGCCGCCTGAGCATCGGCAGCCACCAACTGCGGCCCAACCACGATGCCCTGGTGTTTGCGCCCACCACCTATGCCATGCAGGCTCCGCTGGTGTACGTGGGCACCGGCACGGCCGCCGAGCTAGCCAAAACTGACATCAAAGGCAAGGCCGTGGCCCTGTTGTTCTCGGGACAGCCCGCGTCCGACATGAGTTTCCGGCGCTACCTGAGCCAAGTGCTGCGCGAAAAATCGGCGGAGCTGCTGAAGGCCGGGGCGGTAGCCGTGGTGTTCGTGGCTGATGAGCGGGCCCAGAACATTTACGAGCACTGGGGCCACACCTACGAGCGGGGCCGCTATGGTCTGCCCGGCGACGCCAACGTGGCCGCCGTCACTACCGCCCCTACCCTGCTGCTGCCTAGTAGCGCCCTGAGCTGGGCGCAGCAGGCCGGCCAGCAGTTCACCGCTGATTTACGCACCGAGTCGTTCCAGTACCCTTCCGTAAACATTGTGGCCACTGTGCCCGGCACCGATGCCCAGCTCAAAAACGAATACGTGCTGTTCAGCACCCACCAGGACCACGACGGGGTGCGCGAGGCCGTGCAGGGGGACTCCATCTGGAACGGGGCCGACGACAATGCCACTGGCTGCGCGGCTTTGCTGGCTATTATGCGGGCCTACAAGCAGCAGCCGGCCCGTCGCTCCGCCTTGTTTGTGTTTCACGGGGCTGAGGAACGGGGCTTGCTGGGTTCCCGCTACTATTCGGCCAAGCCCACCGTGCCTCAACAACGCATTGTGGCCGTGCTGAACGCCGAAATGATGGGCCGCAACGCCCCCGACTCGGCCGCGCTGCTGGGTTCCATTCCACCCCACCGCAACTCCTCCGACCTAGTTAACCTGGCCCTGGAGGCTAACCAACAGGGTCCCAAGTTTAAGCTGGATACCAAGTGGGACCAGGCCACCCACCCCGAGGGCTGGTACTTCCGCTCCGACCACCTGCCCTACGCCCGCCTGGGCATTCCGGCCGTCATGTACACCTCCTGGCTCCACCCAGACTACCACACGCCCAAGGACGAAGCCAACCGCATCAACTACCCCAAGCTCCTGCGCATGACGCAGTGGATGTACCTCACCGGCTGGGCCGTGGCCAACCGCACTGCCCCACCCGCTCGGGAACCAGGCTTCAAGCTGGAGCGGTAAATGATACGTTGAGACTGTCATTCCGAGCGAAGCGAGGAATCTGGGTGTACCATCTTGTGGATTTACCCAGATTCCTCGCTTCGCTCGGAATGACACTTTATTTCAGCACGGCTTCCGTCACCTTGCCAATGTCACTGCTTACCTTCTGAATAAACTCCAGCTGCTCGCCCAAGTGGGCATCGGGCTGGTGAGCGGGGGCGGGCGTGGGTAGGTCGGCGGGCAGGTTTTCGGGTTCCTTGAGGTCGAGGCGGCGGAGGCTGCGGTGCAGGGTCTGCTGGGCTTGGCGCAGGTTTTTGAGGCCACTGGCCGGCAGATTGGGTCGGGTTTCGCCGTTGAGCAGGGAGGTGGTGATGGAGGCCACGTTGGACGACAGAATGTGGTTGAGAACCACAAACTCGTGCACCTCCGTGGGCCGGTGCTGCTTGGCTCGGGGCTCCGACATCATGCGCTGAAAAGCTGCCCCCAGATTAGCCGACGACACATATACCTCTTTACGGGCCAGCTTGTAGTCAACCAGCGCCACCGGGGAGCCGATGAGTACTTCCTGCAGCGTGCGCAGGTACTTGAGGTTGGCGCGCAGCACAGCCACGAAATAGTCCTGCAACTGGTCGGACTCCCACCTTGGAAACAGCAGATAGCCCACCGAAAACGCAATCAGGCACCCCAGCACCGTATCAAACACCCGCTCCTCCACCACCTGCACGTAGCCCAGCCCCAGGAAGCTGAACAGGATGAGAATAAACGGCGTCATGAACGTAACGGTAACCAGGTAGTTGATGCGCACAAAGCTGTAGGATACCACCATGAATACCACCATAATGCCCAGCAGCACCTGCCGGTCCGGAATCAGCCACAGAATGCCCGCCCCCAAAATGCCGCCCGCCAGCGTGCCCAGCACGCGCTGCACGTTGCGCTGCTTGGTGAGGCTGAAGGCGGGCTTGAGCATGTAGGTAATCGTCATCAGCACCCAGTAGCTGTGGTGGCCGGGCAGCAGTTTGGTACCGATAAACCCGATAGAGCAGGCAATGAGCATGCGCACCGAGTGGCGAAAAATACCCGAGCGCATGGTCAGGTGGTCGCGCAACACCTTTAAATCAAAGCTCTGGTGGGTTACAAAGCGGCCAAACTCCAGCTCCCGCCCGGCCGGTACCGGCGAGTTGGCATCGAAGTAGGCCAGAATATCCTGGAGGCGGCCCACGAGGTTGCGCAGGTTCACCAGAATCTTCTTGAGCATGCGGGTATGGCCGGGGCGGGCGGGGTCTTCCAGGGCATCAATGCGGCTTTTCACCCGCTCCAGCCCAGCCGGCAAGTCGCGGCGGGACGTGTGGCCGTGATTGGCCTGAATGGCGAAGCCGATGCTTTCCAGCTCGGCGGCCAGTTCCTCAATTTCGTGGGCAATGGCATCGAGCACCCCGCTGGCCTCGAAGCGGCGGTGCAGGTCGGCGTAGTTGTAGTAGGTGATGGTAATCTGCTCATAGAGGTCTACCAGATCCACGAAGGTGAGCACCAGGCGGCGGCCGGTGCCGGTGGAGTCTTTCACGAGTTGGCGGGTTTTGAACAGGATTTCACGGACGGCATCCTGCTTTTCGCTCACGGTTACCTGCTGCTGCACCAGGCGACGGTAGTCGGCCTCCAGGTTGGTACCGGTACGGTAGAATTCGGCCTTGAGGCGCAGGAAATCGGCAATGGCCCGGATACAGTCGCCGAGGGCCTGCTGGGCCACCCGGTGCGGGCGCAGCTGGTTGAGCAGGCCTGCAATACCCGCGTACCACAACCCACCCAGCACAATGTAGCCGGCATGCGGTAACACTTGGTGTGGGGCCAAGGGCCGGTCCAGCATCAGAATCATAATGAGCAGGCCCGCCGTGCCCACCGTGCCGGCCCGGTTGCCGTAGGCCAGCAGCAGGGTAAACACAAAGCTCGCCCCCACCAGCACCATGCCCAGCAGAACGGGGTAAGGCTGAATAAACCCGGTAACCAAGGCCATCAGGCCCACCAGCGCCGTGGCGGCCAGCATACCGTTGCGCTTGTGCACAGGAGGGCCCGGCATATCAGCCAAGCTCACGCACACCGCCCCCAAGGATACCGTAAGGCCCGTTTCCAGGTCGCCCAAGACCGATAGTACCAGGCCCGGTAGCAAAATGGACAGCGTGGTACGCACACCATCGGAGAATTCCTGACTGGAAAAAAAGTACCGAATGGACCGGAGTCGTTCGTTCATGGGAGCCGCGCCGAAAAGTAGACCCAGCTTGTACGTAGCGGGCCTGATTCGGGGGTGCAAGGTACGACGGCGGAGTTAGTCAACGGGTGGTAAATCGGAGTTGGCGGGGCCGTTCACCAGTTTCCCGAACGCATCAAAACGCGAGCCGTGGCAGGGGCAGTCCCAGCTATTTTCCAGCCCATTCCAGTGCACTACGCAGCCCAGATGCGGGCAAATGGCCGAGCACTCGTGCGTGTGGCCTTTGGTATCACGATACACGGCTACTTTACTGAGGCCGCGCCGCACTACAGCCCCGGTACCGGGCGCAATTTCCTTGCTCGTATCTACGTCGCCGCCAGTCAACAGCTCCGTGTACTCAACTGCCACATTCACATTCTCCCGCACAAATTCCTTGATGGATTCGGGCTTGAGCGTAACGCGGCCAGGGTCGTAGATGCCTGCCCACGGATTTTCCCGGCCCGCTATCAGGTCGGTAATGAGCATAGCACCCAGAGTAGCGTGCGTCATGCCGTGCCCCGAGTCGCCGGTGATGATGTACACATTTTCACTATCCAGGGGGTTGCGGCCGGCGTAGGCCAGCCCATCGGTAGGCTCCATTACCTGCCCCGACCACCGGTACTCCACCCGCCCGGCCGTGGGAAAATGCTCCGTTACCCACTCTTCCAGGCACTGCAGCCGCGCCTCGGGATGTTCTTCCTGGCCGGTTTTGTGGTCCTCTCCGCCCACAATCAATAAGTCGTAGTCGGCGCCGGGTACTTCCTGCAGGCGGATGTAGTGGTAGGGGTCGGCAGTGTCCCAGTACAGGGCTTTGGTTACGGAGCCTTTGGGCACCCGCACGCCCACCACGTAGGTGCGGTAGGGAGCCTGCTTGGTATGCATCACCACCCGGTCGTTGAACGGAGTGTTGGTGGCCACTACCACCGCCTGGGCCTGTACTTTCAGCCCTTCGGCCAACAATACCCGTGCCGTGGTGCCCCCCTCTACCCCGGTTACGTGAGTGCGCGTGAAAATGCGGCCACCCTGCCGCTCAATGGCCTGCACCAGCCCCCGTAGATAGTTAAGAATATGAAACTGCCCTTGCTCCGGAAATACCAGGCACTCTCCCGTCTGGAAGCCCGTGGCCTGGGCATCGGGCAGGCGCTTCACCTTGCTCAGTCCTGCCCGGTGGGCAGCAGCCAGCTCCTCATCCAACTCCTCGGTAGTGCCGTTTTTGGGCAGAAACAGGTAACCGGGCAGGCGCTCAAAGTCGCAGGCTATGTTTTCCTGCTGCACAATCTGCTCAATGCGGTCTACGGCCGCGCGGTGGCTGTCGGCGGCCAGGCGGGCTCCTTCCTTGCCGAACAGCTGCTCCAAGGTGGTGTACCGATCGTCAAGCGCGAAGCTGAGGTGGGCGGTGGTACGGCCGGTTTCGCCGCTGGCCAGCTCCCCGTCTTCCAGCACTATCACTTTTTTGCCTTCCAGCCCCAGCAGGTAGGCCGTGGTCAGGCCAGCAATGCCGCCGCCCACTACCACTACATCGGCAGTGCTATTCTGGCGAAGCGGCTGGAAAGAAGGCAGCGCGTCGGCGGTGGCAAACCACGAAGAAACGGTGGCACCCGAAGTCAGGGCAGGAGAAAAGCGGGGCATAGCACGGAGGCGTAGAGTGGCAGGATGAGTATGCAGAAACCTACGCCGCCCGGTTCCGGCGGGTTAACGCCGAGCTAGGTCTTTTTCGCCCGTAACCTCCAAAAATTCAGTTTTTTATACACAAAATAAAAAGACCATCACACATTGCCATTGGCGCTGTATGATGGTCTTTCTCAAAAAAACGGGGCATATTTCCCGTTGGCCCGTCCACGGTCCAGCTGTCTGTCCTCCGCTTGCGCTAGTACAGAATATCCTCTACCGGCTCCAGCTTGGGCGGCACTTCGGTTTCGCCCAACATCTGGCGCAGATCAATTTCAATGGAGCGGCAGATGGCCGTCATTGATACGTCGTTCATGTTGTTTTCAAACGGATTCTCGCTGCTGTGGCCCACGGTTTCGATGGTAGAAAACACCCAGGACACCAGCACTGAAAACGGCACCGTGAGCCAGATGTGGTTGGGGCCCATCTTGGCGAATTCGGTAACCAGGCCCAGGGGCATCAGGGCCGTAAACAGGTACACGAACACCATGCTGAAAAAGGCGTACTGGCGCGGAAACGGCGTGTTCTTGATTCTTTCGCAGCCACCCTGCAGGTTATAGAGCACTTCCAGGGTGTTCATCATGGTCACGTGCTGGAAATCGTTGAGCAGGCCCCGCTCCTCGCGCAGCTTGCGCAGCTCGGCGGCCTGCTGCCGCACAATTTGGGCCGGGGGGTTGGCCAGTTGCCGCAGCTTTTCCGATTCCTCTTCTTCCAGAAAGGGAGCCACGGCCGCATCCCACTGTTCAGGCTGGCGGCGCAGGTGAATACGCAGGGCGTTGCACCAGGCAATCTGGCGGTATACCATGCGGCGGTGGCGCTGGGTAAGCTCCTCGGCCGAGGCGGCGGGCGCATCTACACCGGGGGCATCTACCACCGAGGTAACGAATTCCAGAATCTGCACGGCGCTGGTACGGCTGCTGTTCACGATACCGCCCCACAGCTGCCGGCCTTCCCAGAAACGGTCGTAGGAGCCGTTATTTTTAAAGCCGATATAAAACGCCACGGCCGTACCCAGCGTGGCCACCGGCTGCCACGGAATGGCTACCGAGTGAAAGTTCAGAGGGCCATAAACCAGGCAAACAAGGGCACTGTACACCGTAAAGACGGCCACAGATTTCCAGCCTAGTTTCCAGATAATATGCCAGCGGAGATTTTCGCGAATGTACACAGAGCGAGGGGGTGAGCGTGAGGGAAGCAGGATCGGCCGGCAAGGTAGAGGGCCAACATTAACCTCCTATTAAACCCGGCAATTCTGTACGTGCTTACGCAGTACCCCCCGGTACAAGTTGCTCAACTGTAATTCGGCTTCATTAAGCCTCAGTGTCTACCACAATGCCCATCAGGCGCATAAGCTGGCTGGCGTTGAAGGAGCGGCACATGCCAGGGGTAAGCTGGTAGTCGAAGCGCAGGGTGCCATCGGGGTTGAGGTAGCTGTTGAAGCTCACGTTGCGCACGTTGGCGGGCAAATCGGTTTCCAGCGCGGCCAGCTCCAGGTCGTGGGTACTGATGAGGCCACTGGCGGCGCGGTGGCGCAGCTGGTACACCAGGGCCCGGGCTCCCCGGTGGCGGTCCTCGGAGTTGGTACCTTTCAGAATCTCATCGAGCAGGTAGAAGATTGGTTTTTGGTTGTTTGTTATCGGGGATGCGGCCGACGGGGCGGGGTGGCCGTCCGTCAAGTCCAGCAGCAGGCGCAGGCGCTTCAGCTCAGCGTAGAAGGAGGAGGTGCTTTCGGCCAGATTATCGTTGGAGCGCATGGCGGTAAACACCTGGGCGGGGCCGCAGCGCAGCGCCTGAGCCGGCACCACCGCCCCCGCCTGAGCCAGCACCAAATTCAAACCTACTGTGCGCAGGAAAGTGCTTTTGCCCGCCATATTGGAGCCCGTTACCACCACCGTTTGCCCGGCTCCGCTCGTCCGAAAATCATTGCGCACTCCCTCGCCCTTGAATAATAACGGGTGTCCGAGCTGGCTAGCCTCCAGGGTAAGGGCCGGGGCCGTCACGTCGGGCTCGGCAAAGGTGGGGTTAGCCGCCCGGAAAGCGGCCAGGCTCACCAAGGCATCCAGCTCGGCGGCGGCTTCCAGTAGCGGCTCCAGACCGCCCTGCAACCGGCGCTTCCAGCGTTCCAGCTGCCACATACCCCACAAATCCCAGAGCAGCAGCGTATTCAGCCCACCGGCTACGGCCGGATTCTGGCGGGCCGAAAACCACCCGGCCACTCCCGACAACCGACTCAGCAGCTGCGCGGCTGCCGTGCCACCCGTCTCGTACAACACCTGGTGCAGGCGGCGCAGAGGGGGGCTCTGCCACTGGCCCGCTTCAAACAGGGCCAGTTGGTCGTGGGCGGCCCGCAGCGCGTCCCGGATGGTCGTAGTTTGCTGGTAATACTCGGCCCGCACAGCGGCAAACCGGTTGTTGAGCAGTACCGCTGGCAGCAGTAGCAGCAGCCACAGGTTGCCATAGCCGTTGAGTGCCGCCAGTACCGCCCCCACGGCTAACAGCGGCAGCCCGGCCATCAGCGGCAGCAGCCACGCCCGACCCGCAAAAAAATCGGGGGTACGCAGCCAGCCGGAGAATTCGCGGGGGTCCTGTTCCTGGCGCGGATAGTGGCGGGCCCGGGCCTGCCACTCCTGCTGCCAGGCCACATCGGGGGCCAGCTCGGCGGCGGCTTGCTGCCGCTCCCGCACGGCAGCCGGGGCGGCCGGGGCCAGCAGCCAGCCGGCCAGCCAATCTTGGCCCAGGCGGGAGGTGCTGCGGTTCAGTAATTGAAACACGGAGTGCGGCCCAAATACGTCGAGGTCGGCGGCGTAGGGATGCTGAGCATCCAGGTAGCGCAAACCGGGGTCGAAGCCGCTGAGCTTGCCTTCCAGCCGGGCCAGCTCGTCGCGGTTCAGCTGGGCCAGCAGGCGGTGGTGCTCCCGCTGGTAGCCTACCTTGCTATGCCACTGCACCAGCCCCAGAAAGAGCAGGTACGCGGCCAGTATCACCCCAAAACCGGCCAGAACTGCATCAGCACTGAACAGGACCCACGCCCCTACCGCGGCCCCACCAAACACCAGCAGCCGCACCAGAGCCACCAAGCGGTGGCGGCCGGCAAAGTAACTCTCCCGCTCAGTGTGGTGAGTCAGATTTTCCTGAAAAAGCTCGGCGGGAGCAACGGTAGGCTTGCGAAAATCAGCGGAAACAGGCACGGCAGCAGAAACGGGTGAAGCTGCAAAGGTACGGCTATGTGGTGCTTTCCTCCCGAATACCGAGACACGCCTGAACTCCAGTTACAACAGGCGGCGCAAGGGACTGCTGGGCTTCAGAAAGGGCGTGAGCTCCGCGTAGGTAAACGTCACCTGAAAGTTGCCCCGCAGTGTTTTCCAGATATAATTAGACAGGCCATCATACGACACCGGGTGGTCGAACACGAGGCCGCCGGTGCCGATGGTATATTCTTCGGTGCTGCGCAGGGAAAACTCCTGGCTGAGCACCCCGGCCTGGTCTTCGGCCGATAGGAAATCCCCCTGCTCGGCCACGCATTCTTTGGACCTTACCGCAAGTTTCCGTTGCCCCAGCGCCAGAAACTGGGGCAGCAATTCCGGCTTCAACTCGTCGGCCAGCCGAATAGCAAAACCGGTTACCAAATCCAGGTTGTAGGTTCGGTCGTCGTACCAGGCACTGGCACCCTGGCCATAGTTTTGGGCCGTGAGGCTGAGCAGGCCCTGAGCATTGTAATTTTCGGTATACTCTGCA
This sequence comes from Hymenobacter sp. UYP22, assembly GCF_040547285.1. Taxonomy (NCBI): domain Bacteria; kingdom Pseudomonadati; phylum Bacteroidota; class Cytophagia; order Cytophagales; family Hymenobacteraceae; genus Hymenobacter; species Hymenobacter sp. UYP22. The sequence goes on along the minus strand of NZ_JBEPPK010000017.1, from coordinate 35,346 downwards.
CCCTGAATGCCCTGGTGCTCCTGCAGTTGCTCCTGCAAGCCGGCTATGTCGTCGTTTGTCAGGTTTTGCAGAGAAAATACGTGGGCCAGCAGGCGGCTCACGCCCGCATCCGGCACCGTTACCACCGGCACCCGAAACGACTTGAGGTAGGTTTTAGGAGTAATATAGGCTACCAGTCCCGCCGGGCGGGCCGCACCGCCAACTCGCTGGAGCTTCACGGGTAGTAGTGTGGTGCCGGAGGCGTTGTACCATTGGCCCAACAACTCCGGCCCATTCACGTTGCTGAGGCCGATGGTGAACCAGCCAGTAGCCTGAGCATTTGCCAGGGTATTCTCGCGCAGTTCCAGGGCCTGGGTCGGCACGCTAGGTCGGGTAAAGCCCTTTAGCTCCAAGGGCTGCCCCTTGGAAAGATAGTAGTACGTGCCCGTCAGCAGCGTATCGGCTTCGCCCGGGCTGAGCTGCAACCGGATGGCGTATTTGCCCCCAATCTGGCCCTCGTACGTACCGGTCAGGGCCTGCAGTCTGGCCACCTGCTCTTTCCGAAGTTGGGCCCAGGTATCCGTATTCTGACCCGCGTTCTGGGCCTGGACAGCCGGAGAAAGGCCCGGCACCGCCAGCAGCAGCGCGGCGGCGGCTTTCGTATAAATATTCATGTAGCTCTATTCTATACAATACCTAACCGACTGCTCCCCTACCCCGGCAGGGCCGCTACGCACTTCAGCTCAATGGCAATGGGCGTGGGCAGGCAGTTGATTTCGACGGTGGTGCGGCAAGGCTGGTTGGTCTGGAAATACTCGGCGTAGAGGCGGTTGTAGGTGGCGAAATCGGCGCGCATATTGGTCAGAAACACCGTCACATCTACCAAGTCCTCCCAGCGGGCCCCGGCATCTTCCAGAATGTAGCGCACGTTTTGGAATACGGCGTGGCACTGGCTTTCGAAATCATAGCGCCGGATGCGGCCTTGCTCGTCCAGCTCCACGCCGGGCACCTGCTGCTGGCCCCGCTGGCGCGGACCGACCCCCGAGAGAAACAGCAGGTTGCCCACGCGGCGGGCATGCGGGTACAGGCCCACCGGCTCGGGGGCGCGGCCAGAATGGTGGGCGGCGGAAGTTACGTCAGGTTGCATAGCGTCAAATCTACCGAAAAGCCGTTCTTTTCGTATCACCCGGAAACCCAGGCCGGGGCTGGTGCGGTTGTTGTGCCAGCTGGTCAGTCTGCCCTTCTCTGCCTTCATCCGTTATGAAACACGCTTTCCGTTTGCTGCCGCTGGCGGCTTTGCTGAGCACGACCGCGCTGGTGCCGGCCACCGCCCAAAAGCTGAAGTATCCCAAAGCCGCCGCCGCTTCCGAAATTTATGACGCGGTGGAGAAGCCCGCCGTACCGGTGGGCGGCGTGGAGGCCTACGCCCAGTACCTGGCCGACAACCAGCAGTACCCTACCGCTGCCCTGCAGGCCAAGGCCCAGGGCACGGCCACCGTCACGTTTGTGGTGGAGAAAAACGGCTCCGTTTCCAACGTGGCCGTGGCCCAGCCCCTGCACCCACTGCTGGATGCCGAGGCCATTCGCGTTATCAAAGGCGGGCCCCGCTGGACGCCCGCCCAGCACAAGGGCGGCACGGTGCGCCAGCGCGTGTCGGTACCCATCACGTTTGAAATTCCGGCGGAAGCTGGCACTGGCACGGCCGCCGCGCCGGGCGGCACCGCCCCCGATGGGCCCATTACCCAAGTAGTAAAACCCGACCAACCTGCCCGCCCGGTGGGAGGCACCGACGCTTTTTTTGAGTGGATTCAGCAAAATCAGAAGTACCCTGCCCTGGCACGCCAGAAAAAGGTACAGGGCCGCGTGATGATGGAGTTTGTAGTACAGAAAGACGGCTCCCTCAGCGAGATAAAGCCCGTCAAACGTCTCGGCGCCGGCCTCGACGAGGAGGCCATCCGGCTGATTAAGGCCGCACCCAAGTGGCAGCCCGCCACCTACCAGGGCCAGCCCATGAAGCAAAAGATGGTGTTGCCGGTTGTATTTACGCTGTAGCCCGCGGGCAGCTTCACCCGCCCGCTCTAAAGTATTGTTTCGCCTTTTTCGTCAGCCTGAGAAGTATGGGCTGATTTCCTCGGGTCAGCACGCTGGCTGTACCTGTTTGCTGCTCCGTTATGTTGTCGCCCCTGCCCCTGCTTGCTGCTCCCCCCGTTGCCTTCGGTACGCCTTTGCCCCTGCCCACCAGCTTCTCCATCTGGCCTTACCAGACCCGGTTCCGGCAGGCGGCCCAGGCCATAGCCACCGGCATTTTTGAAGTACTGGATGAAGATTTGAACCCCTACGTACTCCTGCTGGCCCTGCCCGCCGACGAAGCCGACCAGGGTAATTTCGACGAGAATCCTGCTCCCATTTGCCTGGAACCCGCCGACTGCGGCCTCGAAGCCCTGGCGTTTCAGGAGGCCCGTGCCCGGGGGCGTTATTACCAGTATCTGCATCCTTGGAGTGCCCCGGAGGGGGAGCTGATGCCCGAGGAAATGGTGCAGCGTAAGCGTGTGGCGCTGGGCCTGCGCCAGGCTGTGCAGGAGGTGCTGGAAGACCTAACCGGCAGCAAATACCAGTACTACGCCGGGGCACCGGTACTTATTCAGGCGCACTTTGTGGTACCGGTATTGCGGCTCAACCGCAAGGTGGTACAGGCTTATCCCACCCTTCAGAAAAACCGCTACTACACCGACGGCCGCCTGCTGTCCCACTCTCTGCTGATGTCGGCGGTGCTGCGGTTTCACGAGGAGTGCTTCAAGTCGCTGACGGAGCCCGAGCCAGGCTCCGGCTTGCTGGTGCGCCCCCGCGAAACCGACGAAATTGTGCGCTCAGCCGGCAAGCTGTTCATGGACACGCCGGCTCAGGATCTGGGCATGAATCCCTCGGCCACCAAGCTATTTGCCACCTGTAACACCATTTCCTCTTTGCGCTACGAGGGTGCCGAGGGTGTGGGCAAATTGCTGCTGGCTCGCCGGGGGCATCCCAACTTGGCGGAGGTATTTGCCCTCACCTGCCCCACCCCGCTCACCGACTACCGGGCCGTGCGCAAGCTGCTCGAAATGACCACCCAGGACGTAAGCTTGCTGGCCGATGGCGAGAACGTATATGCCCTGGGCCGGCAGATCGGCCAGTATGATGCCGCGCGGGAGGACCTGTTCGTTATCAGCTTTGTAACCCACTATGCCTGGGAGTTTCAGCACGGTGGGCAGGTGCTCATGCGCGCCCACTACGGCCTGCCCAGCCTGCCCCGCACCCGCCTCAACCGCGCCCGGTTCCGCCGCGACCTGAAGCAGACCTTCCAACTCACCGACAGCACCAAGGTTGAGCGCCTGTGGGATGTGGTAGTAGAAGCCAGCCGCCAGAAGCACGGCACCCTGCTGGTCATCACCACCGAAGCCCTGGCCGAAGCTGACCGGCTCAAGCTGCAATGCACGCTCATTGAGCCCGTGCCGCTCACTCCGCTCATTACCCGCCTGGTTACCGCCATTGACGGGGCCGTGCTCCTCGACCCAGAAAGCTACTGCTACTCTATTGGGGTGATTCTGGACGGCAAAGCCTCCGGCCACGGCACCAGCACCCGCGGGGCCCGCTACAACTCCGCCATCCGCTACGTGGAAAGCTCCCCCTACCCCTGCCTGGCCATTGTGGTGAGCGAAGACGGGTTGGTGGACGTGATAACCAAGGAAAGCCTCCGGGACGAAAACTAGGGCCTAGCTAGCCCGCCTTGGCCAGCTTCTTCAGCTGCTTTAGCTCCGCACGTTTCACTTCCCTGAGTTCCTGGCCCCGGTTGCAGAGGCTGGTAGCAAAGTAGGGTGCAATGGGCGTGGCCGGGCCGCCATCTGCCGGATACTTCTCGCTGACTTGAAAACCGTATAACAGATACGCAGAACCTACTTTGAACTCCCGGCCGCAGGAGGCACTTTGGGTTTCAGACGACACTTGTACCCTGGATTCAGTTGTTAAACCCTTGTACTTGCGCGCTACAGCAAACGTATAGCGGAACGTTTCATGCTGTGTGAGCCGTACGCGCTGCTCCAGTGGGCCCGTATCGGAAACCCAGAGCGTATCGGTTGTCACTACTTTCTCTACGCTAAGCACGCGCCCCACAAACACCAGCGCGTCGCGTTGGTAGGCAGCAGCAACCTGCTCCTTTTCGGAGCCAATGGCGCCAATGCAGGAACAGGCTAACGCGGCGGAAGAGTGTAGCAGCAGGAAAAACAGAATTACAGGAACAGATTTCATACAAAGAAGAAGGAGGTTTAGAGTTTCTCTGGTCACCCCCGCTGGCTATGCATAAGAGCTGAGGCATCCAGGGAAGGTTCAAGGGCTAAAGGCAGGCGCTTGCTCGTTAGATGCCAGTCCCACTTCTATTCCACATAACTTCCCTTCTTTTTTCTTACCAACCGGAAAACGGGCTCAATTACCGTTTGCACTGCGCTGGAAAACCTCGTGCCGCAAAGCTTACCGCTTATTTCTTCGCCCGGAAGGACCAGGTAATACGGAAGGTAGCCACCGTGTCGCCGGCAGCATCGAGGCCCGTGCTGGTGCACACCACCGTGCGGCCTTCGCCGGTGGCGCGGCTTTCGGCAATGGCTTGGGCAATGGCCGCCCCGTCCTGGCTGCTGAAGCGAATGAGGCCCACGGCTTTCTTGCTGAAATCAGCTTCCAGACCCACAACCAGCATGGATACTGGCGGCCCGGCCTGCACGTGCATCATGCTGAGCAGCCCACTGGCCATTTCGGCCGCCATACTCAGGCAGGCGAAATAAACGCTGCGAAACGGGTTCTGTGTGAGGTATTTGTAGGGCACCGTTACGGTGGCCCGCTCCGCCGTTAGCTCCGCCACGCGCAACCCAGCTAAGTAGGCCATTGGTAGCCGCCGCAGCATAAATAGCTTCAGCTTAAGCGGATTGCTGATGTCGCGGCGGAACTTCTCCAGGCGGGCGGCATCGGCCGGAACGGCGGTAGTGGGTGAGGTCATGGCTATGGCAGTTGGGCATCTGCAATGAACAAAAAATACTCGGCATGCTGAGTATATTCTTCAACCAGCACCAACCACGCAAGCTGGCGGCTCTTCAGTTTCTTGATTTCCCAGCCCCTCACCTAAAGGGCCCAAAGGCTGCTAGCTTGCAAAAACCGGCAACGAAGAACCGGTAGCTTACTGCTTTTTCTTGGCCCGCGCCGGCTTCGGCAACGTGACGGGGGGAGCGGCTGCTGGGGTAGCAGGGTGTATGGTCAGCTCTTTGTAGCCAAAGGTTGGATCAGCTTCCCGGCGGAATTCCAGTTCCGGCAATTCGCCAATCACCAGTTCCAGGGTGGTGTACACCAGGTTGCCATCCAGTAAGTGCCCGCCCACCGTCCGGCCGGTGGAGTCGGCTACGGAGAGGTGCAGGTGGCTGCCGCTGATAGCCAGCGTGCCCACCAACGACACAACTTCAAAATGGCCGTGGTACACTGTGGGCCCTTCCTGGTTAGCCAGGCGCAGGGTGGCGGTAGTCAGGCTGCCTACGCTCGTCAGAATGCAGGCGGCCTTTAGCTGGTGCTGCCGGGCAAAGGCTTGTAGCTCCTGGCGTACATCCTGCCCCGGCCGGAGGCGCAGCGCGTAGGTGCGCATGGCGGAAGAACCCGATACTGGCGAAGCAGCAGACATAACGGAAGGTGTAGTTTGGGCAGCGACCCGGCTGTGCCCGAAAGCCAGCACAAGCATACAGCCGCAGAACGTGAGCCGTTGAACAGAGTAAGGCAGCATGGCGGAAATATACAAAGCCCCTGCCCGATCAAAGACCGAACAGGGGCTGCGTATCATGAGGGCGGTAGCTTAGCGGTTGAAGCTCACATTGCCGTAGCGCACTTTAATGTTCACGTTGCTGGCGTTGCGGGCCGGCACGGCAGCCCCGAAAGAGCCCTGCAGGTCGCTGGAGCCGGCGGTGGTTTCTTCTGAGGCCACCTTCACCAGGCGCTTATCTACCAGCAGCTGGCCATGCTCGGTGTTCACATCGAAATCAAAGGCCGCGCCATCCGGGAAGTTGAGCAAAATGGTGCTGTAGCCGCCGTCGAGGTTGATTTGCTGGAAGTTTTTACCCGTGTTGCGCACCTCAAAGCTGGGGCAATACTGCAGCTTCATATCCAGCTGGTTGCTGAGCTTATCAATGCTGAACTTAGAGTAGCCGGACGTGCCGCGCAGGTTGCGCACTGTACCCAAAGCTACGTCGCCGTACTTGCTATGCACAGTCAGGTCTTGCACCGTACCGATATCGATGGTCGAAGAATTATTGCGCAGGTCCACAGTGCCGCCATCAGTGAGGCGCAGCTTGGAGTAGGAAGCATCTACGGCCATGCGGCGGGCGTAAGGCACGGAGCATTGCGCATTGCACAGGCGCACTGTATTACGCGGACCGTCCAAGCGGGCGGTACGCAGGCTGCCGTACTCCACGGCCAGCTCGGTGGCGCCGCTTACGTCACCGGTCAGGCTGATTTCGCCGAAAGTGTTGTGCAGGGCCATAGGCGTGTTTTTGGGCACCCACACGGTGTAGTTCACCTCATAGAGTTTGGTACGGCTCCAGCACTCCCGGGGCATGGCCCCAAAGCGGGAGCGAACCACAATTCCACCAGTGGTAGGGTCCTTGTCCTGCAGCTGCACCTGAATCATATCCTGAAGCTGCTGGGCTTTTTCGTCGGTATCGGCCCGGGTTATTACGTCTACGTCCGTCCGGATTTCGGGCCGGTTCCATACGTTTACCTGGACCCGGCCGTAGCGCGTATCGAGCGTATAGAGCTTGGTGGCACTGGCCGGAAACGTCCGGCTGATTTTGCGCACCTTCTCTACTGCCGGCGTAGGTTGGGCTTCTTCCTGAGGCCCTTGACCGCCTCCACCCTGAACCGGGCCGCCCTGGCGGGCATCGGGGGTGCCTTGGCCAGTACCCGTCCACCCAAGCGGAGCAGGCTCACAGAAGTACACGGCCGCCATATCGGAGCTGCCGCCCGCTACCTGAGCCTGGCTACTCAGTGGGACAGCACCCACCAGGCCGAGCAGCACCGCCAGACAAGCAGCACGGCCGGTATATAGAAAAGATGAGCGCATAGGTTACGGAATCCGGCGGTTGTCGGCTACCATGTATGGCTGGCTATGATAGTCCCGGATTCGCTCCCGCGTGTGCAGTTGCTGGGTCAGCAAATCCAGCCGGATTTGCATGTTGCGGTTCATAGCTTCCAGCACTACATCGGGCTCAGGGTTGCGGTACAATTCGGCTTTGAGCTGCTGATAGGTAGAATCCAGGGCCGCAAGCTCCTGCTGCCAGTCGGCTTTCGGAGCGACACCCACCGTTTCGGCGGCTACCTCATGCAATTCCTGCTGGCGCTCCGCAATCTGAGTGGCGTAGTAGGATTCCATACGCTGCACGGCGCTGGCCAACCGCTGCTCGGGACCGGCAGCAGCCGTCGTAGCCGTCAGGTCGGAGCCCGCATAGAAGTCATGGTCAGGCGCCGCGGGGGCTGCTGCGGTCAGGGCCGGCTGGCCAGTACGCGTCCAGATGGTGGCCTCGGTGCGGTGCTGCCAAAACCACGTACCCAGCAGCAACAGGGCGGCCACGGCGGCAGCCATACCGTAAGGGCGCGCCGAGCGTACCGCCGCCATATCGGGGGCCGCAGCCGGAGCCAGTGGAGTTGCTTCAGCGGCTGGGAACAATGGCACTACGCGCAGAGGCGCAGTTTCTTCGGCAGCTTGGGTAGCGCCTGATTCTAAATCCAGGGCAATATCATCCCAGAGGTCAGCGCGGGGCTCAAACGCGTCGAAATCGGCGCGGTGGTATTCCACAAAGGCTTCCAGTCCGGTTTTCTTCTCGTTCATGGTAGGTGGTAGTGGTAGGGCGGCAGGCCAGGAGCAAACTGGTCGGTATGGTTGGGTGGGCCAGTGAAAAAGCGGCTGGTCCGGAATGCCGCGCCTGCGGTCAGAGGGATAAAATCAGGTGGCAGAATTACAGCCCGTGCTGGCGGGCCAGCTCCAGAAGTTTTTTCCGGGCCCGGCTGTACTGCGACTTCGAAGTAGATTCAGTGATGTTGAGAATACCGGCAATTTCAGCGTGGTCGTAGCCCTCCAGCAGATAGAGCGTGAGCACCACGCGGTACCCATCGGGGAGTTCCTGCACGCAGCGGCGCACCACATCGGCCCGCCAGCTGAGCTCCTCCCCATCCAGACTACCAACAGCATCGGCCTCGGGAGCAGCGCCATCGTGCTGCTCGGCCAGGGGCACCAGCTGCAGGCGCCGGTTGCGCAGGCAGTTAATGCTCTTGTTGATAACGATGCGCTTCAGCCAGGAGCCAAACGACGAATCCCCTTTGTAGCTGTGCAATTCCCGGAAGGCGCTCAGAAACGACTCCTGCAATACATCCTCCGCCTCAGCATAGTCGCCCGTGATGCGCAGACTAGCGTTAAACATGGCCTTGGAGTAGCGCTTGTAGATTTCGGCCTGGGCCCGCCGGTCGCCCAGGCGGCACCGCTCGACTAGCGGCGCGTTGATGTCAGTGTACGCAAATGCCTCCATTGGTTGCTGTGTTGGCGGGGATTCGGAAACGAGAGAATCGTAAATATCCAACTTTCCGGGGTAAAGCGGCGGGTGCTGGTAGGTAAGCAAGTGAAAGACAGCCGACCGCAAGGCGGGGTTGCACCCGGTTCAAATTACCTTGTCTCACTCCGCTATATCCTGCTTTATCGTTTTATTTGCTCTGATGAAAACAGGCCGTTTACTCCAATTAGTTCTCCTCCCCCTATTCGTGTGGCTTGCTTTGCCGGCTGCGGCACAATTGTCCCTGGACAAAACGCCATCTAAGGCTGAAATCCACATGACTCTCGCATTACTGGACACCATCCGGCAAGATATTCGACACCAACGGGCGCTGCTAACTCCCCTTATCAGCCCCGATGATCAAACGCATTTGCAGCAGCACTGGGACAGATTACACCAATTCGCTACCCAGCAACAGAGGACACCGCCAGTGCTGCAAAAGCAGGCTCGGCAGCAGCATTTGGCCGCTGTTATGCGCGAGCAGCAGGCATTGGCTCCTCTCATCCAGAAGTACACGCCCGCCTGCCAGCAGCTCACCGCTCCACTCGCCAAGCAACAGCCTCGGTGGGTGAGCCGGATGCAAGCTATTCACCGCCATTTCTCATCGCCTGAACACCACTGCAACCCCACTGAAATTCTTCCCAGCGTGAAGCTCATCGACCAGCTGCTGGAGCCGGCGGTTTTTCTGACTTCACGTCCCAACTTGTAAGTGAACATATCACCACGCAACACGGCCCGCTCGGTTTATCCAAGCGGGCCGTGTTGCGTGAAAATCAGGCTGATTCTGGCGTTATACGTCGAACTTGATGCCCTGAGCCAGCGGGAGCTGGGTGCTGTAGTTGATGGTGTTGGTCTGGCGGCGCATGTACACGCGCCAGGCGTCGGAGCCGGATTCACGGCCGCCGCCGGTTTCCTTCTCGCCACCAAACGCGCCGCCAATTTCAGCGCCGCTGGTGCCGATGTTCACGTTGGCAATGCCGCAGTCGGAGCCGGCGTGGCTGAGGAAGGCTTCGGCCTCGCGCATGTTCACCGTGAAGATGCTGGAGGAAAGGCCCTGCCGCACCCCGTTCTGGGCGTAAATGGCGTTTTCTACGCCGCCGCTGTACTTGATGAGGTAGAGAATAGGGGCAAAAGTTTCTTCCTGCACGGTGTGGTACTCGTTGCGGGCCTCCACTAGGGCGGGCTTCACGTAGGTACCAGTTTCGTAGCCGGCGCCGCTCAGCACTTCGCCCCCAATCAGCAGCTGGCCGCCTTCGGCCTGCACGGCTTCCAGGGCTTTCTGGAAGCTGGCTACGGCGTCTTTGTCAATCAGCGGGCCAACCAGGGTGCCTTCCTGCAAGGGGTGGCCGATGGGCAGGTTGGGGTAAATTTTAAGCAGGCGGGCCTTTACATCCTCGTAAATGGAGTCGTGGATGATGAGGCGGCGGGTGGTGGTGCAGCGCTGTCCGGCCGTACCTACCGCCCCAAATACGATACCCGGAATGGCAATGCCCAGGTCGGCGTGCTCGGTGAGGATGATAGCGTTGTTGCCGCCCAGCTCCAGCAGGGCGCGGCCTAGGCGGGCACCCACCACTTCGCCCACTTTCTTACCCATGCGGGTGCTGCCCGTGGCCGATACCAGCGGCACGCGACCATCGGCGGCCATTTTAGCTCCAATTTCAGCGTCACCAATCAGCAGGTTGAAGATACCTTCGGGCAGCTCGTTTTCGCGCAGTACGTCCTGCAGAATATGCTGCACAGCTACGGCCGTGAGGGGCGTTTTCTCGGAAGGCTTCCAGACGCAGGTGTCACCGCACACGGCGGCCAGCATGGCATTCCAGCTCCACACGGCCACCGGGAAGTTGAAGGCCGAAATGATGCCGACCACACCCAGCGGGTGGTACTGCTCGTACATGCGGTGGCCGGGCCGCTCAGAGTGCATGGTGTAGCCGGTGAGCTGGCGCGAGAGGCCCACGGCAAAGTCGCAGATGTCAATCATTTCCTGCACTTCGCCGAGGCCTTCCTGCAGGATTTTGCCCATTTCGTAGCTCACCAGCTTACCCAGGGGCTCTTTGAACTCGCGCAGCTTGTTGCCAATCTGACGCACAATTTCGCCGCGCTTGGGTGCCGGCACCAACCGCCAGGTGGCAAACGCCTCCTGGGCTTTTTGCACCACCTGCTCGTAATCTTCGGCGGTGGCCAGGGCCACGGTGCCAATGGTGCGGCCATCGGCGGTGGAGGTGATGGTGCGGGTGCTGCTGTTTTGCTGGCCGCCCCAGGCGAGGCCGGTGCTCCAAGCCGCGTTGTGGGCGGCAATGCCCAGCTCCTGCAGTACCTGCCGGATGCCGTGGTGGTCGTGGTCCTGGATATCGGTGCCGGTGGCAACGGCTTCTTCAAGCGCTTGTTTCATGGGAGTGAAAACGGGTATGGTTGGGTGGGAATGAGATGTTGAAGGAGGTGTCGCCGGAGCGGTCAGCAAAGCTAGCAAAACCATTTTGAGCACATGGTCGCTTCGTATCTTTATGCCATGACCTCCGCCCTCTCCCTCACTCCCCGCCCCGATCTACACGCTTTAGTTGCCCGTTGGTCCGATGACAGCCCTACCCTGCAGCTGCAGCAGGATTATGCCAACATTCTGGCCCAGGCCCAGGAACACCGCCTGGCACGGTGGCTACTGGACGTACGCCGCCGCGACCAGCTGAACCCCGAGCTGGGGCGTTGGACTACCCACGAGTTTTATCCCCTCGCTGCCTCCAGCCTCGAGCCGCAGCACCTCCGTATTGCCGTGCTCTGCTCCCCGGGGCGGTTAGCGGTGTATGAGGCTGACCCATCCCAGCAGCAGTACCTGGCCTATGGCCTGGAGCCCGGCCGCAATTACGATTTACGCCTGTTCATTGAGGAAGGCGTAGCTATGGAGTGGCTGCTGGGCAGTGCTTGAAAACCCCGGAACGTCATACTGAGCTTGCCGAAGCATGACGCGCAAAATAGTTGCAAATGACTTTTCTGGCCCAGACCACACCTTGAATAGCAAAGGCCTTCCGCTGGTGCAGCGGAAGGCCTTTGCTACTAAATGATACAAGCTACTGGGCTTGCCCGATAGGGTAGTATGCCTTGCGGCCATCGGGGTACACCCCCTCAACCAAGGCGCCCTCGGTTTCTTTGGCTGCTTCGAGGTAACGCTGCACGTCCTGGGGTTTGCTCACCTTGTTCTTATCGATGCGGGTGATGATGAAGCCGTCGGCAATGCCGGTTTCGCGGAAGTTGGAGTTACGGATGCCGCTGATTTTGGCCCCGCCCTCAATATCCAGCTTGCTCAGCTCTTGGCGCGTTACCGGGGCCAGCGTGGCTCCTTCATATTTCAGGGTAGAAGCTACTTCCTCCCGAATAATATCGGTGGTGCCGGTGGAGTTACGCAGAGTAGCGCTGGCAGTGTTTTGGCGGCCGTCGCGCAGGTAGGTCACCTTGATTTTGTCGCCGGGACGGAAGCGAGCCACCTGTTCCTGCAGCTGCGAGGAGGTGTTCACCTTAGCACCGTTGATTTCCGTGATAATGTCGCCTTCTTTCAGGCCAGCATCGGCCGCAGAGCTGGTTTTGTTGAAGCCCATCACGTACACCCCATTCAGGGTGTTCAACTTCTTCTCAGAAGCCAGTTGGGCATCTACCTCCCGGATTTGCACACCCAGCAAGGCGCGCTGCACCACTTTGTACTTGAGCAAATCATCTACCACCTTGCTCACAATGGAGCTGGGTACAGCAAACGAGTAGCCCACGAACGAGCCGGTTTGCGAGGCAATGGCGGAGTTGATACCAATCAGGTCGCCGTTGAGGTTTACCAGCGCCCCACCCGAGTTACCGGGGTTCACCACGGCATCAGTCTGCAGGAACGACTCTACCCCCATGCCATCCTCGCGGCGCAGGATATTGATGTTGCGGCCTTTGGCGGAGATGATACCGGCCGTAACGGTGGAGTTCAGGTTGAAGGGGTTGCCCACGGCCAGTACCCACTCCCCTACTTTCACCTGGTCGGAGTTGCCGTAGCGGATGAAGGGTAGGTTATCGGCCTTTACCTTGAGCAGGGCCAGGTCGGTAGTGGGGTCGACACCTACCAGCTCCGCCTGAAACTTGCGCTTGTCGTCCATCACCACCTCAATCTTGTCGGCCTTATCCACCACGTGATTGTTGGTCACGATGTAGCCATTGGCGGCAATGATAACACCCGAGCCGGAGCCCTGCTGCGGTCCGCGCTGGCGTCCCCGGCCTTGGTATTGATCTATCTCATCGCCAAAAAACTGCCGCAGAAAGGGGTCCATGCGCGACATCTCATCCTGGCTGTTTTTGGGGGCATATTCCGTCATTACGTGTACTACAGCGGGCGTTACGGAAGCCGCGGCAGCCGTGAAGTTGAGGCCTTCCGGCACCGTATAGGTGCTGCTGCGTAGCTCACTGGTATAGCGCACATTAGGGTCGGCAGCAACGGCCTGGGGCGAGTACGGGCGCTCCGGCTCCAGCAGCTTGTACCCACCTACCGCTACGCCGCCACCCAAAATGGCGGAACCGAGCAGGCCGAGCATCATTTGTTTTGCTTGCATGGGTAAGAAAGAGGTGAAAATTGAACGGTTTAATGACTTGAAAATACAACGGAAACGTGAGCTAACCATGCCCCACTTACCCGAGTACGTGACCAGGAGGCCGTTTTATTACCTTCCTAACGCCAGATACCAACCAATTGGTGTCCGGTTGCATGGCTGTTGAAGGAGGAAAAAAGGCCGTTGGTAGATTTTTTGGCAAACCGCTACCAATCTGAACGGTAGCGCACCGGGCTGTAAACAAAAAGAGCACCGTTTCGGGTGCCCTTTTTGTAAACTACTTAGCGCACCTCAATCTGGTGCTTTGTTACTTTCTTACTATCGAAGGGCAGTTGCAGGCGCAGGATGCCGTTGGTCAGTTCGGCTTCAATGGCCGTTACATCTACGGTATCGGGGAGGCGGAAGCTGCGGGAGAAACTACCGTAGCCCGACTCTACGCGGCGGAATTTAGGGGCCTGCTCATCCGTGTTTTCGGGGGCCTTCCGCTCCCCGCTGATGGTGAGTTGGCTGTCCTGAAAGTCAATTTTCACATCTTCTTTCGCCACGCCGGGGAGCAACAGGTGCAGCTCAAAGCCCGTTGGGCCTTCCAGCACGTCGGCTTGGGGTACAAAGGTTTTTACGGGCTCGTTGAGAGTGGGCAGCGTGTCGCGCAGCATTTCGTTAAGAACTGAGTTGAAAGCGCGGGCGGGACGGTTGTTATACAGCAGAGTTGCCATGGTAGTAAGGATTGTTTAGCGTTAAGGTTTTACCTGTCACTTCCGAAGCGGTGACACCCGTATTCTATAAAATCTATACCACCTTGCTTTTTATGACTTTTTGGCATTAAAAGAAAAAAGGGATGCTGTAAACACAGCCCCCCTTTTAATAAATAGTTGCTCAAAAATTGTCTCTTCGCCTATTACTACCTTTTTCCGTTAATGTCAAAATGACATTAATATTGAGTGGGCAACTGACGACGCTCTGCGCTCTTGACGCCATTGCCCAGCGTAACGCGCATATCCAGGCCCAGTATAGGCTGCACGTAGCGGCTGTTGCCGCCGGGTATCTTCACGGTGCCATCGGCATTGTATTGGGGCAGGGCAATGGAGTAGCTGTTCTGCCAAGAAAACCAAGGCGTAAAGTCAAAGCGAGGTGAGAGCCGTACCCCTACTTCTCCACGCAGTTCCGAGAAATCCAGGAAAGGCTCCTTGGCTTCGTAGTCTTCGCGCTGAAAACGCAGGTAAGCAACCGGCTCCACGGCCAGCCGGGGGAGCAGGGCGAGGCCGCTGCTACCCAACGGGAAAACCCGGTCCACATCGAGGCGAAGAGCCGCCAAGGCCCGCTCCTCCGGACCGTCGAGAGGAATTCGATAGCGCAACCCCAGGCGCTGCCGAAAATTAACGGTACCCCAGGTATTCCAATGACGGGCAAATACTTCAGGCTCGAGCTGTCTGCCACCCAACTGACTGAGAAACAGCCGCCCGCCCCCACTCCACTGGTTGTTCCAAAAATGTTCGTAGCCTACCCGGATTTCTCCCCCCGCAAAAGTGCTGCCTGACGGACTGTACGAATAAATATTGGGTATCAAGTTAAAGGCCGCAAACACGTAGTCGTCACCTCGCAGGGAGTATTCACCCTGTACCTGGGGCAGAAGCGTTAAGTCACCTACAGTCCGGCGTTGGGCCTGAGCGGAAGCAACGAGGCTTAACACGAAAAATGGTAATAGCAAAGAGAAACAGATACGCATCCGATACATATTCAGGAAATTAAGACCGAGACTCACTTGATTCAGCAGTAGTAATTCAGATAACAGTGTCAAGCTATTCTCCCAGCTCCCGCAGCGTTAGCCAGGCCATGAGGCCAGGGCCGGTTTCCAGGGCGGCGGGGTCAATATCGAAGGTAGGCGTGTGCACCGAGGACGTATGCCGGCCGCTACCATCGGCGGCGGCGGTGCCCAGGCGGTAGAAGCAGGCGCTGGTGGCCTGGCTGAAGTAGGCGAAATCCTCGGCGGCCATCCACTGGTCCAGCTCCACCACGTTGTCGCGGCCCAGGTACTCCACGGCGGCCTGTTCGGTGCGGGCGGTGAGGGCGGGCTCGTTTTCCAGGTAAGGATAACCACGGCGGATTTCCAGCTCGCAGGTAGCACCCATGCTCCCGGCCAGCCCCTCGCAGAGGCGGCGCAGGTGCTTGTGGGCCTCGTTGCGCCACTCCTCGTTCAGGGTCCGGAACGTGCCTTCCAGATGCACTTCATTGGGGATGACGTTGGTGGCACCCTGAGCAATGACTTTCCCGAACGACAGCACCGAGGGTAGCTTGGGGTTGGCGCGGCGGCTCACAATCTGCTGGGCGGCCACAATAATGTGGGCGGCCACCAGCACAGGGTCGATGTTCTGCTCGGGCATGGCGCCGTGGCCGCCTTGGCCGCGCACAGTCAGGTACAGCTCATCGGTGCTGGCCATGTAGCGGCCGGCGCGCAGGCCTACCTTACCGGCCGGCAGGCGCGGAAATACGTGCTGGCCCAACACGCTGTCGGGAGCGGGATTTTCCAGCACGCCTTCCTTGATCATCAGGGAGGCACCACCGGGCAACAGCTCCTCGCCGGGCTGAAACATGAGCTTCACGGTGCCTTCAAATTCTTCCTTCAGGGCCACCAGAATGCGGGCCACACCCAGCAGGGAAGCCGTATGCACATCGTGGCCGCAGGCGTGCATTACGCCGGGGTTGGTGGATTTATAAGGTACCTCGTTCTGCTCCGTGATGGGCAGCGCGTCCATGTCGGCGCGCAGGGCCACGGTACGGCGGCCGGGGTTGCGGCCTTCGATGAGGGCCACCACGCCGGTACCGGCAATGGGCTGGGTAGGCAGGCCCAACTTGTGCAGCTGCGCGGTTACGTAGGCCACCGTGTTGTGTTCCTGAAAGGAAAGCTCGGGGTGGGCGTGCAGGTGCTGGCGCAAGGCCACGGTATCGGCGGCGGCCTCGGCGGCCAGCGTTTTGATGCGGGGTATCAGATCAAGCATAAGGCAAAGCTGCCCGGGCAGCACAAATGAAAGGTACACGAAGCCATCCGTGGACAGCAGCCGGCCAAATTACTCAAACAGCACGCTTGGGCAGGGGCGCACCGACAGCAGCATGGAGCGGCCGAAGGTATTGGCACTAAAGGCGGCCTCATCCTGCTCCAAAGAAAACGAGATGCGGCTGACCAGCACACAATCGGGAAACTCCAGGTACTGGCCGCGCTTATCGTTGTTGAAGCGGATGCGGCCGCGCACGGCCACCGTAAAATCCAGCAGAATGGCGCGGGTTTGCAGGTGTAGCAGTGTCACATCTACCACCCCCGCCTGGGCCCAGAGCGTTACCAGCAGCTTTAGCCCAGCCTGCTCCACCTCAAAGTGAAGGCCGCCATTGTCGTTTTCGGAGGGCACCACTTCCAGGCCCTGCAAGAGGTCCAGCTCATCCCACTGCAACTGGCGCATACTTGCCATACGTATTGCGGACTTGCGGCTTACCGGCCTAGTAGGCAGTTTTGTTGATGATAACCTGAGCCGATTCCAGCTCGGCTTTGGGGGCCAGCGGCCGGATGCGTAGCAGGGCCTGCTCGGCTTCCAGGCGGGTCATGTAATCACCCACCCACAAACGGAAAATGGGCTGCTTGAAGGCCAGATAGTCGGTTTCCTCGGGGTAGCGGCTGATGACGGCCCGCCGAATAGCCATAGCCTGCTCCTTCTCCAGTCCCACATAGGCCAGAATGCGGTAACCCTGGGCGTACTTCACGTTCTGGTTGGTGAAGGCCTGGTCACGGAGGCGCTGCTCCACCTGGGCATTCACGTGGTTGGTAGGCGTTACAACCCGGGCCGGGGTAACTGGCGCAACCGATGCCTTCGGGGTTGCAAACGTGGGCCGGTAGCGGCTTAAGTCCTCGGCCGGTACTGGCGCGGCCGTAGCCGCTTTGCGCGCGGTATCGGGGGCCGGGGAAACGGCTGGGGCCGCCGGGCCGGAAGAGGCGCAGCTTCCCAGCGCAAACAGGGCGGATAACAGCAGCACGTTAGGTAACAGATGGTTCATGAGAAGATTCGGCCACTAAAGCCAGACTATTAGAGGAGCCAATCCGGTCGGCGCCAGCCTGCACCAGCGCCAGGGCAAACGCCCGCTCCCGGATACCGCCCGAGGCCTTGATACGCATGTGCGCCGGCAACGACTGCCGCATCAGGGCAATATCGGCCACCGAGGCCCCGCGGCTGGCAAAGCCGGTGGAGGTTTTCACGAAGTCAGCTCCAGCTTCCTCGCAGAGGCGACAAACCGTTACAATTTCCTCGTTGGTGAGCAAAGCCGTTTCGATGATGACTTTGAGCAGGGCCCCGCGCAGGTGGCACAGCTCGGCTAACTGCCCGATTTCCTCCTCCACTTCCGCCAGCCGGCCCGCTTTCAGGGCGCCCACATTGATAACCATATCCAGTTCCGTTGCGCCTTCGGTCAGGGCCTGGTGGGCTTCAAAGAACTTCACTTTGGCCAAGGAGTAGCCCAGCGGAAACCCAACAACGGTGCATACCGGCACACCGGTGCCGTGCAGTTGCTCAGCGGCCAGTCGCACGTAGCAGGGCGGCACGCACACGCTGGCAAAACGGTACTGGGCGGCTTCCCGGCAGAGTTGCGCAATCTGCTCCGGCGTAGCGTCCGGCTTCAGCAGAGTATGGTCGATGTGGGAGGCGAGGTTCACAGGCACAAAGGTACGAGGTGAGGCGAAGTAGGGCGCTATAACAAAAACCGCCCCAGCCTTGCGGCCGGGGCGGTTAAAACATCGGAATGAATCTGTGCTATCTAAAAAATCTGCACCATCTGTGATTTAGTCGATGAGCACGGCCCGGTCGTTGAGCAGATCGTCTTCTACCGATTTGTATTTCACGTCGCGCACGATGCGGCCATCCATGTACTGCACGCTCACTTTCTCGTTGCGGTTAGCCACTTTCTGCGACTTGGCAGGCTGCTGCTTTTCCAGCACGTCCGTCATGGCGCCGTCCTGCTCCAGGTCTTCGGGGCCAGCGCCCAGCGACACCGACGATACTTCCTTCTCGGCTTTCAGCTTGGGCTGGGGTGGCGCTACGGGCAGTTCGTCCTCGGTGAAGTACTCGGGCTCATCGTAGCCATCCTGGCCAGCCTGCATCGGCACATCGGCGCGGAACAGGAACTGAATGGTTTCCTCATTCACCTTGCTGATCATCTGCTTGAACAGCTCGAACGACTCGAACTTGTACACTAGTAGCGGGTCTTTCTGCTCGTACACGGCGTTCTGTACCACCTGCTTCAGGTCGTCCATAGCGCGCAGGTGCTTGGTCCAAGCTTCGTCGATAACCGACAGTACCACGACCTTCTCCATGCCCCGGATAATCTCCTGACCCTGCGAGGCCTGGGAGCGGCGCAGGTTGGCCACGGCCTGAATCTGCTTGCGGCCGTCGGTGAAGGGAATGGCAATGTTTTCGTAGGGCGCATTCTGACTCAGCAGGTCGTTAATGAGCGGCATGGAGTTGCCCCCGATGAACTCATTCTTGCTGTGGTAGTAGCTCAGGGCTTCGTCATAGAGCTTCTGGGTGAGCTGACCGGCGGCCATACCTCCCAAATCCTGGGCGGTCAGGTGGGTATCATAGCCGAACACGCGGATGATGGCGAGCTTGAAGTCCTCGTAGTCGTTGTTGCCTTTGTGGCCCACCACGATGTCCTCGCACACGTCATAAATCATGTTCCAGATGTCCAGCTCCAGCCGTTCCCCGTGCAGGGCGTTGCGGCGGCGCTTGTACACCACCTCGCGCTGGGCATTCATCACGTCATCGTACTCCAGCAGGCGCTTGCGGATGCCGAAGTTGTTTTCCTCCACCTTTTTCTGGGCGCGCTCAATGGAAGAGGTAATCATGGAGTGCTGAATCACTTCGCCTTCCTCCAGACCCATGCGGTCCATGAGTTTGGCAATGCGGTCGGAGCCGAACAAGCGCATCAGGTTATCCTCTAGGCTCACGAAAAACTGCGAAGAGCCTGGGTCGCCCTGGCGGCCGGCGCGGCCCCGCAGCTGACGGTCCACGCGGCGCGACTCGTGCCGCTCGGTGCCGATGATAGCCAGCCCGCCCGATTCCTTGGAGGTTTCTTTCAGCTTGATGTCGGTACCACGGCCGGCCATGTTGGTGGCAATGGTAACGGTGCCAGGGTAGCCGGCGGCGGCCACAATTTCGGCCTCACGCTGGTTCTGCTTGGCGTTGAGCACCTGGTGCGGAATGCCCTTGAACTTGAGCATGCGGCTCACCAGCTCCGAAATTTCTACCGAGGTGGTACCTACCAGCACGGGGCGGCCGGCCTGCACCAGGGTCTGGATTTCGTCGGCTACGGCGTTGTACTTCTCACGGACCGTCTTGTAGACTTTGTCGTGCTCGTCCTTGCGGGCAATGCCGCGGTTGGTGGGAATTACCACCACGTCGAGCTTGTAGATTTCCCAGAACTCGCCGGCCTCGGTTTCGGCAGTACCCGTCATGCCGCCCAGCTTGTGGTACATGCGGAAGTAGTTCTGCAGGGTCACGGTGGCGTAGGTCTGGGTGGCGTCTTCTACGCGCACGTTTTCCTTGGCCTCAATGGCCTGGTGCAGCCCGTCGGAGTAGCGGCGACCTTCCATTACGCGGCCGGTCTGCTCATCCACAATCTTCACCTTGCCGTCGTCGGTGAGGATGTATTGGTCATCCTTCTCGAACAGGGTGTAAGCTTTCAGCAGCTGGTTGATGGTGTGGATACGCTCCGACTTCACCTGGAAGTCGTCCATCACCTTCTCCTTGGTGTGCAGTTTTTCCTCGCCGGTCAGGCTCTCGTTTTTCTCGATGTTGGCCAGTTCCGAGCCGATATCGGGCATGATGAAGAAGCTGTGGTCTTCCCCTTCGCCGGTAATCAGGTCGACGCCTTTCTCGGTCAGCTCAATCTGGTTGTTTTTCTCGTCGATGGTGAAGAACAGCGGCTCATCGGCCTTGGGCATCTGGCGCTGGTTGTCCTGCAGGTAATGGTTCTCGGTTTTCTGCAGCACGGCACGCATGCCGGTTTCCGAGAGGAACTTAATGAGGGGCTTGCTCTTGGGCAGGCCGCGGTGGGCCCGGAACAGCATCAGACCGCCTTCGCCTTCCTTGGGCCCATCGTTGCCTTCTTTGATTAGGCGGCGGGCTTCCACCAGGTAGTTCTGCACCTGCTTTTTCTGGGCTTCCACCAGCTTCTGAATGCGGGGCTTAAGCTGGTAGAACTCGTGTACGTCACCGCGGGGCACGGGGCCCGAAATGATAAGCGGAGTCCGGGCGTCGTCAATCAGCACGGAGTCCACTTCGTCCACCATGGCGTAGTGATGCTTGCGCTGCACCAGCTCCTCGGGGTCGCGCGCCATGTTGTCGCGCAGGTAGTCGAAGCCGAATTCGTTGTTGGTGCCGTAGGTAATGTCAGCTAAGTAGGCTTTGCGGCGGGCGTCGGTGTTAGGCTGGTGCTTGTCGATGCAGTCCACCGAAATACCGTGGAACTCGAACAGGGGTGCATTCCACTCCGAGTCACGCTTGGCCAGGTAGTCGTTTACGGTTACCAAGTGCACGCCGCGCTTGGCCAGGGAATTCAGGAAGGCGGGCAGGGTTGAAACCAGGGTTTTGCCCTCACCCGTGGCCATTTCCGAAATCTTGCCCTGGTGCAGCACCACGCCGCCGATAATCTGCACGTCGTAGTGAATCATGTCCCAGGTTACCTCGGCCCCGGCGGCCAGCCACTTGTTGCTCCAAATGGCTTTATCGCCCTCAATGCGCACGTTGGGCTTACGGCTGGCGTATTCCCGGTCGTAGTCGGTGGCGGTAACGGTAAGCTGGCCGTTCTGGGTGTAGCGGCGGGCAGTGTCTTTGCAGATGGCGAAGGCTACCGGCAGCACTTCCATCAGCACTACTTCCAGCTCCTTATTGCGCTGCTTTTCCAGCGTATCAATCTGGTCGAACAGCTCCTCTTTCTGCACCGCGTCTAAGGAAGCATCCTCGTTTACGCGGGTGTGCAGGTTGGCAATCTGCTCGTCAATGGCTTTCAGGTGAGCGTTAATCCGGGCCCGTACTTCGTCAGTGCGGGCGCGCAGCTCGTCGTCGCTGAGTTGTGCCAGTTTGGCATATTCGGCGTTTACAAGCGCCACATACGGTACAATCTCCTTTAAATCCCGCTCCGACTTGGAGCCGAAAATTTTGGCGACGGTTTTACCTAGAAAATCAAACATGCTGGTTTACCTTAATTGAAACGCCGGGGCGCAACTCAAATTTACAGCGTTTTTCGGGAAAGTCCCGGCTCATTTACCGCAAACCCGTCGCCCTGGCCCCCAAAACGACAAAGCCCGTACCTCAAAGAGTGTGCGGGCTTTGTTGTTTCGGTTATGTTGTCAGGTACAGGAGCCACTTTCCGGCCCGGTTTTCGGCCCGGAGGCTAGTAGCGCACTACTACCTCCGTAGTATCGAAGGGCTGCAGGGTGAAGGGCTGATGGTAGCGGGTGAGCTGGCCGCCGTAGTTCACCTCCCAATTCACAGTAGTGGTGCTGGGTAGGGTCGAATCGACGACGTGGTAGCTGACAGTGCCGTAATCCTTGGGGCGTAAGCCGATGGTCGAGATATAGCCCTGGTCATACCAAGGGCCCCACACGTTAATAGCGTCGGGCACGGGGCCGGGCTTCTGCTCCACCCGAATTTTGAGCCAAGCGGGGGCAGCTACCGGAATGACCAAATCACGGTTTTTCTGGCCCTCCTCCACGTCCGGTTCTTCCCCCCATTTGGAGGCGTGTCCGTCTTTGGAAAACGCCTTCAACAGATAGGAAGTACCCTCAGCAGCCTCAAACTGAAAGCTGAAGCGGCCATTGGCGTCGGCTTGCTGGGGGGTAGCACTGGGGCTGTAGCCCGACTGCAGGCCACTGCCACTCTGGCCATATACCTCAATTGTGGCATACGGCACTGGCTTGTTGGTGCGCATCTCAATCACCTGGCCTTCTACCAGAGTAGGGCCGTCCTGTTTCTGGCAGGCGCTGAGCAGGCCACTCAGGGCCACTAGGGAGCAAAGGGTATAGAAATAATTCATCTGGAATGAGGGGTTGAATACGATAGTAAACCACGCCTGTCCAGCATTATTCTCCCAACCACAAGCTGCCATTAACCGACTTTATAAATAATCACACAGGAGTATTAATCAACTAAGCATTAAATATTTACCTACCAATATTTCATACTTCGCTAAACCCATAAAAACAGAACCCACCCTTATACAAAGTGGGTTCTGGTGCTGCTATGTCCTGGTAAGGTTACTCCTTGGCTGGGTCGCGGGGTACTAGCTTCTCCATAATGGAGGTGGAACCGGTAATGGCGGGCATTTTGGGCTTCAGGCTTTCCTCCTTGTCCGTGAGCTTTTTATAGAGCGTGAGGGCCTGGGCTACTACCTGGTCCATATTGTAGTATTTGTAGGTGGCTAAGCGGCCCACGAAGTGTACGTTGGGCGTTTCATCGGCCAGTTTCTTGTACTTGTTGTACAACTCGGCGTTTTCCAGGCGGGGTACGGGGTAGTACGGGTCACCTTCGGCTTTCGGGTACTCATACACCAAGGCCGTTTTGGGGTGTTTTTGGCCAGTGAGGGCCTTAAACTCCGTGATGCGGGTGTAGAGGTTGTCGTTAGGAAAGTTAACCACGGGGGCCGCCAGATGCTGCTCCTCGTTCAGCGTTTCGTGCTTGAACTCCAGGGAGCGGTAGGGTAGCTTGCCATATTTGAAGTCGAAGTACTCATCCACGGGGCCCGTGAAAATCATTTCCTTGAAGGGAATGAAGTCGATGATGTCGTGGTAATCGGTGTTGAGCATCACCTTGATGTTGGGGTGGTCCAGCATGCGCTCAAACATGCGGGTGTAGCCGTGCAAGGGCATCGCCTGGTATGTATCGGTGAAGTACCGGTCGTCGCGGTTGGTGCGCGTGGGCACGCGGCTGGTTACCGATTTGTCCAGCTCGGAGGGGTCGAGGCCCCACTGCTTGCGGGTGTAGTTCTTGAAGAACTTCTCATAGAGCTGACGACCTACTTTACTTACTACCACATCCTCAGAGGTGCGGATTACGGGTACTTCCTCAGCCTGCGACTCGAAGAACTGCTCCACCTCAAAGCTGTTCAGCGAGAGGCCGTACAGCTTGTTGATGGTGTCAAGGTTGATGGGCATGGGCACCAGTTGGCCATCCACGGAGGCCAATACGCGGTGCTCATAAGGGCGCCAATCGGTGAAATTGGAGAGGTACTCGAATACGTCCTTGGCGTTGGTGTGGAAGATATGCGGCCCGTACTTGTGGACCAGGATGCCATCCTCGTTGTAGTGGTCGAAGGCGTTGCCGGCAATGTGGCAGCGCTTGTCTACAATCAGCACTTTTTTGTTGGAGCGCGTGGCCAGCCGCTCGGCTAGCACACTACCGGCGAAACCGGCTCCTACGATGAGATAATCGAACATAGCTAGCGGTGTTTGGGGAAAAAGAATAGGGGGAGGTTGGGCAAGTAGCAGGTAAGGAGAAGGCACTAGGCCGTGGCAGCAAGCTTCCGGCGCAACAGGGCCACCATTTGCTCCCAGGTCTGGTCCCAGCTGATGGTAGCCAGGTACTCATCGGTGCGACGGCGCCAGTCGGTGTCCTGGGTTTGAGTCAGAGCTGTTTCAATGGCCTTGCCGAATTCAGCGGCCGTGGCGGCAATCTGTACCAGGTTTAGCTCGCCGTAAGGCCGCACCACGTCGCGGATAGGTGTGCTCACCACTGGCCGGCCGGCAGCCAGATACTCGGGCGTTTTGGTGGGCGAAATGAATTTGGTGCTCTCGTTGTCGGCGAAAAGCAGGGTAGCTACATCCCAACCCTGCAAATAGGCGGGTAGTTCCTGGTAGTCCTTACTGCCGAGGTAATGGATGTTCTGGTGGCGGGGCAGCAGGGCGTGGTCGATTTTTACCACCGGCCCGATGATAACGAACTGCCATTCCGGATGAGCTTCGGCCAACTGACCCAGCAGGTCAATATCCAGGCGTTCGTCAATTACTCCAAAAAAGCCTACGCGGGGGTGGGCAATGCCAGCCTGGTCCTGGGGCTCGGGCATGGGCTGGCGGGCCTGGCCGAAGTGGGCCTTATCGATGCTGCTCGGGAAAGGGTGCGCATCGGGGTGTTGCTGGCGTTTGGCCTCGTACAGCGTGTGGCCGCCCGTAAATACGTAATCAGCTTTCCGGAACAACTCCTGCTCCCGCTCCCGCAGCGCTGGCGGCGCAAACTTGAAAGCAGCCAGCTCATCCATGCAGTCGTAGATGGTGAGGCGGGGCGTGAAGTGGCGCGACTTGCCCAGAGCCATGGGCGTGTAGTACCAGAATAAATAGTTGCTGATACCTTGCTCCTGAAAATACTGGCTGAGCACTTCGTACTGCGCTTGGTCGGTGGCATCTTCCTGGCCGCGCAGGCAGTTGGGCAGGTGTACCACCAGCACTTTCAGGCCGTGTTGCCGCTCTTTCACCTCCATGTGTGGCTCCACCAAGTCGTCGGCGTGGAAGAAAGGCTCTTCCACATAAAACACCCGGCCCTGCTGCGCAAAGCGCGACATCAGGTGCTGGGGCCGCTGCCATACAAAATCCCAGTGTAAATGGGCAAAGCAGATTACATCGGGCAGGGCAGTGGGTACGGGTGTAGCAGGGGCAGCAGATTGAGGATGGTCAGAGGCACGCACGGGCGACTCCGCGGTTGACGACAGCGGCATAGAGGGGAGAAAAATATAAGGTCCAGGTGTCATTCGGCAGCAACACAAGCCCACGTACCGGACGGCTTAGTCCTGTACGCACGGTTTAGTAAAAGGATATCGTTCAGCTTGTTTTACGCTGTTTTTCGGCCCTCATCCGCCGCCCGATGCTAGCCTGCTTAGCCGGCTGTTACGGCTGCAACAGCCGTTGAAACTCCACTGCATCCTGCCAACCCTGAGCCGTGCGCAACCACTGCCGCCGTACGCCTACTTCGGTGAAACCAGCTCCTCTGAACAAACGCAGGCTAGCGCCATTGTCGGCGGCTATGGTGCAGAACAGCTGATGGAGCCGCAACACGTGGCGGGCGTAGGGCAGTAACAGAGCCAGGGCAGCTTGGGCGTAGCCCTGTTGCCGGTGCCGGGCCAGAATGGTGATGCCCACGCCGGCGCGCTGGTGCAGAGGCTCAAACCCAAAAATATCCAGCGTACCTACTGCCGTACCGGTAGCCACCTCCCCTATCACCAACCGCAACTGCCGCACCTCAAAAAAATCAGCCGCCGCGCTATCCAAATACTGCCGCAAAGTGTGCCGCGACACGGGCACCAGCGTATCCGACACACCCCACACCGAAGGGTCGTTTTCCAGGGCATAAAGAAACTCCAGGTCCTCGGCTTCCAGGGGGCGCAGGAAAATCAGGTCGGAGCGGAGCATGGGCGGAACTATGGCCGATTCAGTTGAAAAATACCTGGGGGGCGCCCGCCATCAGCCGCACCGCTATGGGCCCCTCCTCGGGCACGGCAACAGTGCGGGTTCGTAGCCGTGAGCCGGCGGGCAGCAACACATCTGCCTCGTAATAACTGCCCATGAACCGCACAGCCTGTACCTCTGCTGGCACTCCAGATTCGGTAGTGGGCAGTAGCTGCACGTTTTCTGGCCGAACCAGCAGAGCCGTACCGGGCAGCTTGCGGCGGGGTGCAGCCAGCAAGGCGCGCATATCGGGGCCCGATACCGTTGCATAGTCCCCGAGCAACGCGGCCGCGTATTCATTTATGGGCTGACGGTACACCTGCTCAGGCGGGCCTTGCTGAATGAGTTGCCCTTGTTGCAGTACCAATAGCTCATCGGCCCAGGGCAGAGTATCGGCCGAGTCATGCGACACCAGCAGGCAGGTAATAGCCAGCTGTTCACCCACTTCCTGAATAATGCGCTGCATCTGCTGCTTGTGGCCCCGGTCGAGGTTGGAGAAGGGCTCATCCAGCAGCAGCAGGCGCGGGGCCGACAGCAGCAGCCGGGCCAGGGCCACCCGCTGCTGCTCCCCGCCCGACAGCTCATCGGTGCGACGGGGCAGCAACTGCGTAATCCGGCACACTTCGTACACGGCGGCAGCTTCGGCGGCGGGCCGCTTGCTGGCGTAGCGTAGCACCTGCTCCACCCGCAAAGAGTGCGGCAACTCCGACTTCTGCGACAAGTACACGATGCCGGGGTGGCTGGGTACCAGTATTTCCTGGGGGCCTTTCACGCGGCGGCCCGCAAACCGAATTTCGCCGGCGGTGGGTTGCACTAAGCCCGCAATGCATTGCAACAGAGTGCTTTTTCCCGCTCCCGACTCACCGACCAATGCCAGCCGCTGCCCGGGCTCCTGCCGAAAGCTGATGTTTTGCAACGCCACTGCGCCGCGCTCAGCCAGGCTTAAGTTGGTTACGGTGAGAAAGTCGTCGGTTTCGGGCATTGGGTTAAGCAAAGGTCGGCTACGTTACACCTCAATGGTGCCACTGAACACGCGCTGGGCCGGGCCACTGAGGTACACGTTGGTGAAAGAACCATCGGGGCGGGCCTCGTAGGCCACGTGCAGGTCGCCGCCGGGGGTGCGCAGGTGCACGGGGCTGGTAGCGCCCCGCTTGCTGGCAGCCAAGGCCACGGCCGTTACGCCGGTGCCGCAGCTCAGGGTTTCGTCCTCCACGCCCCGCTCGTAGGTGCGCACCTGCCAGGGCTGCCCGGGCACGGCCGGGGCTTCCACGAAGTTGACGTTGGTGCCTCTCTCCCGAAACCGCTCATTATAGCGAATGGCGCGGCCCTCCGTAAACACGTTCAGCTCGGCCAGGGTGCTGGTGGGCTGGAAGCGCACCAGGTGGGGGGAGCCGGTATCCAGAAAAATGCCGTACTCCTCTACTTCCTGCTGGCCCAGCACATCCTGCATGCGCAAGTGCACCAACCCTGTATTGTCGATGTGGGCTTCGTGCGGACCATCAGCCGCCTGGAAACGCGTTTCCCGGTCAATCAGGCCCAAGTCGTGGGCAAAGGCTACGGCGCAGCGGCTGCCGTTACCGCACAAAGACCCCACATAGCCATCGGCGTTGAAGTACACCATCTCAAAATCCAGCTGCTGGTGGGGGCGCAGCAAAATCAGCCCATCAGCCCCAATACCGCGGCGCCGGTCGCAGAGGAAGCGCACCAATTGGTGGTTGTCGGCGTCGAAGTGCTGGGCCCGGTCATCTAGCAGCACAAAGTCGTTGCCGGTGCCCTGGTACTTAAAGAAGGAAAGTGTCGTCATACCCGTCAAATCAGAAAGCAAAGATGGCACCTAGCAGCCGGAACACCGCTCATGCGTTACGATAACCACGGCTTCAGGCAACTGCTTTTCGCAGCAAAGCAAGTTGGCCGGTGTGGTACTGGTTGTGCTGAACTACTCCGTGCAACAACACATAATACGAGCCCGGCGTGCCAGCCGGGTAGTCCGCCGAGGGCGTGGGCAGCTGCAGCAGGTTTTCATCCGTTAGCGCCTGCACCGCCGCCAGCAATTCCGTGTGCGCGGCCTGCAAATCGGCTAACGCCTGCTGCCAGGCGGCATCATGGGGTACGGTGGGCAGTGAGGGCCAGTTTTCCGCATCAGTAGGGCCGATGAGCGTGTGGGTGGCCAGGCGTTGCCGCACTACCCGCAGCCACGTGGTGAGGTGCAGCACAATTTCCCAGATGCTGTGCGCCCCCGCCAGCGGGTGGGCCGCCGCCTGCGCCGCCGAAAGCCCCGCCAGCGTTGATTGTAGGTTGGGCCCCGACCAGGCGTCGCCGTCGAAGGCACGGTGCAGCTGGTCGAGCAGGCGGTTGATTTCGGACATGAGTGTAGCGGCGTGGTGTACGGCCTTGTACGATACCAGCCGAAACTTCGCCATGCCGTACCTTTGCCTCCCTGCCTGACCGGGCAGCCTACTTCCCGATCTATGTACACGTTTCTGACTACCAGCCCCTGGGCCGATTACGAGCTGATTGACGCCGGCAACTTTGAAAAGCTGGAGCGCTTCGGCAAGCACATCCTGGCCCGGCCCGAGCCCCAGGCCATTTGGGACCCGCACCTGCCCGCTTCGGAGTGGCAGCGCGCCAATGCCATTTTCACCCGCGAAAAAGGCAGCCAGGAACGGGGCCAGTGGAAAATCAAGGCCGGCACGCCCGAGCAGTGGGTAATTGGCTACGAGCGGCCCGACGGGCTGAAGCTGCGGTTCCGGCTGGGCATGTCGTCGTTTAAGCACGTGGGGCTGTTCCCGGAGCAGGACCCCAACTGGCAGTTTATCTATACCCAGACGCGAAAGCGCCGGGCCGCCCAGCCCCGGGTGCTCAACCTGTTTGCCTACACCGGAGCTGCTACCCTGGCCGCCCGCGCCGCCGGAGCCGATGTGACCCACCTGGATTCGGTGAAGCAGGTGAACTTCTGGGCCCGCGACAATATGGAGGCCTCCAACCTGGATGGAGTGCGCTGGCTGGTGGAAGACGCCATGAAGTATGTGAAGCGCGAAGTAAAGCGCGGCAGCAAGTACCAGGGCCTTATCCTCGACCCGCCCGCCTACGGCCGCGGCCCCAACGGCGAAAAGTGGCAGCTGGAGGACGAACTCAACGAAATGCTTAAGCTCTGCAAGGAGCTACTCGACCCCGAGGACCACTTTTTCCTAATTAACCTGTATTCCCTGGGTTTCTCGGCCCTGATTCTGGAAAATCTGGTACACGAAATTTTCCCGGCAGCCCGCCAGACCCGCGAAATCGGGGAAATTTACCTGCACGATGCAGCGGCGCGTAAACTGCCCCTGGGCACGTTTTGCCGGTTCGGTAATTAGGGTAAGAGGGTAAGCGTTCAGGAGTTGATCTGTTAAGAAGGTCTTTCCTCCGAAAAGCTTACCCCCCTACCTTCCTACCCGCTCACCCTCCTACCCTCTCCTAACGTGCATCATCCGCTCCACCGCCGCCTGGCCCTCATTGATATGGGCACCAACACCTTTCATTTGCTGATTGTGGAAATGCCCGAGGCCCGCCACGCGCAGCCCGTTAAGCTACTGCGCACGAAAGTGGGCGTGCGCCTGGGTGAAGGCGGCATCAGCCAGGGCCGCATTGCCGAGGCCCCCTACGAGCGCGCTTTGCACGCTCTGGCCGGTTTCAAGGAGGAAATGGAGCTGCACCAGGTTACCGATGTGCGCGCCACGGCCACCAGCGCCATGCGCGTATCCCAAAACGGCCCCCAGCTGGTGCAGGATATCTTCGAGCAAACTGGTATCCGGGTAGAAGTAATTGGCGGCGACCGGGAAGCTGAGCTTATTGCCAAAGGCGTGCGGCAAGCCGTGGCCTTGGGCCCGGCGCCCCACCTGCTTATGGATATTGGCGGGGGCTCGGTGGAGTTTATTGTGGCCGATGACAGCCACATTTTCTGGAAGCGTAGCTTTGAAATCGGGGCCCAACGCCTGCTCGACAAGTTTTTTCCCGACCCCAGTGGCGTGTTCCCGCCCGAGGCCGTAGCCGCCGAGCAGGCCTATCTGCGGGAAGTGCTGCAGCCCCTGGCCGAAGCCATGCAGCAGTTTCGGCCGGTGGGCTTGGTGGGTGCGTCCGGCTCCTTTGATAGCCTAGCCGATATGCAGCTGGGCCGGCTGCGCACCGAAGCCGAGCTGCCGCCCAGCTCCGACCTGACGTTTGAAGGCTTCCGCCACAGCTACCAGCAGATGCTCAGCCTTACCCACGAGCAGCGCGTGGCCCTGCCCGGTATCTTACCCATGCGCGCCGATATGCTGGTAGTGGCCTCGGTACTCATCGACTACGTGCTGCAGCTCACCGGCATTACCAACATCCGCACCTCAGCGTATGCCCTGAAAGAAGGTTTACTGGCTGAAATGCTGGCCACCCCCGAGTAACCCTTAGTCCTATCATTCCGAGCAGGTGGCGCATCAATCCAGTGCCAAGGAATCTGGGGTAACCGTTTCGGCCCATACCCCAGATTCCTCCCCTTGCTCGCAATGACAAGGCCTTTCTCCGACTTATTCTCAAACCTCAGCGGCTTCCGCTACGTGCGTGCTCCACCCATGACTCCTACCCTATTCTCCTACTCCCAGCTGTTTGCCTTCACCGAAACCGTTTTCCGCAGCATGGGTTGCCCCGAGGCCTATGCTACGCAAGCCACGGAAACGTTGCTGTCGGCGGATTTGCGCGGGGTGGATTCGCACGGGGTGGCACGGCTGGTGGGCTACGTGCGCCTCTGGGAAGCGGGCCGCATCAACGCTACGCCCCGCATCGGCGTCACCTACGAAACGCCCAGCACCGCCGTGGTGGATGGCGACGGAGGTTTGGGCCTGGTCGTTGGCCCCCGGGCTATGCAGGTGGCTCTGGAAAAAGCCCGGCAGGTGGGCACTGGCTGGGTATCGGTGAAGAATTCCAACCACTTCGGCATTGCCGGCTACCACGCCATGCAGGCCCTGGCCCATGACATGATTGGCGTGGCCATGACCAACGCCTCACCCCTGGTAGCGCCAACCTACTCGCTGGAGCGGCTGCTGGGCACCAACCCCATTGCCGTGGCCGTACCCGCCGGTGAGCAGCCCGATTTTGTGCTGGATATGGCTACCACCACCGCCGCCAACGGCAAGCTGGAAATTGCCCAGCGCAAAAACCTCCCTATTCCCGAAGGCTGGGCTCAGGATGCGCAGGGCACAGGCTCTACGGATGCCAACGCCGTGAAAAACGGCGGCGCGCTGCTGCCGCTGGGCGGGGTTACCGGCTCGCACAAGGGCTATGGGCTAGGTGCCGTGGTGGATATCTTCTCGGCCGTGCTCAGTGGGGCCAATTACGGCCCCTGGGTACCGCCGTTCGTGGCGTTCCTGCAGCCCTCTGCCAATCCGGTGGGCCAGGGCCTCGGGCACTTCTTCGGAGCCATGCGGGTGGATGCCTTCCGCCCTGCCGACGAGTTCAAGGCCCACATGGACAACTGGATTACTACGTTCCGTTCGGCTCAGGCCGTGGAGGGCCACCAAGTGCTTATCCCCGGCGACCCGGAGCGGGAAACCTCGGCCGTACGCTTAATTGACGGCATTCCCCTACTCGACGCAGTTATTAAAGACCTGGAGACGGTGGGTAACAAGTTTGGCGTGAAGCTGTAAATCCCCGATGGTGCAGATAAGGCAGATGCCACAGCTTCATACGACGGTCGTATGAAGCTGTGGCATCTGCCTTATCTGCACCATCGGGGATTTATATCATCTGATTGTCCCGATCGAGCAAGCTGGCTACGGCCACATCCTGATTCAGGTATTTCGAAGAATATGACTGATCAGGACCATTCAGAAACAGGCAGGTCTGGCCTTCCACGGCGGCAATAATGGCGTCCTTCTGATCCATGGGCAACGCGGGGCAACCCAAGCTGCGGCCCAAACGGCCATTTTGCCGGATGAAGTCCTCGCTCACGTAATCAGCACCGTGCATCACCACCGAGCGGCTCAGGGCATTGGTGTTGTAGCCCTCATCCAAGCCTTTAAGCTTGAGTGAGCGGCCGTGCTTGCCCTGGTACTCGCCTTGGGTTACGTAAAAGCCCAGGCTGCTCATGTTCGACTCGTTCTCGTTGGAGAAGTTGGTAGCCATGTTTTCGCCGGAATTGTGGCCGTGGGCCACCAGCGTGTGGAACTTCACTTGCTTGGCCTCCAAGTCCAGCACCCACAGGCGCTTTTCCGTGGAGGGTAACTCGAAATCAACTACGGTCAGCAACTGCTTTTCGCTAAGCTTACCTTGCTTGTCCAAGTTGAGGTAACCGGTCATGGCCTTCTCGAATACCTCAAAGCGCAGGCCCTGCTGCTCCACCTGCAGGTCGCGGTAGAGGTCGTGCAGGTGCTGGTTGAACAGCGTAGTTTTGGTAACTGCCGCCGTAGGCAAGCGCATTTCGGAGCTCGTGGTGGCCGCTTTGGAGCGCACCGGGGCAGCTAGTGGCGTGGCCAGAAACAGGGATGCCACGAAAGGCAAAATCCGGCGCGCCACTCGGCGGGCCCGGCGTTTGATACGCTGACGGCGCACTACACTCTGGTTTTCCATCGACACAGTTCGGTTTCAGGTTTTGAACAACACGCCTGGGCATTTGAAAATCAGGCGCACGTGTTCTTACGAGTATTCGGCCATTGCAGATGCCTATAAGCACCCGAATAGTACCTGAATGTAAGGATAAAATGGCCCGTTTAATTCCCTCATCATTCAGAACCGGCCAAGCCAGAACCGGCATACGGTAATATACCATCGGTATTTTACTATTTAATTACCGACTTTAGAAACCCCAAATTCGCTCTTCGCGGCGTCACCCGCCGTTTCTTTTTTCCCACCAACCAATTCCCACATGTACACAAGTACCCCCTCCCGGTGGCGCAAGCTCACCCTGGCCGCCGCTGCCCTTTTTGTTCTGGGCGGCCAACCCGCCAACGCCCAAAAAGTAGTGCTGCAAGGCTACTGGTGGGACTATTGGAACTCTAACTACCCCAATGGCTGGGCCAACTACATTGCCCTGCTGGCTCCGCGCCTGAAAGCCATGGGCATTGATGCCGTGTGGCTGCCCCCGAGCATCAAGAACGGTAATCAGGGCAACGGCTACTCCCCCTTCGATAACTACGACCTCGGGGATAAGTACCAAAAAGGCTTCACCGCCACCCGCCTGGGTAACAAGGATGAGCTGCTGCGGGCCGTGGCCGTGCTGCACGCCAACGGCATTGAGGTGGTGCAGGATATTGTGCTCAACCACAACGACGGCGCCGGCTCCCAAACTGGCGGCGGTGGCCAGGACCCCGCCGCTTGGGAAGATGGCTCGACCAGCAAGTACAAGAACTTCCGGTACGTGAGTTACACCAAGCCCGCTACCGACGAAACGGCCGCCAACTACCTGGCCCGCAACGGCCGCTTCCCCAAAAACTGGCAGAACTTCAACCCCAACCCCGGCAATAACTCCACCTCCGGCGACTGGAATGCCGTGTACTTCGGGCCCGATGTGAGCTACTATAACGGCTCCTACGGCCAGAGCTCCAACGCTACCTTTAACCCTACCCAGGGCGCCGACTACATGCGCAATGAGGTGCGCAACTGGCTGGTGTGGTACAAGAAGCAGGAAGGCTTTGATGGCGTGCGCCTGGATGCCGTGAAGCACTTCCCCGACTTTGCCATGGAGGATTTCCTCTACAACATGCAAAGCAACGCCGGTTGGGCCAGCGGCGGCGCTACCATGTACGCCGTGGGCGAATGGGTAGGCTCCTCGGGGCAGATGGACAACTGGGTAGGCAACGTGCAGAACCGCGCCGGCACCTTCGATTTCTCCCTGCGCAACGGCCTTTACAGCATTGTGAGTGGGGGCGGCAACTTTGATTTGGGCAGCCTGCCCAGCTACCAGCAGGGAGCCCGGGTGGTGAACATCAACGGCACCTACGTGCACCGCACCGTGCCTTTCGTGAACAACCACGACACCTTCCGCCCCCAGACGGACGCCAACGGCAACTACACCGGCTGGAATACCGGCTCGGAGCTGGCGCCCCACATCGACCCCTCGGACGGCCGCCTCTCCCCGGCCTACGCGGCGGCCCTGGCCGTGGATGGCTCTCCCCAGATTTTCTTCGAGGACCTGTTCAACATTGGCAGCACCAGCAAGCGGTATTCCCACCAGCCCACCAGCACCACCGACCTACCCCAGCGCTCCGACATCGAAAACCTGATTTGGTGTCACCAGAACCTGCGCTTTAAGGATGGTGCCTACAAAGTGCGCTGGCAGGCCGCCGACCACCTGGTAATTGAGCGGAGCACCAAGGCCCTAATCGGCATCAACGACAACTGGAATACCTGGCAGAACAGTACCGTCAGCTGTGACTTTGCGCCCGGCACGGTACTGAAGGACTACTCCGGGGCCAACGGCACGGCTACCGTAACGGTAAGCGCCTCCCAAACCGTGAGCATCAACACGCCGCCCTGCAACGGCACGGCCACGGGCGGCCGCCGCGGCTACTCGGTGTGGGCCCCCACCGGCATCGGCACCAACTACAACCGCGCGGCCATGGCGACTACTCAGGAGTGGGAACTGGCCGATGACCTGGGCGATTCGCACGCCTCCTCGCTGAAACAGGGCGGGCAGCTGCCGGCTTCGTCTACGGCTTACCGCACGGCGGGCCGCATATACGTGGCCTCGGGCAAGGCGGTAACCTACACCCTCTTTCCCACCGATGCTACCCGCAGCTTAGCCGTTGAAGTTGTAAGTGGCACCACCATTGTGAGCAGCAAAACCGGCACCGGCACCCTCACAGGCACCTACACGCCCACGGCTACCGGCTGGCTGACGCTGCGCGCCAAGAATGCCGCTACCACCAACCCCGCCCAGCGTGCTTTCGTGAAGGCTACCTACACGGCTCCGGCCGTACTCACCAGCACCGCCCTGCGCGAGTCTACCATCACGGCCACCAAGGAAGCCACCGTAACTGGTGCCGATTTGGCCGTGTACCCCAACCCCACCGCCGCCGACCGGATTGATGTAGTGGTGCAGTCGCCGAAGGAAACGGCCGCTACCCTGCGCCTCATTGACCTGCTGGGCCGCCCGGTTCACGAGCAATCCGTGCGCCTGTACCCCGGCTCCACCGAGCAGCGCCTGCGCGTGACGCGCACCCTGCCCGCCGGCGTCTACCATCTGACTATCCCGGAGCTAGGCCTAAGCCGCAAAGTGGTAGTGAAATAACTACTAGTTCTGTTTCATTAAAGAGCCCCGCTGGAATAATCCGGCGGGGCTTTTTTCTTCTGCCTCAGAAGCTGATTTTATTTCATGTAAGACCATTTGTTTGCGCTTTTATTGTCTCACGCCAGCCATACAAACCACCATCACCATTTTGTCCCCAGACACCGTCAGCTAAGAATCTGCTAATGAATTCTGGGAGAGATGAAGTCAATATCACGTCCTCTTCAGTCTTGTGATTGTTATTGACGATGTAATAAACTTCTGGATTCTGCTCATCGAGAAGCAAGTCCCAAGTATCACTAAAAATCATATAGTCAGCAATCGGGAACCGCAGCCGGTCAGGATGTGCTCCTCTCGCGTGACGAATTTCTTCCAGAATGTCAGCCGGCGACAATACTCTAAATAAGAACCTGTTTAGGAAGGGGGCAACAGGCTAAAACAGAAAGGACTCCCACAACATGAGCGAAATTTGAGGTGCGACCCATCTCCTTTCTCTCCGCT